>DMSQ01000011.1 GCA_003457135.1 Prolixibacteraceae bacterium
ATGCCGGGCGCACCAAAAAAAAGTCCATGCCAAAATCTGACATGGACTTAATACTAAATACTGAATTGATTGATTATTTGATTGATTATTTTGTTTTGATGACTTCAAATGTTACCCTGCGGTTCAATGCGCGACCTTCTTCTGTGTCGTTAGTTGCAGCAGGTTTTGTTTCTCCAAGTGGTTTTTGCTTTGAAATACGGACCGCTTTAATTCCTGAAGAGGTTATTGCTTTGACAACCGACTTTATTCGTCTTTCCGACAGTTCCATGTTGTATTCCTCAGTACCCTTACTGTCGGCATTGCCGGTCAGGTCAACATTATAATCATTGTTTAATTTCAATAATTTGACCAGTTTTTCAATTTTTGCTTTTTCGACTTGTAGAATATTAGACTTATCATAGTCAAAATAAACAGGTTCAATTGTCATTTCCGGAGAAACAGCTTCTATTGCAGCTTCTTCAATCACCGGACATCCATTATTTTCTTTGGGTCCTGCAACCGTTGGGCATTTGTCAAGGTAATCTGGTACACTATCACCATCAGTATCAATAGGGCGACCGTCTTTGTCAACACTAACTCCAATTGGAGTATCAGGAGATTTGTCTAATGCATCGACAACGCCGTCTTTATCCTGGTCGAGCGGGCATCCATTGGCATCCACTTTCCATCCTTTTGGAGTGTCCGGACATTTGTCGTCTTTATCGGCAACACCATCACCGTCTGCATCCGGGCAACCTTTCAGCGAAGTTAATCCGGCAATAGTCGGGCAATCGTCAATGTAATCGGCTACGCCGTCGCCATCGGTATCAATTGGACAGCCATTTTTATCAACAGTAACTCCTGCAGGAGTATCCGGACATTTGTCTTTATTGTCCGAAACACCGTCCATGTCCGAATCTTTGGCCTTACCAAAATCCAGTTCAGCGCCTGCTGTAACTTTCCATAGATTTTCTCTTCCGGTTATTCCTTTGGCAACCGACTCAATACCACGAATGTAGCCAGCTTCCATATAAAGCGCAAAATTGGAGCTCATATAATATTTGCTTCCCAGGCCTAAATCGAAGTTAAAAGCTTCAACCGAATTGTCGAACAAATAGCCCGGCCCGGCAAACAGATAAGGACGTAAGTTTGAGTCTTCGCCTGAAAGTTTCAGTCTAAGGTTCAGAAACGGATTTACAAAATCAAGGTTGCTCTGCAATATTGTTCGGTAGATACCCATGTTGCCTTTCAGCATGATATCAAAACGAGGGCTGAGGTACCTGCTTAAATACAATTCAGGAATGATACCAATACCGCCGTTCTCTATGGTTCCGTATGCGCCGGCGCCTCCGCCGAGGCCCCATTTTTTGTCTATCGTTTGAGCATTACTACTCATCGCAAAAACGACAATCAATGAAAGTAAAACTAATTTCTTCATACTTTTTGGTTTTAATTTTAATTAATTTTCTATTAAAGTGATGCAATAATCTTTTGCAACTCTTCCTTTGTTTTGCCAAGTTTTTCCTGAAGCCTTCCCAGAAGTTCCTCTTTCTTTCCATCCAGCAACATCAGATCATTGTCGGTTAAGATTGCGAATTTCTGTTTGAGTTTGCCTTTGGTTACATTCCAATTTCCCTGCATTTCAGTTGAGTTCATTTCTTTAAATTTTATATGTGAAAGAGTTTTCACCCAGCAAAGATGAGGGACTCTCAGGAGAAAAGTGTTACATAATTCCTGCGAAGACTTACAAAATTCACATATTTCAAATAGTGTGAATGATGTAACTTAAAGCTAAAGTTATGTAACTCCTAAACATTATTAAGTGCCGATCTTTACTACGATAAAAATAAGTAGAAATCTTTAAACAATAAAAAACACCGTTATGAAAAGAATCAGATTTATTACGATGATGATTTTGAGTACCGCATTGATATTTTCGAGCTGCGCCTCTTTAAATAAAACACAAAAAGGAGGAGCAATAGGAGTAGCTGCAGGTGGCGCCATGGGCGCAGTGATTGGCAAGGTTGCCGGGAATACCGGGCTGGGTGCAATTATTGGCGCTGCAGTTGGAGGCGCTACAGGTGCAGTGATTGGCCACAAAATGGACAAACAGGCTGAGGAAATAAAGAATACTGTTCCGGATGCAAAGGTTGAACGTGTAGGCGAAGGAATCGTTGTGGAATTCAGCAGCAATGTTTTGTTTGGATTCGATAGTTCAAATCTGTCGGCTGATGCGAAAACTAATCTTGATAAACTGGTTAAAATTCTGAATGTGTATCCTGATACTGATATTGAAGTTCAGGGACATACCGATAGTAAAGGTAGCGAGGCGTATAATCAGAATTTATCTCAAAACCGGGCCGCAGCAGTTTCCGGCTATCTGTACAATAAAGGAATAGCAAACGACCGGATCAGGACCAAGGGTTTTGGCGAAAATATGCCTAAATATGACAACAATACGGACAATGGCCGTACTCAGAACCGCAGGGTGGAATTTTTGATTACTGCCAATGAAAAAATGAAGGCTGAAGCTGAAAAAGAAGCTGGAAAGTAAGCCAGTGTTCAGTCACAGTTTACAGTCGTAGTGTTCAGAAAGAAGTTATCAGGCTATCAGGCTGTCTGCTTGCCAACAGCAATGTAACCATTCAGCCATTCAACTATTCAGCCATTTAACCATTTACCATTTAATCAATAATCAAATCATTCACAAAAATCACAATTAAAAGCAGAATATGAAAAACAGATTATTATCAGTCGTATTAATCCTGGTGCTTTCAGCATCATTCGCAATTGCGCAGGAAAAATCTAAAATGTCATTTGGCATTTTAGGCGGTGTAAATTTCCAGAATTTAAACGGAAAACTTTCGAGTGGGGACAAACTCGATAACGACATGCTCCTGGGGTTCCATGGTGGTGTTAATGTTCAGATTCCAGTTGCTCCGGAGTTCTTTTTTCAACCCGGATTAATGTTTGCCACAAAAGGTGCTAAAAACACATATACTCTTTTAGGTAGGGAATTCACCGACGAAATCAAGCTCAATTATATTGAAATGCCTTTGAATCTGGTTTACAAAGGTGCATTGGGCAACGGATTTGTAATGCTTGGATTTGGACCTTATCTTGCTTATGGTATCAGTGGTAAGCAAATATTTCAGGGAAACTCTGTAACCATTGAGAGAGGTGTAGATTATAATGCATTTGATGCAGGGGCTAACATCTTCTTCGGTTATCAAATGGCAAGCGGTATCTTCTTACAATTGGATACCCAATTCGGGATGCTGAATATTAATCCTGAAGACCAAAATTCTCCCAATGATCAATCAACCGCAAAAAATACAGGCTTCGGTCTGTCACTAGGATATAGGTTTTAGTATAGAGTTAGGTTTTTAGAGAAAAAGTCAATGTGAGAAAGGCCGTTCCCTAACAGGAACGGTCTTTTTTTTGTACAAAATCAATGTGTGAATCATGTAACTTATTTGGTAAACTATATAACACATTTCTTTCAGTTGTTTTCAAACTTGCACGATATATTAAAAAGCTAAATGGCTACTACTACTTCCAAAAAATACATATTTTCAAGAAGGCTTGATAACTATTTTACAGGGGTTCACAGCGCCTGGAAATTTACTGGTCTTTTTTTTAAGGAAGCATTTAAAAGACCTTTTCACCTTCGCGAAGTAATTAATCAATGTTTTGAGATTGGTCTAAGATCGCTGCCGCTGATTACTCTTACAGGATTCATTGTTGGTATTGTTTTTACTAAGCAATCGCGCCCTTCATTGGAAGATTTTGGCGCAACATCCTGGCTTCCTTCGTTAATCGGAATTGCTATTATTAAGGCATTAGGGCCGTTGGTCACCGCATTGATTTGTGCGGGCAAAGTGGGTTCCGGTATTGGGGCCGAAATTGGCTCAATGAAAGTGACCGAGCAGATTGATGCCATGGAAGTATCGGCCATCAATCCGTTTAAATATTTGGTGGTCACCCGTGTGTTGGCTACTACCATTACCATTCCTATTCTTGCATTGTATTGCAGTTTTGTCGGGTTGTATGGTTCGTATTTAAATGTTCACGCAGAGGAAACCAGCAGCCTGATCAGCTTTTATAAAAACGCATTTTCAACGATCACCTTCATCGATATATTCACATCTGTAATCAAAACAATTGTTTACGGGTTCACGATTGGCATCGTCGGGACATACAAAGGATATCATGCAACACAGGGAACCCGGGGAGTCGGAAAGGCTGCTAACCAGGCCGTAGTACTTGCCATGTTCCTGATCTTTATTGAGGAAGTGATTATTGTTCAGATTGCCAATTGGATCAGATTTTTTTAAACGATGGAAAACTTGAAACAACATATCATCAATAAGGAAGAAACGGTTATTTCTATTACCGGGTTATATAAGTCGTTTGACGACTTGCACGTTCTAAAAGGGATTGACTTTAATCTTTTTAAAGGAGAGAATGTCGCTGTGCTTGGGAAATCAGGGACCGGAAAATCTGTTTTAATCAAAATTATCGTGGGTTTACTCCAGCCGGACAAGGGCGAAGTGTATGTGCTCGGGAAACAGGTTGATCAATTAAGTGTTAAAGAACTGAATGCACTACGCATACGAATCGGATTTTCATTCCAACACAGCGCTTTATACGATAGCATGAATGTTTACCAGAATTTAGCCTTCCCTTTGACCATGAATATAAAAAATCTGACCAAAGGTGAAGTTGATTTTGCGGTTGAAGAAGTTTTGGATGCAGTGGGCTTAACCAATAAAATCAAACAAATGCCATCTGATCTTTCAGGTGGTCAACGCAAACGAATAGGCATTGCACGAACCTTAATCCTGAAACCCGAAATCATGTTATACGATGAGCCTACCTCAGGTCTCGACCCGATTACAAGCGCCGAAATCATTGAATTAATTAATGAAGTTCAGCAGAAATACAACACCAGTTCGGTCATTATTACACACGACCTTACCTGCGCAAAAAATACGGGCAACCGTATTGCCATGCTGCATAAAGGAAAGTTTTTAAAATTCGGAACTTTTGACGAGGTTTTCTCAAGCGATAATGAGCAGGTCAGAGGTTTCTTTAATTACAATTTTATACAATAAGCTATGAACGAATCATCAAATAAACGGGCAGTAATAGTCGGAGTTTTTGTTTTCATCGGTTTGGTATTTCTTCTGTCAGGAGTCCTGATTGTCGGCAATCTGCGCGAAACTTTTAACCGGAAAATGGAGCTGGTTTCACTTTTCGATGATATAAGCGGCTTGCAGCCCGGAAATAACATCTGGTTCTCCGGAGTTAAAATAGGTACAGTGAGCAACCTTAATTTTTACGGAAAATCGCAGGTGAAGGTAATTATGAAGGTTGCTACCACAGCCAGGCAATACATCAGGAAAGATGCCAAGGTAAAATTAGGAAACGATGGCCTGATCGGAAATAAAATACTGGTTATTTACGGCGGCACCGAAGCGTTTGCCGAAGTTCAGGAAGGCGACACCCTGGAAGTTGAAAAAACTTTTACTTCGGAAGATATGATCAATACAGCTCAGGAAAATAATAAAAACATTTTGGTCATTACCAACGATGTAAAAGCCATAACCAAAAAGTTGGCTGCCGGCGAAGGTTCTCTTGGCAAATTACTTAACGACAGTTTATTATATGCAAATATCAATACCACTATTGTGTCGCTACAGGACGCATCTGCAAAAGCACAACAAATGCTTGGTTCTCTGGCCGAATTCAGTTCAGGCCTGAATAAAAAAGGTACGCTGGCCAATGAATTAACAACAGATACAGTCGTATTTAAATCGGTTAAAGCATCAGTTTTGGAATTACAGCAAATTGCTGATACAGCATCTGTGTTTATCACAGGACTAAAAAACGCCGCTAATAACCGGAAAACTTCAATCGGGGTGTTACTTCACGATGAAGAAGCCGGCGCTCATATAAAAGCATCGCTTAAAAACCTGGAAAGCAGTTCCAAAAAACTGGATGAAGACCTTGAGGCTGCCCAACACAATATTTTACTTCGGGGATTTTTTAAGAAGAAAGCAAAAGCTGCTGAGCGTGATTCAATTGGGGAATAACATTCCTTTCAATGTGTGAATGATGTAACTTATTCTTAAAGTTATGTAACACATCTGGAAAAACTTGCCCGTAAATTTGTAAATATAACCAGCTTAGGCATAATCAAAATGGGAAAATCAAATCCTGCAGTCAAAGTTATCCCGAAAGTCCGGGATGTGGCGAAACAATCCATGACACGGCTTAGCGAGAAAACACTTGTTAAAACAAAAAATGCCGGTAACTTTTTAACAGATGTGGCCGATGTTTCCTTGTTTATGGCACACCTTACCAAAGAAATGTTTTCGGGCCACTTCGAATGGAAAGAATTTTTCCGCCAATGTTATCAGATAGGATATAAAACATTGCCACTTATTTCAATTACCGGGGCAATTATGGGTTTGGTATTAACCATTCAATCCCGACCTGTTCTTGTTGATTTCGGGGCAGAGTCAATGCTTCCCGGAATGGTTGCCGTTTCGCTGATCAGGGAAATGGGTCCGGTGATTACAGCACTGATTTGTGCAGGGAAAATTGGTTCAGGAATTGGTGCGGAGTTAGGTTCGATGAAAGTGACCGAACAGATTGAAGCCATGGAAGTTTCGTCAACCAATCCGATGAGGTTTTTAGTGGTCACCCGGGTACTGGCCGCCACGCTAATGATCCCATTGCTGATTTTATATGCTGATTTACTTGGCATTTTTGGAAGTTGGGGTGGCGCTAATATTAAGGGAGATGTTTCGTTTACGCTATTTTTTTCACAGGCATTTAGCCATATTGACTTTATTGATTTTATACCTGCCGTTGTCAAATCATTCTTTTTCGGTGCGGTTATCGGATTGGTAGGTTCTTATAAAGGATATAATGCCGGGCGCGGAACAGAAAGTGTTGGTATTGCAGCAAATTCGGCTGTGGTGTTGGCTTCGCTCCTGGTAATAATTACAGATATGATTGCAGTACAAATTACTGATATGCTAATATCATGACCATCGCTCAAACAGATATCCAAAAGAAAGGTTCGTATAAAACGACAGGAAGTGAGCCGGTTATTGTAATAAATAACCTGAAAAAATCATTTGGCAGCCAGGAGGTGCTGAAAGATGTTTCTTTAAATCTTTATAATGGCGAAAACCTGGTTGTACTTGGTAAATCAGGCTCCGGAAAATCGGTCCTGATCAAATGTATTGTTCGGTTGTTAAATCCTGATCATGGAATAATTAATGTACTTGGCGAAAATATAAGCACATTGAACATGGATAGATTGGGTGAACTTAGACAGAAAATTGGTTTCCTTTTTCAAAGTGGCGCCTTGTATGATTCGATGACAGTAAAACAAAATCTGGAATTCCCGTTGCGAAGGATAAGGAAGAACCTTACTGAAAAGGAGATTAAAGAAAAAGTAAATGAGGTCCTGGAAAATGTAGGCCTGGCCAATGCCCTTAATAAAATGCCTTCACAACTTTCAGGAGGAATGCGAAAAAGAATCAGTTTGGCCCGCACCATTGTTGTGGATCCAATGATCATGCTGTACGACGAACCCACTACAGGGCTCGACCCGGTAACATCAGATGAAATTAGTTTTCTCATCAACGATGTTCAGAAAAAATATAAAACATCTTCCATCATCATTACGCACGATATAGAATGTGCCCGTAATACCGCGAACCGGATTATCATGTTAAAAGATGGCGAAGTTTATCAGGAAGGTAACCTGGACGATTTTGAAAAGTCAACAGACCCTTTAATCAGTTCATTCTTTAAATAAAAATCAATACATACGAACATGGAAACACATACACCACAATTTAAGGTACGGTTAGGGCTGTTTGTTGCCGGAGGACTGGCTCTTTTTATACTGGCTATATTTATCATCGGGAAACAGAAGAACCTGTTTAATCCGGTTTTTAAACTTACAACTACTTTTTACAATGTAAGTGGCTTGCAGGTAGGAAACAATATCCGTTTCTCCGGAATTAATGTAGGTACAGTTGACAACATCAGCATTATCAACGATTCTACCGTAAGGGTTGATCTGTTGGTTCAGAAAGATGTCAAACGCTTCATTAAATCAGACTGTGTGGTTGCCATAGGTTCAGAAGGATTGATTGGCGACCGGCTTTTGATTATTACGCAGGGTAGCGCTAACGCTGATTTGGTGAGAGAAGGAGAAGAACTTGTATCAATAGAGCCTGTGGAAACAGATGCTATTATAGCCAGTTTGCAGATATCTGCAGGGAATGCCGAAATTATCACCGAACAACTTGCTGAAATCATGTTTAAAATAAACAGCGGAGAAGGAACACTTGGGCGGTTAATTCAGGATACAACTATTGCGCGAAATTTAGATCAGACCATCATCAATCTGAAGAAAAGTTCCAAGGGACTGGACGAAAACATGGAGGCAGCCAAGCATAATTTTCTTCTCAAAGGTTATTTTAATAAGAAGGCAAGAGCAGCCGGTAAAAAGGCTGAAGAAGAAAAAAAATAAGCAGAGGTAGTAAAGGCAATCAATGAAAAGAAATAATTACTGACCGGAACATACTGGTTCTTTCAAAATATTCAAAAATGGACTATCCAAATGCAGTTCAAGATTATTGCCATACTTCTGTTTTCGATATTAACAAGTGCATTTGCAATTGCCCAGCAAAAGCCAGTCGTAAAGGACTCAACCAAAATTTATTCTGAAATTGAATCTTTTTCGAAACGAGGCAAGTTTACCAAATTTATGTACTCGCTCATCTTTAAACCGGTTGCGTCCAGCCCACCAAAAAAGAAAATTAAAAAGAAAGTCTATAAAAAGCTGATTCAAAAGCCATATAGCTCCTTCGAAGGGAAAATTATCAGGAATATTAACATCGAAACACTTGACCCGTTTGGATATTCAATAGGCGATAGCATTTACAGGTCACCAAATTTTCTGTCTAAAGCCGGTAATCATTTACACATCAAATCTCACGGTATAACCATTCGCAATCTACTGCTAATCCATCAAAACCAGGTATTTGATTCACTGCTAGTAAAAGAATCTGAACGTTTGGTGCGAAGCCAAAGGTATGTCCGTGATGTTTCATTTTTCGTTAAAGCTACGGCAAAGGGATCCGACTCGGTTGATATTTTCATCCGCGAACTCGATATCTGGAGCATTGTCCCCAAAGGATCGGCTTCTCCTACGAGTAGTACCATTAATTTAGCTGACAAGAATTTTCTGGGCTTAGGCCATGAATTTCAGGGTGATTTTACACGAAAATTTGATAAAGGAATCAACTCTTACCATGCCAATTACACAATCCCAAACATCAGGAACAGCTACGTCAGGGGAACAGTGCACTTTGGAAAAGATGGAAATAAAAAATTTAACCGAAGTTTCACCATTGATCGCCCATTCTTTTCACCATTTGCCAGGTGGGCTGCAGGTGTAAATTTTACGCAACAGTTTTTCAATGATTCAGCTCTCACTGATCCTTCTCATTTGGAAATACTTCGGTACAGGTTTAACTCTCAGGATTATTGGGCGGGTAATGCCATACAGCTTTTAAAAGGAAATAATGAATATAAACGAACCACTAATTTCATTTCAACAGTCCGTTTTTTGCGAGTCCGTTATCTTGATAAACCAAAAGAAATATTTGACACGAAACACATGTTTACAGACGAGAATTTTTATATGGCAAGTATTGGTATTTCAACCCGAAAGTACGTACAGGATAAATATATATTCAAGTTTGGGATTACCGAAGATGTACCCATTGGAAAGGTTTTAAGCATTACCGGTGGAATTCAGGAAAAAAGCCGTACCGACCGGGTTTATCTCGGTGCACGTATTTCATTTGGAAATTATTATCCCTGGGGATACCTGAGCTCAAACTTCGAATATGGTACTTTTATCCGGGCAGCAAAATTTGAAGAAGGAGTGTTTACCGCAGGAGCAAATTATTTTACCGGATTATTTGAAATTGGCAAATGGAAATTCAGGCAATTTGTAAAACCAGAGGTCACTCTTGGATTTAACCGTCTTTTTTCAGATAGTTTAACACTCAATGATGGCTATGGATTGGATGGATTTCACTCGACCGCCTTACAAGGTACAGGCCGCCTGTTGCTTACTGTTCAAACCCAGGCTTATGCACCATGGAATTTTATCGGATTTCGTTTTGGCCCTTTTCTGATTTGCTCGCTTGGTATGCTCAGTGATGAAATCAATGGATTTAGGAACAGCAAAGTATATTCACAAATGGGGGTAGGTGTTCTAATCAAGAACGAAAACCTGGTTTTCAATACTTTTCAAATTTCTCTTTCTTTTTATCCTCAGATTCCAGGCACCGGACACAATATTTTCAAGATGAACTCCTTTTCAACCGGTGATTTCGGATTTCGGGATTTTGAAATTGGGAAACCAGGGCCGGTTGCCTATCGGTGAAGCAAGATGAATTGACCAGATTTTCTTTTTAGAAAATCCGGAAAGGTTGTATGACAAAATTACCTTTTTAAAATCTATCTGATCCTTGAGGTTTGGAATAGGTTGTCCGTTAAAATAATTAATGTTTTTCTCACTCACCCCAAGCCCTGCAAGCAGGGCTTTTCCCCTCTCTACTCGTAGAGAGGGGCAGGGTAAGCGAAGCGCACCCGGGGTGAGTCAGTCGAAAAAAATCTAATAAACGGAATTTTGTCGTACACCCATCCGGAAATCGCTCGGTTTGGGTTTCTTGTATATTAGAGTACCTTTACCGGAATGAGAAAAATAATAATCTATATATTATTCCTATTAATACCTGTAGCAATTGACGCACGTGACTCTGACTCTGAATCAGGGAAAGTAGTTGAAAATGATATTTACACTGTTGTAAATCTGGTTGATACAGGTTTGGCCCGGGATGTGTTCAACCTGGCGGTTAAAGGTTTAAAAAAGCTTGAAAATGAAGGCAAATTGCAAAATCCAAATATTGTTACCATTGCCGATTACTCTCAATCGAGTAACAAAAAACGCCTTTATGTCATTGATCTGAAGAACAGGAAACTTTTATTTAATACTTATGTGGCGCATGGCCGGAACACCGGTGATGAGTTTGCCAAGTCGTTTTCGAACGAGGAAGGTTCATTCAAAAGCAGCCTGGGATTTTATATTACTGAAAAACCATTTGTCGGTTCGCACACTGGATTTGCATTGCTGATAAAAGGCGTAGAAAAAGGTTTTAACGATCTTGCCGCCAAACGTGCCATCATCATTCATGCCGCTGAATATGCGACCGAAAAATTCATCAAAAAATATGGAAGATTAGGCCGGAGCCAAGGCTGTCCGGCGCTTCCGCCAGAAATGAACAAGCCGATTATTGAAAGCATTCAAGGAGGAACATGCCTGTTTATTTATAACCCCGACAATAAATACATTTGCAGTTCAACGTTATTGAATTAGACCGTAAACATCTTTCAGGAAAGTAACTTTTTCGTCCTGAACAACTACGGGCATATAAATAATGAAGACCGGCACTTTTTGATCCAATTTGAGGATTTTTGATTCGGTGTCTTTCTGCCCGGTCTTTAATTCCCACACATTAACCTTTCCTCTGGTCAAAAGATCAGCCAATTCAATTGGTTTTTCCAAACGAACGCAGCCGTGACTTAAAAACCGGGAATCTTTTGCAAAGCCACTTTTCGAGTTCGTGTCGTGCAGGTAAATACTGAATGGATTTCCCAGGTTAAACTTTAATACGCCCAGCGAATTATTGGGGCCAGTTGACTCACGAAAGAAATAGGGAAAGTTTTTTTCATCATAGTCGGCCCAGTTTAAATCTGAATCGTCAATAGCATTTCCTTTTGCATCAACAACCTCAAAGTTATTCCGTTCGAGATAACTTTCGTCCTTTTGCACTTTGGGCAACAGCTCTTTCGATGCGATTGAGAAAGGTACATTCCAAAATGGGAAGGTCACAATATTGGTGATGTAAGATGCAATTGTCGGAGTGGGATTCTTCTTCTTGCCTGCCACCGATTTCATTTGTAATTTCAGCTTGCCATTTTGGTAATACCTCACTTCGGTTTCCGGAATATTGGCAACAATGTATTCCGGTTGACGGTTAACCGAAAGATACTTCAAATAATTCATGGACAGAACCACAGATTTATATTTCAATGAGTTTTTATCTGTAATGGAATCCTTCATAAATTTTTTCAAAACCTGGTAATCATGATCCTGGCAATCGAGTTCTGAAATAATTTTCGAAACCGGGCCTTTGTTTTTTGAATTGATCAACTGATAAATATAAACTGAATCACTTTGTGGAGCGGTAACTTCATCATATTCAAAAAGGGCGTTGACTTCCTGCAGCTCTTTGATGAAATTTAATACCAGGCCGGTAATCTGCCTATCCGTATTCGCCTTTACGGTTTTGTCCCGGGTATTTTTATTTAGCATCGCGGTGCGTACCTGACTGGTAAGGAGTTTCTTTGAAACCAGGCCTGATTCTTTTGCTTCTTCAATTGCCGTAAGCCATTCTGTTGCCCGTTTTATGTCTTTGCGCGACGAAAACCAATAAAGGGGTTTGTGATTGATGGCGTAAAATTTCTGCGCCAAAGAGTCTTTTTTGATTACGGTTGATTGCGCAAAACTTGTTGCGATGAAACAACTTACAATGAACAGAGAGAGTATTTTCTTTTTTAGATAAGGCATAATAAAGGATTTTGTCTGTTTGATTTGTACCCAAAGTTGGCTCCTTTCATGCACCTAAGTATTACACAATTTCAACAAAGAGTTACATGATTCACAGGTTTGGGATTAGAATTCCGGGGGGATGAAGTGTATTGAGTTTGCTGAACATACGGGATTGCAAATCCCTGATTTAAAGGTGCAGATTGCCCTGAGTGTTCGGGGGACCAGCGTTTGCGAGATATTAAGCATATCCGGAGGAACAGGGGCTGGTGAGGCGGAAGCTCTTTTGCAAGCCTTTGGTTTGAGCGTTGGCTCGTGTGGGCATGCAAATGTGCTAACGACTGTGCGTTGGCTTAATCTTTTGTATAGAATTCTGCCATTAGTTCTGCTTGTTTTAAAACGGTCTCAATTGCTTTTGCCTGTTTGTCTGGTGGATAACCCCATTTTGTGAGCGTTCGCTTAACGATTACTATAAGTCTTGCTCTTGCACTTTCTCTGATTGTCCAGTCAATCGTGGCATTGGCTTTTACTTTCTCGGTAATTTCTCTGGCAATGTCTCTTAACTGGTCGTCACCCAAAACCTGAACCGCACTATCGTTTACTTCTAAGGCGTTGTAAAATGCAACTTCGTCTTTTGTCAAGCCAAGTCGTTCGCCTTCTTTGTCGGAATGCTTGATTTCGTTGGCTATGTTGATGAGTTCCTGAATAATTTCAGCTGTTGAAAGTAAATTATTCAAATAGCGTTTAAGTGCGCCCTCCAACATTTCCAATAGCTTTCTACTAATAACTAAATTGGTTTTTGAACGTGTCTTTATTTCGTCATTCAGCAATTTCTTTAGTAATTCTAAAGCCAGATTTTGGTGTTTCATTCCTTTTACTTCCAGAAGAAATTCATCTGAAAGCACTTCCAGACCTGATATTTCCGGCTTGTCAATACCAGCGGCCTCAAAAATGTCGATTACTTTGTCCGAACTCAACGCTTCATCAACGATTTGTTTGATGGCCGTTTCAATTTCAATGTCTGATTTACCTGTTCCGGTTCCTTCAAATTTTACCAACCTTGCTTTTACTGCCTGAAAGAAAGCAACATCATCTTTAATTTCCATTGCTCTTTCGTGCGGAATTGATAAGGCAAACGCCTGGCTTAACAAAGTAACTTCGCGTACAAAACGCGACTTGCCATCTTCTAAACCTAAAATATGTTCTTCTGCCTGAAGGATGATCGATAATTTCTCTTTCGGTTCTACCTTGAAAAACCGTTGGTAATTGAATTTAAAACTGTTCGCGTAGTAGGCTTCAGGTTCTTCGGCAACAATATCGATTTGTGTTTTTGCCTCTTCATTAAAAAACTGTTGAACGACCTCGTATTTCTCATTCATTAACTCAATGGCCTTTTTCAAATCCAAGGTTGGTTCGCCCCGACCACCAGCGGCAGAATAGAACGAAAGCGCTTTTTTCAAGTCGGTGGCTATTCCCAGATAGTCAACAATCAACCCGCCGGGCTTGTCTTTGAATACACGGTTAACCCTTGCAATGGCTTGCATCAGGTTGTGGCCTCTCATCGGTTTATCGATGTACATCGTATGCAAACAAGGCGCGTCGAAACCAGTGAGCCACATATCAATAACAATAACCAAACGCAATGGGTCGGCAGGGTCTTTCATCCGATCGGCCAAATCCTTTCGTTGTTTCTTGGTGGTATTGTGGCGTTGCATTTCGGGACCATCGGCGCTTGTCGAGGTCATAACCACTTTTATAGCTCCTTTGCTTAAATCGTCGTTGTGCCATTCTTGTCGTAATGCCGTAATTTCTTTGTACAATTCGGCTGCAATTCTTCGGCTCATGGCCACTATCATGCCTTTTCCCTCAAACACCAGTTGACGTTGTTCCGAATGTGTTACAATGTCTTTCGCTAAGTTTTTAATACGTTCGGCATTGCCGACAATGGCCTCCAACTTGGTAAACTTCGCATTCGCTTTTTGACGGTCGGTAATTTCTGTGTTTTGTTCCAGTTCCGCATCAAACTCCTCGATTAAGCGTTTGCCTTCTTCGTCTAAATTTACTTTCGCTAAACGACTTTCGTAGTAAATCCGGACGGTTGCACCATCGGCAACAGCCTGTGAAATATCATACACATCGACATACTGACCGAAAACCTGGGGCGTATTTATATCCGTCCCTTCAATCGGGGTGCCGGTAAAACCAATGTATGTAGCGTTTGGCAAAGCATCGCGCATGTATTTGGCAAAGCCATAAGCAATGCGTTCACCAATTTTCTCTTTGGTCTCTTTGTCTTTTACGTCTTTGATCGAAGCTTCAAAACCGTATTGTGTCCGGTGAGCTTCATCAGCTATAACAATTATATTTCTTCTGTCAGAAAGCTGGTCGTACAATGATTTTTGGTCTTCCGGAAAGAACTTTTGAATGGTAGCAAATACAATTCCACCACTACCTACTTTCAACAACTCCTTTAAATGTTCGCGGTCTTTTGCCTGAACTGGTTCCTGTCGCAATAACTGTTTGGAGTTTGCAAAGGTGTCGAACAACTGATCGTCCAAATCGTTGCGGTCGGTGATGACCAAGATGGTTGGATTTTGCATTTCGGGCGCAGTAATGAGCTTTCCTGAATAAAAAACCATACTTAAACTTTTGCCCGAACCTTGAGTGTGCCAAACCACACCGCCGCGTTTATCACCGTTTATGCCCGATGCAATGATTGAGGATTCAACGGCTTTATTCACCGCGTAATATTGATGATAGGCCGCTAATTTCTTAACGGTTTCAATTTGTGTGATGCCTGTTTTTGCATCTTCCTTTTTACTCTTTTCGAAAACAATAAAATTTCGAACCAGGTCTAAAAAAGTAGACGGGTCAAACATTCCTTTTAATACAATTTCTAATTGCGGAATAAAACGTGATGCTTCCTTTTTCCCATCGGCAGTTTTCCAATTCATAAAACGGCTGTACCCTGCAGAAACACTGCCTGCCTTACATTCGTGCCCATCTGAAATAACACAAATGGTGTTGTATGTAAATAAACTTGGAATGGTGGCTTTGTAGGTTTGTATTTGGTCGAACGCCTTTCGCAATGTGGCGTTTTCGTCTGCCGCATTTTTTAGCTCCATTACAACCAATGGAATCCCATTAACAAACAGCAAAACATCGGGACGTTTGTTTTCGGGGCGGCCATCAAGGCCGCCTTTACGTTCGATAATGGTGTATTGATTAACCGCTAAAAATTCGTTGTTAAATGCGTTCTCAAAATCGACTAACGCCACTTCATAACTGCGTTCAAATCCATCTTTGTGATAAGGTACTTTTACTTTCTCTACTAACTTTTGATGGAACGTTTCGTTGTTGTGCAACAAATCGGGCGAATAAATCCGCAATACTTTTTGTATAGCTTGTTCTTGCGCATCCTGTGGAATGTCCGGATTTAAAATAGAAACCGCTTTACGCAACCGACCGGCCAAAATAATTTGCTCAAAACTTTTCCGTTCAGCTTGTTCCGCTCCGGGAGCTATGGCCAGACCATGAATATATTCCCACCCAATAGATTGGAGTGTTTCAATTGCAAAGGTTTCTATTTTATCTTCGGTGATGGGTTTCATTTCATGCTAACCTGTTCGTTTAAAGATAGTCGGTGCGTTTCGAGGATATTTATGATGATTAAAATCTTCCATCAATAAACGAATTAAATCTGTTCATACCAATAACAGGATACCTGTTTATTCTTTACCGAAGAAAGCTACTCAAATATATAAATTTTATTTTCCTATTTTCCAGGAAAATCCTAACATCCAACTGGATTTCCAAACACTGGTAACTGGAATTTTATCGAAAATCTTTTGATAGAAGACCCCTTCGCTATAAGGCTTATCCAGCCTGTTAACCTGAGCCATTATTAGACCAATATTTATCGAAGCTCGTGAGTTTCTTCCGATAATTAATGAACCGCCTCCAGAAACAGTTAATCTTGTTTGATCATTAAATAAGGTACCTAATCCTATATATCCTCCGTAATTGATTGGATGTGCATTTTGTGAATGTCCGTGTAGATAAACCATACCCCCATAGCTAAATTTTGCATCGGAAGTGGAATAAATTGCTGTAAATTTGTCACTAATGGTTGAATCAATGACAGTTCCTTTCTGAAGAATTTTTGAAATAAATATTGAATCTTTATTGTACGAATAATACTTTTTATCATATAATCCACTTACAAAAACGCCTCCCGAAACATCAATCCTGAAACCTCTAGTTAATTGAATATTAATGGCATCATGTTCTTGTTTCGATTTTGTGACAGGGTTATATTTATAGATTGTTACCATTTGGAGGTCTTTATTGATGGGATATGATTTTGTCACAAAAAGTGGATCGGCTTTTGCAAGGCTTTGTAACTTCTCATAAACCAACATTACTTTTGTAAAATTTGGCAGAACGATATTTTTATGCGAGGTTTCAAATTCATCGATAGCCGATAATATTGCTCTCGAATCTTTATCAAATTTGGCTTTGTTGGCATCGAAACTTTCACACACCTTTGGCTTTTTGAATTTTCCGACCAATTCTATTTGGGCTTTTAAATCATCTTTTATTTTCAAAATTTCCTGATAACTGGAAGTTTCAATGCCGATAAAATCGTTCTTAAAAACCTGGCTGGAACTTGTTTTTAATTTGCTTGGGAAAATACTATTGATTGGAATAATGATATTCGAAACAATTCCGTCTTCAACCATCTTTTTGTCAATTACCTCAAGCGACTTCAAATAATCATAAAAACTAATGATATTTTCAATGTTCGAAATATAGGTTTTATACAAGCTTATGCCTTTTTTAAGACTCTGACTAATATTTGCCAACTCTTTTAACTGGGTAGAAAGAGAGTCGCAGGATGTTGCTTTTGAGGGTTGTGTTGTTCCTATTGAGGGTTTCTTTGTTCCTGTAAATCCCTTTTCGGCACTCTTTGCTAATGAATCTGGTGGAAGTTCATTTCCTAAAAGTTTTTTTGTTGAAGGCTCAATCTTTACGTCGGGATATTTGATCAGATCGTTAAAAAGCTTCATATCCAGGTCAAATCGATCATAAGCGGTGTCTTTAACAACAATGTCGTAATTCAACGGATTAAAATTAGACATCTCAACTTGTAATTCATTTGTTTCTTTGACAATCAGCGGCCTGTTTTGTGGAGCTTTATGCTCTGCATCGGTGTACAATTGTTTTTTGTTAAAATCGTAATATACCCTGGGGCTTTTTACAATATCTGATTTGGATTTACATCCGGCAAAAGAGAGTACCATAAGGGTAAGAATAAAAGCAATCACAGAATGGGGCTGTTTTGAGATTTTTGTTTCCATACGAAGAATAATTTAAGTTACTATAAGAATGTCAGAACATTCTAATAAAACTATTGTTCAATCGGCCCTTGATATTCTTGTTGTTGCCTTCCTTTCAATTATTTCATCAGTCTTATTTCGCCTTTTAAAATTGTTATTCCGTAAATATCATCTATTTTTTTAATTGTCGAGGGCTACCCTCACTTCACCACTCATCAACTTTGGCAAAAGTGTATCGCGGGTTTGAGTTATGGTGCGAATTTGTGTATGATTCGTGTATATTTTTTCAAATATTGGGTGGATCGTTTCGTGAAAATCGTTCAGTTTATTTTGATCTGGAAGTTGAATGTCAATCTTTGAAAAATCCCCAGTATTCAAATTGTCTGTAGCAGTGCCACCACTTGCCATAGCGAGCAAATCATCTTTCATTGAAAGCATTTTTAAATAGAGAAAATACCTATAAACTTCTTTTGCGGGAATTATTGAATTTATTTGTTGATTCGTTTGTGCTGTTTTTGCATTCATAACAACTAAACCAACCGTTGCAATACAACTGACACAAATGGATTTAGGAGGTATTGTTTTGTTCTGTTGAGAATCTAGTCCTTCTATAGTTAAACTATCTTCACTATCAAAAACAAATGTATTACCGTGCATATCAGGGATTTTAATAAATGGGATTTCACCATTAAAATAATCGGCGATTTTCTTTGATGGAGTTTTTCCACAAATAATTTTTCCTAATTTTTCAAGTTTAACAACCTCCCAGCTCTCCTCCGCCTCTTCCACAAACCACTGCCTAAAAAGCGTTTCGGCCAATTGTTCCAAGGTTATATTTTGGCGTTGCAGCAGGTCTATTTTATCATCTAGGCTGCTAAGAATGGAAGCAATGGCGGTTTGTTCGGGGAGTGGAGGGAGTACCACGATTTCCTTATGCAGTTCATTCCTGTTTACACCGGGTACAGCACTTTTATCGGAATACTTTTCAAAATCTAATCCTTGTAAAAAATAGAAAATGTATTTAGGAAGGTTGCCTCTAAAATTCTGAACGTATAAAGTTGTATTTAATGGCCAATATGGTTCATCTGTGTAAAAGACTTTCCCAATTGTACCATATCGACCCGTAATGACACCAGGTCCTTCTTTCATGCTAACATTATGATGGTCGGTAATTCCTGAAGATGAAAAAATAGGAATACTCCCAGCCTTTCTATTTTGACTTGCTAAATCATATCCTCTTTTTAGGTTAATAACATCGCCTAAAATGTATTCTTTCCACCTACTATAAAACTCAATTCCCACCCTGTCAATATGTTCCTGCAAGGCAGGTTCTTTTATACTTGTGTAATCAATCAGGTCAATTTTGTTTTTTATGCCCTTGTCTTCAAATGCCACACTCATTTTAAGTATATCGTCTAAAGTAATGTCGATGCCTTTTATTGCAATGTCAATATCGGAGTCTGGGCGGTAATTGCCTTTGGCTCGCGAGCCAAATACGTAGGCTTTATCAACCTTAGCGTTTGCTTCAAAAACGGAAATGATTTTATCAATGATATGTTGTTCTAATCCAAAGGTCATTAGCTCTAATCTTGGTTGAATAAGTCCTTTTCCTGGTTTAATTTTTCTAATTGTAATCTCGTTTCTAACAAAATAAATAAGTTGTGGTAATCTTCAATGATTTTTTGCGCAATGTCATCAGCTATTTCTTCATCGTAGGTATGCGAAGTTTTGTTTCGACCTTCATACATCTTGCGCCACTTCTTTTCTTTTACTATACCTCGTTCTGCTGCATCAACAATTATCCGTATTGGTTTTTCTCTTTCACCTGTATAACCTCTTTCAACAATAAAATCCTGTAATGTTTTCCATGCCATATCAAAGGTAAACTCAAAAGCCTGAATTAGTCCTTGTTGCTCCAGATCTGAAAGTAATCTTTCTTCACTTAAAGCTATAGCATTGCCTAGTCGTGCCAATGCCTTGCGGTAATTGTGGAAGCGTTGTATCCAGCGTATATCTTTGTTAGCCATTATTTGGGTAGTTTAATTTTCGATAAGTTTTCTGCAATTTTCCGGTTCAGTTCTGCTTCTTCAGCAATCTGGTTCTCTAATTCTGTTTTCAAAGCGGTGAAACGTTCTACAAAGTTAAAATCATCTTCTTCGTCGGCTAATCCAACATAACGGCCCGGAGTTAAAACATAGTTTAGTTTTTGTACTTCCTCGATACTGGCTACTTTGCAAAAACCTGAAACATCTTCGTAATCGCCATCGGGGTTTCGCCAGTTGTGGTAAGTTCCCGTAATTAAAGCAATATCGTCGTCGCTTAAATCTCTGTTTTTGCGGTTAATCAAAAAACCCATGTTTCGGGCATCGATAAACAGAATCTCATTTTCACGTTTTCTGAAACCGCCGTTTGATTTGTTGCGCGAAAGAAACCACAAACAAGCAGGTATCTGCGTATTTAGAAATAGTTTAGTCGGCAAGTTTACAATACAATCAACCAATCCGTTTTCAATTAATGCTTTTCGAATATCGCCTTCACCGGTGGTGTTGGTGGTCAATGATCCTTTAGACAAAACAAAACCAGCTTGTCCGGTTGGCGCTAAATGGTAAAGGAAATGTTGTATCCACGCATAATTTGCATTTCCGGTTGGAGGTGTTAGTTTTTCGCCTAAGACTTTCCAACGGGCATCGTCGCGCAACAGTTCACCACTCCAGTCGCTGTCGTTAAACGGTGGGTTGGCAATAATATAGTCTGCTTTAAGGTCTTTGTGTAAATCATTTAAAAATGAACCTTCGTTGTTCCACTTTACATTGCTGCTGTCAATTCCCCGAATGGACAAATTCATCTTTGCCAATCGCCAGGTAGTTTGGTTGCTCTCTTGTCCGTAAATTGAAATGCGGTCGGTTGGATTTAGTTGCGATGCAATGCCTTGAGCCTTCAGACCTTTTTTCTTGTAATAGTCCTGATGCTTTTTGATAAATTTTTCGCTTTGCACAAACATTCCTCCGCTACCACAGCAAGGGTCAAATACCCGGCCTTCATAAGGTTCAAGCATCTCGACCAATAATTTCACAACACTTTGAGGTGTGTAGAATTGTCCACCTTTTTTGCCTTCGGCCAATGCAAATTCACCTAAAAAGTATTCGAAAACCTTTCCTAATAAATCTTTGCTTTGTGCTTCTTTTGTTCCCAAGGTAGCCGAACCAACAAGGTTTACCAGTCCGCCCAAACTTGTTTTATCTAATTTTTCCTGAGCAAAAACCTTTGGTAAAACACCTCTCAACGAAGGATTGTCTTTTTCAATGGCATCCATTGCATCGTCAATGTCTTTGCCAATGGTAGGGAGAGTTGCCCGACCTTGTATCCATTTCCATCGAGACGATGGGGGAACATAAAAAACTTTCTCGGCAGTGTATTCGTTTTTGTCTTCGGGGTCAGCACCTTCGCTTATTAGAGCTACTAATTTTTGGTATTGTTCCTCAAAAGCATCCGATATATATTTCAGGAAGATCAAACCTAAAACAACGTGTTTGTATTCGGCAGCATCCATATTCTTGCGGAGTTTGTCTGCTGCTTTCCAGAGTTTTTTCTCTAGTGGTTCTTCCTGTTCTGCCTTTACTTTTTTAGCCATTTATACTTTTTCTATTTTTCTTATCAAACAAAAGTTAATTAAAGCTCAAATATAATAAAATCGCTACGGTGCGAGGGCAAAATTGCAGCTCTTTTACAAGCCTTTGGTTTCGAGCGTTGGCTGGTGGGGGCTTGGAAATGTGCTGCAATGTGCGTGGGCTGTTGATCGGTGCGTTCCCTAATGCACCCAAAAGGCGCAATGCGCGTGGGGCAAAAAAAAATTAAAACCCCTTGCAGAGGGGTTTCCAAAAGCATTAATCCGATCTGTCTTTTTATTTGCAGTCATTGTCAAGTCAGCGATAAAGTGTCACAAAGCGGCGTTTGGTTTGCACCTATCTAAGCAAATAGCGAATAACTTATAGTACTTTTTCGATACTTCAATAATTTCAAATCCGCTAAATTTTTGCCTAACTGTTTGGTTTTTACCTTGTGTTAAAAGTAAGCGGTTATGTTATTAAATCAAAACTATTTGTTGCTTTTTTATTGAACAGAACCTTTTTTACAGGTTCCGGATGAACTGTATCATTTTCTAAATGGACATTTACATTGTCTGGATAGACATTTACATTGTCAGGATGGACAATTACACCACTTAAACCCCAGTTGCGGACGACCGTTTATTTGGCCGCGTTGATTTTTATTTCCTGACCGTATTTAATAATCTCATTAACAATTGGATTAGACAATTCAAATTCGCTTTCTCTAAACGGATGTGGTTCGATTCGACTGTCAATTTTACGCCTAAGTCTCATTAATTCCAATTGCATATCAATCAAATTGCTATAATCCTTAAATATCACAGCAATATCTATATCACTATCATCATTAAAATTCCCTTTTGCGTAAGAACCAAAAAGAATTATTTTGATATAATTGTAATTAGCTTTTACAGCGCCTGCATACCTTTGAGCAATATTTACAGCATCTGCTTTATCCATGTTCGTAAAATTTTAATTTTTCCAATCCATTCATTCGTAAACTCTGCTGTACACAATGAATAAAACTCTCTTTTAAATTATCATTTCCGTCACTCATTAATCTAAAATTTAGCCAAATATACAAATTTTTAACGACTGATAATCGGAATACCTTCGAGTTAGAACGGATACCCAATCGCAACATTCAGAACCAGGTTGTCGTTTCTCCAGGCTGAACTTCCGAAGTTGATCTGATTCGTCACCCAGCGGTGGTTATCTTCCAGCCAGGGCTTCCGTAATGGCATGGCCAGATCGAAACGTAAAACGAAAAAGGAAACGTCAACTCTAAGCCCAAAACCCGCTCCAACCGCAATCTGGTTCATAAATTCAGAAAACATAAACGGACTTCCGGTATTGGCCGGATTTGATTTTAACAGCCAAACATTTCCGGCATCAACAAATAGCGCCCCTTTAAAATAGCGGTAAATGCCAAAGCGGTATTCTGCATTTGTTTCCAGTTTTACATCGCCTCCCAGTTGAAGTAAACCTCTTTTGCCAGTATCCTGATAAAAAGTGCCTGGACCAACGGAATTAATCTGAAAACCACGTAAACTGTTAGGTCCCCCACTGAAAAACTGTCTGGTATAAGGTAAAACCAAAGAGTTTCCAAATGGTTTGGCAACACCGGCGAAAATCCGCACAGCCAACCTATTTTTATCCCTGAAATTATAATAGCCACGGCCATCAACACTTAACTTTGCGAATTGTGAATAAACAGAACCTGCTACTTTGGAGGGATTTGCGGATGATATTTTTTCGCCGCCAATTCTTTTTGCCAATGAAAAAGCAGTTCCGGCAATTTCCGATTTCAGGTGAAAATAAGATTGCAGCTTTTTCCCGGGTATCATTTGCTCATTGTAGGTAAACGAATAAGTTCCTCCCGCGATAAACTGCTCTTCATAACTTTTTTTCAGAAAAGGATTCGCTTCAAGCAAATCGGTGAATACCGCCGATTTATTCCCGACAGAAGTATAACTTACCTCTATTGGATTCAACTCGTGTTCTTTCCGTATATTTTCTTTCCATTTGTAACCATAAACGAACCGGAATGTGCGCATATCGAAATAATTGACCCGTTTCTGATAATTGTATGATAGCGATAAGCTTGTTTTGGGGAGATAGATACTGTTTGTTTTGGCGATATTAAAAGGAAGAATAAAACGTGGAAATGTCAGTTCCAGTTGCGGATTCCATGAATAGGAATACAAATTTTCACCCTTGCCCCTCAACTGTGCCTCAAATGATCCGGCCATGCTAAGATTGAGTAATTCCGCCCCGCCAAAGGTATTTCTGTTCAGAAGGCTCAAATTCATCCTCGGCCCGGCATAATTATTTGATTTGGTAACCATATCAATTTCAGCCCTGAATGTTCGTTTTGGCATCGGTGTCATCAGAATGTTAACATCTAACAATCCAGTATCTGACGTGTTATTTTCAGTAAAACTTATCTGTACCAATTTGAAATTTCCCAGCGACATCAAACGGTTCAATGTGATAATGTGATTCTGTCGCGAAAAGACTTCGTTTTTTCGCAGGTATATTGACTTTGCAAGTACTTTGGGCTTAATGGCCATTCTTGCCTCTTTCCCCAAAAACACAATATCCTGAACCATTACGGTGTCTTCAGTTGTTCGTGTGCGCCTCTCATTCAGCCAATAGTTCTGATTGACATATACCTTGTTAATGCGGTAAACAGTTAAAGCATCTTCAGGAATACTGTCTTTTAAGGTTAAACTGAATGCAACATCACGATTTACGTTTGAAGTATCGGCTTTAAAAAGAAGATAATCGGGGTTGAAGTAGAAGTACCCCTTGTTTTTCAGGAAAGCATCTATCCGTATCCGTTCGCTTTTTAAGAGGTCGAGATTATAATCCTCGCCGGCCTTTATCAACGATTTATCTTTTTCGGCCAGGATCAGGCAACTTAAACTATCGTCTGAAATTGAATAAATAAGGTCTTTAACCACGTATGGCTTGTGCAGGTGACTGGTATAGATTACGTGAACAGAATGTTTCTTTTCAACCGTTTTTGATTCAGTAAAACTTTTAAATATCCCTAAATTAAAGAGCCTGGCATCAATTATTTCGGATGTAACACCGGGTTTAACATTACTCATCAGTACCGGAGGTTCGCCGATTTTCTTCAACCACTTTCCCAATTTTGTTTTGGGCTCTTCTCCGGCTAAATTGTACAACCATAATTTCGGACGATTTCCAAAATATACTTTGTTCCTAACGGGACGTACTGCCTCAGCTATCGCGGTTTTAATCAATCGTTTATTTACCTGATCTGCCGATTCCAATTTTATTTCCGCACCTGTATAAAGCTTTTCGCCCTTAGGTAAATGTCTAGTACCAGTACAAGATGCCAAAAGGAGACAAAAAAGTATCAGAAATATTTTATTTAAGTGTTTCATAGATAAGTCAACTCAAAGACTGGTTATATTTAGAAACTGTTTAAAAATTGTATTGGTTATGCATTGCCAGTAGGGCATTAATGTCAATAGAAAACGATTACGAATAAATCTATTGTCAGTTAGGACATGAACAGATAACCAATTAATTCCCTACGGGAAATATGTTTTCACGATGTACCTTTTCTATTGATATTCATCTCCTTCGGAGAAAATTTTAACAGTTTCTCCGATTATATATTTTTCATTCATTCGACTTACAATACGCTGCCTTTTAAAGTCCCCCTTCGGGGGATTTAGGGGGCTGTCTTTTATATGGTTTGAACAATCTCTTCCAACTATTGAAATCGCGCACATAGACAACACCGACACCGGTTTCGACCAACTGACCTTCAATGGCCCCTTCGTATTGATTATGCCTGAATCCTTTCATCCTGAAACTGCCATCTTTGTTCAGTTTATATTCAACGGTAACATCACCCGTGATATCGCTGGCCGAATTTTGTTTCGCCTGGTCACCTTCAACATCAACTGAACCTCCAAGCTGAATGGATAATCGTTCATTAAAGAGTTGCTTCTTCATACCAATTTCAACTTGTGTCCTTCCTTTTGCTTGTCCCGTACGATAATCGTCATACGATTGAATATCAAAATTCAATTCCATACCGGGAATCACCTTTGAACTTAGTTGATTTAACTGTACAGATAGAAATTTGCCCACCGTTGAACGGATTAACATTGAAGTTCCGGACGATTCGGTTCGAAAGGGATTTTCCTGAATAAACCTGCCCAACACCAGCAAAGCAAAAACCTGTTTGTTTAATGCCGATTCGTCTTCGTTTAACATGATTAGTCTCTGGTTCACAGCTCCGCCCAAAATTCCTTTATCCTCCGGTTGTAATTGTATTTCAAAACTAATTTCCGGATGTAAAATCTCTCCACGCAGTTTTAGCAGGACTAAAAAAGGATAGCGTTGTTTATACCCGCCTTTATCAATATCACTTAAGCCTGACATCTGATCAACCACCAGATCATAAGGTGATGCCCGAACCGAATATTTTGCATCAATCGAAATTTCGGCATCGAATGGATCACCGTTCCAGATAATCGTACTTCCGGAACTAATTTCAAATTTCTTTTTGATTACTGATTCCAACGATACCAGGTAACTTCCGTCACTTAAATGATAAGCGCCGGTAAGGCTCATTTTCCCGCTTTGGTCCATGGTAAAACTTAATGCAGCCTCCCCTTTAACTATCAACGAGTCGGTGGAAGCGGGATCCAGAAGTAAGCGTAGTGTTGCTTCCTTGTCTATTTCAATAATGGAGGTGAGGTCAAAACCAGTTATGCCGGTTGATTGCCCTCCCTTTTTATCACCTCTGTTCATTATCGGATTGAATTTTAAAGAGTTGTCAAATTCAACCACGTCTTCACCCTTGTCGGTGGTCAGTTTGTCTTCAGGAACAGAAAATGTAAAGTTCGTGCCTTTCTTCATTTTTACCCTGGCGCTTACTATCGGAAGTTTCATCGGTCCGCTGACATTAATTTTGCTGTCAATTACCATCCTCCCAAAGAATTCATGGTCATTCTTTGTAGTGGTGTTGAATATTAAAAAGTCCTTGGTATTAACCTGCAAGGCAAAAATGAAATCTGAAAACTGTTTCATTTGAACCGAACCATCAATGATTGCGGTATGCTGGTCGGCATCTAAAAGCGTAAAAGATTTGAAATAGATTCCGTCATCTTTCAAAGTAATCGTTTCATGTTTTAATTCCAACCGGTTATTCAGGAACGAAGGCTTTAAAAACGCATTATTAAAAACCAGTTCACCTGAAATGTCAGGAGCAGAGGTCGTACCTCCGACTAAAACAGTTCCGGTAAGCGTTCCGGCCGCTTCGGTAATTTGCCCCATTGAAAAAGCTTCTATGGTTTTCATCGAAAGCGATTGAATGGTTGTTTTTATGCTGACGGAATTTGCGCCACCTTTCGGGATATAATAGCCGTTTGCGGTAAGGGTATTGTCAGGACCTGATAAGTCCACTTCAATGTCATATTTCTCAAAGCTGGGGTTCTGTGCTTTCAATGTCAGATTTCCGATGGGAATATCGTGCACGATCAGGTTACTGATTTTTGCATCAGCGACTAAACCATACGAGTTGTTCACTCTTTTCAGCAATACATTTCCATCCATAGTCCCTTTCACCAGACTGGTGTCTTTTTCGACGATACGCGAAAGGTCGTCGAGTCTGAAATTCCGGATGACTATGTTCAGGTCATCGTTGAACCGGTCATGAACGGAAGCGATATGGATCTTACTTTCGTTGTGATCGAACAAAAAATTGTGGATTCGAAATCCCTGGTTGCCAAATTCAATGAAATTATCGGCTGCAATGTCCCAGCGGTTATTCATCAAATAGAATTCTTTCGGATCGAGTGCAAGCTTGTAGTTTCCATTCTCATTAGTAATTTGTGAACGGATCAGCAGCTTCTTGTTTTTGCCATCGGTTGAAGAAATGTTCGCCGTAAATTGGTTGTCAGCCAGTTTTCCTTCCAGCGAAAAATTGTCCAGATTAATTTGTGAGTTTGAAATACCGCTGCTTGAAATTTTATAATTCAGAGCAGTATTATCCGAATTCACATCCACCGCAAAGTCTTTAATTTCAGTCGCTCCGTAAACAATTTTCCTCACAGTTGCATTCAGTTTCAGATCGTTTTTTTCACTGTCGAAACTTCCCTGAATGATTCCCGGCTCGAATTCTTTTAGTTCAGGCAAAAGTACTTTCGAAAGAATGGGATGATTGTGAAGTTGTATCTCAAAATTAAAATTCGACGGTTCGCTTTTCTTTATTAATTGATTGTCATAAAATAATGGAAAATAATTATTAACGAAATTTTTAAGCTCAGATGAAAGGTAGGCAGGTGAAAAAGTTCCGGAATAATTTATGCCAATGAGGGCGCTGCTAAATTTTAGTTCACTTTTGTTCGGTTCATTTACCGAGGCAAATAATAAGGAATCGAGAACATATTTTTTCTCTCCCTTAGCAACAATAATGTTAGTGATTCCTGCAGTCCCGTTCATCTGATCGAAAGTTCCACCTTTAAGGTCGGTTGCCGCAATAAAACTTATCCGGGCATCCTTTTTGGTTAATTTGAGTTTTTGAAGGTCTGCCCCCAGCACATTCAACTTAAATTTGTAGCGTTCCTGGTTTGGATTTAAGTTCACCAATCCGTCAAAATCGAATACTGCGTTTTCATCCTTCAGGTTTATTTTCCCCTCGAATTGCTTGCCCGAAACTGTTCCGTCCAACTTCAGATTGTGATAGGTGTATTTATTTAAGTAAAGTTCTGATGCGTCGGCCTTAATTTTTGCCTGTATTGTTTTTTTATTCAGCCCATGTCCATTTGCTTCCGCTGTTAAGGTAACCGGTCCATACAGAATGGTATCTTTTAAAAATCGGCCTACATCCAAACTGCTCAAGGTTACTTTGCTGCTGAAGTTTTCATTTGAATCAATTGATGCAATCAGATTGACATCACCAAAACTGCTGATTATACTCGCGGTTGATTCAAAAGACTTCAGCACACCTTTAAAAGCAATCAGCATATTGATATTTTCTGGAATTTCTATGCTGTCAGGTAGATATGAACCGGCCAACCTGACCAAATCCTTTTTGCCTGAGATGATACTCAGGCTGGGGAAATCATAAAATGCAGTTTCATATTCAGGCAAGCCTTTGATCACGAAATCGGTTTTTAAAATGGTGTTCACCCCGGTTTTAACAGCCAGATTTTTCCCGTTCAGACTATCCAACTGCCCATTAATTAATCCTGAAGCAATGGTGACATTCGACTTGTCTTTAAAGAATGGCTGTGAAATCAGATCAGGATTAAAATACAACAGATCGGAGTTTTTGAACCGCAAATTTCGAAGAGTTAAATCCAGATGAATGAATTCCAGCGAATCAATCAATGTGTTAAGTGATGAGAATTGAATGTTGAAATCAGCATCAATGCTGGAATTAACGGTGGTGAATTTCAAATTGTTGGTGGTAATGGAATTTGGTTCCATACTGAAATCAGTTTCAAGGCTGGTGAAGGCGAAGTTGTTTTGATCGATTGTACTGAATTCTTTGACCGAAGCTTTTGTCAGGCCTAATGAATAAAAAAAATCTGTCGCCACAAGATCCAAATGACTGAATGTTATATTTTTAGGATCAAATACATGTTTCAGTTCAGGTAAATTTCCGATTTTATAGACAAACACATTGTCCATCATTTCAATGCTTTTAACTAAAACCTGCCAGTTATTTCCTGATGTTGAACTTGCTAAATCCAAAGGTAATTCTGGTGTGAAATCGTGGTATCTGATCTGGCTTTCCAACAGGTTAACCGATTCAATATTCAGCATCTCCGTTTGCAAGTTGATGGAAAAATCTTCCAGCTCCGACAAATAGAGAATTGCGTTGACTGACAGATTGACAATTGAATCGGCATAGCTGATCGTGGAATTGTTGAGCTGAATACTATTTGCGACTATTTTAGGCAAGATGTTTTCCAAATTACCTGTTGAACTATTTTCGGGTTCTATTCTCCTGACAATTGCAGTTAATCCTTTTACAACCATTTCGTCGAATAGATACATCGATTTTCCTGGATCGATATTATCTACGCTGATTTCCGAACTCTTTACCGCAGCGAAAACATTTATTCCCGCATATTCATCGTGGTAGGTAAACCGGATGTTTTCCAAAGAGATTTCATCAAGGCTGAATGTCCATTTGGAGTCAGTTTCAGGCCCGGTTTTTACCTGGGCAGTTGTGTCGCCAAACGCTGTAAGCAGGAAATTGTAATTGAACAGCGGATCTGTTTTCGTGTTGTGCAGCTTAACAGTCGCGTCGGCCAGATCGAACGAACTGATGGCGATCTTACTCTTTAATAAGTCGTAAAGTGCAATGTTTAATTTCACCTTTCCGGCATAAACTAAAGTGTCCTGATTTAGGTCTTCGAGATAAAGACCTTCAACAACTATTGATTTGGGAAATGAGATGCTGACATGGCTTATTTCAACCTTGGTATGGGTTCTATTGCTGATAATAGAAGTGGCATAATATACGATCCTCGTTTGAATGGATGGAATTTGGATGAGTGCGGCAATGAGAAGGAATAGGAGCACACTGATGATGACCATCCAGATGAAAGTCTTTAAAATCTTCTTAAAAACTGAAGTCCTCGTCATTTTTCGATGTGTTTATTTTTCAATCAAAGTTCAGCGAGATGTTAATTAAACACATAGATACATAGGACACATAGTTTTTTTTCTATTGTGCCCTATGTGCCTATGTGGTTTTCATTATATTCATATCTACGTCCCGATTACTTGGGATGGCTCGCTTCTCCTAGTCCGCTTGGTTTTTTCATTCGCTCCAGAATGTTATATGCAGCCGGTGAAATACTTTCAGGTACAGACCCCGATTCGAGCGATTTCCGAAGTATTTCCAGAAGATCGTTGAATCCTTCCGCTTTTTGTTTCCGAAGGATATGATGGGCTCCACGTTGTAATAATACCGATTCCGATCCACGTTTGACCAACGCATGCAACAGTTCAGGCCAGGCAGCTTTCCTGAATTTCTCCAAAGTTTTTGCTGCCAGCCATGCCACGTCGCTCTCCGGGTCTTCCAGCGTTTTAACCAATACAGGTATCGCTTTAAGATCGCAAATTTCACTGAGGGCTTTGGCAGCCTCCCAACGGGCTTTGTATATTTTGGAATTTTCGAGCACCAGCATCAAGGACGTAACTGCTTGTTTTCCTATGGTTACCAAGGACTTTCTAGCCCTTGTGCGAACTTTTTCTTCTTCGCTTTCCAGAAGCTTTACCAAAGATTGTGGACTTATTCCGAATTGTTTTTGTTGGTACATCGGTTCTGCTTTATAACTGTAATGTTCTGTAAATGTGGAATAAATGAAGTTGAATTGTATTATATAATTTTGGATATAAGTTATATAATTCACACTTTTAAAAGCAATAAAATTTGGCTCCATAATGTTTGGTGTGGGTAAGAATTTTTACTGACTACAACAAAAAATTCAAACAAGGAAGTTCTTTGCGAAGAAAAACCTTATTTCAATTTAAACAACCTTAGTAGTAAGCATAATTCCCCTTGTTTCTAACCTTATTTATTCATCAGTAAATCAATTAGGTACCTTTGATAAAAGAGACTACTCAGGACAAAGCTAAAACACCCGTATAATTCATTATAGAAACAAAAATTTTAATGGAAGTCGCTTTCATACAGCCGAAGTCGGTTTTTGAGTGCAGTGATTTGATCGTGCATCTCATTTACCCGATTTAACAAATGTTTGATGGCGTCAATTCCTTCGAGGTTAATATTCAATTCGTAATAGAACCGGAGATATCTATCAAGTTGCTGAAGTTGTTCTGTATCAAAGAATCCAGCCTCTTCAACCGTGGTAATTTCAATCAATCCAGCTTCATGCAGAGAACTTATAAACGAAATTTCAATGTCGTTGCTCGTACAGAAGACATCCAGTGGAATTAAGTGATCTGTTTTCATGTGTTAAGTTTTTGCCAATTGTTTAAATAATTCTTTTTGCTGATCGGTCAGATTCGTCGGGATCCGGATAGAAAAAGTTACCAGTAAGTCGCCAAATTGGCCTTCATTTTTATATACCGGAAATCCTTTTCCTTTCAGCTTTATTCTGCTGCCGTTTTGTGTTTCAGGCTTTACTTTTAATTTAACCTGTCCGTTTAAAGTATCAATAGTGATTTCACCCCCTAACACGGCTTTGTAAATATCCAAATCTATGTTTGCATACAAATTGTTGCCCAATCGCTTTAATATGGAATGATTGGAAATTGAAAATTCAATGTATAAATCACCATTCGGCCCTCCATTAATTCCAGGGCCACCATGTCCCGGTATTTTTATAATTTGCCCGTTTTCTATACCGGCGGGAATAGTAATCCTGATTTTCTTTCCATTCACCGTTAATGTTTGCTGGTGGGTTTCAAATGCATCGATGAGATTTAGATGGATTTCAGCATTGTAATCTTCTCCCCGGTATTTTGCCTGTCTGCCACTGCCGGTTGATGAACCAAACATGGATTCGAAAAAATCAGAAAAATCACTACCGGATTGAGCTCCTGAGCTTCTTGTACCTCGTGTACCCGACGATTGTTGCTGATACTGCTTTTGTTTTTCAAATTCTTCTGCATGCTGCCAATCTTTACCGTACTGATCGAATTTCTTCCGTTTTTCGGGGTCGCTCAAAACTTCATTTGCTTCGTTGATCTGCTGAAAATTNNTTTTTAATGTCTTTGGGAGTTGCCGATTTGTTTATCCCCAGAATTTTATAGTAGTCAACAAACGTCATTCGTTTGGTTTACTTTGTTTGGTTGGAATGATGAAAAGTGGTATTTGGGTCAGATTCAGGACATCTTTAGTAACACTTCCCATCACAATATTTTCGAGCCATTTTCGACTATGTGAACCGATGACTATCATATCTGCATTCAAATCCTTCGCAGTACTTAAAATTGCTTCCGCAGTTTCTCCATTTTTTACTGTGGTAATAATAGTTTCATCAACAAGATGAAGTTTTATTTTATCCAGAAAATGTTGGGCGGCTTTTTGTAATCCATGGATACTGTCTAATTGGAATGCATCCAAACCTACATAATCATTGAAACCCATGATTGGAGAATATTCTGTTGAGGAATAATAAACCGGTTCTTCNNAATCAATACTTTTTTCATTTTGTTGTGTATTTTAATGTTGTTTATTGTTTTTCTGCTTTCATAGAATTTAGCTCAATGCCAATCTCATTTACACGGTGGTTCATTGATGCCTGAAACAATTCCCACTTCGCTTTCACCTCTTCCTGGTATGCTTCCATTTTTATTCTCAGGTCGTTATTGTCTTTCTCTAAATTTGCCAATTTTCTGAGCATACCTGCATTTGCACCAGGAAGACTTTTTATTTCTTTGATTTTCTTTTCATTCTGATGAATTTTCTTTTCCGTTTCAATCTTGAATTTAGTCCACTCATCCAAATTTTCATTTTTCTTCACAGGCTCAGTTTTCATTGACTCCTGAATTATTTCTTCACTGACAAAATTGCTGTCATTAGTCAACATTCTTACTTTCTTAACACGATCAAACGCATCTTCCGGTTTTTGTTTGGGCGGCCCACAGGAAGTTATTAACATAGCAGATAAACAGCCAGTTATAATTAATGATGGCTGTAGTTTAAGTTTGCGT
>DMSQ01000050.1 GCA_003457135.1 Prolixibacteraceae bacterium
AATGTTAAAAGCGATTTCCCTGATCCTTCAGTTAAGATTTTTCTTATTTTCTAAGAATAATTATACCTTTGCAGCGGTCGAACTGTGACCAGATCAGACTTACCATATTGAATAAGGGAATCACCATGAAGGAGAAGGATAAAACCAGGGAGCAACTTCTGGAAGAGCTGAAGGACTTAAGGCAAAAACATGAAATATTAAACACCACTTATCAACAAGATATAGACGATCGCCAACGGGCGGAAGAAGTACTACGCGAAAAAGAGAAAAACCTTCAGGAGAAAGTGCATGACCTTAGTTTGCTGTCAGAAATTACTTCCACTTTCCTGGAATTAGCATCCAAAGACGACATCTACAATTTTTTGGGCGAAAAGATATATCAGCTTTCCGGTTCCGATTATTTAATGATCTCCGAATATCATGAAGAGAGCCAATCGGTTGCAGTAAGACAATCTTATGGTATCACACCTTATATCGAAACAATTGCCCATTCCATTGGAATTGATTATATGCAAGTTCAGGTTCCTGTCAGTGATTTGAAAAAGCAGATGGCCATTTCCCTAAGAAGAAAACTTTATCGCGTTGAAGGTGGTTTTTATGGTCTGACTGCCGGGAAAATAAATAAAATTGTTTCTGCAAGCCTTGAATCCTTGTTCGGAATACATGATATTTTATCAACTGGATTCGTGTGGGAAGGTAATTATTATGGTGGGATTACCTTCTTTTTAAAAAAAGGAAATCAGTTGAACAAGCCTGATTTAATACAATCAATCATTGATCTGGCCTCACTGGCGCTTAGCAGAAAGTATTTTGATCAATCGTTGATTGACAGCGAACAACGTTACCAAACACTTGCACAGGTTTCGCCGGTTGGGATTTTCCGTACCGATGCAACAGGCTCCACCACTTATGTGAATCCGGAATGGAGCCGGATTTCAGGCATATCAGCAGCCGAGGCTTTGGGCGAAGGATGGTTGAGGGCAGTATATCCGGCTGACCGCGAAAAACTAGCCGTCAATTGGAAAATTTCGAGCCAGGAAAAAAAAGGTTCTTCTGCCGAATACCGGTTCATCAGGCCTGATGGAACCATTTCCTGGGTGTTGGGGCAAGCTGTTCCGGAACAAAATTCGCTGAAAGAAACCATTGGGTACATCGGAACAATCACCGATATCACCGCACGCAAAAAGGCTGAAAAAGAAATTCTGAAATTATCGCGTGCAGTTGAACAAAGTCCAGCTTCGATCCTCATTACCAATTTAGAAGGCAATTTGGAATATGCAAACCCGAAAGCGCTTGAAGTCACAGGTTATCAGGCAGAAGAAGTGCTTGGAAAAAATCCGAATATTTTCAGCGCCGGAGAAAAACCCAAATCCGAATATCACCTGCTTTGGGATACAATTCTATCAGGAAAGGAATGGCGTGGCGAATTCCATAACAAAAAGAAAAGCGGGGAATTATACTGGGAACAGGCATCCATTTCTCCCATTATTAATGAAAAAGGGGAAATTACTCATTTCCTTGCTGTAAAAGAAGATATCACTGATCGCAAAAAAATAGAAAATGAATTGAAGGATGCCCTTGAAAAAGCTCAGGAATCTGATAACCTGAAATCAGCCTTTCTGGCCAATATGAGCCACGAAGTCCGCACCCCTTTAAATAGTATCATCGGATTTTCTGAGTTATTGGCTGATTCGAAATTTGAACAAGAACAAAAGGATGAGTTTATTCGGCATATAATAAGCAATGGGAATAACCTTCTAGCCATAATTAGTGATATCATGGATATTTCCAAACTGGAATCGGGTGAAATAAAAATCCATATTATTGAAATACCTGTTGAAAGATTTATTTCCAATTTACTTGATCAGTTCACTTTCCTGATTAAAGAAAAATCTCTCGATTTTAAGGTATTTTTTTCTGAAAATGATGGTGAAACAATAATATTTGCAGATGCCGACAGGCTTAATCAAATTTTCAATAACCTGATTAACAATGCGATCAAGTTTACTTCGGCTGGTGGCATTGAAATTGGTTACCAACCGAAAGGAAATTTGGTTGAATTCTATGTCAAAGACACAGGAATAGGAATTCCGGTTGAGTATCAGGAAAAGATATTTGAACGTTTCAGGCAGGTAGAGTCTTCAACAACCCGAAAATTTGGTGGGAATGGCCTGGGTTTAGCAATTACCAGAAACCTTGTTGAATTAATGGGAGGAAAAATCTGGCTCGAGTCTGAATTAGGAAAAGGAACCGTTTTCCGTTTTACATTGCCCGGCAAAACAGGTATCAATTGAAATGCAGTCAGAGCATTTGCTTTCAGGATTTATTATGGGGCAGTTAAAATTTCAGAAAATAGTCTGGGAAAAATAATTTGACTAGTCCTAAAAAAACGTTGCCGGTTTTTCAGAACTAGTCAAAAAATTAAATCCAAAAATTATTTGTGATTTGGATCTTGTGCCAATGATGCCTGAATATCGAGCTGGGCCTGTGGAACCGGCCAGTATTCATTCTTTGGTGCAACAAATTGTGCACCAGTAAGGAAAGACCTGAATTTGGTGTCACGAGCGATATAATCATTCATGACATCTTTAAGATTACCCCAACGGCGTAAGTTAAAGAAACGTTGACCTTCGCAGGCAAATTCAAGTGTCCATTCCATTTGAACCGCTTTTGTAGCTTGCTCTTTACTGGCGAATGCCGGATATGGCTCAACTTTATAATTTGCTGCAGGTTTTGTATAATCTACCACAGGAGTGACGCCAGATGGCAACTTGTAAGTTGTACAAAGCCCCATAACAACCTGACTCCCTTTTGCCCGGGTACGAATCTGGTTGACCAGATCTTTTGCCAATGCAAGGTCGTTATCCTGAATAGCGCATTCAGCCCTCCAGAGTAAAACATGGGCCAAACGGATAGCCCTGAAGTTCCGGTTGTTGTCGAAACCGCTGCCAAAGGTTTGTAAAGCTCTGTTAGCAAAAAGGTGCATGTATTTTTTAGTCATATAAGGACCACCATTTGCCTGTTCGCGAATCCATGACTGGCCAGCACAAATACCCCAACCTAAGTAATCAATGCCACGGCGCGAAATAGTCCAGTCAACGCGTGGGTCCATCAAATGATCTGTCGGGATGAATTCAGCTGCTGATAAAACACCCATATCACTCTTGATAGGCTCGCGCTGTGCGATATCCAAAACGGGCAAACCTTCGGCGGTAGTCTGGAAGGATTCGAAAAGTACCTGCGATGGCTGGTAGAAACCCCAACCAATAGCGGCAGGACCAGCCTGGTGCATAGACGGGCCAGCTATCACCATTGCACTTTGGTTAACACTGCTGGTTTGAGCCTGAATTTCGAAGATGGATTCCTTGTTGTTTTCAGTTGCTTCGTTGTAATTTTCGTAATAATTGGAAACAAGGCTGAATTTTCCACTGCTGATTATCGCATCCAATAAAGGTTTGGCAACTGCATATTTATTTTGATTCATCAGGACGTATGCCTTAAAAGCCATTGCCGAATATTTATTTACCCTTCCAGGTTCTTTATTGTAACTGGTCTCAGGCAAATTGTCAATGGCAAATTGAATATCAGTTTCCATATCAGCCCAACCTGCATCGGTATTTGGAATTTCAATAGCCGGTTTGCCTAATTCGTCTTCAGTTTTTACATAAGGTATGTTTCTGAAAACCCTGTTTGCTTTAAAATGGAACCAGGCCCTTAAAAATTTAGCTTCAGCTTCAATTTGTTTTGCACGGGCATCTGCAATTTTATTTGCACCGGCCTGAGTAGCTTTCAGGAAATTTAAAACCTGGTTAGATCGGGCAACACCGTTGTAACAATCGCGCCAGCGCTCAGCCATGTAAGCATTTGAAGGTAAACATTCGAACCTTTCAACTGCATTGTAGTTGGTTTGGTCTCCTGCCGATGAGCCTTTATAAGCCTCGTCAGAAGCGCCGCTACCATAGGTCCAGTCGGTTGCAGGATCGCCACCGAACCGGCCAAAACCCTGTAAAGTACTGTAAGTTCCAACCAGCAGAGCTTCTACCCCTGCACTTGATTGTATCACACCCCCTGCTGCAACTCCCGGAGGTTCTTTTGTAAGAAACTCTTCTGTGCAGGAATATTCAATTAACAGACAACAAGAAAGAAACGCTATCAGTATTATTTTAAATCTATTTTTCATGGTTAATTATTTATTAAAATTTGAAATAATTTGCTAATCAGACATTAAATACCAATGTTAACACCAAACAGAATCTGTCTTGGAGTAGGCCATGCACCCTGGTCAACACCCATATTAGCGCCACCAATATTAACTTCAGGATCCAAACCTGAATATTTAGTGATCGTAAACAGATTGGATACCTGACCGAAAATCTGTAAGCTTCTCAGTTTAGTTTTCAAAACCCTGTTCAGGTCATAACCAACTTTCAGGTTCTTTAACCGCAGATAAGATGCATCTTCAATAAATGCCGTTGAAACAACCTGGCTTTGGGTATCATCTGATTCAGCCATTGGAAGTTTTGCTTTGGTATTGTCTTTTAAATACGGGCTGCCCCATGAATTGTACAACCTGTCATAGCTTCTGCCACCAGCAAACTGAACAAAATCAGTAAACCTTCTGACATAATTAACCATATCGTTGCCATAGCTGGTATAGAACAATGCGTATAAATCAAATCCCTTATAGGTAACGCTAAGATTTAAACCGGCAGTAAAATCAGGATGAGGTGAACCGATATAGGTACGGTCAAGGTCATTGATAACTTTGTCGTCATTTAAATCTTTATATTTAAAATGACCAGGTTTATTATAGGTACCAGTGGCGCCAAAAGCTTTTGGCCATGCAGCAGCTTCGTCAGCAGTCTGGAAGATTCCTTCAACTGTGTAACCGAAGAATTCAGGAAAAGAACGTCCTTTTTGGGTTCTTGTATAAATCTGCTCGCGATAGGCGGATCCCTGAAGCACTTCACCTGAAATACCTGCCAGTTTTACAATTTCGTTTTTGTAATGAGATACATCAAGGTTAACATTATATTTCAATTCATTGTTTAAAGCGCTGCCCCGGTATCCTATGGCAATATCAAAACCTTTGTTCAACATTTCACCAACGTTTACCGAAGGAGCTGTTGCTTGTCCCATTACCTGAGGGATAGCTTTGGCAAAAAGCATATTGGTTGTTCTGCGTTGCCATACATCTAACGTAACATCCAGGTTTTTAAATAAGGTAGCATCAAAACCGACATTGGTTGTACGTGTTGTTTCCCACTTTACATTTTCATTGCCAAAGGTAGTCTGATAGAAACCTGTTGAACCTTGTGAACCGTTCTGACCATTCAGGCCATAAAATGAATCATTGACGTGTAATCCAAACTGGGTATAACTGTTGTAATTACCGCCAACCTGGTCGTTACCTGTTGTTCCCCAGCCACCGCGGAGTTTCATTGCATCGAGCCAGTTCTTTGTTCCGGCCATAAATGGTTCATTTGATATTCGCCAACCCAATGAGAAGGCAGGGAAGATACCATATCTGTAATTCTTTGCAAACCTTGAAGAACCATCACGACGTACGACAGCTTCTACCAGGTACCTGTCGGCATAAGAATAATTTATACGTCCAAATTCAGAAAACAAACTCCACTGTGTCAAATAACCGCTATTGGCCTGACCTTGCAAACCGGTTGAAAGCTGAATATAGTTAGGGGTTTTCAGGAAGTAATCGTACCTGGTGGCATACATCTGGTTAAATCTGTAGTCTATAGCCTCTGTACCAATTATGACGGAAAGATTGTGCGAGCCAAAAGTTTTATTGTATTCAATCGTGTTCGTCCAGTTCCATTGCCTCGAAAAATTACCTGTTTCATACAGGTAGTCGTAAGTGCCTCTTTCAGCATGGCCTTTCTCTACATAATTGATGTCCTTGCTGTGATAGGAATAGTAGTTTGCGCCAAAAAGTGTTTTTACTGATAATCCCGGAAGGATTTTAGCTTTGGCATAAATGTTTCCTGAAGCATTAAATTGCCTTCTTATATCATTCTGATTTTTATCAAGAATAAAGATCGGGTTTTGTGCATTACCCATGATATTCCTGGTGCCAGCGTAGTTTCCGGCGATGTCTTTCACCGGGATCATTGGCGGCATACGGTAAGCCCATGAAATGGCAGAACTTTCACCATTATCGGTCTGGTAACCTGTATCTTCCGAATAAGTTGTACCTATTCTTTCACCAACTTCCAGCCAGTCAGTTACGTTGGAGGTTATGTTCGATTGTAGATTGTACCTCTTGTAACCTGTCCATTTCATAATACCTTCCTGGTCGAGATAGCCTGCCTGGAAAGAATACATTGTATTATCACTACCTCCGGTAAGGTCAATTGCAACATCGGTGTATTTGGCATTTCGGTCAGCTTCCCTTAACCAGTCTGTACCACCTTTACTCATTTTGGTAATCAGATTGGTATCAGTACCATCTTCACCTACCATCAAATAGTCATACTTACTTTCATCAACACTACCGCTTACGCCCATGTTTGGATATACATAATCAAACAACTGAGGGGCTGTTCCTGTACCATAAATCTTATTGGTTATAGTTGTAGCGCCTGTAGTGTTTTTGGCTTCCAACCAAAGCATTTCGCCATATTCCTGCGCATTAAGCAGATGGTAATAATTGGAATTCTGGCTTATCCCAGATTTAATGTTAATATTAAACTGGGCTTTTTGATTTTTTTTGCCCGATTTTGTAGTAACGAGAACAACGCCATTGGCCGCACGGGCGCCATAAATTGCCTGAGAAGCAGCATCTTTCAAAATAGTAATGGATTCGATGTTGTTTGGATTGACTGTTGCGCCAGGAACACCATCAACAACCCATAACGGGTCATTATTATTGATAGTTCCAAGGCCACGAACGCGGATTGTTGCGCCTTCACCTGGGGTATTTGATTCCAAAACCGTTACCCCTGCTACGCCTCTTAATGCTTCTGAAACGTTTTTAATCTGCATTTTCTGAATATCAGCAGATTGTACAACTGAAACAGAGCCCGTTACTTCACCGGCTTTCCTGGTGGCGTAGCCAACGGCCACAACTTCTTCAATTCCAATGACATCAGCTAATAAAGTTACATTGATAACAGATTTTCCTGCAATCTGGATTTCTTGCGTCAACATACCAATATAAGAGAAACTGATCGTTTGTGCATTGGCGGGGACCATCAGCGAATACTTACCATTCATGTCGGTAACTGTACCGATAGTTGTTCCTTTTACCAAAACGGTAACTCCAGGTATTGGAACATTTTCACTATCGGTAACTTCACCTTTAATGGACTTCTGCTGAGCAAAAGAACCTAAGGCAATTGCCATAAAAAAGGACATCAACAAAAAGGTAACTACTCTCGGGTACCTTTTAGATTTTAGTTTTTCCATAGATTTCAAGTTAGGGTTTTTAAAGATTAGTTAAAATATCTCGTTAAATGAGATTTCAGTATTAGTGCAAGAGCCAAATCATGAATAATTTCCATTCAATTTTGGATTACAATTGGTTTTATTTTTTTGCTAATATAAAAACATTATTAACAACTATTAACAATTTATCGGGTTTATTTATAACATTAATATTCACTTTATCTCTGGAAAAACTGCCTAAAAATACTATCTGGTTAATAATACATGGTAAGCTTTCTCTGAGGATTATCTTTTATACAATACTAATGGTAAAATAAATTTTTCAACTATTTTTACCCTGTGATTCATGGTATGACAACATATCATTTCAGACTGAACCGGAGATTAAACTAGTTCACAGTAAATGATATAGATGCTGCTATTCCATCCGATAAATAATTTCCTGATGAATATTAAAATAAGCCTGGTTACAATTATTTGTTTTATTTTCAGCCTGTTTGTTCTGGAAAGCTGTAGAAATGATTTACAAGGTAATATCCGGATAATAAACCTCCAACCCAAAATTGAACCCGATTATGCTGATGTGACCATCCCATCCAATATCGCACCACTGAATTTCATCATCAAAGAATCCGGTAATGAATACCAGGTAATCCTTAAATCGGGATTGAGCGACTCACAGATATCTCTGAGAAGCAAGGATGGCGTAATTCAGTTTCCTGAAAAATCGTGGAAAAAGCTGATTGGAGAGTCTAAAGGAGATAAAATCACCATTCAGGTTTTATCTTCTATCGGCAAGGATAGTATAAATCAATATGAGCCAATTTCAATTTCTGTGGCCAATGACCCGATTGATCCTTATCTGGCATACCGTTTAATTTCGCCGGGATATTACAGTTGGTCGGATATCAAAATTGAACAACGCTCACTGGAGAATTTTGACAAGGAATCGGTGATTGAAAATCAAATTATTGAAAAGAACTGTGTCAACTGCCACTCATTCAATCAGAATAATCCTGATCAGTTCTTAGTTCATATTCGTGGTTCAAAAGGAGGCACCTATTTTGTTGATAACGACAAAATAACCAAAACAGACTTAAAGACTGATAAAATGACCAGTGGAGCTACTTATCCATACTGGCATCCGGGAGGAAGGTTTGTTGCATTCTCATCCAACCAGGTAAGGCAAAGTTTTTATGCCCACTATTCAAAAAGCATTGAAGTTTACGACCAATCGTCTTCGCTGATCGTTTACGACATTCAGAAAAATGAGATAGTTGGTGGTCCAAAGGATGGTTCCGGTGAAAGTTTACAGACTTTTCCTACCTGGTCGCCTGATGGAAAAACCCTCTATTATTGTGAAGCACATCTTAAAGATTCTGCCTCACAGTGGGAAATCAACGACATTAAAAAGATACATTATAATCTGGTAAAAAAATCGTTTAACGAAACTGACGTTACTTTTGGAAAAACGGAAACAGTTGTAAATGCAATTGAAATGCAAAAAAGCGTGTCGTTTCCAAGAATATCGCCGGATGGCAAGTTTTTGATATTTACCTTGGCCGATTACGGCACTTTTCCGATCTGGCACAAGGAAGCAGATTTGTATATGCTTGACCTCGAAAACCAGAGACTAAAGAAAATGGAATTGAACAGCAATGAAACGGATAGTTATCATTCCTGGTCATCAAACAGCAAGTGGTTGGTTTTTAGCTCCAAAAGGTTGGATGGGAGAAGTACCAGACCGTTTATTGCCTACATCAACTCATGGGACCAGATCGGGAAACCGTTTGTTTTGCCTCAGGATAATCCTGCATACTACGACAATCTGCTTCTGTCATATAATATTCCGGAATTGATCAAAGGAAAAATTAAGATGACCCCCCGTGATTTTGAGGCAGCAACAAAATACACTACTATTCAGGCAAAATCGGGGAAATACGAAAATGATTTACCTGGGAAAGCCAAACTTCCAAAAAACAATCAACCTGAAATTCCAAATTCAATACATGAATGATTTGATTACAAAAACAAATAGGACCATTAGAACAAAAATTACCGGAATCATTAACAACTTTTCATTATTGCTTCTGTTTTTTTTATCGGTATTTGGATATTTTTTCTGGTTCGGAAATTATATTTTATTCTTCCAGGAGAATCAATCCCTATTTCTTTATTCGGGCCGGTATTTCCATGATTTTTTAATTAAACCTGGCGGAATTACAGTACTTTCAGGCAAATTCCTGACCCAGTTTTATTCGAATGAACTGGCAGGTTCTGTCATACTGGCGACCATCTTCGCAACCCTGTTTTATTTATTTACAAGGCTGTTTAAAAACCGGAAATTCAGCTCGTCACTGAGCCTGTTATTATCATTAATTCCTTCATGTTTACTGGTATTAATGCAAACTCATTATTATCATTTCATGGAGGTGAATCTTGGGTACCTGTCTGTTATCCTTTTTCTTATATTTTCCATTTATCTCAGCAAAAGAAATGCAGGTTTCATTGTTCTTATTTTATTCCCGCTTTATTATTATCTGACAGGTGCTTTTGCCTGGATTTTCGCAGGAGCATATATTGCTTACTCTGTATTCTTTGAAAACAAAAAGTACAAATACCTTCATTCTTTCCTGTTAATCCCTATCTCAGCATTAATTGTTTTTATTTCTGAAAATCTGTTATTCCTTCAACCCTATAATCTGTTATTTAGTTATCCACTTCCTGCAATTAATGATTCAACGTACAGGATTCTGTTTTACCTTTTATCCGGATATTTCGTTCTTACTCCACTGATCAGTAAATTCAAATTCACAAGCAAAAGTCAGACAGTAAGACCCCTGTTTATAACCATTGCTTCTGTTCTTGTTCTGCTGCTTACGGGTTATTTGCTCTACACCACTTATAACATTCAAACATCAAGGGTGTTAAAAACCGAGAAATATGTATTTGAGCAGAAATGGAACGAAGCCATTCGTTTTAATGAAAAGAAATCGCCGGAAAATTTAATCGGACAATATTTTTATAATGTGGCGCTGTCGGAAACTGACCAGCTTTGCGACAAGTTATTTTATGGCAGGCAGGATTTCAAGGTTGGTTCCCTTATTTTACCCTGGGGAAATGAACACCTGGGTTTCGGATCTTATTTCTATTATGCAATTGGTTTGGTAAATGAAGCTCAACGATGGGCTTATGAAGATATGGTCGTAAATGGTCAACGACCCGAAAATCTGAAAATGCTGGTGAAAACTAACCTCATTGATGGCAACTGCCGGATGGCAAAAAAATACATTGGTATTCTGAAAAAAACGTTGTACCACAAAGCTTGGGCAGTTGATTATGAAAAAATGGTTGAGGACACTACTTTAATCAACAATAATGCGGAATTAAAACAAAAACGGCTGAGTATGCCCAAGGGAGATTTTTTTATTCATGTTAATTCGGCTCAAGATAATATCCCGCATCTAATTGAATCCAATCCAAACAACAGAAGGGCATTTGAATATAAAATTGCATGGATGATGCTTTCAAAAGATGAAGAAGGAGTGGTTAATCAGATTAAAAACCTGAAAACATTGGGGTATTCGCGGATTCCACGTCACATGGAAGAAGCAGCCATGATTTATTACAATGGGAAAGGGGTATTGCCTGACCTTGGAGGCTTAATCATAAGCAATGAAACATTTTTACGCTTCGATCAGTATGTGGCAGCATTTAAAAGTAACCGGCAAAATATGGCATTGGCTAAAGAAAGACTGAGAGCCCGGTTTGGCAATACATTTATGTTTTATTATCATTTCAAATAAGTGCTATTGCTAAGTTGCTTTCACCTGCACTGAGAGATAATCGCCCTAATTCAGGATATTTTGGGGGGTAAAGCTGGAGATCAATAAGTTTAAAAAGACTGTTGAAATTCCAGTAACCGGGACATGATGATCAGGGTACCTGTACCATTGTTGGATAAAAGAGAAGTGATTGAGAGTTTTAAAAAGCTATAATTCAACTTTAAAGTTAATATATCTTAAATATGTTGTACAATATTCAACTTTAAAGTGTAGTATATAAATATATAACTTAATTTTGTTTCAGATGGCAACCAAACAAGAGGTTGAGCGTTTCTTGAACGACTTTAAAACTAAAATGAGCATTTTCCATATCCTTTTTATGGATTATCGAGGAAAAAATGCTCAGGCACTCCTGGACTTAGAGATCAGTCCAATTAAAAGAATTGAAATACTGAAAAAACTGACAGTTGAAGATTATTCTGAAGGTCCATTAGCAGAAAGAATGCGAGACATTTTGCCTATGTGGGTATTCGGCAAGGAGGTAAAAGGAACAGAAGTGTATATTAAAATTAGCATGGGAGCGGCAAATTCACAAACTATTTGTATCTCCTTTCATCCAGCCGAACACCCGATGAAATATCCTAACAAACAAACCAAGCAATGAAAAGCCCATTTACAGGTAAGGAAATGAAAGTCGCCAAAGAAAGGCGTGAAATGACATTCCGGAAAGAAACATTTCCAGTCGTGTTTCATTATTACATCTGTGAGGAAACCGGAGAAAAGTTTGAAGACGAGCATTTTTCAGTATTAAACAACAATCAGGTTGTGAATCAATATCGTGTTAAGCATCATATTCCTTTCCCGGAACAAATCAAGGAAATCCGCTTAAAGTATGATCTTTCAGCGGCCAAAATGTCTGAAATCCTGGGAATGGGGGCCAATTCATGGAGGATTTATGAAGGTGATGAAGTTCCATCCAAAGCACATGCAAACCTGATTCAAATGATCGGTAAACCTGAAAATTTTGAAGAATATATTCAGAAATATAGTGAGCTGGAAGAAAAGGAACGTGATAAAATTTTAAAGCACGTTCAAAAACTTAAAACAGATTCCTGTTACTGTTCTGATCAACTATACCGGTTTAATTGCCAACCGGATATTTCCACAGGATTCAAAGCTTTTGACCGGGAAAAGACGAAACAGGTAATTCTCTACTTTGCCGAACGACAAAGTCCTTATAAAACCAAAATGAATAAGTTGCTGTTCTATTCCGATTTTGTGCATTTCAGAAATACAGCCCAAAGTATTACCGGATTAAGATATATTGCGATACCGTATGGTCCGGTTCCTAATCATTTTGAATATCTGTTTGAAGCATTAGTCGAAGAAGGAATAATCTGCAAAGAATATACGATGACCAACATTGGAGAGTTAGAGCAAATTCTTCCTACCGGTACAGTGGATTTTGATCAATCATTGTTCACAGCTTCTGAACTTGAAGCAATGGAATATATCGCTAACACATTTAAAGATACTTCTGCCAGCGACATAGCAGATATTAGCCATCGTGAGCCCGCATGGAAAGAAAATATGGATGAGAAAAGGATTATATCGTTTTCTTATGCTTTTGGCCTGGAAACTGTATAGTCAATCGTATTTAGTAACCTTACTTTATTTCTACAACTCTCGCATTTGACCCCTTAAGTCCATAAAAAAAGCCCCGGCATAAATGCCAGAGCTTCCTGTGTAGCGGGGGCCAGACTCGAACTGACGGCCTTTGGGTTATGAGCCCAACGAGCTACCAACTGCTCCACCCCGCAATGTATCTTTTGGTAATGTACCTTCTTCGTTTTAGAACTTTGCCACACAAAATATTTCCTGTTTAGCGGCTGCAAATATAAACTATCCATTGAGACTTTCCTAATTTGCATTCATCTATTTTCGGACTGTATCTGGATTTGCTTCGTTAAAAAGTATTAATAAACTTGCCATCGGTACAGTATTCTCCAAATTCTCTTAATTTTGTGATTCGAAAAACCGGGCAATGAACAGAAAGGAGCTGCGAAAAAAAATATTTCAAATGCTGAAAGACCACTATCGGCTGATCATTTATAATGATTCGACGATCCAAACGGTCTGGAGCATCAAACTTACTCCCATCAAAGTACTGACACTTGGTAGTTTGGGGGCCATTTTGCTGATACTTTTAACCACGGTTATTATTGCCTATACTCCCTTGCGTGAAAATATTCCGGGATATCCGAGCGCCAGGGTTCGCCAACAGATACTGTGGAATTATATGCTGGTAGATTCACTGGAAAATGAAATTAAAACCCGCGACAATTATTTTCTTAAGATCAAGACCTTATTTCAGGGCGAGACTCCATCAGAAGAATCAGCAGGCACCGAAACAACATTGAAAATGGCTGAGGCTAAGTTTAAAAGCTACAATGCCGATTCAATATTTAAGGATAAGTTGCTGGAAGAGAAATCCAATCTCTCTCTTCAGCAAAATACCAAACGCTTGCCAAGTATAGCCAACATTCACTTTTTTACTCCTTTGCATGGATTGATCACCAATAAATTCAATCCCAAAACCGATCATCTGGCCGTTGATATTGTTGGGAAACAAAATGCCCGCATATCAAATGTACTTGACGGAACCGTCATTTTTGCAGGCTGGACGATGGATACCGGTTACTCCATCTTTATTCAGCACGAAAACAATATCATTTCAGTATATAAACACAATGCCGAATTGTTAAAAACACTTGGCGACAAAGTGAAATCGGGCGATGTAATAGCCATTATGGGGAATAGCGGGGAACTTACAACCGGACCGCACCTTCATTTTGAACTTTGGCACAACGGAACTGCCCTCGATCCTGAAACATACATTGATTTTTAAGCTTATTTATGAGAAAAAGAATCGCCATACTTGGATCAACCGGCTCAATTGGTACTCAAACGCTTGAAGTCATTTCCCAAAATCCGGAACATTTTGAAGTTGAAGCGCTGACAGCCAACAACAACATCGGATTACTGATCGAACAGGCCAAACAGTTTCGCCCGAATGTGGTGGTTATCTCCAACTCCTGTCATTACGACCAGCTGAAAGATGCCCTGAAAGATGAGCCCGTAAAAGTTTACGCAGGCCGTGAAGCGCTTCAGCAGGTAGTGCAGATGAGTACCATTGATGTAGTGGTAACCGCTATGGTAGGATATTCAGGATTAATTCCGACTTGTAACGCGATAAAAGCTGGCAAGCACATTGCCCTTGCAAACAAGGAAACGATGGTAGTCGCCGGTGAAATCATTAACCGGCTGGCTATCGAAAACCGGGTAAATATTTATCCGGTTGATTCGGAGCATTCAGCAATTTTTCAATGTTTGGTTGGCGAATTCAACAATGAAATCGAAAAAATATACCTCACAGCCTCAGGCGGCCCATTCAGGGGCTACACCATTGAGCAATTGGCGCAGGTAACCAGGGCCGATGCGCTGAAACATCCAAACTGGGACATGGGACCAAAGATTACAATTGACTCGGCAACCCTAATGAATAAAGGATTTGAAGTGATTGAGGCGAAATGGCTGTTCGGGCTGAAACCTGAACAAATAGATGTAATTGTTCATCCGCAAAGCATTATTCATTCCATTGTGCAGTTCTGCGATGGGTCAATGAAAGCGCAAATGGGGCTTCCCGACATGAAACTGCCGATTCAGTATGCGCTTAATTTTCCTGAACGGCTTTCTTCGGCCTTCCCCCGTTTCAGCTTTTTAGATTACCCAAAGCTGACATTTGAACAGCCAAATACAAAAAATTTTCGTAACCTTGCACTCGCTTTCGAAGCTCTCAATCAGGGAGGAAACATGCCTTGTATTTTGAATGCAGCCAACGAAGTGGTAGTTCAGGCTTTCCTGACCGAAAAAATCAGTTTTCTCCAAATGCCCGAAATAATTGAACAGGCGATGGAGAAAGCATCATTTACAAAAAATCCAAATCTGGAAGACTATGTCCAAACAGATAAGGAAGTTAGAATTATAACATCCTCCATTGTTAAAAATTGGTTGATACATAAGAATTAAAAACAGAAAAAGAACTGATGGAAATTGTATTGATAAAAGCTGCACAACTTATACTGAGTTTATCTCTTCTGGTTATTATACACGAATTCGGACATTTCCTGTTTGCCCGCATGTTTAAAACAAGAGTTGAGAAATTTTACTTGTTTTTTGATCCCTGGTTTTCACTTTTCAAAGTAAAAAAAGGAGATACCGAGTATGGAGTAGGCTGGTTGCCTTTGGGTGGCTATGTGAAGATTTCGGGCATGATTGATGAGTCAATGGATAAAGAAGCCATGAAATTACCTCCCCAACCTTATGAATTCCGTTCAAAAAAAACATGGCAGCGCCTGTTGATCATGACTGGTGGCGTTTTAATGAATTTCATTCTGGCTTTTATTATTTACATTGGAATTCTGTATGCCTGGGGAGAACAATATCTGCCAACTGCAAATGTAAAATATGGCATTGAAGTTGATTCGGTTGGCCTCCGGATAGGATTACAGAATGGAGATAAGATTCTGGCTGTCGCGAACGAGAAAGTGGAAAACTTTCATAAAATTATTCCAACAGTAATTCTGGATAACGCTTCGGCCATTCAGGTTGAACGTAACGGGCAAAAAGTTGATGTTGAAATATCTGACGACGATCTGGCGCTTTTAATTAAAAGCAGGGGGGTATTATCGTTCAGGATTCCGTTCGATTATAGAATTGCCAGGTTTGGCAAGGAATCTCCGGCCAAAGATGCCGGAATGAAAGCTGGCGACCAGATTATCGGTATGAACAACCTGACCTACGAATTTAACGACCAGTTTAAGGCAGCCCTGAGAGATAGCGTGGGCAAACAGGTTACTTTAAATGTACTACGCGACAATCAGGAGATGAATTTTTCATTGGTTATTCCACAAACAGGAATGCTTGGAATTCAGCTTGAACAGGATTTGGAGAAAATTTTCGAATTTAAAACCATTCGATACGGCCTGATTGAATCAATTCCTGCCGGAATTAGCCGTGGATTAAATGAAATAAACGATTACCTCAAACAATTTAAACTAATTTTCTCGCCCAAAACAAAAGCTTATGAATCTCTGGGTGGTTTTATTGCCATCGGGAATATTTTCCCCGGGGCATGGAATTGGTATTCATTCTGGACTATGACTGCGTTTCTTTCCATCATTCTGGGGGTGATGAACCTATTGCCAATACCTGCGCTTGATGGCGGACATGTCATTTTTCTGCTTTTCGAAATGATTACAGGACGTAAACCTGGCGATAAATTTCTGGAATACGCCCAGATTACCGGTATGGTACTTCTGCTTTCCCTGGTAATTTTTGCCAATGGAAATGATATCTTTAAACTCTTCAAATAAATATCTGAAGTTATAATTTTTGTTACTTTTGCAAAAACCATTTAAACTTAAATAGTATGAACTTATTAATTATCGCTGGAATAATTGGTCCTCAGGAGCTCATCGTTGTGTTGGTTGTCGTTGTACTGATGTTCGGCGGAACTAAAATTCCTGAATTAATGAAAGGATTAGGGAAAGGAATTAAGGAATTCAAGAATGCTTCAAAAGCTGAGGATGACGAACCTAAAAAAGAGGCTGAAAAAATCGAAAAATAATACAAGAAGTTACTATTAGACCATTTACTATTGACTATTTACTATCTGTTGAGAACAGCGAAATAAATGGTAAATAGTAAATGAAAAAATAGTAAATCATTTAAAAGAAATCTTCCGAATTATCCAGGCTCTGCTCAATACTCTCCGGATCGTCGCAATTAATATTCACTGAAAAATTAACAGGGCGTTCGAATTCAATTTCATCACGATAAGGCAAGCTGCGGTCGGCATAAACTTTCCGCATATAATAGCCCCATATCGGTAAGGCCATTCTGGCTCCCTGTCCCGATTGTAAATCTTCAAAATGGATACTTCTCAATTCAGCCCCGGTCCACGATCCGTTCACCAATTGTGGGGTAACTCCAATAAACCAACCATCAGAATGATTTTGGGTGGTTCCGGTTTTTGCCGCAATCGGACCTTTGAACCCACCATATTCAGGACTCCAGCGCAACCGCCCGCCCGACCCGGCATCAACTACACCACGCATCAGGTCTATCATCAGGTAAGCAGTCTGTTCATCAATGGCATCATGCTTTTCTGATCGGAATGTAGAAATGACGTTTCCATGCCGGTCTTCGATCCGGGTAACAAAAACAGGCTGGGTAAAAACACCCTTATTGGCAAAGGCCCCGTAGGCGCCAACCATTTCGTACAAGGTTACGTCGGATGTGCCCAAAAACATCGAAGGCACCGGATCAATCGGACTATAAACACCCATTTTCTTCATGATATCGGCTACCGACTGCGGATTAAACTGCTTCATTACCCAGGCCGAAACCTGATTGACAGAATGTGCCAGACCCCATTTCAGGGTCACCATTTTATCATCGAATTTAGTCGGAGATGAATTTTTGGCTTCCCAGATGTTTCCATCGGGTAAAATAAACTGTTGCTTTACGTTTGGCACCTTACTGCATGGCGCCATTCCGTTCTGCATGGCCAGGGTATATAAAAATGGTTTTACGGTTGATCCTACCTGCCGTTTTCCTCCCTTTACCATATCGTACATGAAATGAGTATAATCCGGTCCTCCAACGTATGCTTTTACATGACCGGTCTTAATTTCCATAGACATAAACGAGGACCTGAAAATACTGTAGTAATATCTCATGGAGTCGAGTGGGGAAAGGATAGTATCCCGTTCGCCTTTGTATGAAAAAACAGTCATTTCAACCGGATGATCGAAGATCCGCTTTATTTCCTCCCATGATTTGCCGCTCAGTTTAGCCAGACGGTAGCGTTCAGTCTGTTTGATTGCCTGGTCTAATATGCCTTCAACTGCATCCGTTGAAAGTTCATTCGAGAAAGGTTTGTTCTTTAAACTTCGCAAATGCTTTTTAAACGAAGGCTGTAAATTGTTTTTCAAATGATAGTTCAATGCCTCCTCAGCATAGCGCTGCATGCGCGAATCAAGAGTTGTAATGATCCGGATTCCGTCGCGGTATAAGTTATAGGGAGTCCCATCGCTTTTTTTGTTTTTGCTGCACCAGCCATAAAGTGGATTGGTTTGCCACTCAACCGAATCTTCGCGATACTTCTGTAATTGCCAGGCCCGGTAATCTGACTTTACAGGCTTCTTCGCATTCATGGCCTGGCGCAAATATTCCCTGAAATAGGGAGCTGGTCCGGTTTTGAAATCTACTTTCTGGTAATCCAAACTGAGCGGAAGGGCTTTGGCAGATTCGTATTCCGATTTCGGGATATAACCATATTTCGCCATTTGGGATAATACTACATTCCGGCGCGACCGGGTTAATTCAGGCCTTCTGACCGGATTATAAAGGGATGAGTTTTTGGCCATTCCAACCAGCATGGCAGCCTGCTCAAGGCGAAGCGAGTCGGGAGTGGTATTGAAATACACTTTGGCCGCTGTCTTAATACCGACAGCTAAATTCAGAAAGTCGTATTTATTCAGGTACATCGTCAGGATTTCTTCCTTGGTATAACTTTTTTCCAGTTTTACGGCGATCACCCATTCTTTAAATTTCCTGAAAATCAGTTGCAGTTTATTGTCCAGGTTATCACGTGGAAAAAGCATTTTTGCCAGTTGCTGGCTAATCGTACTTCCGCCTCCTGACTTAGTGTCGGCTGTCATTATACCTTTCACAACCCGTACCAAACCTCTGATATCAATTCCTGAATGTTCAAAAAAACGAACGTCTTCGGTAGCGATCAGTGCATTTCGAAGTGCAGGACTAAATTCCTCGTAACTGACAAAACTCCGGTTTTCTTTATAAAAATATTTTCCCAGCACTACGCCGTCAGCCGATACAACTTCAGAAGCAAGCAAGTTTTCAGGATTTTCGAGATCTTCAAACGATGGCATAAAACCAAGCCAACCCTGCGCGATCATTAAAAACATCAGTAATACAGCTAAAACGCCTGTTACATAGACAACCCAGAATATCCGGATGTATTTTTTATAGACTGAAATATCTCTTTCCATTCAGAAAAATTGTTTTTGAGCTGACAAAGATAATGAAACCCTCCAAATTCCATTTGCCCAAAATCAAACGTAAAGAGCATTCTTTTTTCTGTATAAACAGGACTGATTAGAAATAATTTAATCATTATCAAATAAATATGATTTTAAAATTTATTGAATTATATTTTGAACTTAGCGATTCCTTTTCTTTAATTTGCACAAAATTTTAAAAACAGTACAATAAATCAAACCTATCATATGCACGAAAATCTGGTCATTGTTGAGTCGCCTGCAAAAGCAAAAACGATTGAAAAGTTTTTAGGAAAGGATTTTTTTGTAACCTCAAGCATGGGGCACATCAGGGATCTCGAGAAAAAAGATTTTGGAATTGACATTCAAAATAATTTTACGCCCAAATATGAAATTTCAGCCGACAAGAAGAAATTAGTGACTGAACTGAAGAAACTGGCGAAAGAATCGAACATGATCTGGCTCGCATCCGACGAAGACCGTGAAGGGGAAGCTATTTCATGGCATTTGACAGAAACTTTAGGCTTGGATCCTGCAAAAACCAAACGAATTGTATTTCATGAAATTACAAAAGATGCAATTTTGAGAGCTGTACAAAATCCACGTCCACTCGATCTAAATTTGGTCAATGCCCAACAGGCACGCCGGGTTCTCGACCGCATTGTAGGATTTGAAGTTTCGCCCGTACTTTGGAAAAAAGTAAAACCATCACTTTCTGCCGGAAGGGTACAATCGGTGGCTGTCAGGCTTATTGTTGAAAGGGAGCGTGAAATCATCAACTTTACAAGCACTTCTGCTTTCCGGATTATCGCAAGTTTCCTTGTTCCTGAAAAAGACGGGAAAATTACCGAGCTGAAAGCTGAACTAAACCGCCGCTTTGATACCAGGGATGAGGCCTACGCATTTCTTGAAAAATGTAAAAGCGCTGAATTTCAGATTGGCGACGTGATAAAAAAACCGGCAAGAAGATCGCCTGCACCGCCATTTATAACTTCAACTTTACAGCAGGAAGCCAGTCGCAAATTAGGATTTTCGGTAAGCCAAACCATGAGCGTTGCCCAGAAGCTATACGAATCGGGGAAAATTACTTACATGCGTACCGACTCGGTTAACCTTTCGGGATTAGCCATAAACGCGGCCAAACAAAAAATAATCCATTCACTGGGCGAAAAATATCACCAGGTCCGTCAGTATAAAACCAAATCCAAAGGGGCACAGGAAGCTCATGAGGCCATTCGTCCGGCTTACCTCGATCACGAAGAAATTTCGGGAACCAATCAGGAAAAAAGGTTATACGATCTGATTTGGAAACGTACGATCGCTTCACAAATGAGCGATGCTGAATTAGAGAAAACTACTGTAACGATTGACATTTCAAATGGGCAGGAAAAATTTATAGCAATCGGCGAGGTCCTTATTTTTGATGGATTCCTTCGTGTATATATCGAATCGGAGGATGATGAAGAGCAGAACGGAGGACAAAAAGGATTACTTCCCCCTTTAAAAGCAAAACAATTCCTGAGGTGGGATAAAATTCAGGCAACCGAACGATTTGCACAAAAACCACCCCGATATACCGAAGCCAGTCTGGTTAAAAAGCTGGAAGAGTTAGGAATTGGACGACCTTCAACCTATGCGCCAATTATTACAACGGTGCAAAACAGGGGATATGTTGTGAAAGAAGATCGCATCGGAGTTGACCGTGAGTTTATTGACCTGGTGCTTTCCGGTCAGAAAATATCAGAAAAAACTAAGCAAGAACAGACCGGAACCGAAAAATCGAAACTCTTTCCAACTGACATCGGCATGGTTGTGACCGATTTTCTGATGAGGTACTTCGACCTGATTATGGACTATAATTTTACAGCCCTGGTTGAGAAAGAGTTTGACGAAATTGCTGATGGGGAACTCGTTTGGAACGACATGATCCGGAGTTTTTACGAACCATTTCATACCAAAGTCGAAAGCGCCCTTAATGACGCCGAACGCACCAATGGCGTTCGTGTGCTGGGCATTGACCCGGTTTCAGGAAAAGAATTATCAGTAAAGATAGGAAGATTTGGCCCGTTGGCTCAGCTTGGAGAAGCTACCGAAGAAGGAGAAAAACCACAGTTTGCAAGTCTTCGGCCAGGTCAGCATTTGGAGACGATAACGATTGAGGAAGCTATGGAACTTTTCAAGCTGCCCCGTACTCTGGGCGATTTTGAAGGCAACCCGGTAACGGTGGCCATAGGTCGGTTTGGCCCATACATCAGACATGACAGTAAATTTATTTCGCTTGAAAAAAATGTGGACGATCCATACTCCATTGATTTTGACCGCGCCATTGTACTGATTGAATCGAAACGTGAGAAAGATTTGAATGCCGTCATTAAAGTATTTCCGGAAAATCAGGAAATCAAACTTCTGAACGGAAGATGGGGGCCTTATATATCGTTCAAAAAGAACAACTATAAAATTCCAAAAAATACGGACGCATCGAAACTGACCCTGGAAGATTGCCTGAAATTAATCGAAAAGGAGCCAGCGCCTAAAAAATCAAGAAAAAAATAATTTTGAAGGGTGAACATATTTTTTGTTTGCCCTTTTTATTTAAAAACGTATTTTCAACTCCTGATAAAAATCTGCGAATGGACCTGCTACATTATTTTGATCCGGTTGATTTCGAAATGTTTGAATGCGCTGAATGGGCCAATAAAAAACATACTTTAGGCACATTACTTCAAAAGAATCAGGAAAAACTTAATCCGGAAAAGGCCGATCTCCTTATTATTGGGGTACAGGAAGACCGAAATGCCGGTATATCCGGTTCAGGAAAAGCTCCCGATGAAATAAGAAAACACCTTTATAACTTAAACCGCATAGGCCCGCGATTTAAGATTCTGGATTTAGGAAACCTTAAACTCGGGCATACCGCCAACGATTCCTATTTTGCACTGCGCGACATTTGTGAACATATTCTGGAGAATAAACAAACTTTAATTATTTTGGGAGGCAGTCAGGACTTAACATTTGGAATGACCAAAGCCTTTGAAGGCCGGCCGTTCAATATGGTAACGGTAGATCCGAAATTTGATTTCAAAAAAGGGATCAAAACCATCAATTCGGAAAATTACCTGAACCTAATTTTCGAAAAACAAAAAAATCTTTATTCCTATACAGCCCTCGCCTATCAAAACTATTTTATAGATGCCACCGATGTTGATCTGTACAACAATTTTCACTGGGATGTAAAAAGGCTTGGCCAGATCAGGTATAACCTGACCTCGGTAGAGCCAATCCTGCGCAATGCACACGTTTTCAGTTTCGATATGAGTGCAGTCAGGTATCTCGATGCAACGGGTCAATCCATGTGTTCGCCCAATGGATTGTACTCCGAAGAAGCCTGTCAGATAGCCCGGTATGCCGGCACCAGCGACGAACTGAACCTCGCGGGCTTTTTCAACCTTATTCCTGAAAATGACACTTCTTCGAATTCAACCAACCTGATGGCACAAATTGTCTGGCATTTTTTAGATGGATTCTTTAACCGTAAACCTGAAGATCCTACTGAAGATTCAGAAGATTTTAATCAGTTTATGGTTGATATGTCAAATATTAGTATGACATTAGTGTTTTTTCAGAGCAGGATTAGCGGCCGGTGGTGGATGGAAATTTCGGATTTTGAAAACAGAAAAAACGATATTTATCTAATTCCCTGTGACGAAGACGATTACAAAAACGCTTCGCATGGCGACATTCCGGATCGGTGGTGGAAAAACATACGTAAAATGAATAAAAGACAAAATAAATGAATTAATACTGCGTTCTTTCACTTTATGGTTTATCGCTTGTTTGGTACAGTAAACAATTTTTCATTATTTTACTGTACCATATTTGGGCGAACTCAGGTCGCAACAGCGCTTTTATGAAAAGAATATTTTGTTTTTTATTTTTATATATAATAGCTAACTTAGCCGCAATTGCCCAACAAGATCCGCAGTTCAGTTTTAACCGGTTAACTCAATTAACTGTAAATCCTGGATTCGCCGGAAATGACGGGCTGATTACTGGCATTATACTTAACCGTTATCAGTGGGACGGCATCAAAGGATCGCCTCAAACATTGGTATTTAGCGCAGGTGGTGCAACGAACATCTTGGGTTTGAATAGTGGGATTGGATTTAATGTTATTAGCGACGAACTGGGATTTTCAAAAAATATTTCAGTCAGCTTTGATTATGCTTACCGGGCCAAGACAAGAATTGGAGAGTTAGGTATTGGCACCAGTATAGGTTTTTATAATATGTCGGTCAATGGTGACTGGTATATTCCTGAAAGTGATGTTCATGGAACTATTAATGAACCGGGAATTCCACAGGGAGAAGCAAGTCAACTGGCATTTGATGTAGGATTAGGATTATTTTTGAAATCAAAAGATTATTATTTTGGTGCATCGGTTACGCATTTGAATCAGGCATCATTAATACTAGCCGATCAGGCACGTTCTTTTTTAGCAAGGCATTATTATCTGGCAGCAGGGTACAATATCACGCTGTCTGATCCGTTATTCGAATTGCACCCTTCAGTTTTTTTTAAAACGGACATGGTTGCCTATCAGTTGGATTGCACGGTTGACCTGGTTTATAAGAAACGATTTTCTGCCGGATTAAATTACCGGATCAACGATGCAGTATGTGTTCTTGTAGGATTTGAAATGAACAATGGATTAAAAATTGGCTATGCCTACGATCTGATGACTTCAGCTTTAGCCGGGTATGGAGGCGGTTCTCACGAACTTTACCTCAGTTACAGTTTGGATCTGGGGAAAAACAGGATTAAGAAATACAAAAGTATCAGATACTTATAATGATAATATCAGAAGCAACATACAGAGCTTTACTATGAAAAAACATTTTTCTATTGGGTTAGTAATTTTGGCCGTTGTTACGCTTACGAGTTGTAACAAGTCAGGCAATGGCGAACTTACAGGCGTGAAGGGAAGAGGAAAATGGTTTGAACCAACTCCTTATGGAATGACCTTTGTTCATCGGGGCTCTTTTAATCTTGGCCCCAACGACCAGGATGTAACTTCATCAAACACTCCGTCGAAAACAGTATCGGTGGATGCTTTTTGGATGGACGATACTGAAATCACGAACAATGAGTACCGGCAGTTTACACAATGGGTCAGGGACTCCATTGCACGTACCTTGCTGTCGGAACAATTCCCAGAGTTCATGATTAGTGAAGACCGGAAAGGGAATCCAGTTGATCCACCCAGGATCAATTGGGACGAAAAACTTGAATGGGACAATCCAGATTACATTGAAGCTCTTGAAACCATGTATATTCCTGAAAACGAACGCTTTTTCAAAAAGAAAGAAATTGATGCCCGTAAGTTATCATACGAGTACCATTGGATAGACCTGAAGCAGGCCGCTCGTCGTATAAACATGTACAATTACGAAACACAAAGTTATAACGGAACCGTAACAGATATCAAAGGAGAAGAAAAAGCCGTCGAGAACCGCTCTTCTTTTATTTTTAGCAATCAGACTAATGTCTATCCCGACACCTTATGTTGGATAAGAGATTTTACATTTTCGTACAACGAACCCTGGGCAACCCGTTATTTCTGGCATCCCGGATTTGATGACTATCCTGCAGTAGGTATTTCATGGGCTCAGGCAAAAGCATTCTGCCATTGGAGAACTAAACTTCACAACGATTTCCTTTCGAGCCGGAAAGAAGCCACATTACAAGACTATCGGTTGCCAAACGAAGTCGAATGGGAATATGCCGCGCGTGGCGACCGTCAATTATCCATGTTTCCCTGGGGCGGATATTACACCCGTGAACAGGATGGGGTATTCATGGCCAATTTTAAGCCTTTAAGAGGGAACTATGTTGAAGATGGCGGGATGGCCACCATGAAAGTTGGCAGTTACGATCCCAATGATTTTGGTTTGTATGATATGTCGGGAAACGTAGCAGAATGGACAACTACAGCCTATGATGAATCAGCATATCAGTATATCAACGATTTTAATCCGAATTTCGAATACAATGCTAAACCCGAGGATACTCCTGCAATGAAACGTAAAGTTATCCGAGGTGGTTCATGGAAAGATATTTCTGCATTTCTTCAGGTCTCTACCCGAAGTTATGAATATCAGGACACGACAAAATCATATATCGGATTCCGATGTGTTCGTTCTTCTTTTGGCAATGAGTTTTAATTACCCAATTAAATTTTGATCACATGAATATTGGTGAAATACTTAAATCAAAAAGGTGGAAAGTACTGATGGGTTATGTGTACGGATGGGGCGCATCAGTTGTACTCCTTGGAGCATTATTTAAGTTACAGCATTGGGATTATTCCGGGCCCATGTTGGTTGTTGGTTTATTGACCGAGGCATTTATATTCTTCATATCTGCTTTTGAACCTCCCATGGAGCAACCCGATTGGGCAAAGGTTTATCCTGAACTTCAGGATGATTATGAATTAATTGAACCTGTTGAAGAAGTTCAGACTGGTCTTAAAAGTAGTTTTGACACGATGCTAAGTAGCACAGATATTACTCCTGAACTTCTTTCAAAAATAGGAAAGAGCCTTACTGATCTTTCGAATACAGCATCTGGAATCAGTGATATTTCTGCCGCAACTCTGGCTACCGATATCTATGTAAGAAACATCAATTCAGCCTCTGAATCAATGATTGCATTTTCAGAATCAAATGCTCAGGCCAACATCTCATTGAATAATTCAGTAGGTAAACTGGTTGAAACATACAGCTCAACTGCCCAACAGATATCCGAAACAGGTTACGGAATGCTTGCCAAACTTAATGAATCAAGCACAAAATTCACCAAACAGATTGATGAATCGGGATCCAAACTTGTTGAATCTTATCAGAAACTTTCAGGCACAATAGAAAAAGGATTCAAAGATTTGGATACAAACTCATCCAGTTATGGCGAAACCTTCCAAAAACTCAATAAAAATATCGAATCGCTTAACGGTACTTACGAAAAACACCTGAAAGGTACCAGCGAACAAATTCAGGCATCCGCTAAATTCTTCGAAGATCTGAATCAGATGAACCAGATTATTGCATCATCAGTTCAGGAAATGAAGAAATATAAGGAAAATGCCGAAAAATTGAATTCAAACCTGGACTCACTTAATTCAATTTACGGAAATATGCTTGGTGCCATGAATTATAAAAAGAAGTAATTAAACAGGGCGAAGATTATGGGGACTAAGAATTGCCCGGAAACCCCGAGGCAAAAAATGATCAATATGATGTATCTGGTGCTGATAGCTTTATTAGCGCTAAACGTGGCAGCCGAAGTGCTTGAATCATTTCGTATTGTTGATGCCAGTTTAATCCAGACGCTGAATAATGTCAGCCGTAAAAACGAACAAATATACAGTTCGTTCGATGCTGCTTATATTCTAAATCCGACCAAAGTTAAAGAATGGAAAGACAAAGCCGATCAGGTCAGAAAAAAAACCGGTGATCTGACTATCAATATAAAAGAATTGAAAGAAGAACTTGTAATGCGATCGGGCGGAATACCATTAAAAACTGCCGATTCGGATTATATTTTTTCGCCTGAACTACCATTTATTACTACCAGTAAAGGAGATACGATAGTAATCAGGAGAGAAGATGATCTCAATGTTCCTTCAGAAATAATGATCACACAGAAAAAAGCGGAGGATTTAAAAAAAAGCATCAACGAATACCGCGATTTTTTAATATCCAATCTGGATGAAGGTTCAGCTCTCAGGGAAAGCATTATTAAGCAGTTAGATACTTCAGATCCTCCGGTAAGCCTTAAAGAAGGCGGAGTAAAAAAAACCTGGGAAATCCTGCACTTCGAAAATAAACCGCTCATTGCTGTGTTAACCCTGTTATCGAAGATGCAGATTGATATCCAGAATGCTGAAACAAACATTATCTCCACCTTATTTAGCCAGATTGATGCGGCATCATTCAAATTTAACCGGCTTGGCGCAAGGATTTTAGCCAAGTCAACTTATGTACTTGAAGGTGACCAATTTGAAGCTGAGATTTTTTTAGCTGCTGAAGATACTACCCAACAACCTGAAATTTTTGTTGGCAATACCAAGTTAAGCATGCGCGATGGAATGGGAATTTACAAAGCAACTGCTACAAAGGCTGGCACTTTCAAATGGGATGGATTAATTAAGTATAAAAATCCGGAAGGAAACTACGTCAGTTATCCTTTCAAAGGCGAATACCAGGTTGGCAAACCAACTGCTACCATTTCTCCAACTAAAATGAATGTACTTTATTTGGGTATAGCCAATCCGATTAGCGTGTCGGCGCCTGGTGTTGCGTCAGAAACGCTTGAGGTAACTTTTTCGAATGGCCGTATTGAAAAGAGCGGATCTGATTATTTTGTTTACCCTGCCAAAGTGGATGGATTGGGTAAAAATACCACCATAACTGTTAATGCCAAGATGAACGGAGAAACGCGTTTGATGGGGTCTATGCCATTCAGGGTAAAAGAAGTACCACCTCCGCTTGCCACCATTGGCGGGCTGAATGGCGGTACCATCAGAAAGGAAGATTTTCTGGCCGAAGACGGAGTTTTTGCTGAACTGAAAGATTTTGATTTTGATTTGAAATTTAAAGTCACTCAGTTCGATGTTAACCTGACAGGAGCAGGAGGTTACGTAAGGCTATACAAATCAATAAGTAATAAGTTTACAACCGAACAGAAAGATCAGTTCAATAGAATAACAACAGGAAGCTTAGTTTATATTGATAATATAATGGCCAAAGGGGATGATGGCCAACCAGCCCGTCCGTTAGCCCCTATAAGTTTTAAAATAAGATAGTCATGAAAAAAATAATCGTTTTTTTAGGAGTTATAGCTCTTTTGGTTGTAGCAATCAAACAGGAAGCAAAAGCACAGATCATTGATGGCGCGTATAAACGTAGCGACCTTTCGAACCGTAAGCCAACATCGCTGCCTTTAACCAGAGAAGCCGATGTCATGTGGCGGAAAAAAGTCTGGCGCATCATAGACCTTCGAGAGAAAATGAACCAGCCCCTTTATTTTCCAACAAATACTAGTATTGAAGGAAGATTTAATCTGGTAAACCTTTTCATTGAAGGAATCAAAAACGGGAAATTAACAGCGTATGATGCAAAAAACGATGATGAATTTAAAATCCCCATGACTTTTGAACAGGTCAAAGAGGCTTTTGGGGCAACCACTCGCACACAAAAAGTCAGAGATGTTGACACTGGTGAATTGAAAGATAAAGTAGTCAAAGGAGAAATCCGAACAGAAGAGATTAAGCAAATCATGATTAAGGAAGAATGGTATTTCGACAAACAAACTTCAACCATGAATGTGCGGGTGATTGGAATTTGTCCGATCCGGGAATACTATCGCGAAGGCGATACCAATCAGGAAAATGTTCAGCGTACCCAGCTATTCTGGATCTATTATCGTGAAGCCCGCGATATCATGGCTTCCAACGAAGTTTTCAATCCTCAGAATACTGCAAGGAACGCTTCATTTGACGATATTTTCCTGAAAAGAAAATTCAATTCTTACATTGTAAAAGAAGAAAATATCTATAACAACCGTGCCATCAGCCAATATTTAAGCAGTAAAGATGCCATGCTCGAAAGTAAAAAGATCGAAAATTCAATCTTCGATTACGAGCAAAACCTTTGGGAATATTAATGTATGAAATGTATAAATCCCTCCTCATAGGTTTGTTTGTTGTTGTGCTTTTCGGCTCCTGTAACAAGGACTGGACAAGCCAGCTTACAAGCGCCCAAAACAGGAAACCCTATTTTGAACCAATACCCTATGGGATGAATTTCATCAAACAGGGTAGCATGAACATTGGGCCATCAGAAGAAGAAGTTGATCGTACCAATACAAAGACCAAAACAATCTCGGTGCCATCTTTCTGGATGGACGACACTGAGATTACCAATAATGAATACCGGCAGTTTGTTTTCTGGGTCAGAGACTCTATCGCCCGTCAGCTTTTATCCGAAACAGTCCCCGAATTTCTGATTTCTGAAGGTAAAAGAGGGACTATTATGGAAAACCCTCATCTGAATTGGCTGGAACCGATAGACTGGAAGAACTCAGATTATCAATCAACCTTAGAAGAAATGTTTTTACCCGAAACTGAGCGGTTCTTCAGCCGGAAAGAAATTGATACCCGGAAACTCATTTTTGAATACTACTGGATTGATTACAAGCAAGCTGCAAAAAGGGCAAACAGTTATAATTACCTGACTCAAAGATACGATGGTAATGTGACTGTTGCTTCGGGACAGGAGACCCCCATACAAAACAGGTCGTCGTTCATCATGCGCGAAACAACCCCGGTTTACCCCGACACGCTGGTCTGGATACGCGACTATACATTTTCGTACAACGAACCTTTAACCAAAAAATATTTCTCACACGTTGCCTACGACAATTACCCAGTTGTCGGAGTTACATGGGAACAGGCTAAAGCATTCTGCAACTGGCGTACCAGGCAGATGAATGATTTTCAGGAAATGATAAAAAATCCGGGTGTAATGGATTATCGTTTACCTTCCGAAGTGGAATGGGAGTACGCCGCCCGTGGGGGACATCAAATGACACTTTATCCGTGGGGAAGTTATTATACCCGGAATGAAGAAGGCAGCTATCTGGCAAACTTTAAACCTTTGAGAGGCAACTATGTGGCCGACAGCCAAACAAGTATAACGACACAAAAGGTAGCCAATTACCTTCCCAACTCTTACGGACTTTATGATATGGCAGGAAACGTCGCGGAATGGACGACCAATGCTTACGATGAATCGGGTTACGAAATCATAAGTGATTTCAGTCCCGACTTTCAGTATAATGCAAAACCCGACGATCAGCCAGCGATGAAACGCAAAGTAATTCGTGGTGGTTCGTGGAAAGATATTGCCTATTTCATTCAGGTTTCGACCCGAAGCTTTGAATATCAGGATTCGGCTAAATCGTATATCGGATTCAGGTGCGTGCGAAGTACATTCAAACCCATCTATTACGAATAATTCAGATGTAATTTTCGCCCTTATTCAACCTGACATCATTCACAAATTGCCTGATTTGTTGTTCGTCTTCCTTTTTGCAAACCAAAATAGTACCTTCCGATTCAACCACAATATATCCATCTAATCCTTGAAGCACCACTAATTTTTCGTCGGGCATATTTACAATACAATTTTTAGTTCCGTATAGCATAACATTCGTGCCCGAAACGATATTGCCCTGGATATCCTTTTCTGAGTTATCGTACAGCGAACTCCAGGTACCTAAATCACTCCAGCCAAAATCAGAACATAAGACATATACATTGCTGGCTTTCTCCATGATTCCATAGTCAATGGATATGTTTTGACATTCGGAATAAGTTTTATTCATGAAAGGAACTTCATCAGCAGTACCGTATAGTTTATAGCCTTTTTTGAACAATTCGGATACTGAACTAAGGTGTGTATCAAGCGCTTTCAAAATAACTTTAAGTGAAGAGATAAAAATTCCTGAATTCCAGAAAAACTCTCCGCTCTGTAAAAAGATTTTCGCTAAATGAAGATCTGGCTTTTCGGTAAAAGTTTTCACTTTATGCAGATCTTCGAACTTACCGGTTGGATCGTTGTTTTCGATCTGAATGTACCCATAACCAGTTTCAGGGCGGTTTGGAGTGATCCCCAGGGTAAGCAACGCATCGTTATTGCTTACAAAATCGAGGCCCTTTTTAATCACATCAATGAATGCATCCTCCTGCTGAATGTGGTGATCGGATGGAGCCATAATAATGTTCGCTTCAGGATTGATGGTTAAGATTTTATAACTGGCATAGGCCATGCAAGGGGCAGTATTCCTACGTAAAGGTTCAAGTAATACCTGACTTTCCAGCAATTCGGGCAATTGATTCATGACAAGATCTTTATAATCGACGCTGGTAACCACAAAAAAGTTTTCATCGGGACAAATCTTTCTATACCGATCGAAAGTTTTTTGAAGAAAAGTACGGCCAGTTCCCAGGATATCCAGAAATTGTTTAGGCCTGGTTGTCTTGCTTAAGGGCCAGAACCGGCTTCCAATACCTCCGGCCATGATCACACAATAGGTATTATTCATTTTTTTATCTATTTAATGGTGAGACCATTATTCATATTAATGTAGGTAAAGAACAGCTAAAAAGAACAGTCATCCCAGTTCTCCAAATCCTTTATCAAGATAATAAGTTTAAAATTAAAACCCTCGAAAAAATTCCGGTTTTTGTATTATTTGTACCTTTAGGCAAATTAAGCGGTCATACAAGAATAAGAATGAACATTTTTAATCAAACAGGAAAATATTTTGCCCTGCTTCTCAAGGTTTTCAGTAAACCGGAAAGGCACAGCCTATATGTGAAGCAAACCTTTAATGAGATTGAAAACCTTGGAGTCAATTCAGTTGGTATTGTGACAGTCATCTCCATATTCATGGGTGGAATTATCACCTTGCAGGTCGCCTACAACATGACCAACCCATTGTTGCCTACTTATCTGATTGGATTGGGCAATCGGGATACCTTGATTCTGGAATTCTCGTCAACTATTTTAGCATTGATTATGGCCGGGAAAATCGGTTCGAATATCACTTCTGAAATCGGAAGCATGAAAGTGACCGAACAAATTGATTCGCTTGAAATTATGGGTGTCAATTCTGCCAGTTATCTCATCCTTCCCAAAATAATCGCAGTAGTAATGATGTTCCCGTTATTATACATTTTAAGTGTTTTCTTCGGATTAATTGGTGGTATGATTGTTGGGCCGGCGGTCGGAGCAGTAACGGTAACCGATTACCTTAACGGCGTTCAATATTTGTTTAATCCTTACTACATTACGTTCTCGCTGATCAAGTGCCTTGTATTTGGGTTCCTCATTGCTTCTATCTCGGCATTTTTTGGTTATACCGTCGAAGGTGGCGCTTTCGATGTGGGTTCGGCCAGTACAAGGGCTGTGGTAAACACGAACATCATGATTCTGGTTTGGGATTTAATTTTAACGCAATTGCTTTTATAAATGATCGAAATTAAAAACCTATACAAGTCGTTTGAGCAAAAAGAGGTCCTGAAGAATATCTCCAAAGTGTTCAATAAAGGGGAAACCAACCTGATCATCGGACGAAGCGGATCAGGAAAAACAGTGTTGCTAAAATCGATTGTTGGGTTACACGAAATTGACCGTGGACAAATACTTTATGACAATCGCGATTTTACCTCCATGAGTACAAAATTGAGGAAGAAGCTCAGGCGCGAAATGGGTATGGTTTTCCAGGGCGGGGCGCTTTTCGATTCGTTAACAGTAGAAGAAAACATCAGGTTTCCACTCGACATGTTTTCGGTACTTACACCTTCCGAGAAACAAAAGCAAGTTGATTTCTGCCTTGAACGTGTCAATATTGCAGATGCCAATAAGTTATCTCCTTCCGAAATTTCAGGAGGAATGAAAAAACGGGTGGCTATTGCCCGGGCTATTGTTATGAACCCAAAATATCTGTTTTGCGACGAACCTAACTCCGGCCTTGACCCCGAAACATCGTTGGTAATTGATGAACTGATTCATTCGATTACCGTTGACCTGCAGATCACCACCATCATAAATACCCACGACATGAATTCGGTGATGGAAATCGGCGATAATATCCTTTTCATTTCTGACGGAGAAATGTGCTGGGAAGGCAACCGGAAAGACATTCTGCACACCGAAAATCAAAAACTTCAGGAGTTCGTATTTGCCAATAAGCAGTACCAGCGGATCAGGGATGATAAAATTAATCAGTAATGTACAGTGTTGAATTTAGAGCGCCTTTACTTCAGAAATGATGAAGTTGTGATTCTTTAATAGTCAATCTTCTCCCTACCCTTTCGGCATCATTGTTATTACCGGAATGATCATTTCTTCGAGCGAAATACCACCATGCTGAAACGTATTGCGGTAATATTGGGCAAAGTGGTTGTAGTTGTTCGGATAGGCGAAAAAATCGGTATTGGTAGCAAAAATATAGGTAGTGCTCACATTCCGTGAGGGCAGGTAAATCGAAGCCGGATTTTTGATGTCGTAAATGGCCTTCGATTTGTAATTGAGGTTTCGCCCCAATTTGTAACGAAGGTTCGTATTGGTCTCCCGATCGCCTATTACTTTCATGGCGCTGTCAACCCTGATGCTGCCGTGATCGGTAGTCAGCACAACCTTAACTTTGTTTTCGGCCAGTAGTTTAAGTAAATCGAGCAGCGACGAATGGTTGAACCAACTTAGGGTAAGCGATCGGTATGCCGATTCGTCGCTTGCAAGTTCTTTAATCATATCCATTTCGGTACGGGCGTGCGAAATCATATCCACAAAATTGAAAACCATGACCGAAAGGTCGCTCTGAAGGATACTGCCCAGGTAATCGCTCATTTTTTTATCACCTTTAACATTGGTAATCTTCTCGAAAAAGAGTTTGTAATTCTTGCCCAGCCGAGTTAATTGTTTCTGGAGAAGATCCTTCTCAAATCGGTTTTTATGTCCTTCGTTATCGTCATCGTCCCAATATTCAGGGTACAATCGTTCAATTTCGGTGGGCATTAAACCAGCAAACATGGCATTGCGCGCATACATGGTTGCAGTTGGTAAAATGCTGCAATAAAGGCTTTCTTCCTCCATGTGGAAATAATTATTCAGCACGGTGGCCAAAACCCGGTACTGGTCGTACCTTAAATTGTCTATTACCAAGACAAAAACCTTGTTGCCCTGATCAACCTGTGGGAATATTTTTTTCCTGAATATATCAGGCGACAATAAAGGCCTGTCAACGGGATTCTTTCCGAACCACGATTGGTACGAATTACGGATGTAGCGCGCAAACGAATTATTTGCTTCCGATTTTTGCATTTTCAGAACTTCGTCCATAGCCGAATCTTCAGAGCTACTCAGTTCAAGTTCCCAAAAAACCAGTTTTTTATAAACTTCAACCCATTCGTCGAACGAAAGCTGATCACTGATCCGCATTCCGATTTTTCCAAACTCGCTCTGGTAGGCCGAAGTAGTGCGTTGGGTAACCAACCGCCGCTGATCAACATTCTTTTTGATTGACAGTAAAATCTGATTCGGATTGACCGGTTTAATCAGGTAATCGGCCATTTTCGAACCAATCGCCTCATCCATTATATCCTCTTCTTCGCTCTTTGTAATCATCACTACCGGCACATTCGGGTCAATTGCCTTGATCTCATTCAGTGTTTGAAGGCCGCTTAAACCCGGCATATTTTCATCCAGAAAAATGATGTCGAAGAAATCATTCCTGACCAGTTCAATGGCATCAGTTCCATTGTTGGCTGTTATCACCTCAAATCCTTTTTCCTGAAGGAAAATGATGTGAGCGCGCAATAAATCTATTTCGTCGTCGGTCCAAAGTATTTTTGTTTTTTTCATAACATGATTCGTCTTCCTAATTAAGGTACAAAGGTAATAAACAAGTATAAAAGGTTAATAGTGTTGACTTAACAAACTTTAACGTTGATGAGTTCCAGGTTCCAAATGGCTGACTTGGATCTTGAAATTTGGAACTTGAAACTATTTTAAATAGAACTGTTTATAGAATTCCATGTAAGTCAGAATATTCTTGCTCTTCACGAAAATCGTTTCGTTTTCAGGAGTAATGATAAAATTGCGGTAGTTTACATTCTGAATCGGCCCGTAAACTTTTTGATCGTTGGCGATGGCCCGCAGATAAATTAAGCCTGATTCCGGATCTGCAAGTCCTTCGACTTTGATCATGATCCTGAAATCGTCGAGCATGGCAGAAGAAACAATCAGTGTTTGCTGCGGATAATTTTGCTGGTTAAACTGACGAATGGCTTCAGGCAGATAATCCGTATTGACTTCTTCTTTCGGGATAATCAGAACAAACGACTGCTTTCCGCCCACGTTTGTCTGGTACGGTCCGCTATATTCAGGTTGCGACTGATTGGGATTTAAATCCACATTGGCTTCAATGTATTTAGTCTTGAAAAAGTTCAGGTATTCGCCAATTCGTTTACTTTCGGTGAGCTTCTTCAGGTTGGAGTCGGTAATAATGAAATTCCGGTAACTCAAAGTATCGAGGCTGCGGTACAGTTTACGGGTGGTAATCGCTCTGGTGAAATAATTAATGGCTTCAGTTTTTGTTTTAAACGGACTGACAATTATCAACTGGTAATCAGCAACTTTAGTCTGGCGAATATTTAGCCCAACTTGTCGGTATTGGTCGCTGTTATGAGCGCCAAAACCTGCAATGATCTGTTTCAGGTTCACTCCGGGTGAATTCACTGCAATCACAAAATTTTGCAATCCTTTATCTTCTCCCGAATAAATATCAAGGCCTGAACCCGTTGGAACAACAGTCACAAAACTACCTTTTTCCTTCAGCAATTCTTCTTCCTGACGCGCTTTGGCAAGTAATTCTTCAGGTTCAGGCAGTACTTCGTCGGAGAAATCGCTGGTAACAAAACGGCTGTAATTCTTGATAAAGAATTTCAGGTATTCGGTATAATCTTTATCAGCGGTAATTTCCCTGAAATTGGTTGAAGATGCCATGAAATTGACATATTTAATGTTTTTCAGCGCTTCAAAAACATTCCGCCGTTTTATTATTGACCGGAAATAGATCAATCCCTGCTCCTTGTCGTTAAGCGATCGGACCAAAAGCAAATTCGTATTGGTATTCAGGCTTTGTGTTTCAATATCGAAATCAATTTTGGTATAATGGTCTATATTGTAATTGGCCAGATCGAATTTCAGGCGGTTCAGATCAACATTGGCATTTTTCGGATAGGCAATTACAAAATAGTGCAGTAAATCTTCATCGTACGAGAACTTGCCTCCAAATTCATCAGCCCCTTTCTGATTCCCGGGTAAAAGCTCACTGTTCTTAATCTGATCGCTCAAATAACCTGAATCAACCATTTTCTGATAGTCAGTGAGCGTACTATCCTGAATAAGCTTCAGGATTTGTTCGGCCAGCGGTTTGGGTTCGGCTTTCGGATAAGTTGAAATATATCCGGCAAGCAGACTTCCGAAATTTTCGCGTGTCGAGGCTGTTCCATCGGCAATGATTTTGAAAAATTTTAATTTAGGGATCAGGGCGCTATCGGGTTGCATAGATATAATTTGGTCTGAAATTTTCCCGGATTGGGCATACTGCCCGTTTTTGAATTCGAGGAATACCTGCTGGTAAAGCCGGTTGATGCTGTCAGTTCTGGCTTCCAACTCCACGAAATAATTTGGGTTCTGTAAATATTTAGCATATTTCGAATCGGGATATTTGCCAATAATCAGGTTTTTGTAGTAATCGGCCTTTTCCTGATTGTTTTGTTTGCCGTATAAATCCCAGAGTTCAAACCACGAGGAAAGGGTGAACAGATTTTCAGGGTAGCGTTTGTTCAGATTTTCGAACGATTCAATTGATCTGGGGAAATCGGTGAAATCGGTTTTGAAGATTCTCCCCGCATTAAACAAGGCATTCCTTATTTTCGCGTGCGATACAGTCATCAACGAATCGTTTACTGGCAAATCCTGCGTGTAAAATTCGCGGCTCTTTGGATCTTCAACCTTCTTGACTTTACTTTCAGCGCTCATCAGGGAATCTTCTTCCATCGCATTTTCATCTCCGGATCCCGAACTTTTGTCTGAACGCCGCCATCCATCTTCCAGTTTTCGTTTTCCCCACAATCGCTCAAACTCAACTTTTCCGTAAGCCACAGTTGTCGGACTGTAAAAATACCAACCGGCGCCTTCTTGCTGCTGGCTCAATCCAAATCGGCTTTCGTTCTGCCTGAAATAATTCCGGTCCATCATTTGGGAAGATTCGGCCTGTTTGGCTATAGCTTCTTTTTCAACTACCTGCTTAATCCATTGATCAATTAAGGCGTTTCTCGAAGCTTCATCCATCAGGGCAATCCGTTGAAGGCTGTCTTCGCGTTCTACGGTATAAATATTATCGGTCAGGCGGGTTAAACTCTTGTGGCGATCAGATATCTGCTGATAATTCGGATACTTTTCGTCAATAACGACCATAGCGCTATCGTAATAACTCTGTGACTTTTTGTATTCAAGTTCTTCAAAGTAGATCTGGGCCAGGGTCAAACACGAAAGGGCACGCTGGTACAGGTTATCCACACTCATGGAGGCAGATTTCATGTAATCGGCCTTAGCTTGTTCCTTATTTCCTTCTTTTAATGAAATGTTTCCCATTGCGAAATAAATCTGATCGCGGAACTCAAGGTTCTTTTTATCCCGAAGCATTTTTCTCAGTTCCTTCTTCAGCTTCTCGGCATCTCCTGTGCCGGTAAACGTTCCTGCCGCGTTAATCCGTGCATTGAAGGCCATTTTGTAAGGAGGGTTCATCCGGCTGATTTCCCTGAAAAGTTCTGATGATTTATCCGGATTGCCGGTTTCCTGATACCATTGTGCTAACACATATTTATAACGAAGCCGGTCGCTTTTCTTAGCTGTTTGTTTTACTGCAATCGAGAGAAATGGAATTCCATCGGTGTATGAAAGTTGCCTGGCATAATAATCAGAAGTTACAGCAGCCAGTTCACCTTCAAGCTTATGGGGGAAATCTTCATCGTCCTGCATTTTTTGAATAAGCTCAAAGGCTTCGACATACCGTTCGAGTTCGGTATAACTTTTTATCAGCCAAATGTATGCCGTATAACGCGAAGGATCATCCTCAAATTTGCGGGTTACATATGAAAAATTCTCGATAGCCGAAGCATAATTATGCTGAAAAAAATAAGCTTTACCCATCAGGATGTAGGCATTGTCAACCCAATTGTTGAATTCTTCACGGCTGGCAAAACGAATATATGATTGGCTCCTGTTTTTGCGGCGTTTCGGCTTTTTGGTTATCGAATGCGATTGAATCAGTTTAGAGCCTTTCATGATCGCATTTTCCATTTCAGCATTGGCCGCTGTGGCCGTTGATGGATTGGTTGATTTAAATAAAGGCAAAACCTTCGAAAAATCGTCTTCATAGGAATTGTTTATCTTTTCAACTCCTGCGCGCAGGCTTTCGCGACCATTGAAATAGACATTGTAATGTGCCGTCATATTGTTGTACCGGCGCGACATAAACGTGTTTTTCTCGGTCGAACACCCGGCCAGAAAAAACAAAACAGCGACTAAGAAAAAACGATATGAATAGTGTGTGCCCAATTTTGAGTTTTGTTGACTTAAGGATAAACTGCCAATTGGAAAGAATATTGTATGATTCCCCCTTTAAATGCAGGTTTCCCAAAATATTTTGGTCAATTTTAAAAGCGTACAATATTACAAACTTTCATCCTAATTCTGAATGAAACCATTAAATTGGAACCCATAAATCTTTCTGCAAATTCGCGTATGATACGAACTAAAATCAGAGCTGTTTTTCATCCCGAACGATTTCAAGGTTGGACCCGAAAACGAAATTATTTTGAAGGCTGGTACTTCAAAGTGGTTAACAATGACGAAACCAAAGCCTTTGCCATTATCCCGGGAATTGCCATCAGTAAAACTGGCGAAAAACATGCTTTTATCCAGGTTCTGGATGGTAAAAAACTCACTGCACGTTACCACAAATTTGAGCCCCATGCGTTCAAACCAAATTCGGATCAATTCGAAATTGCAATTGAGGACAACCATTTTTCGCAACAGGAACTGCAGCTAAATCTGCCATCTCTAAAAGCGAACCTTCAGTTTTCAGGAAATATTCCCTGGCCTAATCAGTGGTACTCCCCCGGAATTATGGGGCCATACACCTTTTTACCTTTTATGGAATGTTATCACGGAATTGTTAGCTTGGATCATACTGTAACAGGCTATCTCGAAGTGGATGGGGAAATCCATGATTTCGGGAATGGACGCGGCTATATTGAAAAAGACTGGGGACAATCGTTCCCAAGCGCTTACGTCTGGCTGCAAACTAATCATTTTAGTCAGCCGGGAATATCGGTTAAAGTTTCAGTAGCAAAAATTCCTTATCTGGGCTACTCTTTTGTGGGTTTTATTGCCGGAATCTGGCTGAACAACCAACTCATTCAGTTTACCACCTACAACCAAAGTTCATTGCTAAAATCGGTAATTGATACTGAAAAAGTTAAATTGGTGATGCAAAACAAAAACTACATTCTTGAAATTTTTGTTCGCCGGGAAAAAGCAACTGTCCTTGCATCGCCAATTTTGGGATTAATGGATGGCCGGATTGAAGAAAGTATGAAGGCCTTCGTTGAGGTAAATCTAACGGACCGAAAATCAGGAAAATCAATTCTGAATGATATTGGACGAAATGCAGGACTGGAGGTTGCCGGTAAAATTCAGGAAATTATAATTTCCTGAAAGCCTGAAAATATGTTTGCTTTTTTTGGCTGTCCAAAGATCGTACGAAAAGGCAGAAGTCAGCATTCATTGTTGTTTCCGCCTTTTTATACGATATCATGGCAATGTGTGAATCATGTAAATTTTTCCTAAAAACATGTAAATTTTTTAATTCTGCACCACTTACCTTTACATGATTGAAAGATTCAAATCTTCAATTATCCGGAAGTTGGGATTCAAAACAACGAAAGATTGAAATTTTATCCTGAAAATTTGTAATCATTTAAATTGAAATCAAATGAAAAAGTTATTGTTTATTTTATCAGTTATGGTGTTGGTTTCATGCGGTCAGCACAAAAAAGAAATTGCACGGATGCAGCAAAAACAAGATAGTATTGCAGCTTTAGGTGTACAAAAAGATAATTCCATATTGGAATTTATTGGCGCAATGAATGAAATTCAGGCGAATATGGATTCGGTTAAAACTATCCAAAAGCTAGTTTCCGTTCAAACAGCGCCTGGAACTGAGTTGAAAGCTGAAGCTAAAAAACGCATCATCGAAGACATCAGGCAAATCAACGAGTTGCTTCAGAAAAACAAAGATTTGATGAAATCCCTGCAGGGAAAACTGAACAGTTCGAATGTGAAGATTAAGGAACTCCAGACTATGATCGAGTTACAGACCAAGCAGATGGCTGAAAAAGACGCAGAACTTGCACGATTAAATACTGAACTTGAAAATTTGCATGTCAATGTTACCGGATTAAACCAGAAAATTGAAACCATTACTGCCGAAAGCGAAGCTACTATTAAAGCAAAAACACAAACTATTGATGAGCAAACCATTGCGATTAATACTGCATATTATGGTTTCGGAAGCAAAAAAGAACTGACCGAAAAGAATGTGATTGAAAAAGAAGGTGGCGTTTTGGGAATGGGCAAAACCATAAAAATGAAGAAAGATTTTAACCGTGACTTTTTCACAAAAATAGATATCCGTGAGTTTACTTCACTGCCATTGAATGTAAAAAAAGCCAAACTTGTATCGTATCATCCCGATGGTTCGTACCATTTTACCGGAGACAAAACCATTGAAAACCTGGTGATAGACAACCCGCAAGAATTCTGGAAAGCCTCAAAATACCTGTTGATTGTGGTTGATTAACACAGAAATTCATTAAATACATATAAAAAAGGCGGAAGTTAACATTCAATTGTTACTTCCGCTTTTTCATTCAGCTACGAATGCCTGGTCAATTTTTTTAGGAAGTTGCTATTTAAACAAATCTGAATGTGTTCCTGTCCGGATAAGTGTAATCAGCTTGATGGATTTATTTTTAGAGTAGATTAGCAACCAATCCGGAGAAATATGACATTCATTTAATCCTTTATACACTCCTGTCAAAATGTGGTTTTTAAATTGTTCCGGCAACTGATCTCCGGAAATCAGAATTCTGATTACCTGATTCAACTTTTGTTCGTCTAACTTACGTCTTCTGGCAAGATTTAGGTCTCTAAGATATTGATTGGTAATCTCTAAAGCGTACACAGTTATTTCACTTTTTTAAGGTAATCATCAAAATCAAGGCACTTAATCGTCTTTCCTTCCCTTGCTTCCTGAATGGCCAAAATTGTTTCATTATTAGGAATATTCTCAGATTTATTTTTATCAACGACGATTTTCCCAACACCTAATTCGCGGATTAAATCAATGATGATCTGTCCTTTTTTTGTTTTTTCGTTAATAATTATTGTAGTCATATTCAAAATATTTCCGGTAAAGGTACAAAAAGATAAGTTCTGAGAAAACCTAGGTTCGGCAAATTCAATATCTTTAAGCCATCTATTTTGAAGATATCACATAAGTTTTCCTTTCCTGAAACCTAAACCAAGCCAACAATGAAAAACCAATTCTTAAAGTACTTTCCTGTTTTCTTATTCCTCTTTACTAGTTTTTCCGTGAATGCCCAGTCACTACAAATCAACGAAAACGAGTATTTCGAAAAACCTGGACTAAACGTGATGGTCTTTTTTGATATTTATCCTGAAGGGCATCAGGGAGCGGTCGGCATTATTCAGAATGGAACACGCGTGGCCACCAACGGCGATTTGCGTTTGGAGCCAACTCCCGGGCAATGGCAACCCATTCCGAAGGTTGGCAAACGCTCGGTTGACCTTGCCAAAAACGAGATATCAGTTAAATGCACTTACCCCGATTCAAGTATCAACCGCAAAGGTTTTAACCCAATTGAATATCCCGATTTGTATTTCACTTACCATGTTCGGGTGGTGGGCGAAGGCAATAAATTCCGCGTATTAGTCGATTTGGACCAGCCACTTCCGGCAGGGTGGGAAAAGAAAGTCGGGTTCAACTTCGAATTGTTTCCGGCCATATTGTTCGGTAAAAGCTGGTATTTGGATAAGCAATCAGGTATTTTTCCCACTCAGCCAAACGGCCCGATGGAAAAAGACGGGAATGGTGACTGGCAGGCTTTCCCGATGGCATCCGGCAAAAAGTTAACCATCGCCCCTGAAGTTGCTGCTCAAGCCATGATTATCGAAAGTAAAGGTCAGCCTCTTCAATTGATGGATGGCCGCTTCTATCACAACAACGGATGGTTTGTGGTTCGTTCGCTGGTCACACCCGGAAAAACGGTGGGCGCCATCGAATGGGTGATCGATTGCAATGTTTTACCGAATTTCCTTTCAAAACCTGTCGTTCACGTCAGCCAGATTGGATATCATCCCGATCAGCAAAAAATAGCCGTAATTGAAGTCGATAAAAATGATCCGAAATTAGAGAAGGCCAGTTTGTATCGCATTTCGGAAGATGGTGGATTAAAGGAAATTCGGAGCACCGAACCACTAAAATGGGGAAAATTCCTGCGTTTCAACTATTATCAGTTCGATTTTTCAGAGGTGAAAATTCCAGGAATTTATCAGATTAAATATGCCGGTAACATAACAGAACCTTTCCGGATTAGCAATACGATTTACGACCGGAATGTATGGCAACCAACGGTTGAATATTTTCTTCCGGTGCAAATGTGCCACATGCGTGTAAACGAAGGTTACCGCGTTTGGCACGGTCTCTGCCACATGGACGATGCGCTGATGGCCCCGGTTGATACCAATCACTTTGACGGATATAAACAAGGCTCTTCAACACTCACCAAATTCAAACCTTTGGATCAGGTTCCCGGGCTGAACCGCGGAGGCTGGCACGATGCCGGCGATTACGATTTGCGTGTGGAATCGCAGGCTGGCGAGGTTTGGATTTTATCGCAGGCATACGAATTGTTTAAACCTGAAATTGATCAGACAACGGTAGATCAACACCAAAACCTGGTTGAAATTCATCGTCCCGATGGAAAAAACGATCTGCTTCAGCAAATAGAACATGGAACGATAACCATTTTGGCTGGCTACCAAAGTTTGGGTCGTTTGTATCGGGGAATCATTGAAAACAGTTTGCGACAGTACGTGCATTTGGGTGATGCGGCCACCATGACTGATAACCGGAAATACAATCCTTCGTTGAAAAAAGATGAAGTCACAGCACATGAATCTGGTGTTTTGGACGACCGTTTGGTTTTCACCGAAGAAAATCCGGGACGCGAACTGGATGTTTGTAAAGCACTGGCCACCGGAGTGCGGGTTTTGAAAGGTTTTAATGATACTTTGGCCACTCAGTCTCTCAGTGCTGCTGAAACCATTTATGTGTTAGTTGATGCTGATAAAAATCAACGACTGGCCGTTGCAAAAGTAAAAGCTGCTGTTGAATTACTGATCACAACCGGAAACGCAAAATATCAGGCTGATATTCTGAAATACACCACTCCTGAAGTTTTGAAAAGGAACGAGGTAATCGGATATGTGGGTCGTGTTTTGAAACAAATCAATGATGCGAAACTCACCGCTATGGTCGAAACTGCTACTAAAAATTACAAAGCCGAAGTTGACAAGGTGCAATTAGAAAATCCATTTGGCGTACCTTATCGTCCGCACATCTGGGGCGACGGCTGGAACATCCAGGGATTTGGTGTCACTCAGTATTTCCTTCAAAAAGAGTTTCCTGATATTTACGATTCAAAGTATATGTTGAATGCCCTGAATTTTGTATTGGGAAACCATCCGGGCGAAAACACCTCTTCGTTTGTTTCAGGAGTTGGTTCGCGCTCAGTTCTTCAGGCTTATGGCGTTAATCGTGCCGATCGTTCGTTTATCCCCGGAGGTTCTGTTTCAGGAACAGGGATAATCCGGCCCGATTTTCCGGAGTTAAAGGAATGGCCTTACTTCTGGCAGCAAACCGAATACGTGATGGGCGGTGGAGCAACCAATTTTATGTTTTTGGTGCTCGCAGCGAAAGAAGTGTTGAAATAGCAATTAACTGATCCGATGACTTGAGGTCATCGGATCAGTTAATTGCATATGCTATACCTACTTTCAAAGCATTTTTAAGGTGGGGCTTCGTTTCTGGCTATTCCCTGAAAACATTTTTATAATTCACCAGCTTGGTTCCGTCAATCATCTGTTCTATTTCCCCCGAATAGCAAACGGTTGTGTTTCTGGTTTTTTCAGGCAGGATACCGCGAATATAGTTTAATCCTTTTAAAAAGCTTTTGTCGAATGTTTGCGCGGATTTAATTCTTGAAAAACTTGCAGTTGGCGACACTGTTGAAAATTTAGTTGATGCTTACCCCGGAATAACAAAGGATGACATAGCTGCATGTCTGGTGTTTGCAAAAAATTCCATAAAAAACGAGATTATTATTTCAAAAGCCTCGTGAAATGAATCTTGTTGCGGATGAGAATGAGTGACTGTTCGAAAATTGCAAATAGTACTGTTTGTCCGTTAGGACATGAATGTCAATAGAAAATAAGATAAAATGAAATTATTGTCCGTCAGGACATAGACCAGATTTTGTTAATTCCCTACTACGGGAAAAGGATTGATTCCATCTCACAAATTCTATTGACATGTATCTCCTACGGAGAAAATTTTAACAGTCGCTAAAAATAATTTTGACAAGTTTGTAAAGATGGAATCTTTACTTTTACCCACCATCGAAGCATTTTTAAGTCCTCCCCCTGCGGGGAGGATTTAGGTGGGGCTTCATTTCCTGAATCTTCTTTCCTTAGCTTTGTCTTTTGGCAGGATTCGTTTTTCTTTTTTTTGTGCCCGTCCGGGTGAAAATTTTTTCTCGTGGAATGCTCCTTTAAAAGTCGGATCTTCCACTCTTTTCTGACGGTCTATTTCGCGTAGCTGATCCTGGTTTTCTTCTTTTTTGGTTGCAATCATATCCAAATCTGCCGGAAGTTCAAGTCTGGGAATTTTCATCCGGATCAGGTCTTCAATTTTACGGAGGTTGTATTCTTCTGCCGGATTTACCAGCGTGATGGCAGTCCCGACATTGTTAGCCCGCGCAGTACGCCCGATTCGGTGAACGTAGTCTTCGTGGTTGGAGGGAATGTCGAAATTGATCACATGGCTGATCATATCCACATCAATTCCGCGTGATGAAATATCGGTGGTAATCAGAATGCGGACAACACCGCTTTTAAAGGCATTGATTGCATTTATTCGTGTACTCTGCCCTTTGTTCGAATGCATAATCCGCTTTTCGCCTTCTGACCGTCGTTTGATGATCTTGAAGACCTGTTCTGCATTTTCTTTGGTCCCGACGAAAATAATCACCCTCGAAAATATTTCTTCATCGCGAAGCAAATAGTTGATGAGGTTTAATTTGGTCTGGAAATTCGGCACACGGTAATAGACCTGATCAATCAGTTCCGCAGGGGTAGCCGATGGGGCCACTTCAACACGTTCAGGAAAATCGAGAAATTCATGGCTCATTTCCTCAACTTTCTCATTGAAAGTAGCCGAAAATAAAAGGTTTTGGCGTTTCAGCGGAAGTACTTCAAGGAAATTACGGATTTGAGGCATAAAGCCCATGTCAAGCATCCGGTCGGCCTCGTCAATAACCAGAGTCTTGACTTTTTTAAACGAAACAGCTTCGGCGCGGTACAAATCCCACAAGCGTCCGGGTGTGGCGACCAGAATGTCAACACCGGGTTTAATCAATTCAGCATGTTTAGTCCAGCCAACACCCCCATAAACAGTAGCACGACGCAGATTGGTGAATTTGGTCAGGTCTTCGAGATCTTCGCCAACCTGAATGGCCAGTTCGCGGGTTGGAACCAGGACGATGGCACGAGGATCGTTTCCTTCAGCTTTAATCAGTTTCATGATGAGCGGAATGAAATAAGCGGCTGTTTTGCCCGTGCCTGTTTGTGCAATTCCCAGCACATCCGCTCCCGAACGGATCACCGGAATAGCCTTCTCCTGAATGGGAGTTGGTTCGGTAAAACCCATCTCCTCAATCGCTTTTAAAACCGACTTGCTTATTTTTAAATCTTCGAATGTGGTCATGTTGCAAAGATAGCGGCAAATATTCAATTTCCTAAAAGGGAATACACGGAAGGAAAGTATCCTTAATTTTTATAGATTTGTATTATGGAATTAGTTGAACGAAATAGAGATCAGTTAATAGAACTTTGTGTTAACCATAAGGTTGGACAATTATATATTTTTGGTTCTGCACTTACAAATCAATTTAACGAATCAAGTGACATGGATTTTTTAGTGCAGTTTGGTCGGATTGATTTATTAGAGTATTTTGACAATTACATGGACTTTAAAGAACAACTAGAGACTTTGTTCGGACGGTCAGTTGATTTGATTGAGAATCAGGCAATAAAGAATCCAATTTTCAGAAGAGTCATTGATCGTGAAAAACAATTGATTTATGAACGAAAAAGTGCTTAAATGTCTTTACGACATCAAATTCGCAGTAGATGAGATTGATTCTTTCTTTATTGGTCGAGAGAAACGATTTGATAATTATTCACAGGATATATTGCTAAAACGCGCCATTGAAAGGGATTTGGAAATTATTGGAGAAGAATGAATCGGATATTGAAGGAATCTCCTGATTTTAAGGTTGAGAATGCAAAACGAATTGTTGGATTACGAAATCAAATCATTCATGGGTATGACACTGTTTCTGATGAAAATGTATGGGGAATTATTTTGATCCATTTACCAAAACTCAAAGAAGAAGTTGATTTGCTTATTCAGGAGTAATTCGCATATTATTTCAACCGGTACATCTTCCCCGGCAAACTAGTAACCAAGCCTTTAAACTCAAGCCCAAGAAGCAAAGATGAAACACGGCTCATGGACAATTGGGTTTCGATGGTAATCTCATCTACAAATCGGTCGCCTCCTTTTAGTAGGTCAATAAGTTTTTGCTCTTCAGGAGTTAATTCCACAAACAGTGAAGTTTGAAAAACCCGGTTTGATGAAGTTTTTACATCCCAGTTCATCGCTTTTTCAATGTCAGCAGCATTCTCAACCAGAACTGCTTCGTTGAGTTTGATAATTTTGTTGCAACCTTTCGAAAACGGATCAGTACTTCGGCCCGGAAAAGCAAACACATCGCGGTTGTAAGAATTGGCAATGTCGGCAGTTACCAGCGCTCCGCCTTTTTCAGCCGATTCAACAATGATTGTGGCATCAGCTAATCCGGCAATAATGCGGTTCCGGCGCAGGAAATTCTGCCTGTCAATTTTGGTTTCGCTGATAAAATCGGATAATAATCCACCATTTTCGAGCATTTTGGCGGCAATTGGAGCATGCAGCGCCGGATAAATGTTGTCCAGCCCGTGTGCAAATACACCAACTGTCGGAACATTATATTTCAGGCAGGCTTTGTGGGCATGAACGTCAATTCCATACGCAAGTCCGGAAATAACCAAAATTTGATAGCTTTTCTCCGAAAAATTCCGGATCAGTTCTTCGCAAATATCCTTTCCATAGTTGGTTGCGTTCCGGGTTCCAACCACCGAAATAATACGCCGTTCGTTCAGATTTGCATTTCCTCTGAAATATAGTATGATCGGGGCATCGCTGCAATTTTTTAAGCGCGCCGGGTAGTTATCATCCAGATAAAAGAAAGTCTGGATCTGGTTTTTCAGGATGAAATCAACTTCACGTTTAGCGCGGTCAAGTACATTTTGCCGCACTACTTTTTTTGCATTTATTTCTCCAACTCCAGGAATTTTCATCAGGTTTTTTTCTTTTTCCTGAAAAACTCCCTCTACACTACCAACGTAAGCAATCAGGTTGCGGGCGGTAACTGCACCGATTCCGGGAATCAGTGAAATGGCTATTTTATGGGGGAGGTCACCGGAAATTTCCATTTTGTAAGATTTACCATAAAAATAAGAAATCCTCAGCTCAAATTAAATTCCCTTCCGGTTATTATTTCTGATTTCGGATAAGGCTGAATTGATTTTTTCAATTTCGTCCTTACTCAAGGCGGCCAAACTTACAGAAGGATATTCTGCAATTCCGCGTTTGGTTTTGATTGCTATGTGAAGGTCGCTAAATCCCATTGTTCTTTCAATCCTGAAGTTAACTAAGGCCTGATGTGCAAACTCGATTGATTCGTATTCTTTTTTCATGATGGAAATAACCTGATAATACCTGATTAAAACTTTACCGTTATTTGTGCTGAAGTACACATAGCAAAGGTTGGCATACATGGAAATTCCGACATAGGCAGCAAAAACACCGGCAGTTATCAAAACTGCTACATCCATCTTTAACCATAGAAATATCAGGCCAATAAGGACTACTGCAATTCCTGAAAAGTTAAATGCACGTTTGATTTTCTTGCTTCTTTTTTGATTCGATATTTCCATGATTTCTGATAAAATTGTAAATATTCATGCCTTTTGACTGACAAATTCTAACCATTAACAAATTAGCTTAACTTTGCCGAAAGTCTAATTGAAACGCACATGACTGACTCAAAAGTACATTCAAATATCATCTTTTCACAGCAGATTGATACTGAACTACGGAAAATTGTTCAAAAATATCCCGCCGGAAAGGTGTTTTTACTTACCGATCAAACGGCTGCGGGATATTGCCTGCCACTGATACAAGCTGTCCTGGATGAGTTTTCGGTAAAACAAATTGCAATTCCTTCAGGCGAAGAAAACAAGAATATTCAATCGGTTGGGCTGGTTTGGGATTTTCTAAGCAACAACGGAGCTGACCGTAAATCGCTGCTCATCAACATTGGTGGCGGAATGCTGACCGATTTGGGCGGTTTTGCTGCGTCAACTTTCAAACGCGGATTGGATTTTATCAACATTCCAACCACTTTGCTGGCGCAGGTTGATGCTTCATTAGGCGGAAAAACAGGTTTCAACTTCAACGGACTTAAGAATGAGATTGGAGTGTTTATGGAGCCGAATTCGGTACTTATCAATACCAATTTCCTGAAAACAATTGATCGCGAGAATTTCCTTTCGGGTTATGCTGAAATGCTGAAACATGGGCTGATTAAAAGTAGGGAACATTGGGATGAACTGCTGGCTTATGATATGGAAAAAATAGACTATGATGCGCTTCAGGAAATAATTGCCCATTCGGTTGCAGTAAAAGAATGGCACGTGCTGAACGATCTGACCGAACAAAATATCCGGAAAGCACTGAACTTCGGACATACTGTTGGTCATGCATTCGAAAGTTATGCCATGAAAACCAGTCGCCCGATTTTACACGGTTACGCAGTTGTTTACGGAATGATTGCCGAACTTTACTTGTCGGTCAAACAATGCGGACTGGGAATCGGGGAGTTGAACAGCATCTCATCGTGGATGATCAACAAATACGGAAAATTCGAAATTCAGGAAAACGATTTTGAAGCTTTGTACCAACTCATGACTCATGATAAAAAGAATGAAGGTCAACGTATTAATTTCACGCTCATTCCTGAGATCGGGAAAGTGGAAATCAATGTGGATTGTTCGAAAGAGCTGATTATTGAAGCGCTAAAATATTATAAAAATTGCGGGTTACGGGATACGAGTTCCGAGTTGTAAATTGTCCCCCGTAACACGAAACTCGCAACCCGAAACAATTTTCCATGAAATACCTCGTCTCCAAGTCTGACCAAACACTGAAAGGAAGCATCGTTCTTCCCGGTTCGAAAAGCATTGCCAACAGAGCGCTGATTATTCATGCGTTGAGCGATAGCCCCTACCCGATTGAAAATCTTTCGGACAGCGATGATACGCAGGTGATGGAAAAGGTTTTCAATTCAAATTCCAATCATTTCGATATTGGCCATGCCGGTACGGCCATGCGTTTCCTGACTGCCTACCTTTCTCAGATTGTGGGCGAGTGGACCCTTACCGGTTCCGAGCGCATGAAACAGCGGCCAATCGGAATTCTGGTTGATGCCTTGAATAAACTCGGGGCAAAAATTGAATACCTCGAAAATGAAGGTTTCCCTCCGCTGAAAATTTACGGTTCGCACCTAAAAGGCTGTGTTTTGGAACTGGATGGAAGCGTGAGCAGTCAATATATTTCGGCGCTTCTAATGATTGCGCCAACTATTGAAAATGGCCTGACTTTGAGACTGATGAATAAAATCACTTCGCGTCCGTACATCGAAATGACACTGAAACTGATGGAGCAATTCGGCGTTCAGCATATTTGGAAAGGAAATGAAATCCGAATTTCAGAACAAAAATATAAGGCTCTTCCTTTTTCGGTTGAGGCTGATTGGTCGGGAGCTTCGTATTGGTACGAGATGGCTGTTTTGGCAGACGATGTGGAGGTTGAACTGATTGGTTTGCGTACCGAAAGTTTGCAGGGCGATGCCATGATTGCCAAATGGTTCGAACAACTTGGAATCCAAACTTCGACAACTACAAAAGGCTCGCGACTGATCAAAAACGGACAACCACTCCCGAAATTTTTGCAGTTAAATTTTATTGAAAACCCTGATGTGGCGCAGACATTCGCTGTTCTGTGCGTGATGAAACAAATCCCGTTTCATTTTAGCGGACTGGAAACTTTGAAAATAAAGGAAACCAACCGCATTGCCGCCCTACAGGACGAACTGGCCAAATTTGGCGCACAGGTTGCCGAACCGGCACACGGAGAATTAAAATGGGACGGGACTTTCCCACTCGAAAAAAAAACCGTTCCTGAAATTGAAACTTACCACGATCACCGCATGGCTATGGCATTTGCACCGGCCTGTCAAATATTTGGTCCAATCGCTATTCTCGATCCGATGGTTGTAACCAAATCGTATCCGGGCTTTTGGAAAGATTTGAAAAAAGTGGGGTTTGAAATTGAAACCGATGCCTAAAGGCAAACGGGTATATGTTTTTTCAGTTCTTTAGAAGATTCTTTTTATTCGATTTACTATTTCTATTATTTTTCTATATTCAGAAAGTATAAGAATTTATTTAGCAGTACTTTAAGCATATTTATTTCGTAACTTTAATGATTAAAGGTACGTTACACTAATAAAGTAACGAGCGATAAATCTTGAATTTTTAGCCTTCATTATCATTAATTCGGATATTTTTCAAAACATTAAAGTATCAAAAATGGCAGACTCAATTTTTCACAACAAATTGTACTTTTAGTAACGGATAAACTCATTCTCGGTGCTCTCATAGGTGTTGCCGGATTATGGGCAACACGTTTACTGGAACGTTATAAAACCAGTCAGGCAATTAGGGAGGAGGTTGCCAAAGAAAGAATTAGACGATTGTCAGTAATCTGGGAAGAAATTGCAGCAATCAGACAAGAATATACTTTGATGCATATTCATGCAGTTGCTGCTGCTATATCTAAGTCGAACCCAGAAGAAATTAAAGAAATGTATGAGCAATTCAGCGAAAAAACAGATAAAATAATTATTGATATTCGGAATAACAGATTCTGGCTTGGTAATAAACTTTGGAATCTTCATCAGGAATACCTGCAGAATTTCAATTCTATGATTTCCAGAGCAAAAAGTTTAATCCTAAATAAGAATTTCAATTCAGAAACGGTAGAAGAATTGCATAACCTCGTAAAAAAAGAAGATCAGAGTCGTTTAGATATTGAAGATGTTATAAGAATGTTATAAATTACATCGAAACATTTTCATTTTCATGAAAATTCTCACATAATTAAATACCTTTTAAAACACTGTATTCCATTAAATTCAGTCTTTAATTCTAAAACAATCCCAACAAGATTTGGGCTTAACCTTACTTATCTCTTTTTTGTCCAGGAGTCAAATGTTTTAAGTTAAGCGCTTAGCGTTTCAAAACCGCTTAGCGCATAATGATCAGGTTATCTTATCTCTTTTTCTGAAAAAACTCCCTTATTAATTGAGCACACTCGTTTTCCAACACTCCAAAAACCAATTCTGTTTTGGGATGCAATGCTTCAGGCGCAAATTTGCGGAATCCACGTTTTTCGTCGGATGCGCCATAAACCATTTTGCCAATCTGCGACCAGCCCAGGGCCCCGGCACACATCACGCAAGGTTCGATGGTAACATACAAAATACATTCGTTCAGGTATTTCCCTCCCAAAAGATTGGCTGCGGCAGTAATAGCCTGCATTTCGGCATGGGCGGTCACGTCGTTCAGTGTTTCAGTCAGGTTGTGTGCACGGGCAATGATCCGGTTTTGAGAAACAATCACCGCTCCAACCGGAATTTCTCCTTCCTGAAAACCCTGTTCAGCTTCCTGAAGCGCCCGCCGCATAAAATATTCGTCGTTAAAAAGTTCCATGAGGTAATCAAGTAAAAAGTAAAAAAGGCAAAATTAAAAAGTTAATTGGTTGTTGAGATGTTACAGGAACATTGAAATAACAACTAATCCAATATCTGGAAATAAATAACTGGCAGTAAAAGTGTATCTCAGGATCACTTTTACTCTTAATCTGACATTTGCCCGCATATTATTCCAAAAACTGCTTATTTTTGCAGCAACCAAAAAGAAACAAATATGTACAGAACACATACATGCGGCGAATGTCGCCTCAATCATCAGGGTTCGGAAGTAACCCTGGCTGGCTGGGTTCAGCGTGTCCGTAACTTGGGCGGAATGACTTTTATAGACCTTCGCGACCGTTATGGGATTACTCAACTGGTCTTCGATGAAAAAACAGAGCAGTCTGTTGCCGAAATGGCCAATCAGCTTGGCCGCGAATATGTGGTTCAGGCTACCGGAACTGTTCGTGAACGCAGCAGCAAAAATAAAAATATCGCAACCGGTGAAGTCGAACTGGCCGTAACTGCTTTAAATATCCTGAATAGTTCGGAGACTCCGCCGTTTACGATCGAAGATGAAAGCGACGGCGGCGACGAAATCCGCATGAAATACCGCTACCTCGATTTACGTCGTGCGCCTGTTCGAAATACGCTGATCCTGCGTTCCAAGATGGCATTTGCCACGCGCACCTATCTCGATAGTCAGGACTTCATCGAAACCGAAACTCCGGTACTAATCAAATCAACTCCTGAAGGAGCCCGCGACTTTGTGGTTCCATCGCGCATGAACCCGGGCGAATTTTACGCCTTGCCACAATCGCCGCAACAGTTGAAACAATTGCTGATGGTGGCCGGTTTCGACCGCTATTACCAGATCGTGAAATGTTTCCGTGACGAAGATTTGCGTGCCGACCGTCAGCCCGAATTTACCCAGATAGATTGTGAAATGTCGTTTGTAGAACAGAAAGACGTGCTAAATATGTTTGAAGGTCTGATCCGCTATCTGTTCAAGGAAATCAAGGGAATTGACCTTTCCAGGTTTCCGTGGATGTCCTATACCGAAGCCATGGAAAACTACGGATCGGACAAGCCGGATATCCGTTTCGACATGAAAATCAAAGACCTGACCGATTTGGTAAAAGGTAAAGGGTTTTCGGTATTCGACGATGCTGAATTTATTGGTGGAATCTGTGCCCAAGGTTGCTCGGAATATACCCGCAAACAACTCGATGCGCTGACCGATTGGGTGAAACGTCCGCAGATTGGCGCCAAAGGAATGGTTTATGTGAAAGTCAATACCGATGGAACAATCAGATCATCGGTCGATAAATTATATTCTCCTGAAGAACTTCAAAAGTGGGTCGATGTGTTTGGCGCCAAACCAGGTGATTTGATTTTAATCCTTTCAGGAGCGAAAGAAAAAATGCTGAAAGCTATTGGCGATATGCGTCTGGAAATGGCCAATCAACTGGGACTGCGCGACAAAAACGTGTTTCAGCCATTGTGGGTTGTTGATTTTCCACTGTTGGAATGGGACGAAGATACCGCTCGTTTCTACGCGATGCACCATCCTTTCACCGCTCCAAAGCCTGAAGATATTGCATTGCTTGATACTAATCCGGGAGCCGTTCGGGCCAACGCGTACGATTTAGTGATCAACGGCGTTGAAATAGGTGGCGGCTCGGTCCGTATTTTCGACAAAGCCCTTCAGGCAAAAATGTTCGGCATACTTGGATTTACTCCTGAACAGGCTGAATATCAGTTTGGCTTTTTAATGAATGCCTTTAAATTTGGCGCTCCGCCACATGCTGGTATCGCCTTCGGGTTCGACCGGTTGACTTCGATGTTTGCCGGTTTGGACAGCATCCGCGATACCATTGCCTTCCCGAAAAACAATTCGGGCCGCGATGTAATGATGGACAGCCCTTCAACCATTTCGCCGGAACAACTTGAAGAACTGAACCTGATTGTAAATGTGAAAGAGAAAAAGTAATTATTTGAAAAATAACTCAAAAGGCGACTTTCAATGGATGAAGGTCGCCATTTGAGTTTTAGAGAAAAGTAGAAATTAGAAAACTGTTTAAAAATTTCCCATAAACAAAAAATATCGGTAGAAACGCAAATTTTGGGTTTATAACATTTTATATGGGTAAGAATTAATGTTGACAAACTAAAAGCAAACTCAAAAAAGGAATGTGCAGCGTGAGGTAAAACCTTATTTTTATTTGGGCAACCTAAGTAGAAAGCACAAACGCCCATATTTTCAACCTTATTAATCTGTCTGTAAATCAATAGAAGGTAATAAGGTTAAGTCTCGTTTGGATTTCCTTTTCTACTAAGGTGACCATAGAAAATAAGGTTTTAAGAAAATTACATTCTCTGGTACCATTTTGTAAGTTTCATAAATCATGACTGTCCACTTAAAATA
>DMSQ01000065.1 GCA_003457135.1 Prolixibacteraceae bacterium
CCAAAGATATAGGTCAAAGCGATCTCTCCTCTTTTATTATTAGGGATGTCAACACCACTTATACGAGCCATAAAATAAATTTTTTACAAAGTTAATTAATTATCCCTGACGTTGTTTGTACTTAGGATTCTTTTTGTTAATCACGTACAAACGGCCTTTCCTGCGTACAATTTTGCAGTCGGCGCTACGTTTCTTAATGGATGTTCTTACTTTCATTATTTTGTGCTTTAGTTTTTATATCTAAAAGAAATTCTTCCTTTTGTCAGGTCGTATGGCGACATTTCAACTTTCACTTTATCGCCAGGTAAAATTTTGATGTAGTGCATCCTCATTTTTCCTGAAATATGTGCAGTTACGATATGTCCATTTTCCAATTCAACCCTGAACATTGCATTCGATAATGATTCAATGATTGTTCCGTCTTGTTCTATCGAAGACTGTTTTGCCATAAAATTTGATTTATTTTACCAAGTTTAGAACGTTCATCAATCCAAGACAATAATGTCTGTTATTAGTACATTGCTCCACCAGTTCCTGATCGGCCTTTAATACGTCCTGATTTCATCAAACCATCGTAGTGGCGCATCAAAAGGTGACTTTCAATTTGCTGAAGAGTATCCAGAACAACTCCTACTAAAATCAACAGCGACGTTCCGCCGAAGAAATAGGCGAATTGCTGGTTGATACCTGCCATCATGGCAAACGCCGGCAGAATAGTTACAATACCAAGGAAAATTGATCCCGGTAGTGTAATTCTCGACATGATCGTATCAAGAAACTCAACCGTTTTTTTGCCAGGCTTTACACCGGGAATAAAACCGCCGTTCTTCTTCATATCTTCAGCCATTTGCATCGGATTTACTGTAATTGCAGTATAAAAGTAGGTGAACAGGATAACCAGCAGGAACTGGGTCAAATTATACCAAAAACCAGTATGGTTTGAAAATGCAGCCGCGAAGCCACTCAAACTGTCGGATTTGGCAAAACCAGCAAGACTAATCGGAATAAACATGATTGCCTGAGCAAAAATGATAGGCATTACTCCTGCAGCATTCACTTTTAAAGGTATATACTGACGAACACCACCGTATTGTTTGTTGCCAACAATTCTTTTGGCGTATTGAACGGGTATTTTGCGGGTTCCCTGAACCAGTAAAATAGATCCCATAAAAACAAAGAAAAGTACGACAAACTCTAACAGGAACATCACCATTCCACCTCCTTGTTGTTCGATGCGTGAAGCGAATTCGGCAACGATCGAGTGGGGCAGACGGGCAATAATTCCGATCATGATGATCAGTGAAATACCATTTCCAATTCCTTTATCAGTAATACGTTCACCAAGCCACATCACGAACATCGAACCTGCTGTTAAGATCAGGGTTGAAGAAACGGTAAACAGCGCTCCGGTAACAGCAAAAGCTGATTCGGGCAATTGATAATGAAGGTTTGTTAAATATGCAGGCGCCTGGAAGATCAGGATAACAACAGTCAGATAACGGGTTAACTGATTGATTTTACGTCGTCCTGATTCACCTTCTTTTTGCAAACGCTGGAAGTAAGGTACCGCAATACCCAACAACTGGATCACAATAGAAGCAGAAATGTAAGGCATAATCCCTAAAGCAAAAATGGATGCTTTTGAGAACGCGCCTCCTGAAAACATATCCAACAGTCCGAGCAACCCCTCGGATGTTTGACTTTCGAGTTGACTCAACTGGGCTGGGTCAACTCCGGGTAAAGAAACATACGAACCTAAACGATAAATTAAAAGCAAGAACAAGGTGATCCCCAACCGGGACCGCAGGTCTTCAATCTTATAAATATTCTTTAGGGTTTCTATAAACTTTTTCATCAGGTTTAGAGTATTTCGGTGGTTCCTTCTAGTTTCTCAATGGTCTCTTTAGCCCTTTTCGAAAAAGCGTGAGCCTTAACTTCAAGTTTGAGGGTTAAAACTCCATCACCAAGGATTTTTATTTTGTCCCTTTTNNATTCCAGCTTCAACTAAAGTATTCTCATCGATACTGGTCAGGTTTAATGACTCGGCCAATTCCTGAATAACATCCAGGTTTATTGCCTTAAACTCTTTCCGGTTGACGTTTTTAAAGCCAGATTTCGGCACAACACGCTGTAAAGGCATCTGGCCTCCTTCGAAACCACGGCGGGTCTTATACCCGGATCTCGATTTGGCGCCTTTGTGCCCTCTGGTTGAGGTGCCCCCGTGACCGGAGCCCTGACCGCGGCCAATACGCTTTACATTTTTTGTTGAACCTTCAGCAGGTTTAAGATTACTTAAATCCATATTTCTTGTTCTTAATAAGTTTAAACTTTTTCAACAATTACGAGATGTTGCACTTTATTTACCATCCCCAAAATCTGAGGGGTCGCTTCGTGTTCAACCGAATGGTTAAGTTTTTTGATTCCTAACGCAATAAGTGTAGCTTTTTGCGTATAATCCGAACCAATTTTACTTCTTACTTGTGTAATTTTTATCTTAGCCATAATTGCTTATCCATTAAATACTTTATCCAAAGTTACACCACGGTGTTCGGCAACGGTATGCGCATCGCGCAATTCTAGAAGGGCATTCATGGTTGCTTTAACCAGGTTGTGAGGGTTCGACGATCCTTTTGATTTGGCGAGGATGTTATGAACTCCAACACTTTCCAATACAGAGCGCATAGCGCCTCCGGCTTTTACACCGGTACCTGATGTGGCTGGTTTCAAAAATACACGGGCGCCGCCAAATTTAGCTTCCTGTTCGTGAGGAATGGTGCCTTTGAAAATAGGAACCTTGATCAGGTTCTTTTTTGCAGCATCAACTCCTTTTGAAATTGCAGTGGTAACTTCACTGGCTTTGCCCAGGCCCCAGCCTACGACACCATCTTCGTTACCAACAACAACAATAGCTGAGAAGCTAAATGTCCGTCCCCCTTTGGTTACTTTGGTAACACGGTTAATAGCTACCAACCGGTCTTTCAGTTCCAAATCACTGGTTTTTACTTTTCTGATATCTCCTGTCATAACTATTAAAATTTAAGGCCACCTTCACGGGCAGCATCAGCTAATTGTTTAACTCTTCCGTGATACAGATAACCATTCCGGTCAAATACAACTGCAGAGATGCCGGCTGCCAGAGCCTTTTCTGCAATTGCTTTTCCGATTACTGCAGCAATTTCGGTCTTGGTACCCTCGGCACCTGCGAAATCTTTATTAAGTGAAGAAACTGCCATCAAAGTATTTCCTGTCAAATCATCAATCAACTGGGCATAAATCTGCTTGTTGCTCCTGAATACATTTAAACGGGGTCTTTCGGCAGTTCCGGAAACGATTTTCCGGATCCTTTTCTTAATCCTATATCTTCTTTCTTGCTTCGTTAAAGCCATGGTTTTTAAATTTTACTATTTAGCTCCAGCTGATTTACCGGCTTTGCGCCTAAGAATTTCACCAACAAACTTAACACCTTTTCCTTTGTAAGGCTCAGGTTTTCTGAATGATCTGATTTTTGCCGCAATATGGCCAATCAATTGCTTATCACAGCTTTTCAGAGTTACTATCGGGTTGCTACGTTTATCACTTTTTGCCTCTACCTGAACTTCAGTTGGAAGTTGCAGATAAGTGTGGTGCGAATAACCTAAAACCAAATCGAGCACCTGACCATCGTTTTCAGCACGATATCCAACACCAACCAATTCGAGTTTGATTTCGTAGCCTTTTGAAACACCGATAATCATATTGTTGACCAGTGAACGATAAAGGCCATGAATGGCGCGATGTTTTTTCTCATCTGATGGACGATTTGCTGTTAAAATATTACCATCCTGTACGAAAGTAATATCCGGATCGACCTGTTGTGACAGTTCACCCAGCGGGCCTTTTACGGTAACCAAATTGGTATCGCTTACTGTAAATTTTACACCTGCCGGTATTTCAATGGGTAGTTTACCTATCCTTGACATTATTATTCCTCCTAGATTAATAAACGTAACATAAGACTTCACCGCCAACGCCTAATTCCCGAGCTTCTTTGTCGGTAATTACACCTTTAGAGGTTGATATGACTGCAATTCCCAAACCATTGAGCACACGGGGTATGCTGTCGATGTGGCAATATTTCCGCAATCCAGGTTTACTGATTCTTCTGATTGCCTTAATAGCAGGAATCCGTGTCTCTGGATTATATTTCAAGGCAATTTTGATATTACCCTGAAAATTCACTTCCTCCTCGAACTTATAGTTGAGGATATATCCTTTATCTTTCAAAATTTTGGTAATTTCTTTCTTGATATTGGATGCAGGAATATCTACCACACGATGTTTTGCTTTCTGGGCATTTCTGATTCGTGTCAGATAATCTGCTATTGGATCTGTAATTTTGCTCATTACTTCTTAATTAAAAATTACCAACTTGCTTTTTTTATACCCGGAATTAAACCTGAAGAAGCCATCTCGCGGAAATTGATCCTGCTGACTCCAAACTGGCGCATATATCCTTTCGGACGTCCGGTTAATTTGCACCTGTTATGCAGACGAATACGGGAAGAGTTCTTGGGTAACTTCTGAAGTCCGACAAAATCGCCTTCAGCTTTAAGCTTGGCCCTTTTTGCTGCATATTTTTCAACAAGCGCTGCCCGCTTAACTTCCCGGGCTTTCATTGATTCCTTAGCCATATCTTAAATCTTTTTAGCATGTTTAAAAGGTAAACCTAACTCTTTCAATAAAGCGTAACCTTCTTCGTCTGATTTGGCAGTAGTTACGAAAGTAATATTCATTCCGTTGATGCGGGTTACTTTGTCGAGTACGATTTCAGGAAAAATAATCTGCTCAGGAATTCCGAGGGTGTAATTGCCACGTCCATCCATTTTGCCTTCAATTCCTTTAAAATCACGAATACGGGGAAGAGATACACTGATTAAACGATCCAGGAATTCATACATGCGTTCTCTGCGTAGGGTAACACGAACCCCGATCGGCATTTTTTTCCTTAGTTTGAAGTTAGAGATGTCTTTCTTTGATTTGGTTTGGACTGCCTTCTGACCGGCGATATTTGTAATCTCTTCTGTTGCCAGTTCGATTAACTTTTTATCGGCGATAGCAGCTCCAACTCCCTGGTTGATGACAACTTTCTCTAACCTTGGTGCCTGCATAGCATTTTTGTAGGAAAAATCCTTCACCAATGCAGGTACAACTTCGTTTAAATATTTTTTCTTAAGTGTTGGTACGTAAGCCATTACTTAATCTCCTCTCCTGATTTTTTTGAATACCGTACTAATTTACCCTTATCATTAAGCTTCCTTCCAATACGAGTAGGTTTCCCGGTCTTTGGGTCCTTGTTCATGAGGTTAGAAATGTGAATAGGTGCTTCCTTCTCCACAATACCTCCCTGCGGATGAGCCGCGTTTGGTTTTGTGTGTTTTTTAACCATATTAACACCTTCCACAATAGCTTTCTCGGTTGCTCTGATTACTTCGAGCACTTTGCCTTCCTTACCGTTGTAATTGCCAGCAATTACAACCACAGTGTCGCCTTTTTTTATGTGTAATTTTTTCTGCATCGTTTTTATTTTATGCATTAAAGTACTTCAGGGGCAAGTGAAATAATCTTCATGTTCTGTTCACGAAGTTCTCTTGCCACGGGTCCAAAAATACGGGTTCCGCGCATTTCACCAGTATTGTTCAGCAAAACCACTGCGTTGTCATCGAAACGGATATATGATCCATCGGGACGACGAACTTCTTTCGTAGTACGAACAATAATTGCTTTCGACACGGCGCCTTTTTTCATATCACTACCCGCTATAGCACTTTTTACCGTAACTACAATGGTGTCGCCTAATGATGCATAGCGCTTTCTTGTTCCGCCTAATACGCGGATACAAAGCACTTCTTTGGCACCACTGTTATCGGCAACTGTACATCTTGATTCTTGTTGTATCATGATTACTTAGCTCTTTCTATGATTTCCACTAATCTCCAACATTTCTGTTTACTGATAGGCCGTGTTTCCATGATCTTTACAGTATCGCCGATGTTGCAGCTGTTCTTCTCATCGTGGGCGTAATACTTGGAGGTTTTGTTGACGAACTTTCCATAAATGGGATGTTTTTCTTTGCGGTGTTCGGCCACAATGATGGTGCATTCCATTTTATTGCTCACAACAACTCCAATACGNNATAACCTGTGGGTTGTCGAGAGGTGAAATTGCATGGTTCATTTTCATCCGCAACAAGGTATCCTGATCGGTCTGGATTCTTTCCAGAATCTCAGCTTTGGATAATTCTTTAATTTCTGATGTCTTCATTATTCTGCGATTTCAGTTTCGACATAGTCACGTCTTACAATGAACTTAGTAGTTACAGGTAGTTTTTGAGCAGCCAGACGAAGCGCTTCCTTTGCAACCTCATAAGAAACTCCTTCTGCTTCAATCAATATTCTACCTGGTGTAATCGGAGCAACAAATGCTTCCGGAGCACCTTTACCTTTACCCATACGTACCTCTGCAGGTTTTTTAGTAATCGGTTTATCGGGGAAAACCCGGATCCAAATTTGACCCTGACGTTGCATGTGACGTGTTACCGCAACCCTGGCAGCCTCAATCTGGCGCCCGGTAAGCCACGTCTCTTCCAACGATTTAATACCAAAAGATCCAAATGCAAGCTGGTTTCCACGTTGGGCCAGTCCTTTCATTTTTCCCTTTTGTACTCTTCTGAATTTTGTCTTTTTCGGTTGTAACATTCTTTTATACTTCTGAAGGTTGACAAATTATTTTTTTCTTTTCTTAAATCCGCCACCTTTTGGGCCACCTTCGTTTGGACGTCTGCCATCTGGTTTTTGTCCTACGTTTGGTGAAAGGTCACGCTTTCCATAAATCTCGCCTTTGCAAATCCAGACTTTTACACCGAGTAAACCGGTTTTAGTAAGGGCTTCTGCAAGCGCATAATCTATATCAGCTCTCAGAGTATGCAACGGAGTACGTCCATCTTTATACATTTCTGAACGTGCCATCTCAGCGCCGTTTAACCGGCCTGAAACCTGAATTTTGATGCCTTGTGCTCCCATTCTCATGGTTGAAGCAATAGCCATTTTTGTTGCGCGACGGTAGGCAATTTTACCTTCAATCTGGCGTGCAATGTTAACAGCTACAATTTTAGCATCTAATTCCGGACGTTTGATTTCAAAAATGTTGATCTGAACTTCCTTGTTGGTGATCTTCTTTAACTCTTCTTTTAGTTTATCAACTTCCTGACCACCTTTGCCAATAATAATACCGGGCCGCGAGGTGTGAACAGTGATGGTAATAAGCTTCAGTGTACGTTCAATGATAATCCTGGAAATACTGGCTTTTGCCAAACGGGCATTCAAATACTCCCTGATTCTGAAATCTTCCACGAGCTTTTCGCCATAGTTGTTTCCACCGTACCAGTTGGAATCCCAGCCTTTGATGATTCCTAAACGATTAGCGATTGGATTAACTTTTTGTCCCATGTATTATTATTTATTCTGTTTCGTTAACTTGAGTTAAACTACCAAGACTAACAGTCACGTGATTGGATCTCTTTTTGATCCGGTGTGCACGTCCTTGCGGAGCTGGCATCAGTCTTTTTAATATTCTTCCTGAATCAACAGAAATAGTTTTCACCACCAAATTACTTTCTTCCAACCTGCTTCCTTCGTTTTTAGCCTGCCAGTTTGCAATGGCCGACATAACCAATTTTTCGAGCCTGCGCGAAGATTCCTTTGAGGAAAACTTAAGTACATCAAGAGCTCTGTTCACTTCCATTCCACGTACCATATCGGCAACAAGCCTCATTTTTCGCGGTGAAGTAGGACAATTCTTCAAAACGGCAAAATATTGCTGCTTTTTAGCTTCCTTTAGTTCGTTTGCACTATTTCTTTTTCTAGCACCCATCGTGAATTCTTTTAATAGTAATTAAGGATCTCATGCCTTATTTTTTTCCTTTGGAATGACCCCTGAAGGTTCTTGTAGGTGCAAATTCACCAAATTTATGGCCCACCATATTTTCAGTCAGATAAACCGGAATGAATTTATTCCCGTTGTGAACTGCAATGGTATGCCCTACAAAATCAGGAGAAATTACTGATGCCCTGGCCCAGGTTTTGATTACCGATTTTTTGTTTGTTTCATTCATGCCCAGAACTTTACGTTCGAGCTTGAAATCGATAAAAGGCCCTTTCTTTAATGAACGACTCATATTCTTCTCCTTTTAATTATTTCTTCCGTTTTTCTACAATATACCTGTTGGAAGCTTTCTTCAAAGCGCGGGTTTTAAAGCCTTTAGCTAACAAACCTTTGCGTGAACGCGGATGTCCACCAGAAGAGCGACCTTCGCCACCACCCATCGGGTGATCGACCGGGTTCATAGCAACACCCCGTACACGAGGTCTTCTACCAAGCCATCTCGAACGACCAGCTTTACCCGACCGCTCAAGGTTATGTTCTGTATTTCCAACTATGCCAACTGTAGCGCGGCATGTTACAAGCACCATTCTGGATTCGCCCGAAGGCAATTTCACGATAGCATACTTTCCTTCTCTCGAAGTTAACTGAGCATAAGTTCCGGCACTACGAGCCATCACACCTCCCTGACTGGGATGAAGTTCAATGTTGTGAATCAGCGTTCCAAGAGGTATTTCAGCAAGTGGCAATGTATTTCCTATTTCAGGTGCAACTCCGGTTCCGCTCTCGATTTTCTGGCCAACTTTTAATCCGTTTGGCGCCAGCATATACCTTTTTTCGCCATCAGGAAAAACCAAAAGGGCGATTCGAGCGGTACGGTTTGGATCGTACTGAATAGATTCTACAACAGCAACAATACCATCTTTATCTCTTTTGAAATCAATAAAGCGGTATTTGCGTTTGTGGCCACCACCTATATACCTCATTGTCATGCGACCCTGGCTGTTTCGTCCGCCAGAACTCGTCATGGGCTTCAACAATGATTTTTCAGGTGTTGATGCAGTAATGGTATCAAAGGAACCAGCAATCTTGTGCCTTTGACCCGGAGTAACTGGATTTAATTTTCTTACTGCCATTTCTAATTATTAAATATTACTATAAAAATCAATAGATTCTCCTTTGGCTATAGTTACTATAGCTTTTTTGCTCATCCCGGTACTTCCCGAAATGACGCCGGCCTTGGTAAAACGAGATTTCCGTTTACCACCGTTAATTAAGGTATTGACAGATTCCACTGAAACATTGTATAATCCTTCAATGGCTTTCTTGATCTGCAATTTATTGGCATTCCGATTGACAATAAAACCGTAACGGTTAAGACCTTCGGCCTGACCTGTCATCTTTTCGGTAACGATCGGTTTAATTAAAATTTCCATTTTCCAAGCCTTTTAAATCTTAAACAATTCTTCAATTTTACTTACTGAACTTTCCAGAACTATTACTTTTTTAGCATTTAATATCTGATAAGTATTTAATTCTGAGGCAGTTATAACGGAAACTGCCTGTAAATTTCTGGAGGACAAATATATATTTTTATTTTCTTCCGGTAAAACGAAAAGTGACTTTTTATCATTAATTTTCAGATTATTACTGATTTGCACCATTTCGCGTGTTTTTGGAGTTTCAAAAGAGAAATCTTCAACTACCAGGATTGCTTCTTCCAGGGCTTTATAGGTCAATGCTGACTTACGCGCAAGAGACTTAACTTTTTTGTTTAACTTAAAGTCGTAGTTTCTGGGGCGTGGTCCGAATACACGGCCTCCACCTCTGAAAACAGGCGATTTAATGCTACCTGCCCTTGCTGTACCTGTACCTTTTTGTTTTTTAATCTTCCGGGTACTTCCCGATACTTCAGCACGCTCTTTCGAGCTGTGGGTTCCTTGTCTTTTGTTGGCCAGTATTTGTTTGACATCCAGATAAATGGCATGGTCATTTGGCTCAATCCCGAAAATCTGTTCATCTAACGTAACAGTTCTTCCGGTTTCCTGTCCTGCTGTATTTAAAACTTTTATTTCCATTACTGATAAATAATTACGTATGAACCTTTAGCACCAGGAACTGATCCTTTAACTACCAATAAATTTGACTCTGGCATTACTTTCAGGACTTTTAAGTTCTGAACGGTAATATTGTCATTGCCATCGCGACCAGCCATGCGTATTCCTTTAAATACGCGGGATGGATAAGAAGATGCCCCCAAAGAACCCGGAGCCCTCAGTCGGTTGTGCTGACCGTGTGTCTGGCCGCCTACTCCCTGAAAACCGTGCCGTTTAACTACTCCCTGGAATCCTTTACCTTTGGTTACTCCCTGAATGTCAACCCATCCTTCTTCATCAATGGTATCAACGCCAACAGTATCTCCAAGTTTCAATTCTCCTTCCAGTTCTTTGAACTCTACAATTTTTCTTTTGGGTTCTGATGCAGCCTTTTTAAAATGACCCAATTCCGCTTTGTTCGTGTGCTTTTCCTTTTTATCGTCGAAGCCCAGCTGAATGGAATCATAGCCGTCAGTTGCCACCGATTTCACTTGTGTAACCACACAAGGACCGGCTTGAATCAC
>DMSQ01000007.1 GCA_003457135.1 Prolixibacteraceae bacterium
GCCCGTTCATTGGTTATTGCTGACAAATTGCTGAAAGATTCGGATTACCTGAAACTGAAAGCCAACCGCTATGCTTCTTATGATTCAGGAAAAGGAAAAGAATACGAAGCCGGCAGACTAAATTTGGTTGATCTTTATAATGTTGCCAAGGAAGTTGGCGAACCCAAACAAATCAGTGGCAAACAGGAAATGCTCGAACAACTGATTAACTGCTACATCTAAAACTATGAAAGACCGCAACACTTTCTATATCGCCGGGATTACCCTTGTCGCAACGCTGGGTGGCCTTTTGTTTGGATATGACACTGCCGTAATTTCGGGCGCCGAAAAATCTGTTCAGGCTTACCTGATAACTAGTTTGGGACTTGGATCACTCGCGCATGGCGCCACTATTTCGAGCGCTTTGATCGGATGTATAATTGGGGGTATAATTTCAGGATTGCTTGCCAAGGCAATGGGCCGTAAAAAGACCCTCATGCTTGCGGCAGTGCTGTTCTTTATTTCGGCACTTGGCTCAGGCTTACCTGAATTTTTATTCTTCAACAAAGGCGAACCAACGATGGGTTTATTATATATGTTTAATTTTTACCGGATTATTGGGGGAATTGGAGTAGGGCTCGCGTCGGCTGTCAGCCCGATGTATATCGGTGAAATATCGCCTGCCGATATTCGGGGCCGCCTGGTTTCGATCAACCAGTTCGCCATAATTTTCGGTATGTTGGTCGTTTATTTTGTCAACTATTTCATTGCACACGGGAAAAGTATCGAATACATCAATGAAACAGGTTGGCGTTGGATGTTTATTTCAGAAGCAATTCCGGCAGGGATTTTTGGGATTCTGCTGTTTTTTGTTCCTGAAACCCCACGCTATCTTGCACTGACGAACAAAGATGAGAAAGCGTTACAAATTCTAACCAGGATCAACGGGGTACAACAGGCAAAGCTTATTATGGCCGATATTAAGAAGTCGGTCGAGGCTGCTTCCGAAAAATTATTTGCCTTCGGGAAAGTGGTTATCATTATCGGTATCCTGTTGTCGGTTTTTCAGCAATTTGTAGGGATTAATGTTGCGCTTTATTATGCACCACGCATTTTCGAAAGTATGGGTGCGGCAAAAGATTCGTCGATGCTACAAACAGTTGTAATGGGGCTAATCAACGTTATTTTCACCGTTGTTGCGATCATGACCGTTGATAAATACGGACGCAAAATTCTGCTGATGATCGGTTCAATTGGTATGGCCATTGGGATGTTTGCCATCGGCGGACTGGCATTTATGAAAGTAATCGGCATCAGCACGCTGGTATTCATCATCATCTACACCGCTTCATTTATGATGTCGTGGGGCCCAATCTGCTGGGTTCTGATTTCGGAAATTTTCCCGAATAAAATCCGTGGACGTGCCATTGCTATTGCAGTTGCGGCACAGTGGGCTGCCAACTATTTTATTTCATCAACCTATCCGGCCATGATGGAGTTCAGCGGTGGTTTAACTTACAGCTTTTACGGCCTGATGAGTCTTGTTTCTTTCGTTTTTGTCTGGAAAATGGTTCCTGAAACCAAAGGTAAAACGCTGGAAGAAATGGAAAAACTCTGGAAGAAATAAAAATGAGTGTCCGATTTGATGCCAAATTTTCAAGTTTTAGTCATTAAATGGTCATTTGTGGTCATTCATTGTCGTTTGCAGTTCCAATCAATGACCACAAATGACTACTAAATGACAATATTTGACAGAACGAAAATTCGATTAGGAATGGAAACGGATATTCGATAAATAATAACAACCGAATATTATGCGAAAGCCGCTGCTTCAACTGAAGAGCGGCTTTTTTGATTTCTGAATTTCAATCTGAATACATGCTTCAACTTTTTTATTTACCTTTGATCAATTGGAAAAAGGAAAAAGCCATGATTGACTTACGCGTATTGCCTCAAAAAGCTCAAAATGAACTTCTTGATTTTTATCAGTTTCTGGTTGAGCGTTATTCTTCAGGAAAAAGGAAAAGATTGCCATCTAACGATAGTGCGAAACAGGTAAATAACTTTTTCGATCAATACAATGTTGATTTAACTGATTATAATTTCAACCGTAACGAACTGTATGACAGATAATCCAACACTCGACACCAACGTATTGATTTATGTGATAGTATGATGATAGCAGCGGCAATTCACAATAATTGTTCCATTTTGTATTCCGAAGATTTACACCACGAACAGGTAATCGAAGGTAAATTGCAGATTATTAATCCTTTCAAAATTAAGCTATAAATTGGTCCCGAGACAAGATATTATGGCTAACCCATCAGTTAATCACGGTTTCTCGTATTGGATTTATCATTTTATCCGCTGTTTTTTTCTGGAAAATGGTTCCTGAAACCAAAGGAAAAACCTTTGAGGAGATGGAAAAACTCTGGAAGAAATAAAACCAATCCCAATATTATTCAAAAGCCGCTGCTTCGAAAGAAGAGCGGCTTTTTTGATTTTCGATTAAAATGAATCACTTCAGCGCATTTAAAATTCGCTCAGGCGTAAACGGCATTCGGAAAAGCCGGGCGCCGCAAGCCTCGAAAATGGCATTGGCAACGGCTGCCCCCATACAGATAATGGCTGGTTCACCGCCTCCCTGTGGTGGTTGGTCCATGGCATCGGCAAGTGATGTTTCGATTATTTCAGGAATCATCGAAAACAGAGGAATCTGATAATCGCTGAAATTGGACGACTTCACTTCTCCCCAGTTGAACACTACATCTTCGGTCAGGGTATATCCAAGTCCCATGTTTACGCAACCTTCGGCCTGAATAATAACCCCTTCAGGATTAATTACCTGACCCATATCCTGCCCCACTACTACGCGTCTCACCTTCACCTTTCCTGAAGTTTTGTCCACTTCCACTTCGGCAATAACTGTAACCAAAGTGCCGGCATCTTCGCCTACGGCAATACCCCGTCCAATGCCAACTGGTTGTTTAGTCTTTGTCCAGCCAAACTTATCGGCAGCCAAACGTAAGGAGTTAAGTGCACGACCTTCCTTCATGTTTTGAAGCCTGAATTCGAGCGGATCCATGCCAATTTTATGGGCCATGATATCAATTTGCGATTCACGGGCAAAAGTGGTGGAGTAGTTTCCCGGAGCGCGCCAGGCGCCGGTTCCAAATGGGTGAAGATCACTTTTATCCCAGGTGGTTGTTTTGTGGTTGGGTACTTCGTAGAAAAGCTGCGTGCCACGGTCGCCTGCACAGTATATGTTGAAATCCCAAAAATTAATTTTCCCTTCTTTTGTAATTCCTGAATGAAGTTTCATGACTGCTGCCGGGCGGAACATGTCGTACATAAACTCTTCCTGCCGGCTCCACATCAGTTGTATCGGTGTGCCTTCAACGAGTTTGGCTATGCGGGCTGCTTCCGTAGCCTGACGGTTGTATATTTTACCCCCAAAGCCTCCGCCTAAAAATATCTGTTTCAGATGGACATTTTCTTTGGCCAATCCCAGTTTTTCAGCCACTTCCTGCCGGGTTCCAAAAGGAGTTTGCGACGATGCCCACATGGTTAGTTTCCCTTTTTCGAAGAGTGCAGTTGCGGTATGTGTTTCGATTGTGGCATGCGCTTTATAGCCATCATGATATTCATTTTCGAACAAAAAGGCCGCCTCTTTTTTTCCGGCATCCATATTTCCTCCGTGATAAAGAATGTTACTTTCAGAGGCATTTTTTACCAGATAACCGAAAATGGTCTCGTTATCGGCTTTTGATGGCGGAATTTCCCATTTTGCATTGATCATTTTCAGGGCTTCTTCTGCTTTTTCGAACGAAGTGTGAAGAACAACAATCAGGTCATTGTCCTGAATAACCCTTACACCATTCATTGCTATGGCTGCTGAAGTGTCGCTGGAAACCAGTTTGGCCCCATGTGCGGGAGGCCTTAAAATGCGGGCATACAATTGTCCTGGCAAATGAATATCAGCCGAGTACAAGGCCTTCCCGGTAACTTTTGGCAATGAATCGGTCCGCAATTGCGATTTCCCGATGATTTTAAATTCACCGGGTTTCTTCAACACGGGTTTTTCGGTAACCGACCGGATGATTTTCTTTCCTTTGGTCAGTTCTGCATAGGTCAGGCTGTTTTCCTCATCGTTTTTGTCCACAATTTTGCCATTCAAGGCTTTCAACTGGCTAACCGGAAGTTTCATTTCTTCAGAAGCAAGAAGGATAAGAACTTCGCGGGCTTCGGCAGCAGCCATCCGGATTATAGGATCATGAAAACGAGTGGTCATCGAGCCCCAGGTACCGTCGTCATGCGGACTGAGTTCGGTGTCGCCCATAATCATGTTCACCTGATTGATAGCAACTTCAAGTTCCTCGGCCAATACCTGAGGAATGGAAGTATTGGCTCCCTGCCCCATTTCAATTTTTCCTGACAGGCAATCAATCTGGCCATCTTCGCGCACCCTGAGATAGGCATTAAACTCAGGAATGTCCCCTTCCTTCCGGGGCTTGCACCCATACCCGCCCAGAGCGAAAACCACGAAAATTCCACCGCCAAGGTTTTTCAGGAAACTGCGCCTCCCCAATTTTCCGGGAGCTGTGTTCACATCGTGAAAATAATACTGGTTTATTCTTTCAGCTTTCATGACTGGGATCCTCCTTTCATTTCAACAGAGGCCGTTTCGATAGCCCGGATGATTCGTGTATGAGCCCCACACCGGCAAAGGTTATCTTCCATTCCGTCAATTATTTCCTGACGGCTGGGTTCAGGATTTTTCATGAGCAATCCAACTGCATTCATAATCATGCCCGGGGTACAGAAACCGCACTGAAGGGCATCGTGCGCAATAAAAGCTTTTTGTACCGGATGCAATTGGCCGTCTTTCTCAAGTCCTTCGATTGTAAACACCTTTTTACCATTGACCTCGGTCATTGCAATTCCGCACGACCTTACCGGTTCGTTGTCCATCAGCACTGTACATGAACCACAGTAACCTTCCCCGCATCCGTATTTGGTGCCGGTAAGGTTGAAGTTGGTTCTGAGTGTCCAAAGTAAGGTCTGGTTTTTATCAACCAGAACCTCCACTTCTTTCCCGTTGAGTTCGAATTTTGTTTTTTCTTCCATGACTTTTGGTTTAATTTTATAACACTTTCATATACGTTATGCATTCGCGTTGCCCCTTACCAAAATAAGTTGTGCAGCAATACTTACCGCAATTTCCTGAACTGATTGTGAATTGATTTGCAGCCCGACCGGGGTGTATATTTTATCCCATTGTTCGCGGGTAGCCCAGCCTTCACCAAGAAACTTATCACGCACCTGAATGATTTTCCGTTTGCTGCCAATCATGCCAATATACCGGGCAGCAGAACCGATGAAGTGTTTCAGCACGTGTGCATCCTGATTATGTCCACGTGTAACGATCACCAAATACGAATTTGCGTCCAGTTCAATTTCCGAAAAGCCTTCTTCAACATTTCCTGAAAGTATTTGATCGGCTTCAGGAAGATTTTCGGGATTGGCATATTCCGGGCGGTCGTCCCACACAATAACTTCGAAATCGAGCAATTTTCCCAGGTGGGAAAGCGCTTTACAAATGTGTCCGGCCCCGGCAATAACCAACCTGGGCAAAGGATCAATACGTTCAAGAAAATAAGTCTGAGCCGGTCCGTCTTCCGGCTTTTCCGGCTTAAATTCCCTGCAATTCCCGGAACCTGAATCGCTTAATAATTCGCTTACAACCGAAGCAATTTCAGGTTTTAATGTATCAAAACCGGTTGAATGAACTGAAGTAATCCAATGCCTTTCGATATGAATACTACCGGAACCCGAATCGCTTGATCTGGTTATCAAAACTCCGGGAATCCGGGCACGGTTCGAACTTTCTATTTCCTGAAAAACGCTGATGGATTTTTCGGGTTGGGCATCGAGCAGAATTTGCATACCTCCGCCACATATAGAGGCATTTGTAACCGAAATATCGTTCTGGAGATTAAAATTGAATAATTGTGATTGATGAACTCGGATGTTTTCTTTTGCACTTTGTATGACGGCATTTTCTGTTGCACCGCCGCCAATCGTTCCGGAAATCAAGCCGGCCTCACCTATAATGGCCGCACTCCCGGGCTTCTGGGGAGTCGAACCGTAAGTGCCTGTAACAATGGTTAGTGAACATGGAATTCCCTGACTTATTAGTTCCAGAAGGGATGAATAGATTTTTGCTCTGTTCCGGCCAAAGTCCATGGGTTTCAATTTTTGATGAGAAGATAGCTTGAGGTCATTCAAACTTAGCTAAAATGAGGATAAAAACAAAATTTGAACTCACCTGTCAATTCAGGACTAACTTACGGCTTTCGACCCATCCGTCTTTTTTGGCTGAAAGGATGTACATTCCTTTTGGCAGGGCAATTGAAGAAAAGCTTGTTTCCGTACTTTCCGCTTTTTTATCGAAAATAAGTGAACCCCGATAATCGGTAAGCCGAAGAATAACATCCTGATATTCGGACAATACAATATAAAAAACTCCAGAACCGGTTGGATTTGGAAAGACATTCTCCAGAATTGACCTGTTTTTATTTCGTTTCATTTCCGGAATCATACCAGTTGTGAAAGTTGGATCAACCAGTTCGGGGTGTGCTTTTTGAAAATTAAGCAGTCCACTTTCAAAATCCTTCAGGTTTCCATTCGAATCCACACCGTTCGAAGTCCAGGGCATCAGGCCTTTCCAGCCTTTGTTGTAAGCGCCTAAAAACATTTCTGAAGCCGGAACCACCAGCGTCGGGCTTGCACCATCGTTAAAAACTCCTTTGGCAGGGTTTTCACCAATCACACAAGGCCGGTCGTTCAGGCCATAATCGGCCGGGGTTTTATCAAGTGCGAAGTTTCCGAACCACTTTACCGTCCAGCCATAAAAATGCGGTGAGTAAAAATCGAGCCTCGCGTTTTCCTTGTTAATTTGTGCTATCAGGTTTGCATCACTCCAGAAATTTCCTTCATACTTAGTGCTGTTCCATTTTACGGCAGCGCTGCCAAGGGTAACCAGCACCTGGCTGTTATCGTGAATACCCGAAGCGACGCTGGCCACAAAATACTGAAGCCGGTTCCACGGAATATTTCCCTTATCTGCTTCCTGGTTGACCCACTCAATTTCGTTGCAGATATCAACAGCCCACAAATAAGGATTATCTTTGTACCGGTTAACAAACGGAACTGCATAATTAGTGACAAACGATGCCACTTTATCGTTGTTGAGTATCATATTACGCCAGCTCTGGTATTTTGAATTGCTGCTTTTGAAATGGTCGAATGAGATAAGGGTGGCTTTAATGTAGATTTTGTTCTTCCGGGCAAGCTGAAACATGTCGTCGAGGTGGGCCCAGAAAGTTGAGCTTGCCCCGGTAACCGTGCCATCGCTGGAAATATTCACCCCAACCACACCACTGCATGTAATCCAGATTCGCGTAGAGTTTCCGCCGGCAGTTTTTATCTTCTGAAATTCGGTATCCCACCAGGTACTTTTATAATTTCCGCCAAAGTCGTTCCAACTATTCCACGGAGTATTGGCGCCATTCATAATAATTTCTTTGCCGCCAACCAGAAACTTGTTGCCGTTGACAATTATCTTTTGGGCTACTGACCAAAAAGGAGAAATGACAATTAAAAACCCTGTGAGTATTTTAAGTGTTTTCATACTGGATTTTTTGTTGATTAGTTAGAGACTGTTTAAATTTTGTTTTCTTGTTCCGTTAGGAATCCGCCAGTTAGCGTATAGAATTTATGAAAATATGCTTGTCTTTTGTCCCGTACGGGCAATGTCGTTAAGTAAGCAGAATATAAAACATTTTACCGCAGAGAACCGCAAAGTATTACGCAGAGAACCGCAAAGAAATTCAGCAAGTATGGGCTCTGCGGCTCTTTGCGTATTCTCGGCGTCCTTTGCGTTTAAATCTTCTGACCCTTAAAAACCTTAACTTAATGACATTGTCCGTACGGGGACAATACACATCTCGTAAATCGACATTTCTACCGACAAATTTTCCCTACGGGAAATTTTAAAACAGTTTATTAGACAAAGTTATCGAATTTTTAACTTAACTAACAACTCTATAATTTCCAAGAAACATCTCCGTAAATGAAAAAGGCCGCTGTTCGTTTTGAATGGCGGCCTTTCAGAATTTCCTTGAAGTCTTATTTTTTAACTTCGTAAAAACACACTTTCGGAGAAGTAATTTTTCCCTCCGCTTTTAAACTTTTGATGGCTTTGTCAACTTCCTTTTTATCAATTCCGCCTAATTCCGCAATTTCTCCACCTTTTAACGGTTTTCCGGCAGCAGTCATTACCGCCAATACTTTTTCTGCGCTCATAGATTTTGATTTATAAATTTTAAGAAATAATTGAAAAGCTAAAATTAACGATTTATGATTAACGATTTGTGATTTATTTTCTCAAAACTTCAATCGTTAATCAATGTCGTTCAGTTGGTGTCGTCATTGCGATCCCAAGGATTCGGGAGTAGCAATCCATTGATTTAAGGATTGCTTCGTTCCTACCAATGACGAACTTTCTTAGGTTACTTCCTTAACTAAACGACATTGGATCATCAATCATCAATCAAAACCTTCCTTCTATCGTTTTCCAATCCATAACTTTCCAGAAATCGGCGACATAAGCCGGGCGAAGATTTTGTTTGTCGAGGTAATAGGCATGTTCCCACACATCACAGGTTAAGAGCGGAGTGAGATTATCGCGAACCGGACAACCTGCATTGCTGGTTTGAACGATACTCAGTTTTCCAACAGCGTCTTGCACCAACCATGCCCAACCTGAACCAAATTGAGTGGCAGCAGCTTTGTTAAAGGCTTCTTTAAAAGCATCCAGGGTACCAAAAGTATTTTCGATGGCAGCTTTTAATGCTCCTGAAGGTTCAGTAGCCGGAGTGGCCGAGAATTGTTCGAAGTAAAACGTGTGGTTAAAAACCTGTGCGCCGTTGTTGAAAATTCCACCTTCAGCTTTTTTGATGATGGTTTCCAGATCAGCATTTTCAAATTCTGTTCCAACAATCAGGTTATTCAGATTGGTTACGTAAGCCTGATGGTGTTTGCCATGATGGAACTCCAGTGTCCGGGCGCTGATGAAAGGTTCAAGGGCATCAATGGCGAATGGTAACGCGGGTAATGTAAAACTCATTTTCGTTATCTTTTTTGGTTAAACAATGAATGTTTGATTTTTGAATAAGATAACAGAAACGGGAATTAAAAAGTTTGGGAAAACTGTGATTCTGAAGTAATTTAAACTGATTCTGAATAAGAAAGGAAGCCCCTCTTGGGGAGGGGTTGGGGAGGCTTAAAACAAAACCGCCCGGTACCTCTGTACCGGGCGGAAAAAAACCAAAAATCAACTAACCTTTAAACCGTCGGGTGACTTCATCCCAATTAACCACGTTGTAAAAGGCTTCAACATAATCAGGGCGCCGGTTTTGATACTTCAGATAATATGCGTGTTCCCACACATCTACTCCAAGTACCGGTACTCCTTTTACTTCAGCCAGATCCATTAACGGGTTATCCTGATTAGGTGTGGATGAGATCACCAAACTATCACCCTGCTTTACCAGCCACGCCCATCCAGACCCAAACCGGGTGAGCGCTGCTTTGGTAAATGCTTCTTTAAAATTCTGATACGACCCAAATGAGGCGTCAATAACTTTTTTCAAATCACCTTCAGGTTGTTTGGCGCCACCCGGAGCCATTATTTCCCAGAATAAATTGTGATTGTAAAAGCCACCGCCATTGTTGCGGATTACAACCGGTTGAGCCGATATATTAGCCAAAATTTCTTCAATTGGTTGCCCTTCAGAAGCTGTTCCCTGAAGCGCAGCATTCAGGTTATTCGTGTATGCCGCATGATGTTTATCGTGATGGATTTCCATCGTTTGTGCATCAATGTATGGTTCAAGTGCGTTGAATGCGTATGGTAACTGTTTTAATACGAATGCCATGCTTAAATTATTAGAAGATTTAATACTCTTTTATCTTCTTTAGAAACATAGCACCTACTCAAATTGTTTTCAAATAAGGTGGATTTTAAAAAATAAAATTGATTTTTTTTATCATTAGTGACTGGGTAAGAAATGCAGATACTGATTTTTATAAATAAGTTTGCTTGACAAAACTGAAATTGCATGAATTTTAGCCAATAAAGCGATGAAAAAAAACACTTATGGTTGGATTCCCTCCCTCATTCCTGCATCAGGCGGTAAAAGCTTAGCTCTTTGGGCTGGTCCGGTTGTTGCTTTTGGAATTATCTTCTTTTATCATCCCGACCGCACACATCCGGAGATAGGATATACCCTGGCAATTGCTGCATGGATGGCCATTTGGTGGATTTCCGAAGCTGTTCCGCTGGCCATCACTTCACTGTTACCTGTAGCGCTTTTCCCTTTTCTTGGCGTTATGGATGGCCAAACCGTTTCTGCAGCCTATTTCAATTACGTTATTTTTCTTTTTATCGGAGGATTTCTGATGGCGCTAGCCATGCAGCGATGGAACCTTCACAAACGGATTGCTCTAAATATTCTCAGCATTACCGGCACCGGCAAATCGAGCTTGCTCTTGGGCTTTATGCTTGCGACAGCCTTACTGAGCATGTGGATGTCGAATACCGCAACGGCAATGATGGTAGTTCCTATCCTGATATCCGTTTTGATGGAAATTGAACCTGAGCCTGCAAAAAAGAAGTCCTTTTCAACCGGTCTGTTGCTCGGTGTGGCTTATAGTGCATCAATCGGAGGAATTATGACGCTGGTTGGCACACCGCCCAATCTTTCGTTTCTCCGGATTTACCAGGTGATGTTTCCCCAGGCTCCGGCAATCACTTTTCTGCAATGGATGTTGTTTGCTGTTCCCGTCGGGATTCTTTTGCTTGTTGTTGCCTATATTTTATTGTACCTGAAGTACGCCAAAGGAAGCAAGACTAAGTCAGTAAAAGATTTACCCATCAGGCAGATGAGAAAAGACCTTGGCCCCATGAGCCGTGAAGAAAAAATTGTACTGATCAGTTTTATACTGATGGCTCTGCTGTGGATCACCCGTTCTGATCTTGAAATCGGCACAACTACCTTAAAAGGATGGGCATCATTATTCGGTAAACCGGCATTTATCAATGATGGAACTGTTGCTATCGCACTATCGCTGCCACTTTTCATGATACCATCAAAAAACAACCCCGGAACGCGGATCATGGACTGGGAAACAGCCAGTCATCTTCCCTGGGATATTGTTTTACTGTTCGGGGGAGGGTTTGCACTGGCCAATGGATTCAGGGATTCAGGATTATCGGTTTGGGTGGGAAGTCAATTAACAGGACTTTCTGTCTTACATCCAGTTGTTATCATCCTGATTATTTGCCTTCTCGTTACCTTTTTGACCGAATTGACTTCCAATACCGCAATTACTGAAATGATTCTGCCGGTATTGGCTGGCATGGCGATCGCCACTCATATCCATCCGTTATTCCTGATGGTTCCTGCTACTTTATCGGCTTCGATGGCGTTCATGTTACCTGCCGCAACCCCTCCGAATGCCATTATTTTTGGAACCAGGCGCTTAACCATTCCGGAAATGGCAAAAACCGGGTTCCTGTTAAACCTGATCGGTGCTGTGATTATTACAGCAGCTTTCTTTTTAATCGGTTCGGAAGTTTTTAAGATTAATCCGGGGGAATTTCCAACCTGGGCGATACCACCAATTAAATGATATGATTCTTCACTGAAGTGCGTACCTACATATTTGAAAAGGTAAATTTTAAGCAAATTACAGCAAACGATTTATCAATCGTTTTCACAACGTGATTTCAAGCTAAAATAGCTTCATTCATAAAAACCTTATTTTTATTTAAACAACCTTAGTAGCAGGTATAAGTCCCCTTGTTTTAACCTTATTTTTTCATCTGTAAATCAATAAGGGAATAAGGTTTGGTTATTCGCACGTATCATAATTCTACTTAGGTCCCTGACAAATAAGGTTTAAAAAAATGAATATGCCTGTGACAAATCCTAAATAGGTGACTCCAGACATATTAAAATACCCACAGAATCTGTTCCAGAATCCTAATGTGATCCTTTTACCTTGACTTCATGCCGTTTTCCGGTATCTCCACACTGCCAAGCTCAGAAAAGTGAATCCTAAAATACAAAGTGCAACAAATTCATGAATCAAATCGCTGAAGCCCGAACCTTTCAAAATGACCATTCGCATGATACGCATAAAATGGTACACCGGATTGGCTTCGTCTATGAATTGTGCCCATTTAGGCATACTCTCAACAGATGTGAATATTCCGCTCATCAATATAAAAATCATCATAAAAAAGAAAGTAACAAACATGACCTGCTGTTGTGTGTCGGCAAGTGTTGAAACAAATAGTCCTAATCCGAGAATTCCCAAAAGATATAGAACACTGAATCCGAAGACCAGTCCCAAACTGCCAACAATCGGCAAATGAAAAACAAACCGGGCAATCAGCAGTCCAAAGGCTAAGTCGAATAATGCAATGACTACAAATGGAATCAGTTTCCCAACCAGAAAATGGATTTTCCGAATGGGTGTGACATTCAACTGTTCGATAGTTCCCTGTTCTTTTTCTTTTACAAGGCTCATTCCTGAAAGAAACAAACCAATAAGCGTAACCAGGAGTGAAAGGACCCCGGGAGCCATGTACCATTTGTAATCAAGTTCTGAATTGTACCAAAAACGGGAAATGGTGTTGATTTGAAAAGGCGCTTTAAATTCGGGCAGACCTTTCCATTCGGCAATGATGTTTTTGTTGAAATCGCGGATTACCGATGCGGCATAGGAATAGCCCAATTGGGCCGCTTGTCCGTCGATGGCATTCACCAGCAATTGCAGGCTGGCTTTATCGTCACGTATTAAGTCGCGCCCGAAACCTTGCGGAATGACCAAAACCATGTCGTCTGCGTTTCGCAGAAGTTCATTTTCTCCATCATCCGGATTGAAGGAAGTGTTGTTAATGGTGAAAAACGGTGATGCTTCCAACTTGGTAGCCAGTTCACGCGAGGTAGATGACATGTCTTTATCAACCAGGAAAATGTTGACGTTTTTCAGGTCGTAGGTTGCGGCAAAAACAAGTACAAGCATTTGCATGATGGGTATCATCACAATCATCCGCAGCATAACTTTGTTGCGCTTAACCTGAATGAACTCTTTCTGTATGACGTAAAATATGGTTTTCATAGTTTCTTTATTCCAATCTTATCTTAAAATTCTTAATGCTCAACGCGATAAAAACAAAAGTCATGAACATCAAAATCAATGTTTCTTTCCAGACAAACATGATACCGGTCCCTTTGAGCATGATGTTCCGGATGATAACGATAAACCATCGTGGGGGCATGGCATGACTTAATATCTGCAAAGGCCACGGCATGTTTTTTATTGGGAAAATAAAGCCCGACAACAAAATGGTTGGCAACATCAGCGCCAGAACCGAGATAAACATGGCTACCATTTGGTTGGGGGCAACGGTCGAAATCAGTATTCCCAGACTGAGCGCCATCAGGATAAACAGGAAACTCTCAGCCATCAGGAAAATAAAACTTCCTTTTATCGGAACACCGAAGACAAACACACCGAGCAGTATAATGGTCAGCGTATTGATGAACGATAGCAATAAATACGGTGTAACTTTTCCAAGAATAATCTGAATTGGCTTAAGCGGCGAGGCCAACAGCACTTCCATGGTTCCCATCTCTTTTTCACGGCTGATTGAAATGGAAGTCATCATGGCCGAAATCAGCATCAGGATCATGGCCATAATTCCGGGCACAAACATGTAAACGCTTTTTAGCCCTTCGTTGTAAAGCATCCTGACTTCAGTATTGATCTGATTGGGTAACTGAATGTTCTGAAGTTTTTCTTTTTTAACGTAGTCGTTAATAATTCCTGAAGCGTAATTAGTCAGTATTCGCGCAGTGTTTGGATCTGAGGCATCGGCCAGCAATTGCACATCAGCATGGCCGTCACGTTCCAGGCTTTTTTCAAATTCCGGCCCAAAAGTGACAATCATTTTAACTTTTCCTTTCCTGAAAACATCTTCCACATCGTCGCCAGGGAGCAATTCCGCACCAAGCAAAAAATAACCCGAAGACAAGAGTTTTGAGGTAATTTCGCGGGTGGTGTTGTCGTGCGATTGATCAAAAATGCCAATTTTCGAATCCTGAAGGTCATTATTGATCACTTTTCCAAACAGTAGCAGTTGCACGATTGGTAAAAGAAAGATGATGACCATGGTTCGCGGGTCGCGAAAAATGTGCAAAAATTCTTTCCGGAGAAAACCAGTAAATTGTTTCATGCTAAAAGTTTCAAATTTATTTCAAGTGTTCAGTCGCAGTGTTCAGTCTCAAGTACCGCATTGTTCAAAAGGTTCCAACTATTCATGGTCACTTTTGCATCCAAATTTTCCGGGATGGAGCATCATGTAATTCAATAGTTTGCCGATTTCAATTGATTCCTGAGTCATCTTTTCATGTTTTTCTTTTGACAAGTAATCACATGCAAGTGAAAAATCAAGCCATACAATTGTTTCGCTATTTTCAGCATCAGAATCAGTCAGTTTACTGATAAAGTGTCTTTCATAAAGTCGTTTTCTATAGGCTTCTACAAGGTTCGCACAAACTGATCTGGATGACCTCCTGATCTGATCGGTCAAAGAATATTTTTCCTCTTTGGGAAAATTTTTTGAAACTACATAAATCTCCATCGCAAGTGTGAAGGCTTTTTTGTAAACGATTAATTCTTTGAAATCCATATCTTTAAAATTTACTGACAACTGTGTTGTATACTTTTAACTGAATACTGAGACCACTGCGACTTTTCTGGCCACTGAGACTGAACACTTTTTTCATCGTGCAATCTTCAGAAAAACCTCGTCCATATTTTTGGCGGAGTACTTTTTCTTCAGGTTTTCAGGTGTATCAAGCGCTTCAATCCGGCCATCGTTCATAATTGAAACCCGGTTGCAATACTCGGCTTCGTCCATGTAATGAGTGGTTACAAAAACAGTAATTCCGCGGTCTGTTGCTTCGTAAATAAGGTCCCAGAATTTACGACGGGTGATCGGATCAACGCCACTGGTTGGCTCATCGAGGAAAACAATTTTTGGGTCGTGAAAAATTGCTACCGAAAATGCCAGTTTTTGCTTCCATCCTAACGGCAATGAGCCAATCAATGAATCTTTTGACGATTCGATGTCCAGATTTTTGAGCAATACTTCCTGTTTTGCTTTTCGGTTTTTTGGCGTAATGCCGTAAATTCCGGAGAAAAAACGAATGTTTTCGGCAATGGTCAAGTCTTCATACAACGAGAATTTCTGGCTCATATAGCCGATATTTCGTTTTATTTTTTCTGTTTCCTTATAGATGTCATATCCGGAAACTTTTACCTCTCCTGAAGTTGGAGAGGAGAGGCCGCAAAGAATCCTCATGGCGGTGGTTTTACCTGCGCCATTGGCTCCCAGGAATCCAAATATTTCGCCCTGGTACACATCAAAATTCAGGTTGTCGTTTGCTGTGAACGAACCGAATTTCTTGACCAGGTGGCGTACTTCAATTACTTTTTCCATTTTCTAATTAGTGTTCAGTCGCAGTGTTCAGTCGCAGATACTGCATAGTTCAAATTGATACTTCTATTCATGGTCATTTTGGCATCCATACTTTTCAGGATGGAGCATCATGTAATTTAGCAGTTTGCCAATTTCAATTGCTTCATTTTTGAAAATTCATAAACTTCCATCGCAAGCATGAAGGCTTTTTTGTAAACAATTAATTCTTTGAAATCCATGTTTTTATAATTTGCTGGTTATAACCTGTATATTTCTATATTTCTGACCACTGCGACTGACCACTGCGACTGACCACTGACCACTGTTCACTGTTCCTGAAGCAATTCCATAAACACATCCTCAATACCTGGAACAATATCAAATACTTGTAAGCCGGGGTGATCTTTTTTAAGGAGATAGTTTTCGAATTCAGTGGCTTCCACTTCGTCTTCTTTGCCGGTTACATGCAGGAATTGTCCGAAAGCATAGGCCGAATCTGTTTTTTCATACGACCTTAAATCCTGAATCAGCCGGTGCATATCATCCGATTTGATGGCATACAGTTTCCGGGTATAATTTTCAACCAGCTTTTGTGGTGTATCAATATCCAGTATCTCACCTTTCTGCATTAAGGCTACACGGTTACAAAGCATGGCTTCGTCCATATAGGGTGTCGAAACAAGGATCGTTATTCCTTTTTGCTGAAGTTTTTTCAGCATTTCCCAGAATTCCTTGCGCGATACTGCATCCACTCCGGTAGTCGGTTCATCCAGAATCAGGATTTCAGGTTTGTGAATCAGGGCACACGACAAAGCCAGTTTTTGCTTCATCCCTCCTGAAAGTTTTCCAGCCAAACGTTTTTTAAAGGGCTCAATCTGAATGTAAATATCCCGGATCAGGTCGTAATTTTCGGCCACTGTGGTTTTAAAAACGGTCGCAAAAAAGTTAAGGTTTTCTTCAACCGTCAGATCCTGATACAATGAAAATCGTCCCGGCATGTACCCGGTCATGTTCCTGATTTTCTTGTAGTCTTTGATGACATCGAAACCGCCCATGCTGGCTGTGCCCTCGTCCTGAATGAGCAAAGTCATCAGGATACGCATCAACGTTGTTTTGCCAGCCCCATCCGGGCCAATCAGTCCAAACAGTTCGCCATTTTTTACTTCAAGCGAAATGTCGCGCACAGCCTGAACGTCGCTGTATGATTTGCTGATATGATGAATGCTGATCATGATTAACTAGTTTCAAGTTCCAAAATTTCAAGTTCCAAGATGTCATTTATCGTCATTTGTGGTCATTTTTTGTAATTCGTTGCTAAGCAAATGACAATTAATGACGTGAAACTAATGACCATTTCTGACTGAAGTTTACTGTATACTGCGACTGGCGACTGACCACTATGACTGCCAGCTAGAAGTTTACTTCACCCGGCATCCCGATTTTCAGGGAACCATCGTTAGGAACAACGATTTTTACCGCATACATTAGTTTTACCCGTTCTTCTTTGGTCTGGATGATTTTCGGTGTGAATTCTGATTCAGATGAAATCCAACTGATTTTCCCGTTGATTGCCTGCATTTCTTTGGCGCCGGAGTCGATCAGGACTTTGACTTCATTTCCTAATTTTACACTCGATAATTGCGCACCTGAAATATAAACTTTCAGTTCAAGATTCGACAGGTCAGCCATTTTAAGAACTGGTTTGCCCGGTGTTGCCAGCTCTCCGGTTTCCAGGTAAGTTTCAAGTACAGTTCCTTTGGTTGGACTTTTTACCTGGCATCTGGTCAGTTGTTCGTTGAACAGATCGAGTTGCCGTTTAACGACTTCCATTTCGCTGGCAATTAGCTGGAACTGCGTATTTGTTGCCGAAACCTGTTTATCCAATACATTTAATTGTCCGTTAATGTCGTCTATTTGCTGTTGCGTTGCAGCCTTGTCGGCAAACATTTTGGCGATCCGTTGCTGCGTAGTTTGAATGTTTTTCTTTTGCTCTTTAAACACATTGATTTGAGCGGTCACATTTTGCTTTTTTGTTTCGCTGGCCACCAACTGAGCTTCGGTTTGCAATTTTTTCAGGATAATTTCGGAAGTGTCTATTTGGGCAATCAAGTCGTCAGTTTCAAGCTGATCGCCTTGTTTCACTTCCATCGAAAGCAATTTCCCGGCCATTTCCGATGAAACGATGGTTTCGACTGCCTCAAAATTTCCGTAGGCATCCGACTTTTTCTCTCCATTTTTGCATGCACCGAAAGCCAGCATCCCAAGTACTATAATTTGTAATCTTTTCATATTATGTGTGTTTTATTTGTTTTTAATTCATCATTTAAAACTCATCATTCAACATTCTACTGGGTTCCCCTGATATTCCCCAATTTAATCAGAGCCTCTTTTAACTGGATTTTTCGGGTCTCGAGCATCAACCGTGAAGTCATTTCTGCATTTAGATCCTGAATGTAATCAACCGTGGTTATGGCTCCGTTTTCCAGCTTCGAGGCTGAGGTTTTGGTAATCCGCTCCCTGATAGCGATCAGTTCCTGATCGGTTTTCAATAATTCCTGTATCTGGATGATTTGTTTGTTTTGCTGGTTGGTTGCCAGATTGGTATTCCTTAAAAATGATTCCTGTTTGGTTTGAACTATATCCTGCTGAAGTTTAATCATTTGCTGTTGTCTGCTGGTTGTTTTCCAATCCAGAACATTCCAGCTAAAACCAACTCCAACCAGGTAATAGGTATCAAATGAATTGTTCAGCATGTTTAAGCCCGGTTTTCCATAACCAGCCTGACCAAATCCGAACAGTTTTGGATTACGATGTCTTTTCAATAGTTCAGAATTCGCGTTTAACAGCTCATTTTGTTTGGCAAAGAGATCCAGTTCGGGACGCATTAATGGTTTGTCCGGCAAAATTGGTTCTGCAGTCAAAGTAAGGTTTTGTATCTGATTGCTCTCTTTGCCTGTTAGAATGGCCAAAGCAGACAGAACTGTCTCACGATTACTCTTTAATTCAAGTACCAGTTGGTTGGTTTTAATTTGTTCGGCCAACAGTTGATCAAGCTCAGAGCTTAGAACCATTCCGTTTTTAACTGCCGATTCAAGGAATTTCTGTCGTTCACTAAGTGTTTCAGTTTTCTTTTCCAGAATTTTCAGGTTTTCCTGAATAAGGAAAGACGTGAAATAAAACTGATTGACTTTTTCTTTTACCTGGTACAATTCAACTTCAATCTGAGACTGATTGCCTGCATTTTCGGTTTCGTTGATCAATTCCTTTGCCTTGCTCAATCCTCCATCCCAGATCGTTTGTTTCAGGTCGAGGTAAAATTTGTACTGGTCTTTATCAACCATCGGAATATTTACTCCCGGCATTGATAGTGCTATTTTGGTCACATCCGATTGGTAAGTCGCTTGTCCATTCAAGGTAACCACGGGTAAAAAGGAGGTCGAATTGTTCTCGTTTTTTAATTCAAGAATTTGCTGGTAAAGGCCCGACTGTTTTAAAACAGGGTGATTTTCACGAGCCCAGATTTGGCATTGTTCCAGCGTTACCGCTTCCTGCGCCATCAAGTGATGAACCGGGAAAAGCAAAATGATGAAAAGGAGTTTAAATGTTTTCATTTGCATGATATTCTATTTTTTGATTACAATCGCGTTGATTACGAACTGCTTGATCACGGTTGCACGTTCTGAGTAAAAGGCCTCAAGTGCAACAGGATCGTCCCGAAACATCACAAAGCTCAGGATAGGTCGTGCAGCAAATGGAAAAACACACATGGAGATGATATTGGCAGCTAAATGCTGTGGTTTCATCCTGATTATTTCACCCCGTTCCATGGCTTCCTGAAGCTGATCAAATACCACTCGTGGATTCAATCCGAATTTGACGACCAGTTTGAATAATCCTGATGGATCGCGGTTGAGCTCTTTCATCACAAAGCCTGGTATAAACGGATGTTTGAGCAATAGATCAATGTAGGCATCAATTACTAGTTCTATTTTGGTTACAATTCCTGCATCTGAGCGAAGGATATCCATTATTTTAGGAAATGCCATATTAATTATTCCTGTGAAGATGGCTTCGAACAACCTTTCTTTCGACCTGAAATAATAGTGCAACAAAGCTTTGTTAATTCCGGCTTCGTCAGCAATCTCCTGCATCCGGGCGCCTTCCATTCCTTTGGTAACAAACACATTTTTTGCTGCTTCAAGGATTTTATCTTCGGTACTGTCTTTTTTTGTTTCCATTTTACTTCTCGGTTTAACTAAGTGGTTAAATCATGCGGTCAAAAGTAAAATCTTAAAATGTATTTGCCAAATATTTTAACCAAAAAATTTAACCGGATGGTTAAATTTTTTGTTGTGCCTGATATTTGATGTGTGTTTGCTGATTGGTATAAATCAATTAATTGATTAGGAAATAAATGACAAATTCATTTAGATTCGTAAATTTGTGATAATACATTAATGTACATGATCATGGAACGAAATGATTTAATCGAGAATACAATACTTAAAATAAGGCAATTGCCAGATACCAAAATCAAAGAAATACATGATTTTGCTGAATTCCTGTTAATGAAAATTGATGATCAGATTCTTCAGCAAGGCATTCAGGAATTGGTGTCTAATTCAAAAGCTTTCAGCTTTTTGAATGAGGAGGAAGATTTGTATTCGGTTAACGATCTTAAAGAAAGATACAAATGAACAAAGGCGATATCGTACTGATTCCTTTTCCATTTTCTGATTTGTCGGGAGCCAAAAATAGACCCGCGGTTATATTGATTGAAACAGATAAAGATGTTACAGTTGCCTTTCTGACAACACAGGTGAAATGGAAGTCAGAGTACGACCTGATTTTACAACCTTCAGAACTCAATGGACTAAAAAAAGAATCATTAATTCGGTTAAACAAATTGGCAACTATCGACAAAGAATTAGTAATAGGCCGCTTAGGTTCGCTTGATGAGTCATGTATTGGAATATTAAATAAAAACCTGATACGAATATTTCAACTTGGGGAAGTATGAATAAAATACCTGAACAGTAAACTTACCGTGGTTGGACAAAATTCTGAGGAAATACTACGCCAATTAGTTCGAATAGAATCAATTACTTTGCTTTGTTTGCATAGCGCAAAGCTCTTACCTTTTCAACTTCTAAAGTTATTTCATCTAATGAAGGTGTAGAATCAGTATTAGATCGCAGTTTTGACAATAACTCCTTAAACTCAACTTTAGAGTCCAACGATTTGCAAATCGTAATTAAATTTAAATCAGCCAAATCTTTTAAAAGCCTTTTAGCTTTTGGATTTACTATTTTGATAGGTAAAGTTTCCATCATTCACATTTTAAATCCAAAGGTAAGGATTTCGGTTTGTAATCAAATCATTTATATTCAAAGGCTGTTCCCATTTCTTTCAAACCTCATTCTTTCAAAAAAGCCAACCCAGTTGTGAAACAGGAATTTGTATCAATATTTAAAACATTGTCCCCTAATTTGTGCTGTTTTTATAAAAAATTGTATTTTTGATCTTGAACAGTTAAATGTTCAATCCCAAATATTTAGCTTGTAATCGTATTCAGAATCAGATTAATAACCTTTAAAATTGTTTGTTATGGGCAAAAGTTTAGATGCAAAAAAAGAGGCAAAAAAGGAACCAACTAAAACTTTAAAGGAAAAAAGATTAGAGAAAAAAGCAAAAAAAGACAAGAAATAGAGTCTGTTTTGCTTCGTATTTTCTTTTTTAATTTCAGCAAAGAGCCGGATCCTAGTCCAGCTCTTTGTTTTTGCAGCCCATTTATACCGTAAAAAATGCTTATCTTTCAGCAGCTAAAAACATTCAGAATAAATCATCCAAACCACTATTCACTATGAAAAAGAATTCCTTTAAAATCATCCTTTTTGTGCTGTCTCTTTCTTTATTTATGGCTTGTACATCAAAAAAACCTAAAAATGAAGGCTGGATTCAACTTTTCAACGGTAAAGACCTGAACGATTGGAATATTAAAATTACAGGGTTTCCGTTGAATGAAAATTTCAATAACACGTTCAGGGTCGAAGATAGTTTGCTGAAAGTCAGGTACGATCAGTACGACAAATTCGATAGTCATTTTGGACATATCTTTTATAAAAATCCATATTCGCATTACAAAATCCGTGTCGAATACCGTTTCGTTGGCGAGCAGTGTCCCGAAGGCGCAGGTTGGGCATTTCGCAACAGTGGCATCATGGTTCACGGGCAAAGTGCGGAAAGCATGGAACTGAACCAGGATTTCCCTGTCTGCATTGAAGTTCAATTGTTGGGAGGAAACGGAACGGATGAACGTTCCACACTCAATTTATGTACTCCCGGAACCAATGTTGTGTATAAAGATTCGTTATGGACGCAGCATTGCACCAATTCAAGTTCAAAAACCTATCATGGCGACCAGTGGGTAACGGTTGAAGTTGAAGTTCAGGGCGATTCCATTATCAAACACATCATTGACGGACAGGTTGTTTTGGAATATACAAAACCACAACTGGATCCACGCGATCCCAGCTTTCAAAAATTGCTTCTACCTGATAAAAATATCATGCTAACAAAGGGCTCTATTTCTCTACAGGCGGAAAGCCATCCAATAGATTTCCGTAAGGTTGAGTTGCTCAATCTGGGAGACGATTGAAGCCCCTCTCCAACTTCTCCCCACAAGGGAGAAGCCAGGCGCAGTTAAGATTATAAAGGATTGATAAAAAAGTAAAGTTAGCCAGGAATATTTTGAAGATTAAAGTATATTTTTGATGGTGACAATTTTTAAAGCCCCCTCTTTTGGAGGGGGTTTGGGGGAGGCTATATGGAACGTTATTTATGGTCGAAAGGGATATTTAAGAATCAGCTTGAGATTATGCATGGTTCCGAACAAATCGGATCAATCGTGTGGGAAAGCCTGATTGGCTCAAAAGCTCATGGTATGATCAAGGGCCGCCGTTTTATCCTGAACCGTGAATTTTTTCTTTCCAAACTGGAGATTTACGATGCCAACAATCAGGCGCTTCTGGGAACCATCCTGATCAACCTCTTCAATCCGAAAAGCGATATCATTATTAACGGAAAGCGATTTGAACTGGAAGTGAAAAACTTCTGGCAGTCGCGTTGGTCCTGGAAGTTTAATGGAGACGAATTGATTACCTATCAGAGCGATGAGTTTTTATCGAAGGACAAAGGCTCCATTGAAGTGTTCACAGCCTGTACCGAAGAAATCGAGATATTGCTTTTACTGGGTCTTTTTGTCCGGAACCAGTTCGTATTGTTTATGCTGATGATTTTAATACTGCTTCTGATTGTCATTCTTTGATCCTCTTTCCTTTTTTATAGATACCACTATATACGAATCAATCTCGTTTAGTTAGTGCCGTCATTGCGACCACGAGGCACGGAGTGGAAAGCAATCCATTGATTTAAAGATTGCCTCGTTCCTCGCAATGACGAACTTTCTTAAGTTATTTTCTTAACTAAACAACATTGCTATACGAATCATGAATTCATTAAGTCAGTATGTTTGTGCAACATTGAAACGAGCATATTGTAGAAAAAAATCGAAGAGAAAATTTCATATATGAGTTCCATCCAGCCTTAAAAACAAATTATCTACCAATGAAATAGTTTAAATAATAGATTAAATTTGCGCAACAAAAATTCCTGACAAAGTCAAAATATTTTCAAACAATTACATCAACAAGGAGAATAACAATGAAACGAGATAAAATAGTGATTGGCATTTCACAGGGCGATATTAATGGCATTGGCTACGAGGTAATCATTAAAACCTTAATGGAGCCCCGGATTCTGGAAATGTGTACGCCAATTGTTTACGGCTCGCCCAAAGTAGCTGCCTACCATAAAAAAGCGCTGAATATTGAAACTTTCAATTTCAATCATATCCGTTCAGCCAGTGAAGCAGATTCAAGAAAAGCCAATATCATCAATTGCATTGACGACAACATTAGGGTTGAATTGGGAAAATCGAGCGAAATGGCAGGTGAAGCCTCCTACATGGCCCTCGAAAAAGCAGTTGAGGATTTGAAAAATGGCGAAATTGATGCCTTGATTACAGCGCCCATCAATAAAGATAACATTCAGTCTGAAAAATTTAACTTCCCCGGGCACACCGAATATTTAGCCGAACAATTTAATACCCGCGATTATTTGATGCTGATGGTTAGTGAATCAATGAAAGTGGGTGTCGTTATAGGGCATGTTCCTATTTCAGAAGTTTCATCAAAAATTACCAAAGGGGCAATCCTGAATAAATTACGCATCATCAATCAGTGCCTCGAAAAAGATTTTTTTATTAAACGGCCACGAATTGCAGTGCTCGGCTTAAACCCTCATGCGGGCGACAATGGCCTGTTGGGCAACGAAGAAAACGACATCATCATTCCGGCTATTCAACGGGCTAAAGATGAAGGTATTATTGCAATCGGGCCTTATCCGGCAGATGGATTTTTTGGTTCAGGCGATTTTGTGAAATTCGATGCCATTCTGGCTATGTACCACGATCAGGGTCTCATCCCATTCAAAATGGCTTCGTTCCACCGGGGAGTGAACTATACTGCCGGATTGCCCGTTATCCGTACATCTCCTGCACATGGAACTGCTTTCAACATTGCGGGTGAGGACAAAGCTTCGCCCGATTCATTCCGCGAAGCCTTGTACCTGGCCATTGATATCCATAAAAATCGGGCCTTATATAAGGAAATCACTAAAAATCCATTAAAAAAATACGAAATCAATCAGGGGCAAGTTGACGAATCGATTGATTTTGAGGCTATCGAAGAAGAAATTTAATACTTTTTCAGGGTATGTTCGAATATATCAAAGGGACTGTAGCTTCGCTGAAACCATCTCATATTATTTTGGAAGCCAATTCGGTAGGCTATTTCATTACCATCTCCCTTCATACTTATACCCAGTTAAACGGAAGGGAAAACGTTAAACTTTACATCCATCAGGTTATTCGCGAAGATGCCCACCTGTTTTATGGTTTTGCGACCGAAAGCGAGCGCGAACTGTTCCGCATGCTCATTTCAGTAAGCGGAATCGGGTCAAATACGGCGATTATGATGTTTTCGTCACTTTCGCCCGACGAAATCAGCCAGGCAATCCTGAACGAAAACGTAGCCCTTTTAAAAAGCATTAAAGGCATTGGCATTAAAACTGCACAACGGGTCATTATTGATTTAAAAGATAAAGTTGGAAAGTCTCCTGCCAGTGAACAAATTGTAGCTTCGGCAGACAATACATTGCGAAATGAAGCGTTATCTGCTTTAGTAATGCTGGGATTTGCGAAGAAGCCGGCCGAAAAGGAATTGGATAAAATTCTGGCCGCCCAACCAAATCTATCAGTTGAAAGTGTCATCAAATTGGCACTAAAAAGCCTTTAATCAGAAAAAGATCTGGAATTGAAAAAGTACGGCCGAAACATACTTCTGCTTCTTATTATATCTTTTATTTATGCTTTCGGAGGTAGTCCCTCCGAATCAAGGACTACGCTCAGAAATTACGCGGAACTGTCCAACATGCCGGTTCCTGAAGACACGGTTAAAATTGATACCACCGGCATTTTACCATACAAGTTTAAGGATGAACCCGAATTTGCCTATCCCGATAAAAAGGACAGTTCCGGCCTGTTCCTGAAGCGACCTTCGAATATCCGTACCGAAATTGAATATGACCCGGTTACCGGCGAGTACAATTTTGTGGACAAAATCGGTGATTTTAATTACAGGTTGCCAAAAACGATGTCGAAAAAGGAATTTCAGAAGTATGATTTTGAACAGGCGATCCAGAACTACTGGCGTACCCAGACCCGTATAAAAGGCATTGAAGATAAGGGCGGTCTCATTCCGAGGCTTACCATCGGGGGCGAAACATTCAATAAAATATT
>DMSQ01000005.1 GCA_003457135.1 Prolixibacteraceae bacterium
AATGTTAAAAGCGATTTCCCTGTAGAAAACATATTTACATCAGCATAAATCAGTATTTCTTCTTTTGTGTTAACCTTAATTTTAATGTTCTTTTTCGTATAAGCTCCTTCAAGCAAATTAATTGATTCGGTAATTTTAAGATTGACATTAAATATCACCGGATGATATTGTATCAAATTGGTCTGCATTTGCGACCATGTCAATAAATTTTCCAGTAATTCATAGGCATGCCTTGAAGATTTATAAATATTGGATATATGATATTCTACCTTACCTGCATCCAATTTTTTGAAATCAGAAAGCAGAATTTCCGTAAAACCTAAAATAATATTGAACTGGTTTCCAAGGTCATGGCCAATAATCGAGAAAAGCTTATCTTTTGTATGATTCAGCTCCTTTAGCTCCTGGTTTTTTGAAACGATTAACCGATTCTTTTCCTCAATCTGAAGTGTTCGTTCCTTAACTTTCTGTTTAAGGATTTTTTTATCGTGCTTTAGTTTTCGTTCACGCATTTTTATAAAAGCTACGATCGCCAGAACGATTAAAACCAGGTATAAAATATACGCATAAATACTTTTCCACCAGGGAGGAAGTACAATGATGCCCATGCTGATTTCCTGGTTATTCCACACCCCGTCATTATTTGAACCTTTCACTTTAAAGGTATATTCCCCGGGTTGAAGGGCTGAGAACGGAACAAATTTACGATTCCCGATATCTACCCATTCATCTGAAATGCCTTCCATCTGATAGGAATAGTTATTTTTTTGCGGATTGGTATATTCCAGCGCCGCAAACTCAATGGTGAATGAATTTACAGCATGATTCAAAACCACTTCAGGAGTTTCTGCAAGATTTATGTACTCTTTTGATGTGCCTTTTGTAATATAGAAAGCGGTAAACACCAGATTGGGAACATAGGGATTTTTAGAAATGGAATCGGGATAGAATGCATTTAAGCCATTCATTCCACCCATCAGCATTTCACCATCGTTACAGGCATAGGCCGCTCTCAGGTTGAATTCAAGGCTCTGCAATCCGTCTTCAAGAGTGAAAGATTGAAAGGTGTTTTGCTTCTCGTCAAACCGGCACAATCCCTTTCCGGTGGCAAACCATAAACCATCTTTTTTATCTTTAATAATTTCGAATATCCGGTTATTTGGCAAACCATGTTCCTGTGAATAATAAGTAAACGTGGAATCTTTTTTATTGAACACGTTCACATAGGTGCTGGTGCCGATCCAAATCCGGCCTTTATTATCTTCGCATAACGATATGATGAAATCGTCACTTAATCCCTTTTCTTCTTTCCTGAAGTGTTTCATTTTCCGGGTAACCGGATTGTACACATCCAGACCACTAACCGTTGCAATCCAGATCAGACCATCGGAATCTTCCAATAAACAATAGATTAAATTCCCGCTTATCTGATGATTTATGTCCAGTTCTTCCTGAAAAACTTCAACCACCGAATTTTTTAAATCAATCTTATAAAGCCCATTCTGGGTTCCTATCCAATAATTGAAAGACTTATCCTGAATAATCACGGATATCCTGACGTTCTTAAAAGTGGGCAAGGTGGGATTTCTGAAATATTCGTACCAGGGGATAAATTGATTTCGGGGTTTGTCATAGATGGCGATTCCGTTGCGTGTTCCAATCCAGATGTGATGATCGGCATCTTCAAAGATCACATGGACAAAGTCATTGGAGATATGGTGATTTCCGGTCAATTGAGTTGAAAAATGTTCCACTTCTCTGGTATTTCTGTTTATCCGGTTCAATCCCTGCCCCCAGTTACCTACCCATAAAATACCCTCATCATCTTTGTAGATGGAAGCAATGACATTTCCCAGCAGATTCAGAGAGTTCGGAGAATTGCTGTTCTGCAAAATATTAAACTTTTTCTTCTTTAAATCGGTTTTACTCATGCCCTGAAGCGTACCAATCCACAAGTTTTCCGACCGGTCAATGAGAAGCGGCTGCACGATATTATGCCCTATTGCGCTGTTCTGAGTCCGGTAGTTTTGAATTGTCACAGGGTTTTGCGAATACAGCGACAGAACATATAAACCATTGCCTTCAGTCCCAACGATCAGGTTCCCGTGTTTATCTTCAAGGATTGACCTGATACAAGTATTATGGAAGGGAAATTCGTCTGACGAAGGAATTGAAAACCTGGATTCTTCAAAATGCCTGGAAGCAGGATTATAGTTGAACAATCCTGAAGTGGTTCCAACCCAAAGTTTTCCCTTTTTATCTTTGAATAGTGAGGTAATATTTACATCTTCAATAAGATGTCCGCTTTTGTCATTGAATGGGAAATAGATGAATTCTTTCGTCTGAAGTGAAAATCTGGTTAATCCCTTGGTGGAACCTATCCAAATCTGTCCATCGCCATCTTCCAGGACAGGGATTTTGACATCTTTCACAGCTCCGTCGTAGGTTAGTTTACTCTGGAAATGGGTGAAACTTTTCTGAACAGGATCATAAATTGAAATTACCGGCGGTGTGTTGATTAAGATTTTCCCGTCCTTCAGGCAAATCAGGTCATACGTATATCGGGTAACATCAAACGGAAAATCCGTGCGATAGCTTATTCGCTTAAATTTATTCTGGCTGGTTACATATTGATTTAATCCACCTTTTGTACCAATCCACAAATTGCCGGATGAATCTTCGGTGATCGCAAAAATCCAGTTGTTTGAAATGGAATTGGAGTCAACAGGATTATAAGTGTAAACATCAAATGTTTCGCCATTAAAGCGGTTTAGTCCATTCTGGGTACCCATCCATATATACCCTTTTGAATCCTGATAGATGCAATTGACTACACTTTGGGAAAGTCCGTTGTCGATTGAATAGTAGGTAAAAATGTATTGCTGTGAAATGCCATCTGTGAAAAGTACCAGACTGAATATTAATATACTGATGAGTTTTTTCATAAAACTATGATCCATCAACCAACCGATTTTTATGTAAATATAAACAAATATTTATTTCATCTGAATCAATTCATTGACGGGATTCAGAACAGGAATTTAATTTACATCTATCCGCAATGACATTAACTCCGTCGTGTAGATTCTTCTGCTTGTGATTGAAAATCAATTACTGCTGCCCGCTAAAAGAAATATCTCAAGTTGCAGAAAGCAGGAGTGTTCCATTCCCCTCCATTGGAGGGGTGGCCGAAGGCCGGGGTGGCTCATCCCCATATTCACCTACAATGTAATCTTCCAGTTTCTTCATTACAATTCCCAGGTTATTTTTAACATCACCGTCAGCAATCCGATAAACCTTCAATCCTTGATTTTTAAGAAATTCCTGTCTAATAGCATCATATTCAATCTTATCATCGTGACTACTCCCATCAATTTCAACAACCAAGCCTAAGGTCTTCACATAAAAATCAACAATATAACTTCCAATAATTCGTTGCCTGTCNNTGATGCACTTGTTGCCAAAACAATACTTCGGAAAGTATTCCAGCTTTTCGTTTATCTCTTGCCAATTGATTGAGCGCCGGATTGTGCGGCAGGTTTTCAACAAAGTTACGCTTGATTGGGATGTTGTTGATGTAAGTAAGAATAGTTTTGTCCATCATGGCTTTCGGGCAGCAATTAACCACCCCGTCCTTCGGGTAGTAATTGTCCACCCCGTCCTTCGGACACCCCTCCAAGGGAGGGGAATTGACCACCGCCGCCTGCGGGTATTCGTCCGGGTTCAAACCAAGCCCAATTACAGTAGATGTTTTCATCCCTAAAAATGTATTGAAATAGTTTGTAATTTCCAGATGAACTTCCTACGAAGTATTGCTTTTCAAACCGAGTACCAGGGGCTAATTTCCTGCCAATGAAGCACCGAAATCCGGTGTTCGACTGAACGCACTCAGAGTCTTACGCGTATTTTGCTGCTGTGAATGGTTTTATTTCTTACTTTAAGTACTTTGGTGTTGTCGAATCAACTTTTTTAAACTTGTGCCCTTTTATGCTTTTTTCGTCTTTTGTCAGCCACAAAAAGAATATACACTAAGAAAACCTGATTTTTATACTCTACTTATTTCGTTGTTGGCTCAACAATTTTCCAATAGGAATTCTTTCGGGTAACTTTGCCATTACGAAACTCCCAAAGGTCACAACCTCTCACTTTTACACTGAGCCCTGAAGTTGTAGTTCCGGTAAGTGTCCATTCTGATACTCCCATATTTCCATCTGATGATATCCAATGACGATCTTCTCCATAGTGAACATCAGGAATTCCTTTGAAGCGACCTTCAAGCGCCTCTCGCACCTGAGCTTTGCCAATGAAGCGTTGTCCCCAGGATTCAGGTCCCCTTGGAAAATCAAATGAGCAATCATCAGAGAAGAATTCCATTATCGCATTAAGGTCATGCCGATTGAATGCGTCAAGGATTTGCTTTAAAGTTTCTTTGGTAACTTTCATATCTTGTGGGTTGCTTTGAACTTGTAATGTCTTGTCTCTTGTCCTATTGTTACAACCTAAATTTACTAATAATCCTGTTAAAAGTCCAATAAGTAAAATTTGTTTTGTCATTGTCTATTTATTTTGGGACACTGTCTGTTCTGGGCAGTGCTTCATCATTTCTTGTTAATTACTCCTGCTTTCAGTAATGGATCAAACAGGTTTACAGCTCCTCCATGTTCAATTATTTTTCCATCCTTGATCCTATCAACATTAACTCCAGTAAAGGTTATGGGTTTTCCGGTTGGTTTCATTCCAAACCATTCATCTTTAAATGTGCCAGTAACAGAATAGGTAGTCACTACCCACTCACCTTCGGATATTTGATTTTCTATTGTTAGGTTTAGATCAGGGAAAACCCTCCGTACACCGAGCACATGATCTATTGCTCCCTGGATTCCAATTGAGTAGCGTTCACCTTCATATACTTCCACATAGTCGTCTGATATGAATTCACGGATATTAGATACATCTCCGGTATTTTCAATGCGCTCTATATATTGGAGAATAATAGTTTTGTTATCAGGTCTTCCCATTATTATTCTGTTTTATTTTAACATTGCCCATAACATCTCCCAAATCCAAGCAGGACGGGAGTTCCCGATGAACTTCCTACGAGTTGCTTTTCATCCCGAGTAGCCGGGGCTAATTTCCTGCCAACGAAGCATTGAAACCCGACTGTCAACGAAACAGAAACCCCCGACTTGCGGGGACTTTGCTTTTTGCGGCAGTGCTTTGTTTCAATTTGTTAATTCAGATATAAATTCCGATACATTAATTACAAAGAGTAAAACTTATTGCTTCGAGTTCATCACTAATTATTTCTAATTGTGTCTTCCCTGTTGCACGATTGGGAATGTTTCTTAAATATCCTTGAGGTGTTTTTTCATGAGGCAATAAAGTTGATGTTGAAATTATTGCATCAAATTCTTTCATTGCTTTTTTACTTTTATGTGCAATCGCATTCCGTATCTTATGGTAATTTGAGATTTTATCCTTTTGAATTGCAGATATAAAAGTAAAGGGCTTACCATCTCTAAAATATATTTTTGCTCTAACTATTGTATTGTCAGGATATGGAAGCCAGTCTAAATAGTTCTTTTTTTCACCAAGAAGAACCGTTTCAATTTCTGTTGATGGTTTAATTATTACTTTTTTTGTTACTAATAAATTATTTGGTCTTATGTCCCCGTTCAATAAACCCATAAAAAGCTTTTCAATTAGGTTCTCAAATTCAGTGAATAAATCTAAATATAAGCCAGCATAGGCTTGACTTATATCATCAATCTGGATTGTTGAAGCGTTAAATGCTATTTCAAAGTTTTTACGAGTATTATCAAGCGCCTTTAGCTTTTTCAACAATTCATTATGAAGGGTTTTTGAGCTTTTTGGCATTATTAAGCTTTTAAATAATTGAATAGATCTTTTCTTTCTTTAGGATTTGTAGTTCTTCTATCCGTTGCGTCTAAAACAAAACTTGGGGCTGTTCTCACTCTGATACGGTCACCTTTAACTTTAAGATCATTTATCAGCGTTTGTGTTATCTTGTCAGCGATCTTGGGCACTTTTGGAGATGTAGCTAATCCAAATAATAAGTCATAACAAGTGATAAAAAAGGTATAAAAAATTGTTTTCTTAAAGAATACGAAATCATTTTTATTACCTGAAAAATTTTGATAAATAAAATCCATAACGTCACGAATTCTTTTTTCTATCTCATCTCTTTCTTCATAGTTTTCATCTTTTTTCTTATAATAATTTTCAATTTGAGCAGAGGACTTACCTAAAATACTTTTCTCTAAAATTGAAATAGAAAGCTCTGAAGTAAGTTCAACTTCTTGCATTCGTGCTATTTCGTCTTCCGTAAATGTTTTCCATCCTCTCCATCTCTCTAGTTGCTCTGCTGCTAAAGTATATTGGGATGTTTTAAACTCACCAAAGAATTGGGCATTAAGAAGTTCTTGTTTTTTAAGTGTATAATTTGTAGAGTTCATTCTTCTAAATATTTGAATAACATCTCTATCATCAACATTTGAAGGAAGAATATGAACATTGAACTCATAATTTAGAATCCTGTCTTGAGTGTCATCATCAAGTTCAGAGAACTTTTTGCCAGCTAAATCTTTATTGTGTGTCTTATTTACAATAAAATCATCAGATGCTGGTTTATAGTCAGTTAATAATTCTGGTGCAATAAATGAGATAATTGTTCTTAGCCTCTGTTGACCATCAATTACTTCACGGATTGGTTCAAAAGTTCTTTTGTCTATTCCTCTGTCCCGAAGGAATATTATTGGGATTGGCAATCCTTTATAGATTGTGTCCATAAGAAATGATTTTGCACCTTTATTCCAAACTGGTCTTCGCTGAAAGTATGGTGAAAGAACAAGACCTTTCTTTTTTGTCCAAGAAACAAAGTCCGCTACTTTGTAAAATGTCTTTTGAATAGTCAATATATTATCCATAGATCATACGTTTTAAACTTTTAAATATACTATTAATCTGCGAGCCTATTAGCTTTACCGCCAACTCGATAAATTCCACCAAATATATAGTACTTTTTGTAGAATTTAAGTAAACAAACACTTTTATTTTTACTATTTCTGAGCTGATACAGAAAGAATTGAAGGCAAAATTCAATGCCTTGGAACGATGAATTTTTCAATATCAATTATCTTTTGCATTACAGAATCAGCTATTTTTGGTTTTACGAAAGCCTGTTCAAAATAATTGACTACTTTGTGCTTTCAAGCCGTTTCAAAAAACAATACATCGATTAAAATTGTCTTACTAGTCGGTATCATCAAATATGACAACTATGGAAAAACGAAAATACATGAATCCCTATCTGGCCGGCGTATTGCTGGGGCTGGTTCTTTTGTCGGCCATGTTTCTTTCGGGGCGTGGTTTGGGCGCCAGCGGCGGCATCAAATACGCGGTGGTGGCTGTGGTTGGCGCGGTTGACAAGCAGCACGCGATGGATTCGCCCTATTACAGCAAGTATTTTGAAAACGGCGAAAATCCGCTCAAAAACTGGCTGGCGCTCGAAGTACTGGGAATGGTTCTGGGAGGTTTTATTTCAGGAGCCCTCGCCCACCGTTTAAAATTTAAAGTGGAGAAATCGCCAAAAATATCGAATAACAAACGCTTGCTATTCGCATTCCTTGGCGGCGTATTTTTTGTTTACGGAGCGCAATTGGCTCGTGGTTGCACCAGTGGGGCGGCGCTTTCGGGCATGGCTGTACTTTCGGTAGCTGGTTTTGTAACCATGATCGCCATTTTCGGATCGGCCTATCTGTTCGCCTGGTTTTTCAGGAAATTATGGATATAGAAAAGAGGAAAATATCCAATAATCAATGTCCAATATTGAATATCCAATAAGAAATAAGAAATAAGAAATAAGAAACAAAAAAAATATGGGACCATTATCAATATTATCCGGATTTCCGGAATGGCTTAACCTAACAATCGCCTTTTTGATCGGCATTGGTTTTGGTTTTGCACTGGAACAGGCCGGATTTTCATCGAGCCGAAAACTTGCCGGCATGTTTTACGGTTACGATACTACCGTACTCAAAGTATTTTTTACCGCAGCCATCGTGGCTTTGGCCGGGTCGCAACTGCTCAGTTTCTTTGGTCTGCTGAACCTGAAACTGGTATTTGTAAATCCCTATTATATCAATGCAACCATCATTGGCGGAGTGATTATGGGAGCCGGATTCATCATGGGTGGATATTGCCCCGGAACCGGCATCAGCGCACTTTCGATCGGGAAAATAGACGCGATGATCTTTCTGGTTGGCGGAATGGTTGGAGCTTTTCTTTTTGCTGAAACCTATCCGTACATCATGACCCTGGCATCGGAAAACTACAAAGGCCCCATGCGTATTGATGAATGGATGGGTGTATCTTCCGGAGTTTTCACACTGCTTCTGATTATTGGCGCTGTTGCTTTATTCTGGGTGGCAGAGCTGGCTGAGAAAAAATTTAAGCGGGCTGATATAACACGAGAGCTTTAAACTAAGTTAAAAGAGTTAATAAATGTTGTATTTCAAATTCATTGTTTTATTGACTCACCCCAAGCTCGCAACGCTCGCTTTGCCCCTCTCTACGAGTAGAGAGGGGGGACGTCCGCCAGCGGACGTGGGGTGAGTAAAAGATAAAATACGACATTAAACTGTTACACTTACTTAATTAATATGGATCCACGAATAAAATATTCAGTATTGCTGGTTGGGGTCGGAATTATTCTCGCCTTTCTGCCATTTAACGCCTCGAAATCGTTTCGATTGAAAGCCGACGAATTGCTTTCAAAATCGGCTTCCGATGAAATGTATTTTTCAGTTGATCAGGTTGCCCGATTTGTCAATAGCGAGGACAGTACCGTTCAGATTATTGATTTGCGCGATGCCGGAGAATTTAAGGTTTGTAACATTCCCGGATCCATCAATATTCCTTTTCACGATCTTTTAAATCCGCTGTGGGAGCCGGTTTTAAACCAGAAGCAGGTGAAAAATATTCTGTACGGAAACAACGATCAAACCGCGAACTACGCATGGACACTCGTTACCGGAATGGGTTACGGCAAAAATTACGTGATGAAAGGCGGCCTAAACGAATGGTTCAATACGGTAATGCTTAGTCAGTATTCAGGAGAAAAAATTACTCCAGCCGAAAATGCCCGTTTTGAAAACAGGTTGAATGCCCGAAAAACATTTACCCAAATAAACAGTTTGCCCGACAGCCTTAAAACCCAGTTTTTCAATGCGAAAATGCTAAAAGAATCGAAACTCGACGGAGGCTGTGAATAAACCTGAAAATCAGAAACTATGAACGAACTGAAAAATTTAAAATTCATTATACTGGCATTGGTGATTCTTTTGATCCTGGTACTCGTCAGAAATTCAGACCGGAATATTTTCAGGAATGATGTAAAAACAGCTATTGAAGCCATACAAAACAAAAGTAATCTGCTTTCGCCTGATCAGCTCCATCAGTTGAAAAGCCCCTGGCTGGTGGTTAATATGGATAACAGCGATTTGCCCGATTCCCTTCATGTTGAAAATTCAATCAGAATTCCATTCGATCATATACTGGACCAGGTAAACCGGAAAACATTAAACGAAGCGAAAGGCGACCTGATCGTTTATTCTGCCGATGTGGCAACAGCTTCAAAAGCCTGGATTATTTTGAACCAGTTGGGATTTAAAAACGTGAAGATACTTGCTACCAAAGAAATTCCGGAGAAGCTAAAATACAAATTCCAGCCCGACACAACAGTCCGGCTGGAATTAGATTCTATTTAAAAATGTACCTGATATCAATTCTTCACCACAGGATAATTCTCAATGTCGGCATCAGTAAATGGAAGCCATGAAAGCATGGCTTTATCTTTGATCATTTTGCTGTGCATAAAAGCATTATTACCGTACATGAGCGTTTTTGCACGATAGCCAAACAACTTCAGATAGGCCGTTACAAACCCGGAATTATGCCCGGTACCGCAATAAACCACCACATCCTGATCAGTCGGGATTGATTCCATTTCAGGAATAATACCCAGCGTTCCGTTTGTTTTGTAACGAACAGCGCCTGGAATATGTCCGGCATCATACTTATCCTTCCGTTCAAAATTAACGGTATAGAAATTTGCGGGTTGCTCAAAAACCTGATCAGCATTGATAAAAGCATCATCGTAACCTGCAGCGAATAAACTCTTGAATCGTTCAGCTAAAATTTCTTCACCGGTAGATTTACCGGTATTCATCTGCGGAAAGTCTGATAAAGCAGCCCTTCCGTTTTCATCGGTTTCCAAACTACCTTCATATTTGTCGGAAATTCCTTTCAGCCACGAACCGGCAGCAAAATCCTTGTTCCAGCCGCTCATTCCCCAGCGCATGGCATACACATTTCCGTAGCCCATTAAACGCAAAAGCGAAGTGGTATAACTGGCAATTTGCCCCGCATAACAAACCATCACAATTTTATCGTATTCGAATGGCTTGATCACATTGGTGAAATAGTCGGGAATCTGACTGAATTCAACATTAACAGCACCTTTAATGTGACCTTTTGCAAAGGCTTCAGGACTTCGCAAATCAACAATTTTGATTTTACCGGCCAGTTCAGCATGAACTACCGAAGCTTTAATCAGCGATGGAAAATTCCGTCCATTCACGTAATCGCCCGACTCTTCCAGAAATTTGAGCAATTTCTGTGATTCGTCGTTTACCGCAACGATGGTGGCTTTGGGCTCAACTGAAGCAACTGTTCCAGCTTGTTTGGGTTTATTTGCACCACCTGAACAGGAGATCAGCGCCGCGATTAAAATTGCCGCACTGATTTGTTTGATCGTTCCCATAGAGTTAAAATATTAACCTTTGGCAGGGACTAAAACTTCATCCTTATCGTATTTAAGGGTTTCGGTACGGCGGCCCTGCTCATCGTAGGAATACTTGGTAATGGCAACTCCGTCAGCAGGATTATTGGCCACATTTTTATCTTTATCCATCGAAATACGTTTTACCAAAGAGCCATGTTCGTCATATTCCGATTTGGTAATTGGTAAACTTTTTCCACCCAGAAATTCGTTATCCTGATCGAATTGTGTTGTCTCAATGGCGTAACCATTTTCGTCAACAATATTCAACCTTTTTGACCAGCCCCAATATAAATTGGAAGACTGTCCGGAAGCATTGTGTACCGAAAAGCTCAGTAAATCGCCAGCAGCATTATTTTCAAACAAAAAATATGAAACACCAATGTCACCGCAGTTTTCGGCGGTACAGTTATACAAGGTATCGGCCTGATAATTGGCCATCCGGGTCACAAAACCATTTGCATCGTATGTAAAACGGAGTTCGTAAAATGGACAGAACTCGTTCATTACTACGCTTTCGCCAGCCAGATTATACCTTAATTCCTGAACCATACCATCAGGGAGCTTTTTCCATTTGTAGTTGTTAATCTTGTTGCGGTTTTCCACAGGCGCATTGTTTTCATCCAGAAAACGCATGGCAACCCTTACACCTGATTCATCAAGCGTATATTCACAAACTGAAGCCCCGCCATTCTTGGCTGGCTCACCTTTTTCATTAAAAAAATGTTTGATTTGCTTGTCACCTTCATACGTATAGGTCACTTTTGCAGCGCCCAACGACGAATAATCGAGCAAAACATTGTTACGGTTGTATTCGACCGAAGCCAGTTGATTATTTTCGTTGTAGGTAAACTTGTAATTATTTACTGTCTTTGCTTCTTCTGCAGTAAGCTGATGTGTACCTTTTTCAGTGTCCCAGGGAGTTTCACTGAATTGAATACTCCGGTAATATTTTACATTACTGTCGGCTTCGTTTTTGGCCGTTTTTTGATTACACGCATTTAATCCAAATGCTACTAATGCTACTAAAATAAGTTTGTGAAATTTCATTTTTTAAATTGTTTTGTTATTACTGTTGTACGATTCAAATATCTACAATTCATTTATTAACAACAGTATGCTGAAAATGTTTTTGTAATGATTTTTTTATTGAAGGAGAAAACAATTTTCATGAACAACCGAAAACGCTAATCAGGCAGTTTTGAGCATAACAAAAAAGCCTCAATTTCCTGAAGCTTTTTGGCGGTGCTGATCACGGGTACGTGGGATAACAGGCCCTTATATAAATCCAGCGAACTTGTGAAACTACTGCACCAATTCTTATTATTTATCCAAAGTTAATGCAATGCTATTCCAAAGGTTGAAACACCCGTTGAAAGGTCAAGGAATAATCCAACCCGGTTACTGAGGTGATATTCGGTGCCTATATGTAAATCAAGAAATAATGGATTTACTTCATGGTAATACCTGTCATCGCGATAATACCCACTATCCCATCTGGAGTTTACAACCGCAAAACCTAATGAACCAGCCAGGTAAAAATCCCAATCGGAATTAGCATTGAGTATTTGATCGAAGTAGTATGTGCCTTTAATACCAATAGGAATTACAGTTTCCTGATAGTAGTACTTGTTATTCCTGTATGAATAAAAAGAAATAAATGGGGCCAATGTGAAATTTTGGGCCACATCAAATTCGTAATTGATGTTAAAAACAGGCAATGTATGCCCAACATACCCAACATACCCATAATATCCACCAATACCTAAACCTAAGTTTAAGGTACCTCCGTAGTTCTCAACATAAGTTCTTTTCTGAGCAGATAAATTAGTTCCCACAATCAAGAACAGGGAAAGTAAGGCCAATGTATAAAGTTTTGTTTTCATTTGAATGATTTTAAAGTTTGGTTATAAATATTATCTATATTATCTATTCCTGTTGTCTCCTTTTCCGCGGTCTTTACCTTTTCCTTTATAACGGTCATTGCCACGGCGGTCACCCTGGCGATCATCACGGCTGTAGCCTTGATTATCGCGGTTGTATCTTTGTCTTTGATTATCACGGCCGTATCTTTGATTGTCGCGGTTGTATCCTTGATTATCACGATTGTATCTTTGATTATAACGACTTCTGGAATAGTTTCTGTCATTGTAGTTTCCTCCTTCAGGCCGTCTGCCGATGCTATGTTGCTCTTCGCCACGATATCCTTTGGTATATTGTCTTTTATGCTCACGGAAATGACTGTACGGAGTGTTGCCACGATAGTCGCTCATCACTACTTTATATCCACTGTACAAATCATAGTCTCTGTAGCGGCTGGGTAAATAAGCCCGGCGGACCCAACTAACTCCGTTGAAATAAATAAACATTGACGATGGAACATCGTAATAAGCTTCCACATCGGGCAGGTAGTAATACCTTACATCAGAATAACCGGAAGGGCCCCATTGTGGTGGTGATCCAAGATCTACGTGTACTGATATTTGTGCCTTTGCCACAACCGCAAAGAACAAAAACATCCCGACAACAATAAATTTAAAAGTTTTCATCTTATTTGATTTTTTTTATTTGATTCTTTTTACCTTACAAAGGTGGACAGTTTTGATATGGAACGTGTTACACAATTCAGGAGAAGAGTTACATGTTTCACACTTTTTGATTTTATTGGTAGATCAGGTTATACAGTTCTTTCATATTCGGCGACAGAATAATTTCAGTTCTGCGGTTGCTTGCCCGTGCTTCAAGTGTATCATTCGATTTTACCGGGTGAAACTGGCTTCGGCCAGATGCCGTGATACGGCTCGAATCAAAGCCATAGTCTTTGGTCAAAATACGGACAATTGATGTTGCCCTTGCTGTGCTTAGGTCCCAATTGTCTTCCATCAGTTTTGTTTTAATCGGAATATTATCGGTATGACCTTCAATCAATACTGTAATATCTTTGGTGCTGTTTAATACCTGAGCCAGAAACCGAAGAGCCTCTTTTCCTTTAGGATCAACCACATCGCTGCCCGATTTGAACAGTAATTTCTCCTGAAGCGAAACGTAAACGTTTCCATCTTTCGTGTAAACCGAAAGTTCATCCGATTTATAATTCATCAGCGCATCGGCAATTGAATTTTTAAGATTGTTCATTACATCTTTTTGTGATTGAATGATTTCCTGAAGGCTTTTTAATCGTTTAGCCTGCTCGGCAATGGTCATTTTTGACTGAGCAGACAGCGCTTTTAAGTCGCTTTCAACCGATGCATTTTCATTCTGTAAGGCTGCTTTTTCGCTCAGTAATGAAGTTTTATCATTCTTCAGATTTTTAACCAATGTATTGCACTCATTCAGTTGACCGTGTACCTGGATACTGTCATTTTGCAGATTCTCAACCCTGGCCCTCGAACTCATTAGTTTTTTACCTGGCCCGCACGATAGGAATGAAAAGCTTAGAATCAGGGAAGAGAATACAAGGACATAAAATGTCTTTTTCATTTTGATTTTTTTTAATGATTAATTGATAACACGAAATTGATCAACTTTGGAATCAGAAATGTTACATAACTCCGTGTTTATCTTGTATAATTCACACATTCCAGGGAATAGTGCGATCTTTGTTTTTGGTAATCTCAAAAAAACTGTCGCGTTTCAAACTTTATAAAATCGAAGAGGCTGAACTCAATTGAGCCCAGCCTCTTCTGCTTAAAAAAATAACTTATAGAATTACTACTCCCAGACTGGTGGAAACTCCAACAGTAACTGTTTTTCCGGTAATTGTCACCGGAAGCAGTGGAAATACAGGTGTAATAGTAATATTATAGGTCCCTGCAGGTAGTCCTGAAATCAGAAACATACCACTGGCATTGGTTATTGTCGAGTATGTCAAACCGCCTGATGTAGCTGAAACCGTAGCAATTGTTCCAACTGGAGTAATGCTTCCTTTTATTGAACCGGAGATAGCATTATCAATGGTTCTGATAACAGGTTTTAATTGATATTCACTAGTGCCCGTATGAACAATAGATTGACTTGCATCAAAATCAAGCAGAATTTCATAAGAAACACCTGGCTCAAATGTTTGATTTAACTGTAATTTCAATCCTGATTGCATAGCGCTTGGTGTACTAAGCGGATAAACAACGCCTCCAACCTTCATCGAGTTGTTGTTTCCTAATATCAACCTGATTTGTGAAACTGTTCCCGCATCTAAATCGCCTGTTGCAATAAGGGTACTAACCCCGTTCGATAATTCGAGGAGATTATAAATCTTGCCAGTTGTATTAAGAAGAACTGTACCTCCGCCACTGCCGGTTATTTCCACACCCTGCACATCAATCATAACCGCCTCAAAGGCTGCCGGGGCATCCGTCATTCGAACCGAGAGTTGTGCCTTTCCGGAATTCTTATCCTTTGTGCAGGATGAAATCTGAATAAAAAGCAAGCCGATCAATGTTGCATACATTACCTTTCTCATAATTGAAACTGGACCTGTTTTTCTTTGTCTTGTTTTCATGAACTTTTGTTTAAATGATATGTAAATAGTTACGAAACAAAAGTCAGTGTTTAATTGCAGCAAGTAGTTACACAATTATTTTTTACTGTTGCATTATTCACACATTCTCCGATTTGATCCCAATTCTTACTTTTTAGGAATGATATCCAGGATAACGGTACGGTTATAAAAGCGTTCCTCCGGATATTTGTTATTAAATGGCGCCAGGTTTTGATCTTCACCAAAGCCATGAACTTCAAATTTAACATCACTTCGGCCAGAGTTCTTCAAGCCATTTTCAAGAATACCTTTGACATCGTTTGCACGGGCCAATGACAATTTCAAGTTGACATCTTCACCACCAATAACATCGGTGTGACCATGTATGATAACTGTTGCTCCTGTGGGAATCTTAGGGATTACCACTTCAGTCAGGTATTTTTCATAAATCATGATGGCTTTTGAGTTATTGAATTCATAAAGCACACTGAATCTCATCATTTGTTCGTCTTTTGAAGGTGTCCAAAGTACCAGATGAGCTTTGGTGTCTTTCTTTATTACCTTGCCGCTCTTTGTTTGACCGATCATGGTCAACTTATAGTCACCTTCCGGACGGGTACCCAAAATTGATTTTCCAGGAATACTAATCGTCTCCTGTGTATAGGGTCCAAAATTTTGAACCTTTCCTTGTTCATCTTTGATTTCCAGCGACCATGAAGAGAAAGCTGTATCTGCTCCGCTTACATTGAAGGAAACATAACTGTCAATTGGCGCTACCTGAATATCAATAATTTCGACTGGTTTAAGCGGTGCATCCGGACCACTCTGGAATTCCATTAATAAATCAGAAGAACTGCTGGTGATAGTAACCCTGCGGTCACCCTCACGAAGGAGGTCAAGTTCGAGTTGACCACCCGGCTGTTCCGAAGGGATTTTGGGTTTTACGCGGCCTTCAACAGTTATCCTTACAGGCGCAATTTCAAATACATCAACAAGGTAGGTTTTGACTGAAGTTGCCATTGCACGTCCATCTTTTGGGCCTTTCATTGACGATCCGACCAGGGTAATAGTCGCAGTTGGATTTTTCACCATTCGGTCGCCCAGGATGTTTAATACATTGTAATAGACAATCATTTGTCGTTTGGAACGACCTGTCAACTCTTTTGGTGTGGTTACCTCAAGTTGGTCTTCTCTAAAGCCTTTCACCTGACCTTTGCGAAGCAATACATAACGATCAGGAATCTCAGTAGATTCCATGTTGAAGAACACGTAATTACGAACAGGGAATGTTTCCCTTACACTACGTTCAACAGGAATATTCTTTGGTGAGTTGGCCGAGAAAGTAACTTCCGGTTCAGCCACAATTACTACAGGAGCGGCTACCTCTTCTGGAATCGACGCTTTATGGCCGCGACCAAACTTAAGCGCTACTCCTGCCCTAACTGTGGTTAGGTTCCATGATTCAACTGAACGTGGATCCTGACCGAAATAAGGATGATAAGCAATAAACGGAGAAAGTACCACTTGTGTCTGCTTTGTTTCCGGCGTCAGTGAAATATCGTATCCGGCTCCAACTTGCATTGAAATCAGTGATTTATTCGTGTTACTGAATACTCCATTTACTTCAGGATCGGCCACTTGTTCAGGGAAAGCTGGATTAATGCCTTGCTGATAGGTAAAATTATTGTCCATATTGAGAGCCAAACGAGGTCCACCATACACATAGAAATTCGATTTGAACGGAGCAATGCGTAAACTTGGCTCAATCGTAATGTAATTTAAATCCGTGTTTAAGTCTTCCGGACAATTACAAGGTGATTCCATCTGGTCGAACTTGCCTTTCCGGCTGTCGTATCCTGCCTGAAGAATAAAACCCAGTCTTGAACCAGGACGATGAAACTCGATGAGGGGGAGGGCAAAAAATCCTACACCCTGGCCATTATGAAATGCTGTTGGAACGATGAAGTCTGTCGTCAGTTGCTGTGTGGTACCACGGTAGAAATTAAAATTAGCTCCACCTGCAGCGCCAAACCACCAGGATGGTTGAGCGTATTTTACCATCTGAGGTTCCTGAGCCTGAAGAGGTGTTTGCATACCTGTAAAAATTAATGCGCCCGCGAAAAGACTTTTTAGTACCAGGCTGTAAGGGAACCGCGCAAAGCGCGATCCCTTTTTTAATCTTGTATTTGGTTTCATATTGTTTAAAGTTTATGGTTTGGTTATTGTGCTTGAATCTAATGTAACTGCGGCTATACGTGTTAAAGCTCTTCCATATAATGTGGCACCAGTGGTTAACGTGATTGCCTGGTCAGCCAGAATATTTCCATAGAAGATTGAGTTAGTGCCAAGAGTTGCTGAAGTACCTACCGACCAGTAGATATTCTTGGCTTGCGCGCCACCGGCCAAAACAATACTGGTTCCGGCATCAGTCACGAGTGTTGACCCCATTTTGAATATCCATACCGCATTGGCATCGCCACCGGCATCAAGTGTTAAGATTCCGTTTGCTCCTGTTCCTGAGATTCCGCTTGTAGATGAATTTACATATAATCCTGGGGCAAGCGTAAGTCCGCCAAGCTGTCCGGGTAATGAAATTGCATTTAATGACCTTGATTGGGCATCGTTATATGCAGTAGTTAAATCTGTTTTTGCAAGGCCAACTATTGGATCAGCCGATGTATAAAGTATGCCATCAACATTTCCGGCAAGTAGGCCATTGATTGTAGCAGTCGGGAATGCACCTACATCACCGATAATATGGGTGGTAACGCCAGTGTTTGATACTCCTGACCCTGCAAGAACCGCAAAGTTCCCGGCTGATCCCAGATTTATACCAGCCGGACTTCCGGGATTTATACCATCAAGTATGAAGTTCGCTGTGATATTCTTATTGGCATTCATGGTAACGGTTAATGGATTTACCGAACCTGTGGCGTCTCCACTCCATGATGAAAAGACATATCCTGAATTTGGCGTTGCTGTTAATTGTACGGTTGCGCCGCTGTTGTAAGATGCCAGAGTCGGATTTTTAACTACTGTTCCGTTGTTTGCTATGGCATTTAAGGTAAATGTGATGCCAGATGTCAGAACAAAATTGGCAACTAAGGTTCTGCTTGAATTTAAGGATGAGGTATAAATCGCATCCGTAGAAACAATGTTTGTTCCTTCAGTCCAGTTCACAAAAGTGTATCCTGTATTTGGAGTTGCTGTTAATGTTACTGACGAGCCTGGTGTAAATGAACCTGCTCCGGTAGTAGTTCCACCAACGGAAGGACTTGAGGATAAAGTTACCACCAAACTAAGTGTAAAGTTGGCCACTAAAGCTTTGTTGCCAGCCATAGTGAGCTGATAGCTTGAACTCGTTGAAACAATAGTGCCATTTTCCGTCCAGTTTAGAAATGAATAACCAGCATTTGGAATAGCAGATAAAGTAACTGATGAGCCCTGGTTAAAGGTACCTGTTCCAGTAGTTGTTCCTCCGGCAATCGGCAATGAAGATGATATTACCTGAGGAATGGTTGTGAAGGACCATACATAGTCAGTTTGTAAGGCATTGCCCATTAAATCCTTTACCGTGGTTTTTACCTTTCCGGTGTAGGTTGTGAAAGGGACAAGCGGAATCGCAGGCACAAAAGACGCGGTAACTCCACTGTAAGTGACTATTCCTGCGACTGAGGCAGATTCTGTAGCCGACTTTAATGCTGCACTTTTCGTTGTACCTTGTTCTAAAGTGAAGGATGTCTGAGTAATAGTTTCAGGATTCATCTTTTCGTTAAAAGTTGCAGTAACAATTTGGTTGAGGGGTACATTGATCGCTTTGTCAGCGGGGACGGTCGAGACCACCAATGGGCATGCTCCAATCTTCTCCTGATACTCATCTTTTTTACACCCGGCAATAAAAATAACCAATGCTATAGCAAGGGTCGCTAAAAGTTTTAGCTTTTTCATTTTAGTTTTTTTTTAANNGAAATTTCCAGAATAAATTAGAAAACTGTCGAATCAGGGAATTTGTAGGCTCATGAGTTGGAGCAGAATTTTTTTTTTGTGTAGTTGTGCGGTTTAACTGAGCGAATAATACCTTAAGAAATTGTTGTTGGTAAAGCCTTTTAAAAATGTAAAATATTTATTTAATTTATCTGTTTGATGATTAGCAATCTAGTCGCTAAGCTGATATTTGATTTCTTAAGTTTCCAGTCTTTGGAATAGCAATTGAAAATGAATTGATAATGTGGAGATGAATGTTTGAAGGAGAAGATTAATTCAGTAATTTAAAATTTATTAAGATGAAGAGGCTGTTACTGTTACTTATCATTGTCTTGTTTGCATCTGTTTTGAATGCTATAAGTTTTTATTCACAAAAAATAGCGGGCTGTTCTGCAGGGGCCTACCACACTTTAACAATTGATGGATCCGGGTATTTGTGGGCATGGGGTTATAATTATTGTGGACAGTTAGGAGATGGAACCACACAAGAAAAATACATACCTGTGCAGATTATGCCAACAACAAAATTTAAAATCGCTGTAGCTGGATTTGATTACAGCATGGCGATTGATGAATCTGGAAATCTATGGGCTTGGGGAACTAATAATTCAGGACAGTTGGGTAATGCAACCATTTCAGACAACACCTCCATACCAGTACCGGTCAAGCCTGGCACAAAATTTAAAGCCGTTTCAATTTATTATTCTCATACTTTAGCCATTGATGAATCAGGAAATTTATGGTCGTGGGGATCTAATACCAAGGGTCAATTAGGAGACGGCACCACTTCAGACAAGCCCTCTCCGGTAAAGATTAAATCAGGAACAATGTTTAAGTACATTTCAGCAGGTACTGCACACAGCATGGCGATTGATGAGTCGGGAAACCTTTGGGCATGGGGAAACAATAAATATGGTCAGTTAGGAGATGGTACTGTTTCAGATAAGTCAACACCTGTAATGGTCAAATCAGGTACAAAATTTCAAAACGTTTCAGCTGGGTTTGGTCATAGTATGGCCATTGATGAAGCTAAAAAATTATGGTCGTGGGGTGGTAATTCTTCCGGGCAATTAGGCGACGGGAGCGACATCAATAAATCCAACCCGGAACAAATTAAATCGGACAATAAATTCAGGAATATCTCAGCGGGGTCTTCTTCCAGTATGGCTATTGATGAAATGGGTAATCTATGGACCTGGGGAAATAATGGTTATGGAAAGTTAGGTGATGGAACAGTTTCAGAAAAAACGTTTCCTGTGAATATCATGTCAGGTACCAAATTCAGATCGGTTTCAGCCGGGTATAATCACAGCATGGCTATTGATGAATCGGAAAACCTTTGGAGTTGGGGAACGAATGAAAATGGACAGTTTGCTGATGGTACAACTTCAGGGAAAACACTGCCGGTAAATATTAAAACGGATGTAAAATTCAAAACCATTTCAGCCGGAAATGAACATTCCCTGGCTATTGATGAATCAGGAAATTTGTGGGCCTGGGGCGCTAATTCTTATGGACAATTGGGTGACGGAACCAAATATGGAAAAAACATCCCGGAACAAATAAAGTCGGGAACAAAATTTAAAACCATTGCAGCAGGAAAATATAACACCAGTTTGGCGATTGATGAATCAGGAAATTTGTGGGCCTGGGGATATAACTATTACGGGCAGTTGGGTGACGGATCTACACAGGACAGGAACACTCCGGTACAAGTTAAATACGGAACAAAATTCAAAATCGTATCAGCGGGATCTTCAATTACTATGGCTATTGATGAAGCTGGTAATCTGTGGGCCTGGGGTTACGGGCAGTTGGGTGACGGCGCCACTTCTACTAAATTGTTACCAGTAAATATCAAACAGGGAACAAAATTTAAATTCGTTTCGGCTTGTACTACCTATGCAATGGCCATTGACGAATCAGGCAATCTTTGGGGTTGGGGAACGAATAAAACAGGACAATTGGGCGATGGTACCACTGTAGATAAATCAACACCAATTAAGGTTAAGTCCGGGGTGAAATTTATGAATGTCTCGACTTATTATTCTCATACCTTAGCTATTGATGAATCGGGAAATTTATGGGCATGGGGAAGTAACGAATATGGAAAGTTGGGAAATGGTGCATTATTGGCTAAAACGAAACCCATATCAGTAAAAGTTGGAATAAAATTTAAATGCACAGATGCCGGATCTGTGCATTCTGCAGCCATTGATCAATCTGGTAATCTTTTGACCTGGGGATACAATAAATTTGGTCGGCTGGGAGATGGCACAACTTCTGATAAGTCCAATCCGATACCGATCAAATCAGGCACAAAATTTAAAAATGTTTCAGCTGGTTATAATTACACTTTAGCCATTGATGAGCAAGGGAAACTATGGGCCTGGGGATACAATGATGTGGGCCAGTTAGGCGACGGCACCGCATGGCACGATTCTCCTACGTTGATCAATACTGGTAATTTTGTCAAAGGTAAATCCCGACACAATAGATAAGAATAATAGAATCGAGTAGGAAGTAGGTGATT
>DMSQ01000062.1 GCA_003457135.1 Prolixibacteraceae bacterium
ATTCTTCGGCGCGTTCTTTGGCTCTGATTAACTCTTGCTCAGCCAGTTTCCGTTCGGTGATGTTGCGCTGTATTCCAAGAAAACCAATGATATTCTTATCTTCGTCGATAATAGGAGTAGAAGAATTCTCGACAGAGATCAATGTCCCATCCTTTCTTTTATTAATCAATTCCCCTCTGACCTCATCCCCATTCAATAAGGTTTTCCAAAAAACTTCATATACTGACTTATTTAATACCTCACTCTTGATAATACGAGGAGTAGTTTTACCAATAACCTCATCAGATGAGAAGCCGTATAAAGAAGTGAATGCAGGATTGACAAATGTGAAAACTCCATCCCGATCGGTAAGAAAAATTGCTTCTCCTGAAGTGTCAATTGCTTTTTTTAATTTTACAAGTGCCTCTTCCGCCAACTTGCGTTTGGTGATGTCCTGGCCCTGTGCGATAGTGGCAATTGGCTTCTTTCCATCAGATGTATAAAGCGTTGCCGAATTCCAAAGCACTGTTCGTGTTGACGTATCACTATGCAATATTTTTATCTCGACCGCTTCCCACCGTTCGCCGGTCAATGTTTTACGGATTAGCGCCATCGAATTTTCAGTTAATGCAGGCGGAAACAGTATTTCCAGAGATTTTCCAAGAATTTCTTTCTCAAGTCGGCCTGTTAAGGATTCAAAAGCGCGATTAAATCGCGTGATGCGGAATTGCGAATCCCAAATGATGATAGGCGCATTGGCATAGTTGATCAGATTTTCGAGATGAGCATTCGTCTCGATTAGTGCCTCTTCCGTCTGCTTGCGATCAGTGATGTCAACTGCAATAACATAGCAATATTCTGCATTTTCGATAGCTATTCCGGAAAGGTGAACATACATAGGCATTTTACCATTGTTGATCAGGGTAACTTCGCAGGTTATTTTAGCTTTACTCCTGAAAACTTCTTTCAGAAAGTGTTTGAAGATTGGTTTTGTATCGTTGGAAACGAAAAAACCAAACCGGCTATTTTTTAAACGCGAGCGTTCTTCGCCCAGCATTTCTGCCCCGCTCAGGTTTAAATCAATAATTTTGTCAGATTGGTATAGCGTAAAATAGCCTAAAGGCGCAAAATGATATAATTCAGCATATTTTTCGGCGGCAAGTTCTGCCTGTTCATTTGCCAAAACGAGTTCTTCCTTTTGCAATTCCAGCTCTAACTGGTGTACCTCAAGTTCCTGCACAAGTTTTAAAGCTTCAAATTCAGAAAGAAGTGATACGGTTTTTAACGGTTTCTTTTTCAGCAACGCTTCTGCCTTTTGACGAAGGACTGTGGCATCTAATTTGTTTTGAGTTCTTTTCATGGTATTATAATTACGCTGTTGTCAAATCTTTTATCCTGCCAGGATTTAATGTTTAGAGAAAACAGATTCAGAGCAATTTCAATGTCGCTTTAGAAACAAAATGTTAATATTCAGTTTATAAAGATTTTTATAGTAAGTAACTATACGCAAGTTGTTTTTCTGTTGTTGTTTTTTTATAAATATTAGTAACTATTCTATTATCAATATACCTTTTACTCAATTGTTTCAATAAAAATTTTTGAAAGTTAATAGTTTTTATGCTTCTTTAAGTTGTGTTAAATTCCACCTCGTCCCCATTCTGATCGCCACAGATAGATTTAACGGTCGAATCCACACGCGGCGTGAAAAACCTTGCAAGTCGGTGTTGATCTATTTTCTTTATTAGAACAAGCTTTATGATGCGCAAAAATAGCTTCTTTTTTTTCCACGCATAAACATTGAATCCATTTCACTTTTTTCTCAAACGAAAGAAGATTAACCTCTTTCAATGGGCAGTCTTCATTCCTTTGAAGACAAGGGCAATTGTATGCTAAACCGTAAATGTAATTTTCTTTTGTCATTAGAGAAAAATTGGATTAATTAGTAGGTATAAGCGCTTAACAAATTGTCCAGAGCAATAGCTTCAGAAATCACCTCAAAATCTGCAATTTCGTCGAAACCACAAATGGATGTCAATACTGCTTTAATCCCCTTAGAATAAATATCCCTGAACTCACCATCAGCGGGTAATCTATTCCCGGCTTCGTCGGTAGCGTTAAAATGACAACCGCTTACCAATGCTTTTAATATCAAATGATAAGTAAGTTTCAGCTCCCGCGCATGGTGAATGGCACCTGCCAGACGGTCCTCTGCCCCAAGCTTGCGCTGCAAGTCGCACCCCACCCTGAAAATGGTATCGCCCAGCGCTTTGTTTTGGAATCGCTTTAATAAATCGTCGATATGATCGGTGAGTAATTCAAGCGTAAATTCATCAGGGTACTTTTTTAACAGAATATCGGCTGCCTGTAACATCGTATTTCGAACATCCTCCTTTAATTGACTGTCGGATAGCACTTCATACAATAAAGCTGAGGTGGGATGGGTAAGATAGCCCAAATAAGCCGCAGTTGCCTGCCAGTTTTTGTCAGTAAATTTCTTCACCCAGGCAATGACTGTAACTTCAGCTTTAGCCCCCCCAAATATTTAATTCATGCAAAGAATCACGCGGGATAAAAAACCATTTGCCATTTTCAATAAGAGCAGAATAACCATCCTGAATACCATCTGAGACTCTCCTTATCGGACCATTTCCCTCCAAAAGAGCAAATTTTCCCAGACCTCTGGCTGATATTCTCGATTGGCCTTCTGTTTCATTAAAATTCCAATAGACAACAAGATACAGGTCAATTCTTCTCTTATCTGTTTTACCCGGGTTTGCGAAACCCGATAGTAAAACCAAAAAAAATAAACCTGAAATGATTTTGTATTTATTCATATTTAATTCTAATTTTTTTGGTTCACTTTGATCGCTTTTTTATCTGTTTTTGAATCCTGCCATCCGGGCTTGATATTTAATGCAACAGATTTATCGAAAGGATTATAATTAACCAGAACGATTACTTTTTTGGTTGTTGACAAGTCGTGCTCGGTAATTCCCACAAAAGGATCGTTTTTTGTAACCGTCAGGTTCTGTTTAATAATTGTTTATTGCTTGCAGGTTGCTCCCCAGCAGAGCCTGTTTCCACTTAGTCTTGGCAAGGGATACCTTTTTTATCTATCGTTGGATATTATTTCAACAAAATTTCCTTCGCTTCAGAGGCTGTGGCAATCAAAAAACCATCAGCTTCGAGTTCAGCACGCAAGGCCAAAACCAGTTCCTCGTTGTTCGCGGCAATTTTTCCATTGTATCGGTAGGAGTCTTCAAAACCTACTCGTAAAATTTTCGCACCGGCACGGGCAGCTTCCAGATGGTTGGCAAAAGTGGAACTGCCGATCAGAAGCGCGCCCCAATTGCAATTTTCCGGAACCTGTTCTTTTAAGTAAACCAAAATTGAGGGATGATAAGGCATTCCCCATTTTACATCGAAAATGAAGCTGAAATTGCAGGGTAACGAAATCAGACCTTCCCGGATGAGGTGGATGGCAGTTTCCATATTTCCGGTATCAAATATCTCCAACGAAGGTTTTACGCCCCGTTCAGCCAACGTTTGAATCCAAAAGCGGACATCAACAAGGCTGTTTTTGTAAACATGGTCGCCAAAATTTAAGGAACCAATATTGAGCGAACCCATCTGAGCATGAGGATTTCCGATTGGAAGAACACGCTCATCGGCAGTAAAATTGGAAAGCCCACCAGTGGACGCTTCAATCAGAATATCGCACGAATCTTTTATTGTTTGAACTGCCTGATTAAAGGCTGTTAAATCGGTAGTCAGGTTTCCCTCTTCATCGCGGGCATGCATGTGCACAACTGCTGCGCCAGCTTTGGAACAACGAATTACATCTGAGGCAATTGCCATGGATTGAACGGGATTATTTTCTGTATTTCCCCAGCCTCCAGTTGGAGCTACGGCTATAATTATTTTTTTTGTCATAGTTGATCTGAATTATTAAATTTTTCAATGGCAAACAAGACAATGGCTTCATCATTTTCTCCATTCGCCGCCCCGGCAACGGCAATTGCCCCAACAACCAGATTATCAATCTTGATGGGGTACGAGCCTTTCATCGGCACAAATGGAAAGGGTGAAACGCTGTTTAGTACCGACATCGCTGGCCGGTTGGTGGTTACGGTTTGTTCCAATACTGCACCCGGACGTTTAAAAGCCAGAGCTGTGGCAGCTTTCCCGATAGCAATGCCGGCTGCTGCTGGCATGGTTCCATCTATACGTTGGAGACAGATCAAATGTCCGCCATCATCAACCACAGCAATGGCTCCGCCAACCCCAAGCTCATTTGCTTTGAGGATGGCGAAGTCTATCAGTTCTTTTGCTGATTCAAGGGTAAGCGACTGTTTTGTAATAAGTTTAGTCATCAGGTTCGATAAATTAATGTTGTTATACCTTTATATTAATTACCTAGTCGCCAACGATCAGATTATTAAGAAATCTGTTTTTGATCCAATCGAAGCGATTTGGCCATATCATTAGCCTTTCCCCATGCTGAAACAAACATATCCCTGAAATATTCCACAGGGCCGAATGTTTCGTATTCATCAAGTGTCAGTCCGTTAATCATATAAGCCCTTCGGAATTCTGATACTTTAGACAATAGTTCATCGATAAACAATTCAGGTATCGGATTAAAAAACCGCGGAACAACTTTTTGGTCCAGTTTTAGTAAATCTTCTGCCTGACCTTGCCAATTCATTGTTATACAGACATCAGCCCCAACCATTTCGGTAAAATGATGTAATCCGCGAACTCCTCCTCCGATAAAACCAATCTCGGGCCATTGGGCTTTTGTAATCTGGTAGGTTTTTTTTGCAATTGCCATCCCTGCCTGAAAAAGAATATCCAGAGAGATGTCAATTTTTTGCTTCTCCGCCCAATTCAGAAGATATTCGTCATAAATACCTGTAATCAGAGAGTAATAGATCTTTGGTTTTTTCCCGGTTTGTTTTGAAATCCGTTCATACATCCGGCAAATATCCATGGCCTGACTTAATCCCATGACTTCGGTGGCATTTATCGGAGTATTTTCTCTGATCAGAATGTCCATTGCATCAATACCAGCCCTGGTGGCAGGAATTTTAATCATTATATTCGGACTCATTTCTCGGTTGCTGCGCGCTTCATGAATAATTACTTCGGGGTCTTCTTCGTGGATCGGGTCTCCCTGTATGTTCACATAACCGTGCTCACCGTTCGATTTTTTCCAAAGAGGCATAAACTCATTGGCAATCCTATTTATCAGTTTTCTCTGAAGGATGCAAATGACCTCATTATCATCATTTGTTTCTTTTAATATTTCTTTCAGTAGCTCCCTGGAATATGCCGCTTCATTTTCATGAGTCAGCATCTTCCAAGTATATGAAGGATTCTGCGTACATCCCAATGCACCCGCATCAATAGCCATCCTGGCTTCCTCTGGCGTTACATTGTTGATCCACAATTTGGTCGGAGTCAACAGTGTAACTCTCTTGAAATAATCGTTATTCATTTTTTTGTCAATTTGTTTATAATCAGATCCGGTAAATTGCTTTATTTACCATTTTCATTAAGCCATTAAAATCTTCGTCTTTCATCATTTGCATGATTTGTTGCTGATTCAACGATTTGGCCAAATTGTATGCACCCAGTGTAATTTCTGAATGGCGGTTGAAAAACTCGATCACATTGAAGATTCGTGGCGAAGCATCGGTGGTGAAGTATTTGTCGTAGTTGCACTGTTGCGCCCAGAACATCAACTCTACGTAATGCAGAAAATGGCGGCTGGCACCAATTAAGTCCCAGTCGGCTTTGGTGTCGTTGTCGTTGGTATGGATATAGGCATCGAACCCACTTTCGTAGATGGTTACCAACGATTGTGCAGGATTTTCGGAGCTTTGCAGCGAATGTCCCATATCAAGCGTGATTCCGGTATTTGGGCTTCCTACTTCCTTCAGTAATAAAAGTGCTTTTGAAGTAGAATCGAGCTGGCAATGAACCCTTGTTTCTGAATATTTTGGCTCCACAAAAAGTGGAATTTCAGGCATGTAATCAGTAGCTTCGCCAATCGTCTCAATCATAAATTTCCAGGCATCACGGTAGTTTACCTGAAACAACAGATCATAACCGTCAGAAAGCGGACAGCAGGTCACATGCGGGGCGCCGACTGCTTTGGCAAAATCTTTGGCCCGTTTGATCATGGCAACGGCACGGTCGCGGATACCTTTGTCGGGGCGGGATAATGCTCCCGGAACCCACTCAACTTCTTTTTTGATGTTGACATTGATGGCAGCAAAGTTCAGTTTGAACTCGTTCATCAGTTGCACCGTTTCTTCAGGTGTACTGTTTTCGTATGGAAATACCATTTCAACTCCATCGAATCCATCAATTTTTGATACCATTTCCAGTTTCTCGCGTGTGGTCACCGGTTTTTGATATTCAGAAAAGCGATCCTGGGTCTTACCCAGAAAGCCAATGATTACTCCTTGTTTCATTTTTAGATGATATTTTTTGTTACTAATGTATTTTTTGTTGAAGACCCTCAAAGAGGTCGCATATCCGGTTGATTAAATTCTTTTTCTTTAAACATTTTATCCTTCCGTGATATCCGGATTTTTATCAAGTTCTACTCAACACATGGTAAGACCTTTGTTCATGTTAATGCCATGGTCGCCATCGCCAATCAATCCATCGATATCGCTGAAGTACTTTTTGTTTTCCAGAATGGTAAGGATCAGTTTATTAACAATGACTGAAACTGCTTGATTTGTAAATGCTTGCATACTAATAGTTTTAGGTTCTTTGAAACTAAGTGGTTATTTTATGTGTTTATTTTTTCATCTCATCGTCAATTCTGGAAGTATTTTTCGCAGGTATTTTAGACTTTCTTCTACCCACATATCCGGATTTTCAACAAATCCACCGCTGGCCTCACTTCCCATTTCGATACCCGCTACACAAGGTTCTCCATATTTCAGGCAATTTTCTTCAATACCGAGTTCAATCAGCTTATCGATGTATGCTTTAAAATCAACCACTCCGCTACCTAGAATGCTGTTGGTATGGTCAAACGATTTGGTTTCGCTGAGGTGAACATGGAGCAAACGGTTCTTCAATTTTTCAAGCTGGATCGGATCTTCGCGGGTAATTACCAAATGGCCCACATCCACATTTGGATAAAGGTTTGGCAAATTGATGTCTTCCATCGCTTTGGCCAGTTTGTGGGTGTTGTTGCAAATGAAGTACACGTGAGGATCGAGTTCGATACCCACCAGCATGTTTTCTTTCAGACAATACTCTGCAAAACGGCTAACATTTTCGACCATGTATGCCCATGATTTCTCAGGACTTGTGCCTAATTCATACAATCCGCCGCCCCAACCAACAAGCAACTGACGGCCACCCATATCTTTCTGGAATTCGGCACAGGCTTTCATGTAATCGAACACGGCATCGCGCTTTTTAGGATCGGGATGAGCTGTATCTTTGGTAGCCACCATTAACATTTGAGTATTAAATAGTCCTTCCCCTTTGGCAATCCGAACGACTTCCTTCTTTTGTTCAGCAGTCATTGTTAGCGGATTTCCTTTACGGATTCCGGCATATTCAATGTATTTGAACCCGAATTTTGCAGCACTCCGCAGTGATTCTTCAGGGCCACTGTCTCCAACTTCGTAAACCAGTGTGTTTAATGCTAATTTCATGTTTTGTAATTTACAGATTTACCACAATTCAATTTAAATACGTTTCATTTCAGAAATAATTATTGGTTTGGATTTCTCTCTTGATTGATTTTTCAGGATTCATAGACAACCACATTACAATGGCGATTAAGCTTAATCCAGCACAAATGATAAAAAATGGTTCGTATTGATTGGTCCAATTAAACAGGTAAGGAAAGGCAATAATAGTTACAAAAGCACCCAGGTTTCCGGCCATGTTCATGGTTCCGGAAACAACACCTGCATTTTCTTTACCGATGTCGATACAGAAAGCCCAGGATGGACTCAAGGTCATGTCGGCACCAAACACAGCTAATGCCATAAAGGCAACAGAAAGTACGGGTGACGAAACCTGGGTAACCATGATCATTCCAATAGCAGAGAAGGCAAAGCCGATGATGGCGGGCAGTCTGCGCGAAAGTTTCCATTTCCCGTTTCGGTAAACAGCATCAACCATAATTCCGGCCAGCCAGTTACCAACTGCTCCGGCAACCAATGGAATGGAGGTGTAAAACCCGGCTTCTACCAGTCCGAGTTGAAACCGTTCCTGAATATAAGGATACATCCAGGTAAGCGAAAAATAAAAAGTAAAATTGCTGCAAATATACTGAACCATGGTTTTCCACATGGTAACCGACTTAATGATTGTGCTGAATTGCAGTACCTCTTTTGGGCCAGGTTCTGACTGTTGCCGATTCATTTTGATGTAATCAAGTTCATTACTGCCAATATACTTTGCATTTTCAGGTTTATCTCTGAATAATAAATACCAAAGTATGCCAACTAAAATACCAAATGCACCGAAAACAAGAAAGGTGTGACGCCATCCTATTTCCTTGATCATCCAGGCTACCAAAGGCATGGCAAAAGCAGCTCCAATGCGTGATCCAGAAAAATTAATGCCTTGTATAATTCCGCGCTCGCTGATTGGGAACCAATTGTAAACTACTTTCGAAAGGGCTGGGAAGGCGCCTGCTTCACCAGCTCCGAAGAGGAAGCGAATGATCAGCATAGATGCATAATTCCATGCAAAACCCGTTGTGGCTGTTAAAAACGACCAAATTGTTACAATTCCGGCAATTACACCACGGGCACCTTTGGTATCGGCCAATTTTCCGGCAGGAGTTTGGAATAAGGCATATCCGAGGGTAAATACAGCCATGATCCAGCCAAAATCAGTCATGCCAAATCCCAGATCGGAACAAATATCTCTTTTGGCTGCCGAGATACATGCGCGATCGACATACAGCAGAACCGTCAGCAAAAAGGTGCTTATTACAAGGACAAAACGGATTGGGATTAAAGTGCGTATCATTAGAATTTTATTTTTTAGGTCTCTCTCAAAGTTTCCAACGATTTATGTGTATGGTTACTGATCAGCTTTTCAACAAGTTCACCGTCTCCTTTTTCGAGAGCTGCGATAATGGCCAAATGTTCGGTTTCCAAAGGAGTTTGTAACAAACTACTCCGGAAAGTTCGGATGGTGTTGTTTCCTGATAATTCGAGCCGGTTTGGAATTTGGTTGCCGCTAATTTTCATTATCATGTTATGGAATTGCTGATCGGATTCAAGATATTCCGGAATATTAATTTCATTGATACCAATAAACTTTTCGAAAAGCGATTTCAGGTAGTCCGGTTGATTTTTTGTAGCAATCACTTCGAGAATATGAAAAGCCCTGTTTAAAACAGGATCTTGTGTATTTCCTTCAACACTAAATGCCGGAATCTCATGTTTTGTAACACAGTATCTCTGTGTCGTCCCGGGCATTGTACTCTCGGTTATTTTATTCCTGGGAGGGTTCTTCGTATTTTCATAGAATCCATGGTAAAAACATTCCGCATACTTTTGCAATTCAGATAAAACCTCTGGTTTTAAAGTATTCGAAAGAATATTGTTTCCGGTAATACAACCCATCCAATGATAATCAAAGACCACTTTTGGTTTATAGGTTTCAATCACCTTAATAACTGTTTTTGTTTCCGGTTCAAAGGCAGGATAAATACTACGATAGGTACTGGAAAACGGATCATTTGTTTGAATTCCATACAATGAGTCAACCATCTCCCAATCACTGTATGGGATCTGATAGCGTCCTAATTCGAGGTGTTTAGTACTCTTGGTAATAGATTCCTGTAATTTCACAGGGCTTTTAAACTCAACCCTTATATAACGCTGCTGAACCACTGTTCCCTTAAAATTTTCATGAGCATTGCCATGAGATAATGAATACAGGAAAAAAATTGTAGAAAATATTATTTTAAGTTTCATATAATTCATTTATAAAAATGATTACTTAAGGGCACCTCTTAAAACTATTTTTTGGTGGCGTTGTTTGACACTAATTAAATTAATAAGTTCATTTTCTTTCAAATCTGTTACCAGTGCTTCAAAAAATAAAAACGATAGGTTTGTTCAGTTGCCATCTAAATTTAGTTATCAGAAATTAAGTCAATCGGGTTGCCATTTGAAAGGATTTTTATGATAAAATTATTTAGAAGGACCAGGAAATAAATCCGAAAATTGTATATTTATTTGCTTACCAATTTTAAATATATCACCTTCATTGGGATATTTTAAAATAATTGAGGTTTGTTAATAAACAGACTGATCAATTATATACTCTGGTGTTGAGACTTTTTTCATCATTTTATACACTGCTGTATCATCTTTTGCACCTTCGAACTTAAACGGCATGGTCTGGTTCTGTTTACTATTCATATATCCCCAGCTGCAACCATTCATTACTGAAAAGACAAGTGCATTAACCCCTACATCTTCCAGTTTATCATCTTCGTTGCATACAATCGGTTTCCCAAATTTTTTATTGGCATTAATCTTCTCTTTGTAGTTTTCCAAGAGTGTATTATTGAAATGGATTGAAATGTAATCTACGGCATCGGCTATAGAAGTATTGGCTTGTCTGTCGTCCATACCACTGGTACTTACTAATAGTGATGGATACAATGATTTAGCAAGTTTTATTAATTCTAACTGTCCCTCATTATCAGAGAGCCATTCCCCATCTTTCCATTTTTTGAATCCACCATGCTGGTACTCATTGGAAACTTCGAGAAGGACATTTCTGAAATTATTTTTCTTTATCCATAAAACGGTATTCTTTAAGGCATTCATTATGGCTTCTTTTCCATTCAGAGCTGAAAAATGTGAATGCTGACGCTGGTAAAAACAGGACAAGATCACAATACAACTATTTTTATTGCAGGTATTTATCACTTCAGCAACTCTTTTCATATAATTCAGGCGGAGAGTGCCATCTGACTCAAAAGCACTGTTCACAGCACCTTCATAACCGGGAGCGCCCCCTTGCAAACTGATAGTAAAACAGTTTATCCCATTTGCTACATATTCCGGGATCATGGAAATAAAATGATCTGTGTTTTTTTGAGGATCAAAATCATGATTAAATTTTTTTGATAATTCAGCTCCACGGTCCTCGAAAACTGCATTTACCATTCTGACATTCATCAATAACCCTTTTGCAGGGGAACCTTCATTTAAAACATTCCCGTTTAAGAACCATCTATCTCCCTTTATTGTAACTGTTGTATTGTTTTTCATATCATCGCACCCAATAATTAGTTGCAAAACAATAAGGAATGAAGAAAATTTTATTAAACTTTTCATTTTGGTGCTATTTGGTTATATCTTCAACTTAAATATCTAATGTTGCACAAGTGCCTATGAGGATGATTCAACCTTATAATCCAAGACATTGATTGTGCTTATTTTTTTCCATCTGCTATTGAGCTTATAACCATAGTCATAATTTTAATAAAATCACTATTCTCATTATGTACCTGCTCGTCATTTATTGGTTTAGTGACCTCTGACTTGTATAGCGGTTCCGGAAGTCCGGTATCTTCAATAGAATACTGGCCATCACCTCCACCAAGCTTCCATACTATCAGATCTAACGAAGGAATAATACAAAAGAAATGGCGCCCCGATCCGCCTTTCCAGTATGCATCAAGGGGTAATTCCCTGATGTCCCCATCGGAATTCGCATGAAACTGAAAGCTGTAACGATAATGAGGATTATATGGTGATGTTTTTGTAGCCTTTTGAATGTATTCCTTTGGGACAATTTGCTGTTGTTCCCATCTTCCGTCGTGTAACAACATATAGCAAAAGCGCAGCATGTCAGTGCTTCTAAGGGCAATACCGCCTGCTCCGGGAGTATGGGTTACAAGTGGCTGGTCTTTGTATCCGAATCCCCAGCGTCCCCAACCTAAAGGCCTGGCAAGGTGTGAATCAATATAATCCTCCAGTTCCATACCTGAAATATGCCGCAGCATAATTGAAGCATTGTGTATTGATGCTGAAGCATACGAATATCCACCACCTGGTTCGCACCAAAGGGTTTTTGTTGTAAATGGGACACTACCCATTATACCATCCTTTAGGCCTAATGTGTACTCGTCAACCATAGAATACCATCCATCCGGACCAACCGGATCAATTGTTGAGGTTTTTCTGTTTACATAAACCGGATTGTTGCCTCTGATACCGGCAGTAAAAGTCAGAAGTTGTCCAAGTTTAATATCGGCCATACGTGGATCCGGTAATGGAAATGCTTCAGGTGGCATTAAAGAGGTTGTATATACTTTCTGATCCAGGCCATCAGGAAACAGATCAGGACGCTCACTCATCAGAATACCCACTGCAATACTGGTAAACGACTTAGTGCACGATGCGAGGTTCGGTGTGGCTTCACGTTGCCCCTTTCCAAAATAATTTTCATAAACAAGCCATCCATGACGAACTACAAGAAGGCCTCCATTACTTGTTGTGCTTCTGACAAAATCGAAAGCCTGATCCAGTTTAGCTTTATCAATTCCTGTTACCTTTTTTATTTTTTTATTATCTGTCAGGGTTCTCCATCCGGTAACAGAATCGGGCAAAGGGAAGTATTCTTTCCTGGTTATTGATGATTTCATTGTTTGTTGGGCACTGGTAGAAAAGCCAGTACTGAGAGAAAGGATCAAGGCAAAAATTATTGATTTCATTGGAGTAAAATTTTGGTATATTTTTGATAATGTTTCAGATAATATCATTTATGCATCAAAATAGTTTTTCAGCGGGTGGCCGTGGGCGCAAGTTGGGTTAAGTATCCATTGAAAAAATTTGATTAGGGTTTAAAAAGAAGGGTGGCACAATTCCTGGAATATTGGACAATGGCAATATTTCATCCGGTAATTCAAAACCTAATTTATCTGTCATAAAAATACGGCGGTTCATACATCTTTCATAGACTGCCGGATATTTAGTCTGTAATTCAATTCTAAGGGTCCGATCGGCAATTATTATTCCATCCTCCATCCGTGTAGAAAAGTATTTCTTTGATTTGGGGATTACATCAACCTGAAAATACATACCCGATTGAATTTCTATTTCTGATCCCTTATAAACAGGAGAACTTAACCATTCGTCAAAATGTATCAGATGGCCTGGATTCAGAAAAATACCAAATTCTTCAAAAGGTAAAAGATCATCAATCAATTGAGCAATTACTTTCCCTTTTACTCCTATCTTAAGGTTTTTATACCATTCGCCCATTGCCGAAAAATATGGTCCGGCAAAATTGTCCAAATATCCCTGGGCATGACCAGGCAGATCATTTTCGTTTTCAGCTATCCACCCGGCCCTGCAGCAATTACTGCCCCAGTAACCTATATTGGTTGAGAACGGGTCACCTTTTTTAATTATATAACCTTCGGGATTTGCTAAACCAATATGTTTATTTCCACCACAAGTCATTCCGGTATTACAATTCAATGGATAGCCGGAATAATTGTAGTACCGGATCAACTCAAAGTCAGTTTTCCCCACCTCAATATTAAACACTAGGTTTTTCATTCCTTCAGATGCCATCACGGTGGAAAATTCGAATAATGCTATTTCAGAAGCTGAACATCTTGACCGAAGGCCACTTTCAGGATGCATATAAATTTGAGTGGAATTTATAACATTTTCATATTTACTTACCTCCCTTAGCGTATCAACAATAAAACTGGGAATCTCGATAGCATGGTCCGGAGCATGGTGTTCAATTTCAGAAAAATATTTCCATCCTGCACAACCTATCCTCGATTGTGAATTAATACCTTCTGAAATAAAAATGTCTTTTAACTGGCGGCTGCTGTCCCTGGGTTGGTTTAATAATGATAATGGCTGATAAAGTTCAAATCTCAATCTGTTTCCAATATATAGAGGACTAGCTTTAAACCTGCTAACGCATTCATTTCCTACCAATATGATCGGATCATCATGCAGATTTAGAATCAATAGAGCCTCTTCAAATTTTGGTTCATAGTTCAACAGGTACTTCAGATTGGCAAAATGTTCCCTGTCCCCATATACAACCAGATGGGTCAGATTGTTCTTATCCATCATTTCGCGCGTTTTTGAAATGCGCTCAATTAATTCGTTCATACTAAACTGAAGAGGGCTGACGTTCTTACCAAATTCAGGCCACTCAATCTCTTTTAATCTTGTCTTTTTCATGCTGGTACTCAAATAATTTGTCTTGTTTTTAAATTGAGTTTTATCTCAGATTCAATGGTCAGGGTGTCCATTTTGCCTGTTTCAGGATCAATTACGATCTATCCCAAAAGATATACTGTTTGCCCAACCAGAATGGCCTGGCTGTAAGGCCCGATGGGTTTCGGGGCTTCAGAAACTGACTTTCCTAATATATACCTGCCATGTTCTACTTCTATTATCCTGAAATACTACATATAATCCTCCACCCTCTACACCTACACCTCCGGGAGCGTGGCGGATTACTCCATCATGCTGATTTCCTGCGTCTGCAAATAATATCGGCCCGGTTATGCTGCCATCGGCATCAATAGCAAGAACACGACCTTTTTTGTCTTCACCAGCAAATATAACATAAGCCCTGCCATTTACTACCAGATCTCCTGCTGCTACCAAGCTATAACCAATGGCGGGAGAGTTCCATACGATTTTTGAAGGACCCCCTATACGTGTATGGAAGACTTCTTTTGGTTCAAGCGTTCCCGCATCTTTTGAGAAACCATAGAAACCTCCTCCGGTTCCAGTTGCTACTGAAATACCCTCCATAAATTTCTCAATATTTGGATCTGATGGTTGTGGTAATGATGTAGCGTCTGTAAACGTACCGGATTCAGAAACAGTCCAGTGACGTATATAAGAACCCTGTCCGGCGAACACGTGAGGGGTATTACTGCCATCTATAATAACATCTCCAGTACGGCTTCCGTCCCATCCAGAAATATCTTTAGTTATTTCAACTTTTAGTACTCCATTGATTTTATTTATTCGATTATATTGTCCACGTGCCAATGTTACTGCAGGATTTCCCATATTCTTCCAGAAGACAACATGTGCACGGTTATTTGAATCCACATCAATACGGGGGATCATTGCCCGGTAAGAAGTTGAATGAAGATTACCAACAGATTTCCACACGCCTGATATTCGTCGTGCGTAACCTATGTATCCAGCAGGACTTATTTCCCATACAACATGCTCTGGACTTTTTTCCCATACAACATGCACATCACTGTCGCCAGATACTGCTACTTGTGGCCACCAGACCTCACCTGATGTTACCAATTCTTCAGGTCCTAATATTCCTGTAGTGGGACTGTAAGAACGATACCGTAATCCATTATTTACATAAACAACATGCATAGTACCATCAGAAGCTGTTGCTATACTTGGATGCTGTCCCGTGCCAATAAGTATCTCATGCCCAAGAATAAATGAATCAGTGCCTGTAATATTAACTGCTGCAAATGAAAGAGTTGATATCAATAACAACGCCCACATTGCTATACAAATCTTAATAATTTTGTCCATATTTATGTAATTTTTGATAATAAGTTTCATGGCAGGTATTTATGGTTTTTCTCTATAATATTCATCAGCAATTTCTAATGATTTTTCAATAATTGCCAATCCTTCATCTATTTCATGTTTTTGAACAATTAAAGGTGGCGCGATAAATATCCAATTCCAGCGTACAAAAGTGAATAAGCCCAGCTCGCGAAGTTTGGATGCAATGCGGTTAGTAGGTTCCATGTCTTTTGGTGCAGCGTTAAAAGGTGTCAGAGGTTCCTTTGTTTTACGATTTTTTACTAATTCGATTGCTCCCAAAAGTCCGGTATTTCTGAAATCCCCAATGGAAGGGTGTTTTTCAGCGAGCTTACTTACCTGCTGATCAATGTACTGGCCCATGGCAGCAGCATTTTCAATCAGCTTTTCCTCTTCATATGCGTTAATGACCGCCAGGGCGGCAGCACATGCCAGTGCGTGAGCTGAGTATGTGAGACCAAGGGGCAATGACACATCATTGAAATGCTTTGCTATTTCTTCCTTTACAATAATTCCGCCCAGTGGAACGTAACCGGAAGTGAGCCCTTTAGCCATACACAGAATATCTGGAACAACTTCGTGATGATCAATAGCAAACCATTTCCCTGTCCGTCCAAACCCACTCATTACTTCATCATCAATAAGGAGAATGCCATATTTGTCTGCAATTTCTTTCACTCTTTTCCAGTAAAACGGTGGGTACTTGATACATCCTGAGGTGCCTGATTCTCCTTCAAAGATGATTGCAGCTATGCTACCCGGATTTTCGAACTGAATAACCCTCTCAAGATTTGCAGCTGCCCTTTCACCACATTCTTCTATTGTGTTGCTCGACCAGGGACAACGGTAAAAATAGGGATTCTCAACATGCACTATATTAGGTACAGCCTGGCTGTCGAATGAAAACTTCCTGGGATCGCCACCCACGGATACAGCACCATAAGTTGCCCCATGATAGGAGCGGTAATGCGCAATGATCTTATGCCGGCCGGTATACAACCGGGCTAGTTTTATTGCATTTTCAACTGCCTCCGATCCACCTAAAGTAAATAATGTTTTTTTCAGACTGCCCGGTGTAATTTCAGCCAGTTTCTTTCCGAGTTCTCCTCTTATTTCAGTTGCAAATGAGCAGGTTACAAAGCAAAGCTCTCCTGCTTGCTTATTTATTGCTTCAATCACTTTTGGATGACCGTGGCCAAGGTTTGCATTCATCAGTTGCGAAGAGAAGTCGATTATTTTCCTGCCTGAATGTTCATACATGTATACACCACTGGCGCTCTTAATTGCAAGAGGATTCAGTCCGCTTTGCTTTGCCCATGAAAAGAAGGTGTATTCAAGATTATTCTTTATTATTTGTTCCTGTGTTGACATGATATTATATTTTAAATATTTCAACTCATCCAATCGGCTTTTTCATGCTTTGCCCATTTGCTGGTTATTTTCCGCAAATTTGTCCAGAACTGAATGGAACTTTTTCCGGTAATATCTCCAGTGCCGAATTTTGAGGAATTCACCCCGCCAAAAGAAAACGGTTCGCGTGGAACCGGAACACCAATATTTATACCAATCATTCCTGCTGTTGCCTGTTGTGCAATCATTTTGGCAATTCCTCCATTTTGTGTAAATGCTGAACACGCATTTCCAAGCGGACTCTTTTGTTGAATTTCAATTGCTTCTTCTATACTTTTTGCAGAAATAATTTCAAATACAGGTCCGAAAACTTCCCGCTCAGGCATTTTTTCATTTGTATTTCGCCAATCAATGATGGTAGCGCCAATATAGTTACCATTTTCATCCGCATTTTCATCAAGTTTAAATTTTCTTCCGTCTAACAGAATTTTTGCGCCCTTTTTCACAGCTTCATCAATATAATTACTGATGTCTTTGAACGATTTTTTGGTAATTAAGGGAGGAAGGTTTTTCCCGGGAATATATTCTGCAGCTTCTTCGCACAATTTTTTAATTAAAGGATTTACATTACCCACTGCAATCATTACTGAAGCCGCCATACAACGTTGACCTGAAGAACCACACATTGATGCAGCGATGTCTGTTGCCGAGAGTTCTAGATTAGCATCGGGTAAAACGATCAGATGGTTTTTGGCACCTCCAAGAGCCAGACAGCGTTTCAGATTTGAAGTTGCTCTGCGATACACAGTTTTAGCAACATCCGTTGAGCCTACAAATGAAACGGCTTTTATTTCAGGATTGTCACATATTGCTTCCACAACTTCCCTGTTCCCATTAACAATACTCAAAACTCCATCGGGAAGTCCGGCTTCTTTAAACATTTCCGCAATTTTCATTGATGTGATGGGCGTAAACTCCGATGGCTTTGCGATTATGCAGTTTCCAAGCATAAGTGCGTTTGGAATGGTCCAGTGAGGTACCATGTGCGGAAAATTAAAAGGATTAATGCAGGCAACTATTCCCAAAGGGGTATATTCAGAGCGACATTCAACACCCTGACTGACTTCAAGAACTTCACCAGTAGCAATTTGCGGAATGGAGCAGGCAAATTCAGTAAGTTCTATGCTTTTTTTCACCTCTGCAGTTGCTTCGTCTATGGTTTTTCCGTTTTCATGGTGAATGATTGCGGCGAGTTCAGCAATATTTTGTTCCACAATCTGGCGGTAATTATAAAAAATCTGCGAACGCATTTTGGATGTCATCCCGTTCCATGCAGAAAAAGCATTTTGTGCATTCTTTACAGCCAATTCCACATCAGTATAAGTGGATAACGGAACGCTTGAAATGAAAACATTATTCAACGGACTGGTGATATTAATTCTTTTGTTGTTATCGTGAACAAACTGACCACCGATGAAATTTTTAACTTCTGGATATTTCATGATTTTATTATGCTTTTTTAAAAATTAAGATAACCGGTTCAGGAATTAAAATTCTTTTCTGTTTTTGTGCAATACTTTCTATTAAAATTTGCCGTATTTCTTAAATCAAACCGTCAACTTCAGATAAGCAAAAAAACCTGCTTAGAAACTAACCAGACAACTATTTATAACTTTTTTTCATAATGAAATATACAGGAATACCAATTAAAACAATTACTAAACCGGGCCAGGTATATATTGGTTTGTAAATAAGTAAAATAACCATAATAAACAAGGCTGTAAGGATATAAAGAGCCGGAATAACCGGATAGCCAAATGCCTTATACGGACGTTCAGCTTCAGGCTGTTTTATCCTTAAAAGAAAAATACCCAGAATTGTCATTACATAAAAAATTAGCACAGCAAAAACAACATAATCGAGGAGATTTCCATAAGTACCTGACAGGCAAAGCATACAGGCCCAAACTGACTGAGATACGAGTCCAGATGCAGGAACACTTTTCGAATTTAACTTTCCGGCATTCCTGAAAAATAAACCATCGTGGGCCATTGCATAATAAACTCTTGCTCCTGAAAGTATAAGGCCATTGTTACAGCCAAAGGTCGAAATAACTATAAAAAATGCCATTATTATTGTAGCATATTCGCCGAATATACCAAACATAGAGGCTGTTCCCACTCGGTCATTAACTGCAAACTGCATTCCCCGCTCAAAAACCGTAACACCTTCGGGCGTACCCCTTAAAGGCAATACCTGAATATAAACTAGATTTGTCAGAAAAAATAGGAATATTACAATTACTGTACCTATCAATAAGCTTAAAGGTATGTTTTTTCGCGGATTTACTACTTCGGCTGCTGCAAAGGTTATATTATTCCAGGCATCGGCAGAAAATAATGACCCTACCATAGATGTCCCGATTGCTGCTATCAATGCGAATCCGGTTAGGGAAATCAGCTGGTCATTTTCGATTTTGGCTGCCTGCCAGAAGATTTTAGAATTTATCTCAATAGCACCGGTATTTTTAGCAATAAAGAGGCCGGCAACAATAAAGGCGAACAATATGCCGACTTTGGAAAAAGTAAAAATGTTTTGAACTAATTTTCCCGCTTTAATTCCCTGTGCATTAATCCAGGTGAGCAACAAAATAGACCCAATGGCAGCAATATGAACGGTACTAAATTTTAAAAATCCAAATTCAAGCCAGATATTATTTTCTGAGAACCATGGAACCAGAATGCCCAGAAATTTACCGAAAGCCATTGCAACTGCAGCAATTGTGCCTGTCTGTATTACAGTAAAAAGAGTCCATCCGTACAAAAAACCTGCCAGTGGATTAAAAGCTTCGCGCAAATAAACATACTGTCCGCCGGCATGTGGCATCATTGCAGCCAGTTCGCCATAGCTTAAAGCAGCTATAACGGTTAAAATACCGGTTACTATCCAGGCGACCATAAGCCATCCGGGAGAACCAAGTGTGCGTGCCATATCGGCGCTGACAATAAAAATCCCCGAACCTATCATTGACCCGATTACAAGTGCTGTGGAATCGATTAGCCCGAGGCTCTTTTTAAATGTAGTTGCTGTTTCCAAATATCAGATTTTACTAATATTAATTCTTAAAACTTGTAATTTTACTTTTTAAGATGTCGGTGTGCCACCTTATGATACCTGACCATTGCTTTGAAAAAATAAAACAGACCTCAGTATAAGGATTAGGAACAGGACACGTTTGCCATCTAAGATTGGTTTCTCCGAATATATAATTTATCATTTAAAGATCAATTCTTCCTTTTTTGGAAATTCAAGTCGGCAAAGTTCATGAAACAGCTCCAGTCGTAAAGGTTGATGGCATGTTTGCCCGGACGGATATGGTATCCGATTGTCCCGAGTACCGGCTGCTGTAAATCAGGCATATCCTTACCAGGAAAGCCCTTTTTACCAAGAAGTTGATAGACCGGCGAAGCTGCAACACAGGAGAGAAATGTTCCTTTTGGATCACACCAGAGATCCTCTTCCGCAACGCTTACATACAGCGGTCGGGGTGCGATCAGTGTCAATAATTCGTGCTGATCTACAGGTAAATCTTCTTCTTTGTTGTTGTATTTTCTAAAATTAGTACAAAACCAATGGGGGTAAGAGGTATTGATTCTCTCCACTGTTTCACCATAAATACGTTTCGACAAGGCCGCTCCTCCGCAACCTGATTCATTGGAGACAACCATCGCAAACCGCTTGTCAGTTGCACCGGCCCATAAGGCAGTTTTCCCCAATCTGGAATGGCCCAATACAATCACCTCTTTGGTATCCACCTCCTTAACTTTTTCGAGATAGTCCATTACCCTGGAAAGCCCCCAAGCCCAGCCCGCAATGCTTCCCCAGGAAGAGCTATCGCGTATCCCGGTGAAAAGCTGATGAACTCCATTATGGAAGCCATCGTCAAAATCAGGATCAATATCACCGTAGTAAACAGTGGCAACACCATAACCTCTGGCAATGATCTCCGCGATCGGCCAGGAGGAAGAATCGCTTCCCCGCCGCGATTCATCCGATTTGTTCGATGTGATTCCAACCTGAGGGTTATTTCTCACCCAGGATGTAGTGACACTGATACCCGGATCAGTTGAAACAGTATGGTTGCCATTGAAATTGCAAGCCAGAAATAGAGGCACTTTTTTACCGGATTTAGGGAGAAAAAGCAGTAAACTCAGATCGATCTTCCTGTCATCCTTTTGAAGCGTTAACAGAACCTCTGTCCTGACAGCCTGGCCATTGCATGCATTTTCATTTTTGGATACAACAACCGATGTCAAATGTACTTTTCCGGCAGGAGCGATACCATAAACCTCCTTTTCAAATAAATTAAAAATTTCAGTCCTTCTTTTCTCCCACTCTGTTTTATTTTTAACCGGTAATCCAGAGTTAAAAACCAGTGGATCAGGTAAAATATAAGGAGGTATTTTCGATTCGTCGTAATTGGGAACAAATGCCTGTGCAAACAGCGTTGCCGAGAAAAACAGAAAAAAAGCAGTGAGAAAAATTAGTCTCATAATTTATAAATTTTAAGTAATTAGAATAAAATAATGCCGTATTTATGCTTAGGCTTTTATAATCATGATTAAGTTAGTTTCCTATCTTAACTATCCATTCACCTATTTTTGGAAATTTTGAGAAGACTAAATCATCGTGTGCAGGAATTATAAAATCAGGATTAGTAACTAAAGTTTTCATCCTTTTCATAGACTCTATATATGCCTTTGGATCCATACAAAGACTGGCTGAGAGTAAGTTGTCAAGATTATAATAAAACCAGAGCGCATCAGAGGCAATCAGTATTTTATTTGTTTTAGAATTTGAATTAACTAATACATATTGATTTTCAAAAGTATGCTTAGAGCCAATAAATATCTTTATGCCTGGGATTATTTCAATATTATCACCTTCAACCATTTTTAATCTGCCTTCTAGATTGATTTCAATAATGTTACGAACATCGTTCTTTTCAAATCCTTTTGAGATTCCATTTTCTTGCCAGGCTTCCCCAACAAAATATTCGAAGTCATCTTTTTGCATCCAAATTTTAGCATTTTGGAAAAGATTTATTCCTCCGATATGATCATAATGAGGATGCGTAATGATAATGTCAGTAATATCAGATGGGGATACATTTAATCTTTTTAAAACTAAATCTGGTCTCACATAATTCATATTTCCTGTTTTAGTAGAGTCAACAAATCCAGCATCCACAAGGATATTTTTCCCGTTCTCTCCTTTCAAGAACCAATACATATAACAAATTCGTAAACTATCTTTTGGGTTTGCTCCAATAACCATTCGCTGAGCAGGAATATTCCGTCCATCAATATATTTAAGTGCGTAAACCTGATATTCATCAGCATTCTGGCAGTTTGATATGATTGCTGTTAAGAATAGGATGGAAGCTAAACAAATTTTTATAATCATGACTTTATTATTTAGGTTTGAATTACGAATACTATTATCAAATATTTTCAATATCACAAGTTGGATAGCTTAAGCGAAACTTCAGTTATTAAGTCTTTCCCGATGAATGGGCAATTGATAATTTGACCAGCCATTAGCCTGATTAGCGGGCTAATGGCTGGATAATTATTTTAACTGAATAATCAGCTAATAATTAGTACTTATCATTTTGTACAATTGTTCCGGGGTTTTGATCAATAACAGTTTGTGGTACTGGTAAAAGCAATCTCCAACTTTCTATTGTTTTTCCTTTTGCTGCCGTTAGTACAGGGATTGCACGATTCGTCCTTTTTAAATCAAACCACCGATGAAATTCCAAGGCCAGCTCAACCCTTCGTTCATGTTCAATTGCTAAATCCAATGTCGGATATTTATCAATTGGATAACCTGAAGTTCCCCATGCCGGAACCCCGGCCCTACTTCTAATCATGTTCAGATATACGGCGTCTTTAGTAAGCTCTGCATATAACAACAAAATATCTGCATATCGAAGTACAATAAAGTTGTTTTCAGAAAACCGTTGTTGTCCACTAATAACGGAATTCAAGTCATTCCATTTTTTAGTGAATTTTTGTGCAACCCAAGCTCCGCCATGAGTAAACCCAACATCTATTGACAAATCTCTTCGTGCATCACCTGCTTCAAAATCATTCCATAAATTGTCAGTTACCTGATTCAATCCACCACCAGAATTTATCCTTTCGAATGGATTAAACATTTGCCAGTATCTACTTGCGGGTTTATCCAAACCTCGAATGAACTGTATCTCAAATAGGGCTTCCTTACTATTCTCATTTTTCAAATCCCATAACTGGGAGTAAGAAGGAAGAAGACTATATTCCTGCGAATCAATAACTTTCTTTAAATATGTTATGGCATTGTTTATATCACCCCTGGTTGCGTAAACCTTACCAAGCATTCCTTGAGCTGCACCTTTACTGGCTTGACCGATACGTTCAGTTTTTGATAAGAGAGGAAGATTACTCTCTGCAAAAACCAGGTCTGAAATGATTTGGGCATAAACTTTATCTACAGGCGTGCGGGCTATATCATAACTTTCGGTTACAGAAACCGGCTTTAGCAATAATGGTAAATCACCCCATAATCTAACCATATTAAAATAGTATATGGCTCTTAGAAACCTCATTTCTGCCTCGTATTTAGCTTTTGTATTTGCATCAAAAGATGAATTTGGCAGCTTTTCGATTACCTTATTTATTACAAAAAGAGAACTATAATATGTAGTCCAATAAATCTCAACCCAGCTATTGCTGGGTAAAAGAGTATAATCCTTGAATTGATAATGGTCCGAGGCATTGCCACTTATTTGATACATTGTACAATTATCAGACATTTGTTCTGTACGGGCCACGGCGCTTTCGGCAGCATATATATTGTACAACGTCCGGTATGCCCCGTTAACAGCAGAACTAAAATCTTTTTCAGTTTCGAAAAAATTGCTTTCATTCATGTTTGAGATAGGAGCCAAATCAAGAAAATTATCAGTGCATGATGATGAAAACAGTAATAAACTAATTGCGACTATATATTTTGATGTTTTCATTTTTTCATTTTTTTTATTACAAATTACAAATTAACTTTTATTCCAAATGTTACTGTTCTGGGCATTGGCGTGGCACCATAATCGCTTCCTAATTCCAGACCTGAATAAACGCTGTTTTCAGGGTCAAATCCTATATAAGAAGTGAAAACGTGTAGATTTTCAGCATTTACATATACTCTAACCGATGAAAACGGACTCCACGATATCGCCTTTTGGGGTAGACTGTATCCAAATTGCACATTACGGATACGTAAGAATGAACCATCCTCTATCCAATAAGAAGAAAATGCTGTTTGTAAACCAGTGAAAGTGAACATTGGCTTGAATATTTTCCCGTCGCCAGGGTCGCTTTCCGATTTCCAATAATTAGAAACAATCGCATATTGATTCCTGGAACCACCGTAGAATTTGGTGAACCTTGTCTGAGTATTTATGATTTCATTACCATACTGTCCTTGTAGGGTAAAGTTTAAATCAAAACTTTTATACTGAAAAGTATTGGTAAGCCCAAAAGTAAAATCAGGCTGATAGTTTCCAAGTACAGTTCTATCGTCAGCGTTAATTATTTTATCGCCGTTTACATCCCTGATCTTAGGGTCTCCCGGAGTTGTAGATGCAACATGGGGATAATTATCAACTTCACTCTGGTTCATAAAAACGCCATCAAATATATACCCATAGAAATTAGCCATTGGTTGTCCGATTTCAGTTATTGTAGTTGCCTGCCAGTTGACCGTATAAATTGGTGCGTCTCCTAAACCTAATTTCGAAACTTTATTCCTATTTGTCGAGATATTAAAGTCTGTATTCCATTTAAAATCACCGACAAGGTTTTTTGTTGAAATTAAAAACTCAAAGCCTCTGTTTTTAAGTTTTCCAATATTTGTTAGTTGTGAAGTAAAACCGGTAATCGCAGGAACCGGTACATTAAGCAACATGTCGTTTGTAACAGATTGGTAATAATCGAGTTCCATGTAAATACGATTTGAAAACAATCCGATATTTAATCCCAGGTTCCATTGCCCTGTTTTTTCCCATCTGAGATCTGAATTTGAGATTGAATTAATATAGAGGGCTGCTTCGGCATTGTTTCCCCATGCATATTGAGATTGTGCAAGGAGACCAACCGAACCATAATTAGGGATAAGATTATTACCGGTAACACCATAGCTTAGCCTGAGTTTTAAATTATCAATCCAGCTTACCGATTTAATAAAATCTTCTTCAGACAACCTCCATCCTGCTGATGCAGAAGGGAAATAGCCCCATTTGTTATTTTTTCCGAAACGGGAACTTCCATCACGTCTTAATGTCGCGGTTAATAAATATTTATCCAAATACGAATAGTTTACCCTTCCAATGTATGAAAGCAAACTCCATTCAGAAGCTGTTGAAGAAAAACTCAATACAGTAGTGGCTGCATTTAAAGTATGAACCTGATCGTTAGGAAATCCTGAAGCCAAAAGACGCCCTTCTTCATAAGAATCTTTTTGGACCGAATATCCTGCAAAAGCATTTATGGAATGTTCGCCAATTGTCTTATTAAAAGTTACCGTATTTTCTGAAAGCCAGTTATTGCGATAATCATTCGAAGAATATGCCCTGGCTGCAGGCAATGCACTCCAACCATATTTTACTTTATCATATTGATAAACATTCAGTCTGGAGTAATCAATTGTTGCGCTTACAACAGATTTAAAAGTAAAGTCAGGCAAAAACTTCCATTCAACGAAAATATTGGATAGGGTATTGAATGACTTCCTTTTTCTATCCATCTGGCGAGTACGGATATAAGGATGAACAAAGCCTAAACCGTACGCCGAAAATCGTTTCCATTCGGAATTTGGATCACTTGGCCCATAATTACCGTTTTCATTGTATATAGGAAAAATTGGAATGGATTGTAAAGCACCGCTAACCGAAGTGTTTTTCCCGATTTCCGGCGCTAAGTCAAAACCCACCATCGGACTCTCATTCCGTTTCGTTAAAAGAATATTGGTACCCATTGACAAATTGGATGTAATTTTATGTGTTAAATTAGCTCTAAGTGTCAAGCGTTCGAAATCATCGCCATCTACTATTCCTATTTGCTTCAGGTAACTCGATGAAATCATAAATCTGGTCTTGTCATTTCCACCGTTCATCGATACCGAAGCATTATCTGTTGGAGCTACTCGAAATATTACATCCTGCCAATTTGTTCCATTCCCAAATTTTGCCGGATCGCTCAGAAATTCAGGAGGAATACGTAAATTACTTGGTCTTACTTCGTTAGGGTCACTGGCCCTTCCACCTCGTGCAATCCATGAATTGTTAACCGCATCGATGTGATACTTAATCCACTGTTGTGCATTCATCATGTCAATGGTACGCAAAACCTTAGAAAATCCCTTTTCAAAGTTTATTTCTACATTAGTTTTACCTGATTTTCCCGACTTTGTTGTAATGATAACAACCCCGTTTGATCCTCTGGATCCGTATATGGCAGAAGAAGAAGCATCCTTTAAGATTTCCATGGATTCAATGTCGCCCGGATTAAGAATGTTTAAGTTTGCGCCTTCGATTGGAATTCCATCGACAACATATAAAGGGGTCGTTCCTGCCGTAATTGATGCAGCGCCTCTAATTCTGACTGTTGGTGCATATCCGGCAGTTCCATCTGTTTGTAGAATCTGTACCCCAGCAACTTTCCCAGCAACTGACTGCATGACATTATTGTTTGGACGATCTTTTAACTCATTCTGAGTCACTCTGGATATTGATCCGGTTAAATCGCTTTTTTTCATGGTGCCGTAACCAACAGCCACAACCTCCTCAATCCCAACTATTTGTTCCTCAAGAACAATATCAAATTTTGTTTTCCCGGTAATGGCAACTTCCTGAGTTATCATGCCCACAAACGAGAACACCAGTGTTTTGGCCTCTGTGGGCACTGGTAAGCTAAATTTTCCATCGGTATCAGTAATCGTTCCGATAGTGGTGCTTTTCACAACCACGGTTACTCCAGGCATCAGAAGTCCATTTTTGTCTTTAACTATTCCTGAAAGGTCTTTTTTTTGCTCAACCTGTGAGTTGATCAGGTTTTGGTCAGTAATGGTTCCTGTGGCCGGATTTTTCTTTCCAATCACGATTTGACGGTCAAATACCGCGAAGGTATTTCCGGTCGGTTCTAATACTTTTTCAAGGATTTTTTCAACAGTCTGGTTTTCGGCCTGGATATTGATCTTTTGGTTTAAGTCGAGGGCATTGTCGTAAAACACAAAGATAAATTCACTTTGATTTTCAATCTCCTTGATAAGTTCTTGAATGGTTGCATTTTGCAAATTCAAAGACAGTTTGGTATTCTGAGAATAACCAACGCTGGCAGTGACCGTTACAGCAGAAATCAGAAGAAAAAACAGACATATTTTCATAGTCATCAATAGTTTTTTCAGATACCGAAATTTCGGTTCATGAAACTTGTTTTTTTTCATAAATTTGATTCGTTTTTAATTTGCACTTGAATAATTCACAACACTTGCGATTAAAACACCGGACGGGTTATATGGAGGTATAACCTGTCCTTTTTTTGTTTTAAATTGTTAGTCAGTTCAAAAATATTCCATAGGCATTAGGATTAATACTTTAATTTATTGATTTTTTTGATATTACAATTACATCATTTTGTATTTCAAAAGAGATCGGGGCAGTTGAACTGATCGCTTTAAATATTTCAGAACATTCCGTTTTCAAATCAAGTTTCCCGGTCAATGTCATTTCCTTTGCCTGAGTGTCCTTAAATTCAATTTGCACATTATAATACCTCGAAAGTTTGGTGGCAATCGTTTCCAATTTTTCCTTTTCACAATACATCCATCCGTCTTTCCAGGAAGTGAAAGGCAATACATCCGTTTCTTTCAATGCTGTCAAGCATGAGTTTTTTTCGTAAGTAAGCAATTGATTGGGTTTCATCACCATCTTTTTGGAATCAACTGTGGCCTGAATGCTTCCTTCGACCAGAATAACCGAAGTTATCGGATCATCAGGATATGCTGATACATTAAACTTTGTGCCCAGTACCCTTACATGGATTTTATTTGTCACTACAAAAAATGGTTTGGAAAGATCGTGCGCCACTTCAAGATAAGCTTCACCTTCAATAAATATTTCACGCTCTTTTTTTGTGAAAATAACCGGGAAGATGGCACGGCTACCTGAGTTTAACCACAACTTGGTACCATCAGAAAGGGTAAGGCTTGTTCTTTTCCCGCGCGGAACAACCAACTGGTTCAGTTGTTCGGTTTCGCTTTTCAATTCCTGTATTTTTTGAGTCAGGCGCTTATCAGAGTTTACTTCAATCTCGCCTTTGCTGTTGTATTTAATGTCCAAATCTTTGGAGATGAAAACTTCTTCTGACTTATCAGCAAAAATCAGCTTAACTTCATTATCCGGAGCCTTAACTTTGGCTATTGACAGATAATCAATATCAGTAGTATCAGGTTGATTTAACTGGAAATAAATAAGTCCGGAAAGACCCAACAGCAAAATAACACTTGCTGCAACTTTCCATCCTGAAAAACGGAATATATAATTTCCCCGGCTTTTGGTGCCGTTTTCAATGCGGTTCCATAACCGGATCATCGCTTCTTCGGTCAGTTCTTTTTCTTTCGGGATTATACTTTTAATGATGAATATGGCTTCTTCCACCTTCTTTTTACGGGATGGGTTTGCAGATATAAACAGGGCCCAGTATTGATCCGATTCTTTGGTTGGCCTTACCACCCACTCAAAAAATTCAGGATTATGGATCAAACTGTCAGAATCTATGTTAAAATTAGTGTTCATATAAATATGTATTTACCTGTATAAGCAGTTAAATACATTTTTGTACTCACAAATATTAAGATTTTATGAAGAAATTGTAAATTAGTTGAGGAAGGGGATGAAAATTTTGATTCTTTCGTTCATGATTAATGAGAGAAACAGCAAAACCAAATTTTTATGACAACTTTCCCTCAATTTCTCAATTCCGCGATAAATCAGGTTGCGGGCCGACTGGTAATTCATCTGGAGTACCTCGCTCAGCTCCTCGTAGCTAAGTTCACTTACAAACCGTAAATAAACAGCTTCGCGCTGGCGGTTGCTTAATTCGGCCATTGCACTTTCAAGCAATTCAAATCGGCTGGTTTTCAATTCATTCTCGGCCTCATCTTCATTGGACAGCGAATAAAAAAACGGAATATTCTCCGAGTTTAACTGCATGTACCTTCCTTCCTTTCCAAGTGCACGAATAATTTTACGCTTGAGCGAAATAAAAAGATAAAGTTTGATGTTGTTGGTCTTTTTCAACCGCGACCGGTACCGGTGAAGATCAATAAAAAGATCATGAACACAATCCTGAATCAAATCTTCATTTCTGGTGAAATGCAAGCCATACTTGTAAAGCGACTGAAGATGGGTATTATAAATAGTTTTGTAAGCAACATCGTTTCCGGCAACGAATTCGTACCACAACTGTATATCCGATGTTATTTGAGATGATTTTCCCATGGTTTAAATCTAAGACAAAAATACTTTTTTTTATACCTCTTTGTTATTTGTTAATTTTGACCATAACGCAGTTGTATCTTCAATATTTCCACTTTTCAATAAATCAAATGCAGGTTCATCAGTTATAATATTGCCTTTCTAGAACCAAAAGATAGCAGCACTGTTACAGAATCAATTGTTCTATGAATCTTTCCTAATATAGGGAAGCTAAAGTCAACTTGAGTATCTTGTTCAGTTTCAGTAAATTGTATTAGACGTTTTATCTGTCGTTCATACTATCTTGTTGATGCTCCAACAAGCAAACCAACTGTTCGATAAGGATTGTCTAATATTAGTTGCATTTATTAGTGTTTGTTTGTCCCGAGCAAGTTAGAACAATTAAATCATTTTCTAATCTCAATCTCCGGAAAAATTATTATGGTATTCTAATTTTTGTCTTTCTTAAATTGTTAATTCTTTTTGGTTTTTATAGTTTACTGGTGTATAGTATGTTAAATTAATTTAGGTAATTAACAAATATAGATTTAAGGTATTATCTCAACCGCACTACCTTTTATCCCATTGCCCAATGGAGCCTAGTCTTCATTCTCTTTTATTTCTTTTCTCTGATGACTTGTCTACAAAATCTTGAAAAACAAAGCGCTCAAAAATTTAGGCGCGAAGCCGGTCCCTGAATTTTTCTGCCGTTTTTTCAACGACTGGCGCAAGTTCTTTTTTGCCAGCTTTTCTCTTTGAAGAAAAAAGTTGTGGCACTCGAAATGAAAAATAATTTTCCGGATTATTTTTATTCAAAAACCTGAGAATAAAGCAATCACAGAATCAAATCCATTTTCGGATTTGATTCTGTGTTGTCACACCCGAGCACGCCCTAAGCTCGCAGGCAGAAAAAAAGGCAGAAAATGCGGATATATGACGCTTCACACAGCCATACAGTAGCCACTATTCTGCCAAATAACAGCCATCTTTCTGCCAGTTAGTGCGCTCTATTCTGCCAAATAGCAGCCACCACCAAGCCACAAAATAGCCACCACGGCGAATGTCAGATTCAGTCCTTACTTGTATCGCTTCAGTCCTGATGCTGGTCGTTCAACCGAAGGAGTCTTTATTGCGAAGAACAAGCAAATGCTTATCAACTAATCATGATGAATGTTGATTTTATTTGATCGTATGAAAGGAGAGAAAATGAAATTTAGCAGAAATCGGATGTGTTGATTCCATATTAAATCGGATAGCTGATCTGAAGGATGTGCTATCAGATTGGCTTTACATCACGCTGGCGAATCTTATAAGAGGGGAGGATTGGGGTTGCCGTTTGATAAGTGACCGAACAAATTTGGTATGAACCTGATAAGAATGACCGGAATGATAATGGAGGAAAATGAATGAAGGGATTGGCAAATCGGGTGAACGAAATGAATCAAACGTTCTTTGTATATGTCAGTCCTGGGAGGTGGCAAGGTGTGTGTTCTGAATGATCGGTTTTCAGTCCGATTATTCAGAACTCTCACGTGGGGCGATGAAGATTGTTTGGTGAACAAATGAAGCAGAGAGCTATGTACTGTTCCCATTTCGGGGAAAAGGAAACGGCAGTTCGTATGAATGACGAGAGCCAGACGTTCTGCAATCGCCGGGGTTTTGTTCTGATTGTAATGTTTACCTCAGTATTATTTAGCTTGGGTTTTCGCTGGAGAGAATGGGGGTCTGAATATGGAAATGTACGATACACAAAAAAGCCTTTCGGCTTTCTTGTGGTTTCAGCTAGAAGGGAAGGTCGTCGTTGTCAGGTTCAGTTTGTTTTTTACGCGATGGCTTTTGTGCTTTTTTTTGTTCTTCCGGACCGTATGGCTGAGTTGGGTTGGCTGCTGAAACTTTGGACTGATAATAGCAAGTGTGGGTTCTGCCGAATTTGTCTTCACCGCGCAATTTAGCTACCTCAAAACTCAGGTACTTTATGCCATTCTTTTCAAACACTGCTTTTTCAAGTCCTTCTAATGGTAATACAATCTTAATGATGTCAAGGCCCTCTACTTGTGTTCCTTTTCCGATGTAATGCTTTTCAAAAGTTGTCATAATATTGATTTTTAAGTTATAAAAAAAATTTCTGCATGATGACTATTCTGATGAAGGGTGGCAATGAAGGAACTGGAATAACGGACTGATCGCAGAGAGGGAGTATATGCCGGGAAAATTCATTGACGGGTTTCCTTCAATCTAAGAATAAATCTTTGTAGATAATTTTAGACTAACGGCTCAATATTCTGTCAACCGTAGAAAACTACATCCGAAACGGTTATACCAGTAACCACTGAAATCAGTTTAGAATTGTCAGTAATAGATGGACTAATCAAGTGTTTCAAAACTGGATAAAGTTCCATTTGAGGCTGTGTTCATGCGGATAGACGACCGGCTTCCAAACTTGAATCAGATCAGAGTCCAGCCACACCCGCAGGATGGTTCCTGAAACAAAAGCCCAAAATGAAGAAAACAGGCTGACAGGAAGATGGCCATCCCGGCTGAAACCATAAGCCGAAAGGCTTTTATGGGAGCACGGTTCGACTGCTCGGTTCGATACGCTTCGCTACTCACCGACCATCGCGCTCACCGACCAATGTTAATTACAACAATTTGGGAGTTAGCGACCAAAAAAAGTGGCAAAGCCACTTTTCCTTTTTCAGTAAGCACATGGACCATTGCCATTCATCATGTCTTCGTCGGCTGCGTCTGATCTAAATTGCCTGTATGGACCCTCGCCACATTTTTCACAATACGCCTTTCGGTCGGATGGCCAGTAATAGATTTGAGTTCCTTTTTTGATGCTGCAGCCGCATTTGGAGCAGACTGAAGTAAACTTTGCAGTAATCATTCTTGGATCGTTTTTGTAAGTCATTGTGTTTAGTTTTAGTGAATGAAATTATTTTGATTGGCATATTGAGATTCAACTTTTTCGGAACCCCAGGCATCCCGCATATCGTCCATTGACATCAGTTTGCCGGACTTTTTGAAATATTCCCCTTTATGCCAGTACCAGGCTAATTTTGGATGCGAGAATTTGTATCCTTCACCTTTCAATGTTTCCCTTACGGAAAATGTGTTTCCTGTAATCCAGATCCATGAACCAATCAGTTCGATAACAATGCCAGGCAAACTAATGATCCGGTCTAACCGTTGGCGCATTTCTTCCGAAACTTGTTGTTCATACTCTTTTCTTCCTTCAGAAAAAGTTTCATTACTGTTGATCAGCTTTTTAGAAAGCCGGTCGTATTGATCATTGATAACCTGCATGATGGCCGTGTCGCCACCTTTGTCCGGATGATACAAAAAAGCAAGGCGACGGTATTCCTTGCGTAATTCATCCAATGTTTTGATTCCCTCGAAAAATTTCATTTGATTTCACCGTTGCCCTACGGATTTTTATTGGCTGCCCTTCGATAAACTCAGGGAACATCTGGCTCGCCGATTAATTTTGAGCCAACAGCACATTGAGCAGACCGGATTCTTGTCAATGGCCGAATGTAAGTTTACGAACCCCAAGCCTCACCCCAGCCCTCTCCGAAAGGAGAAGGAGTTCGCAAACTGAACTAGCACGAAGTGTTGCTTCGATTGGAACTTCAGTTGATTAGACTTTCGAAGCAAGCCTTGACTTTTCCGGGATGCGTAAATACCTTCGGGGCAAGTGCGACACGGCGAGTCGTATAAGTAATTGTCTAACAATGATTAGACCTATTGTTCCGTCAGTAGTAGCCTATGGACACGTGCATTAAGAGTAATCTTTTTGTGCGAAGCTGTTCAGAGAAAGAGACCTTTCGAAAGAATAGCCACAACCGCGAGGTAGAGGTAAGACCATTAGCATCATATGGTCAGGTAGCAAGGCTGAGTAGTATGGTTAACACATGTGAACCGTTGATAAACGTCGTTAAGATAAAACGAGCCAAAGATGCTGACAGGCTCGAACCAAAAGGTAAGCAGCCGGCTGGCTTTCTTTGCGCTAAAGCCACACGGATATTTGTGCTGCCGGCGGATAGACGGAACCTAACCTACTCGTGTTACTTATGCGAAACGTGGTAAGCCCGTATCTCTCCTAAGCAATTAGGAAAGTTAACCGTGAGGTTAACCTATGGGGGTGCGGGTAAAGGATGGCAGAAAAAGCAAACGCCGCTTTGTAATGAAACGGATAGAGGTTGAAACATTACCTCACACGAAAGTGGGCTAACTTCTGCGTATGGTAACTCTTTACAAGAAACTTTTAGAACTTTTTAAAGGAGGAAAGCAAATGAACGAGATTAAAACATCGTGTGCACCAACTGACCAAAAGTGGGAAACTTGGGAAGACATAGATTGGAACAAGTGCCAACACTGGGTTGGAAAGCTACAGGGACGTATTGTAAAGGCTCAAAAGGAAGGCAAACATGGTAAAGTGAAAACTCTACAATGGATGCTGACTCACTCGTTCTACGCTAAAGCATTAGCAGTAAAACGAGTATCTTCTAATAAAGGTAGTAAGACGGCTGGCGTTGACAAGAAAATCTGGTCAACGTCCAACGTTAAGTTTATGGCAATTGCAAATCTGAAAAGAAGGGGATACCAACCCCAGCCCCTGAAAAGGGTAAATATTAAAAAGAGTAATGGGAAACTCCGCCCATTAGGAATACCAACTATGAAAGACAGGGCTATGCAAGCTCTGTATTTAATGGCTCTTGATCCAGTATCAGAAACCACAGCCGATAGCAATTCATACGGATTTCGAAAAGAAAGAAGTACTGCAGATGCGATCGCTCAAAGTTTTATTATACTGTCACATAATACTTCTGCTCAATGGATACTCGAAGCTGACATCAAAGGATGCTTCGACCACATAAGCCATGACTGGTTACTAAATAATATCCCGATGGATAAAGTGATGTTAAAGAAATGGTTGAAAAGCGGATTTGTTTTTAATAAAGAGCTGTTCCCGACAGAAGAAGGTACACCACAAGGAGGGATTATTTCCCCAACTCTTGCTAATATGACGCTGGATGGTCTCCAAACAATGCTTGCATTGAAATTTCGCAAAAGAGGTATAAGCAAAAAAGCTCTTGCCTTTAAAGTGAACCTCGTACGTTATGCCGACGATTTTATTATCACAGGCAGAAACAAAGAAATATTGGAACATGAAATCATGCCATTAGTCAAAGAGTTTCTTTCAGTAAGAGGACTTACCCTCTCAGAAGAGAAAACAAAGATAACTCACATTGATGAAGGTTTTGACTTTCTGGGTTTTAATATAAGAAAGTACGATGGTAAATTTCTCATCAAACCATCAAAGGAAAAAGTAAAGAAGTTTCTCGATAAGATTAGAGAAACCATCGAATCCAATAAAACCTGCACGCAGGATACATTGATTCGGTTTCTGAACCCTAAGATCACAGGATGGGCGAATTATTACAAGCACTGTGTTTCCTCGGATACTTTCTGTAAAGCAGACCATCAAATCTTTTGGAAGTTAATGCAATGGTCAAAAAGGAGACATCCAATGAAGAATACAAATTGGGTTACACGAAAGTATTTCCGCAAAATTGGAAATATGAATTGGAGGTTTGCGGTAAATCATAATTTTAAGGGTATAAAAAGAACAATGATACTCAAACGATTATCTGACACCAAAATCACTCGGTACGTCAAGACCCAATGCGATGCCAATCCTTACGATCCGGAATGGAAAGAATATTTTGATAAAAGGGAAACCTACAAAATGCTCATTTCACTTAAAGGTCGTGAATCATTGTTAAGCTTATGGAAGAAACAAAAACGTGCATGCCCGATCTGTAACGAACCGATCAACAAGGAAAAAGATTGGTATTTGGCCAGTATTAATACAAATGGCAAAACTGTTAAATCCCTTGTTCATGTCAGTTGCTGCAGGAGAATCTACAACCTAAATAATAATGAAGATTTTGTGCCGGTTTCTTAACGGAAACTTTGAGTTGCTTGAGCCGTATGAGGGGAAACTTTCATGTACGGTTCTTAGAGGGGAAGGCGGCAGCAATGCCGCTGACCTACTCGACAATTGTAGGAGAGAGAACCCCTTCTGACTAATCTATGAAGAAAAGAGCATAAAAAAAGAGGCATTTCGCCTCTTAAAGTATAAGCTGTAACGGTTATTTTTCGTAACAACTCTTATAGGATTTGTATTCGAACTCAACCAATTCTTTGTCAAGTTCATCGGCAGCACCCTCGAAATAAACTGTTTCCAGGTATTCAACGAATGCATCCCAAACTGTGTTAGTGTCCTGATTCTTTGCAACTGATTTTAAAGTGTAAGTTTTCATACGATAGTTTTTAAAAAATTCATGCACTTTTTACTGTTGAATTTTTCGGTAAACAAAAAGCAACTGGAAGATTTTTAGGACAGAATGGGAGAAAAATACCGGGAAAATTTTTGTTTAGACGTAGTCCTTAGCCGTTAAATTCAACGGTTTCTTTGTGTGGATTTTAATAAAAACAAGTATGATGGGGCCCTTACACAATCAGCTGCGAAGGAACAAGGAACCTCGCAGTTTGGGAAACATTTGATCTTTTGGGAATGGTTTATTGGGATGTTCTGAACACCAAAGGATTTTGAGTTTTGAAACCTTTAGAGTTGTTGTAAAAGAGGAACTGCATCAGGTGAGTAGAATAAGTCAAACAGATTCTGGTTGTTCTGTCCTGTGTGTTGAGTGAAGCGTGTGTTCTGGATTAATGGATTCAGGGAGTTAATCCAGAACTTACGCCTGGGGCGATGAAGATAGTTTGGTGAACGCATGAATTAGCGCGGAATGCAGCTATCTCTTGTCGGGATAGCGGGAATGACAAGCGTTTGAAATGAGTGAGCCGGACGGTCTGCAATCGTATGGTCTTTGTTATATCCTCGGGCTTACGAATGTCGAACCACCAGATTTGTAAAGAATAGTTCCATATTTGGTCCAGAAACGTTTATCCACAGCATCTCCAAAGTGGGTGGCTTCTTCTGGCAGAATTGAATCTCTTCGTTCCGATGATTTATCCTTTGCGAATTTTCCTTCCTTCTCAATTACCCTGGTATTATTCATCGAAATGATGGTGAACTTACAATTCCTGCCATTGATAATGAATTTCGGGTACCTGGGATCGTTACCTTTCAGGATGTTGAGCCACAGCAAATATTTATCATGCTGCGGCGGTTCCATACCTTTATGAACTTTGGCAAATACCCGCCAACCCTGTTTTTCTAGCCGCTCAATGGCCTGTTCATTGTAAGGTTTCGAGTTTTTTACGTTGGGCTGACGGTGATCTCCGTACCGATCCCGGAAGTAAAACAAGTCCCGGCAGGGATGCTGCTTGTAGTAATCGCAGAACAGGTCCACCAGATCATCCACCGGTACACTTTTAGCGGTTTGCGGTTTAATGAAGAATTCATTGATCACGCAGTCAACTGGTTCAATTATTTTGGTAACAAAGTTGAAGTTTCGCTCCTGTCCGACTGAAAAGAGATTGATCTTGGCACCCCAATCCGGAACTATTTCCAATGGCCGGTTAGGGTCGCAATCCAGATCGAAACGGCTGTCAGGCGTTGAGAGCTGATCAACATCCCAATTTGAGTTTTCTGCCAATCCACGAATAAAATCATCGTTGTACGCATCGTAATATATATGTTTCTGGCTATCCAGCGGGTAATAACAGTCCTCCACTTTATCGATTATCCAGTTCAGAATCTCGATCATGAAGGTCATCAGGTTTTGTTTGTCGTATTCGCGAACGATATACGACATCCCCAGATTCTCCACATTATCGAAAGCGTTGGCAAGGGTAAACAGAACCCCCTGCTTAGAAGCGAATGGAGCGATTTGTTTCTTCAGCCGAACTGTTTCATTCCAAATATCCTTAAACATCCGTTTATCTCCTGCTTTGTAGGCCTCGATCACTTGTATCTGAAGCTTGACAATCCGGTTCCAGATATCGAAAATTGGAATACCGGCTTCGTCCATGTAGTAATCACCATATCGAAGCAACCACATTTGTTCCCGGGTATAAGGCATGGATGAAACATACCGGAATCCATGGTGTTGCCGAATGCGTTTACTGGATCGAAAGCCAAAGTACTCTTCGTTTCCACGGTTAGCCGGTGAAACTTCCTCGTCGTATCGGGCTTTATTCAGGGTCAGCGCTTCATCCACGATTTCACGGTCGAGGTTCGGCCCACGGCTCGAACCTGCCCTTTCCTGGGATAGCATCAGGAATCCGGTGCCGTTGGCAAATGAGATGTAATTATCGAATTTGGTAACCGGCTCATATGGGGAAAGGAATGTCACAGGCGGTTTGCCACCGATCTTAAAATCCTTATCCTTTTCGTAGCCTATCTTCTCCAGGAACTTGATGGTTGACGGAAGTGTCCGGGTATAAATCTGGCCGTAAGTCCGGCCAGTGATCGAAGTAATTGATCGCGGCATCCGTCTAACGATTTCATTGATTTCCCAGCCAATCACATACGATTTCCCAGTGCCACGGCCCTGAATGTCCACTTCGCTTTGAGCGTTGTTGACAACCGATATTTTCTGAGGGCTGTTCAGGTCAATTAGTTCTGTGATCATGAGAAAACAAGTTCAGGTGAAAATCAATTCAACAGTTTACGAGTTCATAATTTGTTCGGCATCGGCATCAGTGATTTCGTTACCTCCATAAATATGCCTATTCAGTTCACGGATCGCGGCAGTCGGCAGGTTTTGCAGACTGTCCAGGTCAAGTTTGATCTGTTGGTTGTTGTTCTGAATCAGGATATAGAACTGATGCTTTTCTGTTCGTTTGGGATCTTCCAGGTTTTCCGGTTTTCCTCCGATTGCTTTCATAAGGTTGGTATGTTCCATCGAGATTACCTTGCGGTCCTTATCCGTGTTTCCTTTGCGGCAATCCATGATGTTGCCGATAATGTCATTGATCAGCCAGGTTTGCCAGAAATCAAAGTCAAACGTATGGATCGTGTTGAAAAGTTTCAGGCATAGGCGCATATCCTCATAAGCAACCGAAGTCACAATATCCGGATATTTGATGCGGTGCAGGGCAATGGCCTGTTTTTGCATCGGGTTTTTATCCAGAATTTTCGAGAGAGAAACAATGCGGTCGAGAAGATTACTCAGATCCGCTGGAAGTGGAGAGTGATCCGGATCAAGCATGTGTGCCTTGATGGTTTCATATTTCATATCTTCCAGTGCTTTACGGCTCATTTCGAATCTTTTAAAAAGTTAAGCATTTGTTGCTGCGATGGGCTACTGCCATTTTGCGCGGACTGCTTGATGGCTTTTCGCATCACAATTTTGGCGGTAAGCCTGCCTTTCAGGTAGGCTGCCACCTCCGGAAAACTTGTGTTCTTGCTGTCAATCTGAAAACCAAAAGCTTCCGTTTCTTCCTCGTTCAGTTCCAGGTTAATGGCAATATCATCAGCACCAAAGAACAGTCCGGCCATGTCTTCAATTTCTTTAAGTTGTTCCTCTGAGAAATTCATTTTCAAGGGTTTTTAAATCAAAGTCAAAAACTGAAGAATCGGTAAATATCGTTCCCCGTTCCATTTTGGGATTATCGGTTGCATTCTGACTGGTCAGAATGGTGATTTTCCAATCCTCATTCCAGATCAAAGCGATCTTGGCATGAATGGAAGTACACCGGTAATCAAAGCTGTTCATGAGCATTTGAAACGGAATCGGGCTCATGGTTTTTACCCGGTTATCAATGATCACCCGAAAGGAGAGCAACTGTTTCTGCGACAATTTCAGGTTAAGCTGTTCGATACTTTTTTGACTGAATGAATAGGAAGTCATAAAAGCATGGGCCGGACCGATTTGTTTCAGAATATACATCATCAAGCGGACCAGGTTAAAGTTTCCCCAGCTGTAAAAATGGGTGGTCAACCCATTTTGCAGCTGGCCTATTGCTTTCGTAAGGCTTTTGTCAGCTTCAGCGACAAAAACCGATGAGCTTCCATTTTCACAATCCGTTATCAGGCTAACAGCTTGCTGTTTGCAGGTTTCGCCCTGCGGATTATTTGCAGTATTATCAACTGTTAATTCAGGGATAATGCTTTGGATTGATTTAATTAGCATTTAGGCTGACTAATTTCAAGTCGATTTCCTGAATGAATTTCAAGCGGCCTTTAATCCGGTTTTGAATGCGTGTTCGCTTTGGTCCGGATGGCATGGTTTTCTTTTCATCACCTTTGACCATAGTTTGATAGTCCAGCATATTCTGATCCTTGGTGTTGGCTGTTTGCTGATTCTTCTTCATTTTTCGCAGTTCTTCCGGATCTTCAGATAAAGTGGTTTCCGGCAACTCTTTGGGTTTTGGCCAGACTTCGTCCTCAATAGGAAGCTCACCGTTTTGTTCGAACTGTTGCCGAATCTTGAAAAGATACTCCAACCGAACGGTGAAAGATTTGACAAGGTCAAAGATTTCGGCACGTTTGGTTTTCAATGCCTGGCTATTCCCCTGTGGCATTTCGGTTAAAATTCTGTGGGTTTTACTGCGTTCCTGGAAGGTTTCTGCATATTCTGAAATTATCCTGCGGATAATTGGTGGATATTCTGCAATGTTTGTGGCAGATAATAATTCTGGCATACCTTCGACAGGCTCAGGCACCGCTGCATTTGGTGCTGCTTGATCAACAACAGTATTTTGATTTACTTCCGGGATTCGGGCAATCTCTTCAACTTCTTTTAATATAGCATCCATAAGATCTTCAGCAACTTTCCCATCGGTTGAGTTTTGAAAAAGATACTTCACCTCATGCTTGGATGCATTTTCTTGTTTTGCTGCTTTTAAATCAGGAATCAAGTTATCTTTTTGGAGTTGTGCGTAATTCAGTGCTACTGATTTACACAACTCATAGGTGAGTTTAGTCACATAAGTTTTGGTTTTTCCTAAAAAATACGTTTTTAGGGATTTGTTTTTGCCGAATTTTCCATAGAGTAACGTACCCTGCTCATAGTCGCATCCTGATTCAATCCATTGAAGGACGAGTTGTTGTTTTTCGTTGAATTCCATTACATTATTTCTGCTATTCATGATATTTTGATTTATGGTTGTGAATCTTTCAGTCAAAGAAAGTGAGCAGAAAAAATAGCAGAAAGGACAGGTTAGTAAGGCGTTCAGTTGAGCTCGGACAAACGACTAAACATAAGATTCACCTTACGAAGCATTTGTGATAGAAACGTTGAATAGTGTCTGTTATTCAATGCGTTGAATTCTATGACACAAAAAAAGCCTTTCGGCTTTCTTTGTGTTTTCAGCTAAAAAGGAAGATCATCCTCTGCTCCAGCCGTTTCCTTTTTAGATTTCTTTTTGGAAGCTTTCTTTTGTTTCTCAGCAGCTTCGTCCTGTGTTGGGATGGCTGAAGAAATTTTGGTCTGATAATAACAAGTGTGGGTTCTGCCGAATTTATCTTCTCCGCGCAATTTAGCCAC
>DMSQ01000078.1 GCA_003457135.1 Prolixibacteraceae bacterium
GATGCCTCTGCTTCTTCCGATCCAGACGGAAACACAATCACTTATTCATGGACTCCACCAGCAGGAATCACTTTAAGCTCAACCACTGCCCAAAAGCCAACCTTCACTGCTCCTGAAGTAACAAGTAATACCACATATACCTTCTCGCTGGTGGTCAATGACGGAAGTCTCAGCTCCACTGCCGACCAGATAGTTATCACCGTTAAACAGGTGAACAAAGCGCCGGTCGCCAATGCAGGGCCAGATCAAACTATTGCTCAGAACCAACTGGTTAGTTTGAATGGTACATTATCTGCTGATCCGGATAACGACCTTTTAGCTTACCATTGGACTGCCCCGGCAGGTATTGTTTTGTCCAATTCAAACAATGCACACCCGGAGTTTCAATCACCCAATGTTACTGTTGATACTGATTACTCTTTCAAACTGAAAGTGAATGATGGCGCACTGGATTCACCTGAAGATGAAGTAATTGTAAGGGTGCTTACTTACCGGGTTCCCATTGCCAACGCTGGCTCTGATTTCTCATCGAACGAAGGCTTGATTGTTTCGCTGGATGGATCTGCCTCTTCCGATCCTAAGGGAGGTGCCCTGACCTACCAATGGTCAGCGCCATCAGGAATTATTTTAAGTTCAAATACCGCACAAAAACCCAGTTTTACTGCTCCACAAGTTGCACAGGATTCGCCATATACCTTCTCATTGATCGTAAATAATGGAGTGACCAACTCTTTAGCCGATCAAATTACGATAACCATCAAACAAGTAAATAAACCTCCGGTGGCAAACGCTGGCAATGATTTTTCTCCTTATGAATCTACTTTGGTAACCCTAAATGGATCAGAATCATTTGACGCGGATAATGATGAAATTTCTTATTTATGGACGCCTCCACCTGGAATTAACTTGAATTCTAACTCGACAATGAAACCAGTATTTTTTACGCCAGGTGTTGATTCCGACACCGAATATACTTTTAAGCTTACCGTAAACGATGGCAACTTTACTTCCATGTCCGACTATGTGGTTATTACAGTCAGAAATACCAATAAAAAACCTGTTGCCAACGCCGGTATCGACATATTTGTAGATGAAGGTACGATTACAACCTTAGATGGAACCAGATCTTCCGATCCTGAAAACGATGCTCTTACTTACTTATGGACTGCTCCAAACGAAATAACACTCAATTCGCCAAGCGCTTCAAAACCAACATTCACAGCTCCTGAAGTTCAAACCGACCAGACTTATAAATTTACACTGACAGTGAATGACGGAAAGCTTGATTCTTATACGGATGAGGTAGAAGTTACCGTCAAACAGGTTAACAAAGCACCTTTTGCAAATGCAGGCAGAGATCAATCGGTAATTGAAAACAGTATTTGCGCATTAGATGGATCAGAATCGTTTGACCAGGAAAATAATGGATTAGTTTTTTTATGGACAGCGCCAACAGGGATTAACCTGAATTCTAACTCGGCTATGAAACCAATATTTTATACACCAGGTGTTAATTCCGCCACCGAATTTACTTTTAAGCTTACTGTTAACGATGGATTCCATACTTCTTTGCCCGACTTCGTGGTTATTACAGTCAAAAAAGTCAATGAAAAACCTGTTGCCAATGCTGGTATCAATAAATCAGTCAATGAAGGTGCAATTGCATCGCTCGATGGAACCGGATCCTCTGATCCTGAAAACGATGCACTTACTTACTTATGGACTGCTCCAAACGAAATAACACTCAGTTCCTCAAGTACTTCAAAACCGACTTTCACAGCTCCTGAAGTTCAATCCGACCAAACTTATACTTTTATACTAACAGTGAATGACGGAAAACTTGATTCTTATACGGACGAGGTGGAAGTTACCATTAAGCAGGTCAACAAAGCGCCTTTTGCCAATGCTGGCACAGATCAATCGGTAAATGAAAAAAGTGTTTGCACATTAGATGGATCAACTTCAACGGATTCGGATAGCGACGTTATAACTTACCTGTGGACATCTCCTGCCGGAATCACTTTAAGCTCGAACACGGCCCAAAAACCAACCTTCACTGCCCCTGAAGTAACAGGTAATACCAATTATACATTCACTTTAGTCGTGAATGACGGAAAATTGAATTCATCCGCAGATCAGGTTGTCATCACCGTTAAGCAAGTCAATAAAGCGCCTGTTTACACCTCATTCAAAACATTTAAAGCCAATGAAGGTGAACCGGTCGAATTCATGTTGGAGGGTAGCGACATGGATAATGATCCCATTATTTTTTCAATTGAGAATCTGCCATCTTTCCTGAAACTCACAAAAAAAACTGTTAATACCGCTGTTCTATCAGGAACCTTTTCTAAGCAAAATATTGGCAACCATCCTTTCAAGCTAACACTATCTGACGGTACTTTGAGTACGTATGAAATATTCATCATTGAAGTGACCAATTTAGATATTGCCCCCTATGTGAAAGACTCCATTCCAAATATATCGGTTGAAAAAATGTCTTCAGATAAAATCATAGATTTACGAACCGTATTTGCCGATGATAACCCTGGCGATGAACTTACTTTCCGCGTAACCTCAAATATTAATAAGGATATCGTAATAACGAAAATGATAGGGTCATATCTTATTTTAAGCTTTTCAACTGAAAAAATTGGAATGTCAGAAATAGTGATTACAGCCAGTTCTAATGGGAAAGAAGCTAATTCAAAATTTGAGGTTGAAGTTAAAATTCCGACTGGAATTACGCCCGGGAACAATGATCCTGATGTCCGCATTTTTCCAAATCCGGCAAAAGGGAATGTATATCTAAAATTTAGTCAACTTCCAAAAGCCGGAACATCTGTAACAGTTTATAGCAATACAGGTAAAATGATTTCCAGGCGTTTAGTTGACGGACAGGAAGAAATTATTAATATGAAATATCTCACTCCGGGATTGTACATGATAAAAATTGATCAGAAAAATTCAAAAACCTATCAACTTATTCTGGAAAATTGAATTTAAAACCTGATTCCCAAATTATTTATCTTTCTAAAAGTTAAATAGTTTTTTTTACCCTGCTGCCAAATTTCAACCCATTTTTCCTGAAAAAAAATTTTTTGCTAAGCTGAAAAAAATGTGTCGGAAATTACCTATTGATTATCTAAGTTCCAGATACTAATTTTAATCGTTTATCTATGACGCATTGCAGTTTAGCAATATGTCAAGTAGAATTAAAATTCTGTTAAACCTAAAATACCATTGAAATCTACTTTAACAGATTGATTTTAGAAAAGATTTTTCAGCTTTTTATTCAACTCCAAAAGAGAAAAAGCTGAGAAATCAATCTTTTCTCTTTAGTACCAAATATTTTGGGAAACGTAAAAAGGTTGATTTTTAGATAGTGTTAAAGTAAAAATACAAAATAGCTAATTATTGAGATAAATGAAATTTCAATTATCTCTTGGATCTTCTGTATGTCGTGGGGAAGTGACTCCAAATGCTTTGCGATGATTCTGTTATCTGTCAGGCATTTTAAAAAGTTGCATTTTGAAATCTGTTCTCCGGACAGTAATTATTGAAATTTATAAACACCAAATCATAAACTAAACTTAACGAATATGAAAAAGTGTATCCTTTTATTCATTGGTGCAATCCTTTTTGTGTTTGGAGCTTATGCTCAAACCACCATTCCCAGTAATTATTTTACAGTCGACAGGACCTTAACAGCGGCCAACAGCCCCTATCTTGTAACTTCAGATCAGAATGTTAGTACCGGAGTAACTGTTACAGTTGAAGATGGGGTGGAAATCAGGTTTAACGACAGCAGATACCTTCAGGTATTTGGAACACTGAATGCCACCGGGGCAAAATTTACAACATCAAGAGCCACACCTGCCAAAGGAGCATGGGATGGACTTTACGTCGCTTATGAAGGCAACAGCTATTTTGGTAATATTTCGCTTACCAATTGTACTGTTGAATATGCCCAGAATATTTGGTGCAGAAAAGGTACCCTAACCTTAAAAAAAACCACTCTGGATAATTTTAGCGGATATGGAGTTCAGGTCTATACTCAGGGAATATTAGACATTTCGGAAACTACTATTAAAAATAGTAACAACCATCCCATTTATTTCAGCGGGCCAGGAATCATCAAAGGGACCAACGACAATGTACTTACCGGCAATGCGGCCGACTACATTTACCTGAATTTCAACGATGTTACAGGCACTTTTAATATGCCCAAATTCGATATTCCATATCGTCTGACGACTTTCAGGGTTACTGAAACTGGAACTTTAAACATCTCTCCAGGAGTTGAATTAAAAAGCTATAATTCAGAAATAACCATACGCGGCAAAATTAAAGCCCTCGGAACTACTGATAAACCTATTATTTTCAACTTGCATCCACAAGCATCCTATTGGCTGGGAATAAATATTACAGCCAGTGCAATTGATACAGCCTGTATTTTCAAAAACTGTATATTTAAAAATGCCAAATACGACAACGACGCTTATGTTGCAATGGCCATTGATGCGGCATCGCCAAGCTTCGAAAACTGCAAATTCACAGAAAACCACCGAAACCTGTTTGTAACCGGAATAAGTAAACCCACTTTTACAAATTGCAATTTTGGACCTTCGACCATATTAAGCGGAGAGGCCTATAATATAGCGATGGATATGAACGCGAATGTGGATTTTACTACCGATTCCTTAAAGTTCAACGCCAACGAAATAAGGGCAGTAAGAATTCTGCCTTCAACGGTAACCGGTGATGCCCAACTAAAAAAAATATCATTTAAAAACATTGAAAACATTACCTATTGCCTATATGAAACCACCACGGTTAGCGAGACAGCTTCGTTGGTTATTGACCCCGGAGTTGTGATCAAATGCAGGCAATACAATGCCATGATAACAGCAAATGGCACTTTGACCGGAATTGGAACTGAAACGGAACCAATAGTTTTTACCCATCTGGCCGATGATAACTTCGGGAATCCAAAAGATTCGCAAAATAATGGAAATGTTATTCCAAGCAATAGTAATTCGGGTAGGATAGCTATTTACGGCAATTCAACCTCAAAAATTAAAAATTGGAAAATCTATTACGGCGGATACAATTCGGATAATTGGGCTGTATATGTTTCTAAAGGGAATATCGTTGAGAATTGCGAAATTAAAAACTCTTACAATGGAGTCTATTTTTACGACAATGCCCAGGTTTTGAATAATTCATTTGTGAATATTAACTATTTCCCGGTTGGCAGAAAAGTTAACCAGGGCAATCCGGTACTATTGGGAAATACCGTTTCAAATGTTGGATACATCGGAATACTAATCGGTGAATTTGCAACTGATTCACCGACGCTTAAACCGATGGATTTTGCCGGATCCACAAATGTAGCTTATATTATTAATACTCAACTTTCAATTGCGGCTGGAAATGTAGTTACGATTGATCCGGGAGTGGTGATTAAATTTAATCAACGGTACTACGGATACCTTTCTGTTAGTGGTGCAATAAAAGCGAACGGAAAAGCAAGCAACAAAATCATTTTCACCTCCATATCCGACGACTCAGCGGCGGGCGACACCAACAACAATGGAACTGCCTCAACACCTACGAATTATGATTGGCAAGGTCTGGATTTTACCGGAACAGCAAGCGACACTGAAAATATCCTTAAAAACTGCGAAATCAGGTACTGCGGTTATCCCGTTTATTGGGATGGATCAATACGGATCACCGATTGCCGGGTGGTCATGGATTCAACCAAGGTGAATTTCAGCTACAGCGGCGCTTTGTGCATATTTGGTAATGCGAATCCGGTGATAACGAACAACCAGTTCTACAACCTGGGCAATGCCCCTATTTATATGGATATGTTTTCCACTCCAACTTTTTCAGAAAACAAGGTAGCCAATCTCCCACGAATAGGCTTACGTATTCGCGGCGGGACCATTAGTGGCACTGTCCCTGTTAGAAGTTTTGCCGGTTATGATAACATTACCTATATTATAGAGGAAACAATGACTATTACTAATCCTTTAATAATCCCGGCTGGATTAACATTTAAGACTGGAAACTCAGGTGGAAGATGGAATGTACAGGGAAAACTTGACATTCAGGGTACTTCTGAAAATCCGGTTGTTTTTACCACTCAGGAAGATGATCTGTACGGCAATCCGAAAGATTTGCAACAAAATGGGCAAGCCGGACTGAATAACAACGGAAGCTTTTTTGTTTTCTACGACCAATCAGATGATGCCAGTACAATCAATCATGCGTTATTCAGGTATTCATATTCAAATTCCTTACAGATGACCAATGCGTCACCCAAAATACTAAACACAACATTCCAGAACTTACCTTATCCTGGAATAGCCCTTGCTGGATCAAGTACTCCAACCATAAACGGGTGTACCTTCAACAACGCAGTTTTCCCGTTCACGACTTCTTTGGTAACCTATCCGGCGGAAACCACCGGCAATACAATTTCGGGCACGACCGGAAGGGCAATCCGGGTTACTGATGAAACATTGACTCAGAATGTTACTCTGGTGAAACGCAACTTTGCAGGAATAACTAACATCCCTTATGTTTTTCAGTATTATACAGTCGGTACCGGAGCAATACTATCCATTAAACCTGGAATAGTATGTAAATTTATGCAAGACGGTTATCTGCGTATCTATAATGGATTACTTGCTAAAGGTGGAAGTACAACTGACAGCACAATTGTATTTACCGCCGACCGGGATGATTTTTACGGAGGAGATACTTATGGCGATGGTGATTCAAATCTTCCGAACAAATATTACTGGAAAGGTATCTATTTTTATAACGAGTCAATTGATGAAAATTGCATGCTATCAAATTGCATCTTAAAAAATGCCTCAGATTATTATTATTCTCCAGAATATGCTCCATATGATCCATACAGATATGCAGCAGTGACTTTGGACAATTCCTCACCTACCATCAAAAGCTGCCTTTTTGAAAGTAATTACTACGGAATTATTTCCCGAAACACCTCGTTACCCAAAATTACTAATTGTGATTTTGTTGGTACGGACCCAACTTATGGTTATGGCATCCAGAATCAGACTTCTACAAATACGGTAACTGCAGAAGGGTGCTGGTGGAACCACAATACCGGTCCAAAACATGCATCAAATCCGGGCGGATTGGGAGAACGGGTATCTAACTACGTTGACTTTACTCCATGGGCGACTCAATTAGCTAAACCTGTTCTGGGCGACGTGAGTATGAACGGGGAGGTTAAACCCTACGATGCGTCTTTGATTTTGCAACATACGGTTGCTGCCATCGTTTTATCAGACAAGCAAAAAAGCGTCGCCGATGTCAGTGGAAATGGGATTATTTCGTCCTACGATGCTTCCCTGATCCTGCAATACAGTGTTGGCCTGATCAGCAAGTTTGATCCTGAACCGTCTAATCCGAAATCAGCTACAATCAGCGATTATGCAACCATTGCATTCCCCGATCTGATCAGTGAGCCAGTTAAAAAGACTTTCGAAATACCATTGACAGTCTCCACAGCTCAGAGCATTAAAGCCCTTGACATGAAATACCTGATCAATCCGGATCATGTGAAGTTTATTCGGTTAAACAAGAATAAACTGCCGGCTGGAATCAGCATTGAAACAGGGTTTAATGCTCAAAAGGGGGAAATTATCATTTCAATGGCTTCGGCTTACGATTTGAATTTGATCGGCCAGCAAATGGTTCTTGAATTTGAATTTATAGATTCTGCCATCAGTGAATCTCAGTTTAGCCTGACTACACTCATGGCAAACGACCACATATTGACCAATAACCTTGGCTATGCAACCATCAGCAGCAAATCGGGAATTACCGCTGCTGATTATCAGTCACTTTTAGCCGAACCTTTTGTTTATACCGATCAGGATGGCATTCACACCCGATTCGAATTATCAACACCCAATCGCGATCTTTATATTCAGGTAGTTGATATTGCCGGTCGGATAATCTACAAACGAACAGTATATAACCTAAGTTCTGGTCAGCAAAGTTTCACATTGCCTTATGCTGATTTTAACAAACCCGGAAGAGGAATTTATATCCTGAATTTGCGTACTGATGACTTCAGTTACTCAAAAAAACTTCTGATAAAGTAAACATTCCGGATTGAAGGGCCCGGCTCACAAGCGGTTGTGCCCTTTAACCCAGAATGCAAACATTTTAGATGAAACCGCATTCCAGTCTGAAAATAGATTACAGGCGCCAATGCACTACTGGAAAGAGAACCAGACACTAAAATAAAATTTATACAGATGAACAAATTTATCAGATATATAATTGCCTCCTGCTTATGGACCTGGTGCTGCGCGGTGTTTTTCACTGGCACAGCGACAGCACAACCGACCATCGGCTTCAGCATCGAAGGGGCAACAGTACTAGAGAAAGACACCTTTACCATAGCGTTTAAAGCCGATTCCCTCCTGACAGGTAAGGGAGTCATGGCCTATCGCTTTGGCTTGTCGTTTAACGCTGACTATATCGAATTTCTGAACATTGATTCGGTAGGTTCTGTTTTAGAGGATTGGGGAAGCCCAACTTTCAGCAACAGAACCAGGGGTAGAATTAACATTGCCGGAGCAGGTTCTTCAGCGTTGACCGGAAAGGGAAATATGTTCTACCTGAAATTCAGGGCCGTACGGGGCGGTGGAACATACGTTGATAATACTTCTGGCCAAAGTTTCCTGAACGAAGGTTCACCAAAAATGACACTGAAAAGTGGCTACATTTATGCGAATTATCGCTCATATCCTGATATTTACTATGATAGTTATTCCTTATTTGTCGGGGAAGAAGCCCAGATGTATGTTTCCGGAGGAACGGCACCGTACATTTACAGCATTGTTGATACCGCAGTTGCTGTAATCAGCAGCCAATCCAAAGTCAAAGGAAAAGGACCGGGAATAACAAAAGCTTTTGTTACCGATAAAGACGGCGAAAAATCGTACACCTCCGGAAATATTGATGTAAGAGCAATAAGAATGAGTGTAATACGAAGCTCGGCCTGGCCAAATGACACATTTTATTTGCCGGTTAAAATAGAGATTGCACCCGGAACAAAGGTTTACTCCGGATATTTTGAACTCTCACATAACACAAACGTTCAGGGTATCAAAGAAAGTGTCAAAACCGGGGATTTTGATATTTCGGTCCAGCGAAATGCTGTTACAAACCTGACAAGGGTTTCATTTTCCTCGCTCAACGGAATAACTGGAACCGGAATTTTGTGCTACCTAGGCTTTAAGGCCATAAACAGCGGGTACCATTCTTTCTATCCTCAGAACTTGCTATTCGACGAAAAACTTCTGGCTTTCCCTTATGATAATTACGTGGAAGTTTTCTACCTGCCGACCCTCAATATTTCGCCCAACAGCGGAATCCTGATGTGGGGGGCAACACAAAAAATTACAGTTACCAATGGAGCTCCACCATTAAGTTATTCACTATCAAATCCGACAATGGCATCCATCGATGAACTGGGCAACCTGAGTGCTTTATCCGGTGGAAAAGTTAAAGTAACAGCTACTGATACTCATGGTGCAACAATAACGAGTGGCGATTTCACCATTCTTGATAATCAGTTTTCAATTATCAATACCGATGGAGATCTTAATCATATAACCCGCGTTCCGATTTCAACATCGCCATTACCTGCCGGAAAATTAATTTATGATTTCGATGGCACAATTTCCTTTGTTGAAAATGACCTTGAATTTATCGGACTTGATCCGGCCGGATCGGATATGCTAACAGAATTTGTACGGACTGGAAATTCGGTTCATATTGTTGGAGCAACAAGCACAGGAATTCCATCAGGGATTATCTGCTATTTAAAATTCAAAATAAAAAATACAGTACCTATTGATGGTCAGTCAACAATCACCATAAATTCACTCACCGCCAATGAATCCTCACTGTTCTCGACTACCGCGAATGGAAAAATCACCCGGGTTCTTCAAGTGAGTTACAGACCTGTTGCTAATGCAGGAATCAATAAATCTGTTTCCGAAGGAACTATTGTTCAGCTCGATGGTTCAGGTTCTTATGACGACGATGGCAATCCAATTACCTATTTATGGACTGCTCCGGCAGGAATAACTTTAGACAACAATACACTGCAAAAACCTACGTTTACAGCTCCTGAAGTGAATGTGAATACTATTTATACTTTCACCTTGGTTGTTAATGATGGGACAGACAATTCTGATCCTTCAACAGTAAAAATAACCGTTCTCCAGATAAACAAAAAACCAATTGCCAATGCCGGTCCGGATAAAAGTTACAATGAAGGAACTTCAGTTTCGCTCGACGGAAGTCTTTCATCCGATCCCGATGGGGATGTGATCTCTTACAAATGGACTTCGCTGGATGGAATCATTCTTTTTGATGCACTTGGAGTCTCCCCTTCATTTAATACGCCTCAAGTGAATGCCGATAAAAATTATCGTTTTAAGCTCGAAGTCGCTGACGCTGTACTTAAATCACTTCCGGATACGGTTATCATCAAGGTTGTAAACCTGAATAAAAAGCCGGTGGCTTTTGCGGGTGGCGACCAAACTGTGAATGAAGGCGCTTTGGTTCAACTTGACGGATCGTTATCAGCAGATGGTGATGGTGAAGCCATAACATTTAAATGGATTGCCCCGGCTAATGTAGTTTTATCTTCAACAACCATCAGTAAACCAACATTTACCGCACCACTGGTACATCTGGATTCGGTTGTGGTTATTTCATTGGTTGTAAATGATGGACATGTAGATTCGGAAACCGACCATGTTTCAATTACGATTAAAAACCTGAATATATTAAGCACTGCATGTCAAATTATAAAAGCTGAACTGGCAGGCGCCGATTCAACAAAAGTTGATCAGGCATTGCTTCAGGTAAATTTATACCTGCCTTACGGAGCAGATCCACGTGCCCTTGCGCCGACCTTCCAGATATCGCCTAAAGCTAATATTGTACCAGCCAGCGGATCAATCCGGAATTTCACTTCGCCGGTTTCATATACAGTTACGGCTGAAGATGGAACTACAAAAAAAGTCTATTCTGTCAGGGCCTATGTTCCGAATGTAACCCTTAATAGAACGCTTGCAGGCGGATGGAACTGGATTTCGCTGAGTGTTGTTCCTCCTGATCTCAAAGTGACCCCTGTTTTAGGAGGCCTTACCCTTGCCAATCTCGATTACGTCAAATCAGCAACCACATCAGCCACCTATTATACGCCTTCAGGCTGGTTCGGCGATTTGACCAACCTGCCGCAACTCGAAATGCTGATGTTTAAAAAAGCAACTTCCCAGGTTTTCACCTTAACCGGAAAAGAAATAAATCCGACACTGGTTACCGTTCCCGTTTCAACAGGATGGAACCGGATAGGCTATATCCTGAAAGGCAATGCAAAACTGGGTGAAGCTTTCGAGCCGACATCTTTACCAACAGGCGATATCCTGTTAAAAAGCAAAGAAGCTTCGGCCATTTATTACCCGGTTTCGGGATGGGCGGGCGACCTCGACTCATTGCGGGTACTGAACGGGTACATGATGAAAACAAGTTCGAATGCCGACCTGAAGTTTAAAGCAAGCAGCGCCAAGCTAAAATCGGCACAACAATCTATATTCACACGGAACGAATTATACGCGAACTATCAGATTAATCCGCCGGCATTCGAACATTCAGCGAACCTGATTGGAGAACTGGTGAATCTGAACGGTGAAAATCTGATCCAAAAAGGAGATCAGTTAATTGCCTATTCAGGAAACGAAGCCAGAGGAGTTACCGAAGCCCGTTTTGTTCAGGATCTGAACAGGTATGTCTTCCTGTTGACCATATTTTCAAATTCGAACCAGGAAAAGCTAAACTTCAGGATAAAATCATTGACAAATAATATTGAAAAAGCAATTTCTGACGAACTGGTTTTCAATACCGACGAAGTTTACGGACAGGCTATGAATCCTTTTCCGCTTCATCTGGCCAGTTCTACCGGAGTCACAGAAACAGTGGCCGATCCATCCGTGCTGGTGTATCCAAATCCGGTGACCGACGAACTTCAAATTGTATCGGAAGCCAAAATTCATTCAGTCACCCTTTCCGGATTGTCGGGCAATTGCATTCAACTTCTCTCCAATATTTCTGAATATAACTTGCTCCTAAGTACCAGGAACCTGGTTACGGGCATGTATATCCTGAAAATTGAAACATCGAAAGGCATTGTAATCAGGAAACTGATAAAATCAACCAACTGATAAGGGCTCATAATCAAACACGCAAATAGATGGAAAAAATGAACAAAAATCCATTAAGCTGTTGGAAATGTGATTTACAAATGAGAAAAAACCAACCGATTATGAAAAAATCTATCCATAAAAATAGTCAGCTACCATTTCCCGGAATTCTGGACGGATTAAGGAAAAGTAGATGGAGCTTTAAACGAATCCAAACAATAGCGATCCGAAATATTGCTCTTGCCCTGCTCGTTTGGTTGCCTATGGCCGTAAACGCAACGCTCTACTTGCCCGCCATACCGAGCAACAGCAGTCTGGCCAAAAAATTTGAGCTGAGTACAGAATTGACTTTCAGGGTAAAAGTGGGCGAAACGTATTTGCCCAGCGGAGCCCTGATTGCTTATATCAAAGGCGAAATCAGAGGCGCCCAAACTGCTTCTGTGAATTTTCCGGTTACCGGAATCAACGTCTATAAAATTCTTATTTTTAACGACAAGGCAAGTGGAGATTCCATTAGTTTCAAATATTATGATATTTTCAGCGAGAAAATTTATGATATAAAAGAAAAAATTGAGTTTGTCCCCAACCTGATACCCGACTATGCCAATCCGGCTATCCTCACCGCTTTTTGTAAGCCCATTACAAATGTTATTGGTCTGATTCCTGAAAATGGAAAGGAAAACCTGAATCCTACTCTGGACCTGTTCTGGCAACCTTCAGCCAATACTACATCCTACAACCTGTTTTTGTGGGAAGACGGCGCATCTGTTCCAACAACACCGAATTATCCCAATATTTACAATACTACATTAAGGGTTTATAACCTGAAATACGGACAGTTGTACCGCTGGAAAATCAAATCATCAAACGACTGTTCATCGGTTGAGAGTGCAGTGCAAACATTTAAAGTCAGGCAACTTCCTGACCTGACGATAACAGAGGTTACGGCTCCGGCCAATATCGAATCAGGCAGTAATTTTGCGATCAGTTTCAAAATAAAAAACATTGGGATTGGAAATACTGCAGGCGCAATTTGGAACGATGCAGTGTTTGTTTCAAATGATGCAACTTTCAGTAATGACGACAAGCTGCTTTCGAATACCACCAACATCAAACAGCTTGACCCTGATAGTATTTACTCCAAATCGGTAACAGTATCGTTGCCATTAGATTATTCAGGAAACTACTATTTTTTCGTCAAGACCGACTATTACAATTCGGTTTCAGAATTACTTGAGAATAACAATGAATCAAAGACGACCAATGCTACCAATGTCGCCTTAAAATCACTTCCTGATATTTTGGTAAAAGATATCCAGGCTGCTACGGCAAACGTAAATCCCGGCGATTCTTTATTACTTAGCTGGAAAGTTGAAAATAAAGGCGGCACAACTGCAACCGGGGGCTGGGTCGAAAAAATATCACTGGTTCCGGTTTCAGGATTGGTACTTTCGTTTACGCCAAACATCGAATACAAACTGCCATTGGCTGCCGGAAGCACCATTAACAGGAGCAGAAAAATAAAATTGCCCGAAATTCTCAGGTTTTCAGGAGAAGCAACTATCGAGGTTGAACTAATCCCATTCCCTGAACTAGAAGAATACCCGGCAAACAAAGCCAATAACAAAGCACAATCTGCCGGCAAGGTTACTGTGGGCAATCTTCTGTATCTGGAAATACAAACCACTTCGGTACTCGAAAGCACGCCTATTTCGGTTCGCTGTATTGTTACCCGAAGCGGTGATTATACGGCTGATCTGGTTGTTGCATTATCAGCATCAGTTGCCGGGCAGGTTACCATTCCGGCAACAGTTACTATTCCGGCCAACCAATCCTCTATCGTATTCAACCTCAATACGATAAACAATGCAGTTCTGGATGGGACAAGAAATGTTGACATTACATCAAGCGCTGCAACTTACACCAGTTCAGCAAAAACCATAACTATTCTTGATGATGAGATTCCGACACTCTCTGCCAGCTTAAGTAAAACTACACCTACTGAAGGTGAAACCATTGAATTGACGGTAACCAGGGATTTAGTAACAAACCAGGCTTTAAACGTAAGCATATCAACCAACAAAGCTTTACAATGGACGTTCCAGTCAGCTCTTGTTATACCGGCAAATGTCGCTTCGGGCAAGGTTTCAGTATTGGTTACCGATGATAATATTCCGGAATTAAAAGCCGATGCGGTCATTTATGCCAGCTCATCAGGAGTTACCACCGGACAGGTTACCGGGACTATTATTGACAATGACATTCCTCAGGTGACGTTCGAAATACTTTCTGATACCGTTTCAGAATCGGCCGGGGTATATGCGACCTGGGGACTTATCACCCGGGTGAAAGGTGACGAAAATATAACCGTTAACTTAAGCCAATCACCCTCCGGTGCATTATTCTTTCCGGCAACAATAACATTGAGCAAAGGTGTAGGTTCGCAAAAATTCAATATTGGTGTGGTTGACAATGGAGATGTTGACGGCTACCGTAAATCAACAATTTCCGGATCCATATTTATTTCATCCTGTAATTGTGGAACAACTCCTGAAAATGGTGGAGTAGTGAAGGATGATCTGGTTATTGCCGATAATGACGGTCCTTCGCTGTCGGTTTCAGTCAATCCACTTTCATTGCCCGAAGGAAAAACAAATGCAGGGAACCTGACAATTTCGAGAAATACCCCAACTACTGAGGCGTTAGCTGTGTCCATATCACACAACGATGATACTGAAGTAAGCATTCAAACATCGGCCACCATTCCGGCCGGACAAAAATCCGTTATTGTACCCATTAACACCATTAATGATAACGTTGAAGACGGAAACCAAATGGTGTCCATTCAGGCCAGCGCTCCTACCTTCTCTTCTGGCTTCGGTTATGTTTTCGTTTCAGACCAGAACAAGCCTGATCTGGAAATCACCGATATTGCACTGAACAACGACACCGCAGCTACCAACGAAATGATTGAAATAACAGGAGCTGCCTTTAACAGTGGTTTTGCCACCGCACCTTCAGGAGTTAAAATAAACTTCTACTATTCGAAGAACAATACACTTGATACGAACGACAAAGTATTGGGTGAATTTGCATTTCCGGCATCCATCCCTCAGGGAACGTCTGCCAATTACATGAAAACAATTGATGTTCCGGATGAAACCGGGAACTTTTTCATCCTGGCAAAAATTAATCCGGCCGAAACAAATACCGAATTGGTTTATTTTAATAACGTTTCGGATGCTGTTGCCTTAACCATTACTGCCGAATATAGGGCAACTGCCATTGCTGACGAAGACATTTATCAGCCCAACACTCCGGTGCCAATTCATGGCGTAGCTCTAAATTCGCTGAACGTACCCATGCCAATTGTTGATGTTGATGTTTATATTTTAACCGGCGGAACAAGCAGGATTCTAAAGGCGAAAACAAATAACCAGGGCGAGTATGCCATTGATTTTGTTCCAAATCCCAACGAATCGGGCCACTATATTATTGGCGCCTGTTATCCCGGACAAAACCTCAGCGTGGAACAGGACAACTTTGATATCCCGGGATTAATGCGGGTATCTTCGGCAAACATCATCTGGGAAATGAAGTTGGGGCAAATTTTAACAGGAAAAATAGCGATAAAAAATACCAGCGAAGCGACCCTAAACAAACTGATAATTACAGCCGACAAACTTCCTCTGGGCTGTGACTTAACATTTGATACCCTTGCCGTGCTTGCAGGAAACCAGACCAAAGAATTTAATTTTGTGCTGAAGGCAAAGGAGCTTACCCTTGGAAGTGATTACGAAAAAATAAACTTCACGGTCATATCGAACCAGGGGGCTTCAACCAGTTTCCCTGCATATTACTATTGTCAGGCTTTGCAAGCGCAGTTAAAAGCTGATCCGGTGAGTATCAATACCACCATGACCAAAGGTAAATCAAGGCTTTACGAATTGTTCATCTACAATAACGGAGCAGGCGAATCGGGTACCGTTACCATCAGTTTGCCCAATGTTACCTGGATGAAACTGATGAGCCCTGCAACTATTACCAATATTGCCCCACAGGATACCGCAACTGTGATATTAAATCTTGCGCCTACCGACGACATTCAGCTAAATACGCCCATTTCAGGAAGTATTGCTGTAAACTGTGTAAATGGTAATGGAGTATTAGTGCCTTACCGTGTTGAAGCAGTATCTGAAGAAACAGGTGGATTAAAAGTGGACGTAATTGATGAATACACTTATTATACGGTAGATAAACCGCATGTTAAGAATGCACATGTTGTGGTTCGTCATCCCTTCTCAGGCAAAATTATGGCCGACGGATTTACAGGCGATGACGGCATTTTCTCCGTCGCCAGTCTGCCTGAAGGCGCTTACAAAATGAATGTGGAAGCCGAAAAACATGAAGGCTTCCAAACCACCGTTATTATTGATCCTGGCCGGGTAAACGAACAGAGTGTATTTTTGAGTTTCCAGGCAATTACATATAGCTGGGAAGTAGTACCAACCGAAATCGAAGACAATTATGAAGTCGTGTTGGTAATGAAATTCGAGACCAACGTACCGGTCCCGGTAGTTGTTATGGAGATGCCGACTGAAATGCCACAGCTTTTCAACGATGAGACTTTCCCGTTTATGATTACCCTGACCAACAAAGGTTTGATTACTGCCAAAGATGTTGAGGTTAACTTACCGCAAAACGATCCTGAATATGTTTTCCTGACCAATTTCGCTAAACTGGATCTTTTGGCCCAGCAGGCCATTCAGGTTCCGGTAGTCATGAAAAGGAGGGATGCATTAAAATCAGCCAATACCATTGAATCATCGGGACCTTGTACCGATTATGCCTATACTGTTTACGGCTGGGAATGCGGAACAGACAAAAAATGGCACCAAACTTCGCATGGGATTACCTTTACCGGAAGAGTATGTCCGGGCGGCGGCTGGGGCGGTGGCGGCTGGGGCGGCTGGGGTGGTGGTGGCTATGGCCCTTCCAGAGGCGGAGGCGGTACATACTACTACGATCCTTCTAACTATACCCCTTCGATTTCAACCCCCACTGCTGAATGCGATAACTGTTTAACGGAACTGGCTTTGGCCATTCTAGGCTGTATCCCCGGTCCAATCGGTACAGCTTCGGGTGTCGCTGCATGTCTCCGGTCGGCTGCCGACGGTGAGGTTACTGCCTGGGATATAGTTAACTGTGTCGTTGGGTTTGTGCCTGTTGTCGGTTGCGTGTGGGGTCTTATAACAACAGCTATTACCTGCTATCAGGATCCTCCTATTTTTTCAAGAGCTGAATTAATGGCCGTACTCAAAGAGGCTCACTTAAGTAAAATGCCTCCAATCCTTCGACAATCTATTACCGATTTGGAATATATTGTTTATAAAACCAATGCCGAAATTGACTGGATTAACGAATTTGTGAAACCCATGGATTGGCAGTCGAAAGAAAGTTTCCTGGATTTCATAAAACTGGTTGATCCTTTCACGAAAGCCATGAAGCCAATTCTACCTGCAGATCTTCTTTTAATTCAGCAGAACATGGATGGAACTGATATTTCTGCTGCCGAAATCAATGCCTTTGCTATACGTTGGAATAACACGATGACTGCATGGAAACTGAACATCTTCTCGCCAACTGCAGAATATCCCGATATTATTAACGACAACCTTCTGAAAGAATACAAACAGAAATCTGATTCAGTCCAGCAATATACGTTTAAACGGGGATATACTTCAGTTGGTGAAATGTACACTCAGGCAATTGCCGATGTGAAGGATCAAATTGAAAGCGGACGCGGTTCGGTATGTGCTTCAGTAACTATTCAGATCACCCAGAAAGTAGTGATGACCCGTGAAGCGTTTAAGGGCACTTTGACTATTTTCAATGGCCATACCACCACTGCCATGAAAGAAATCAAATTAAACCTTGAAATAAGGGACGAAAACGGAGTATTAAGCAATGATCTTTTCCAAATCGAAACCTCGGCGCTTGATATCCTGACCGGAATTGATGGAACGGGAACACTTGGACCTCAGGATAAAGGAAGCGCTACCGTATTATTTATTCCTGAAAGAGGTGCAGCTCCCGAAGTTCCTAAAAGTTATTCATTTGGAGGTTCGTTCTCCTACCTCGATCCGTTTAGTGGTGTAACAGTTACCAAACCATTGTTCCCGGTAACGCTCGATGTAAATCCAAGTCCTGATTTATACCTGCACTACTTTATGCAGCGCGATATTCTGGGCGATGATGCATTAACCGAGCCAATTGAACCGATCGTTCCGGCCGAATTTGCCGTAATGGTTCAGAACAACGGATTTGGCACTGCTAAAAATGTGCGCATCGAAACTGCCCAGCCAAAAATTACTGAAAACGAAAAAGGATTGGCCATCAGTTTTGCTTTGATCGGTTCGAACCTGAACGGACAGCCGCGTCAATTAGGTTTGACCAATATAGATTTTGGAAATATTCTGCCTAAAAAATCAACCATCGGACAATGGTGGTTTACCAGCACCCTTTTGGGCCACTTCATCTCGTACGAAGCAAAAGTGACCCATCTGGATAGCCGCGGTAATCCTGATCTGAGCCTGATCAGCGGGGTAGCATTGCACGAACTGATCAAAAGCGTGCGTGTTTATTCACCTGAAGACGGAATCAACGATTTCCTTGTAAACGAAGTTCAGGATTCCAAAGAGTTCCCGGATATTATCTACCTGTCAAACAGTGGAACACTCGATGTTTATCCGGCAGTTTCTTCAAGCACATCCGGTTCAATAGCCGCCGGGATAGAACTGTTGGTTACTCCAAAACAGCCAGGCTGGAATTACATCAAATTTAAGGATCCGGGGAATGGTATTTATAAAATTGTAAGTGTAACCCGCGAAGACGGCCAGGTTATTCCACTCGACAATGTTTGGCAGACCCATGTCACCATGCCCGATGGCGAAGAGCCGATATATGAAAACATGATGCATTTTCTGGATGTTTTTGCTGGTACTACTACACAAAAATATATCATTAAATTTAGCGGACCTGCCCAGAATCCTCCGCAAATTGTGAAGTTCGAAAATGTACCAACTACATTTGTGACCAATCCGGTAACTTCTATCAATGTGGTTTTCAACAAACCAATTGATGCAGCTACATTCAACTATGAAGATATGACTCTGCGCGTACAGGGAGGCGCTGACATTATGGATGCTACCGTTATAGTGACACCGATAAATCAAACAACCTATAAGATTGACCTAACTACAAAGTCAACCCTGGATGGATACTATGCACTTAATGTACAGACTACCGGAATAAAAGACCTGATAGGAACAGACGGTGTGGTAGGCATGCAGGCAAACTGGACCCAGTTTATCGGTATCCCGGCAGTCAGCGAGTTCATTGGATTGCCCGGCAATAACCTTGGCGCACCTTTCGATATCATGTTACTCCGTTTCAATGTACCGATAGACAAGTCAACAGTGCTGCCAGCAAGGTTTATCTGGAAAAAAGACGGGACAACAGTTTCAGGTTCGGTAATTGTTACCGAGATGGACACCGAAGGCAAACTGTTCCAGCTTTCAGGATTACAGGCATTCTTATCGGCCGATGGTAAATATTCGCTTACAGTTGATTTATTGAATATTAAATCACTGGATGGACTAAACGGCATACTGCCACAAAGCGTTGAATGGGAAATTGACCAAACGGCGCCACTGGTCAACCAGATCATTCCTTCGACCGATGGTGGTTACGATCAGCAGCACCGCACTGGCTTTACAGTTAAGTTTAACGAAGCTGTAAAAGGCTTCGGAGTTAGCTCACTGGAATTGTGGAAGGACGGACTGAAGCAACCACTTTCACAACTTGATTTCGCAAAGAAAAGTGATTCAGTTTACCAGTTCACTCAGTTCAGGATGCTGACTTATTATGAAGGGAAGTATCTGCTGAAGGTTAAAATGAAGGACATAACCGATTTTGCAGGCAACTCGCGCACCGATACGGTTAAGTATAACTGGATTGTTTACCGGACTCCGCCGAAAGCTGTGACCGATTTGCGTATCACGCCCGACAGGGGATTCTCTAATACCGATAATGTTACCGATACCCGGAATGTAAGTGCTTTGATGACGGTCAACGAGCCAAATACAAGGATCCGAATTTATCAAACCGATAATGTTAACCCAATATTGCTGGCTGATACTTCGAATGTAGCTGCAGGGCCACTTTCCCTGCCCATTAGCTTCACTTATACAGGAAATTTGACACTCGAAGCTCATTGCACCGATATTTACACAAACAATTCTGTCACAAAAATCAACGTAAATATTGATGAAACGGCATTGCTTGGGACGTGGAAAAATGTGCCGGCAAATGCTGTTACTACCCAGCCTGCTTCATTGCAAATTGAATTCTCCGACAAACTGCTCGATGAAACCAAACTGAAGGATTACCTGAAGTTTGAGCGCGACGGGCAATCCCTCGGGGTTCAAAACCTGACAATTACCAAATCAACCGACAAGCTATTTGTCGTTGCTGGTATGGATCAGGCAGGCAATGCCACCGGAACTTATGCAATGACCATGGATGTCACTCAACTTAAAAAATATAGTTCAGGGAGAGATGGCATTTCCAGCACAAAAGGACAGTATAGCCTGCAAAGTACAAACAAGGCGCCAAATGCCAATGCAGGTATTAACCAGACAGTTGATGAAAACACACTGGTAACTTTGGATGGCTCTGGTTCAACCGATCCGGATAGCAATCCGTTGACCTATTCATGGACTGCCCCTTCAGGAATTACCCTGAGTTCGACGACCGCTGTCAAACCTACCTTTACAGCCCCTGAAGTAACCACAGATCAAAGCTATACATTTGGTCTCACGGTAAACGACGGAAAAGTAAACTCAACAGCATCCGAGATAAAGATAACTGTCAAAAATGTCAGTGGAACAAGTATTCAGTCAATTAGCCTGAATGTTGGATGGAATATCATTTCAGCCAATGTTACCCCTGCCAATTTGAATATGATGGCCATTTTCCAACCGCTGATTGATGCCGGGAAACTGAAGAAAGTGCTGGATGAAACGGGTAATACACTCGAAGATTTTGGTGTATTTGGTGGATGGACCAATAACATTGGCAATATGGACCTTGACCGGGGATATAAAGTAAATGTTACTGAACCAGTTGTGCTGGATCTTGAGGGAACCCCGGTTCCATTGCCGGAAGACATCAGCCTGAATATCGGATGGAATATTATTGGATATCCTTCCAATCAACCCAAGGATGCCATGACCATCTTCCAACCGCTGATTGATGCCGGGAAGCTTAAAAAAGTAATGGACGAAGCAGGATCAACACTTGAAGATTTCGGTTTCTTTGGCGGATGGACGAACAACATCGGTAACCTGACGCCAAATAAAGGCTACATGGTGAACATGACTTCAGCCGGAACTTTGACGATACCTGCAAGTGGTACCAAACTGGCAGTGATCCCGCCTGAAATCCATGCATCAAGCCATTTCGGAAAGGTTTATATAGGAAATGGGACCGATCATGCAACCATTAACCTGTTAAATCTGGCAAAAAGCGGATTTAGGGAAGGAGATGAAATCGGAATCTTTGATGGGAATCTTTGCGTTGGATCTGCTCAGATCGGTTCAGAACAACTGCATCAAAACAGCATCAGTATTCCGGCTTCATGCAACGACGGACTGGCGAAAACTCCAAATGGCTTCACTCCTCACCAGCCAATAAGTCTTCGGTTATTCCGTAACAATCAGGAATATCTGCTTCAACCGGATTTACAAAATAACAGTAAAAGCATCTTTGAAAAAGGGGAATCCATGTTTGCAATTGTCAATACAGAATTGGCAACCAAACTTACAGAATTGACCCAACCTGTTTCACTCAGATGTTATCCTAATCCTTTTAACGAGCAGATAACCATCGAAATAGCCATTTCTGAGGCACAAAAGATGGAAGTCAAAATTTTCGATCTCAGCGGACGTATAGTTCGGGCCCTTTATATGGGAAGTACCTATGAAAAGACCATTCTGAACTGGGATGGAAAAAATGACGATGGGGTAAAAATGGCGCCTGGAAGCTATTTTATCAAAGCAAATCAAACAGTCGAAAAAATAGTGCTGAGTCACTAATAAATTCAACTTTCAGTGGCAATGTTTTATAAACTATAAAAATAAATTCCATGAAAAGGCTTACATATTTAATAGTGATTCTCCTTCTGGCGGCAAATAGTTTTGCTCAGGGACATTTTGATGTTGCTTTCAGCGGGGCAGGACACGATCACATGACCATATACGTGGTGAACGCTACCATTGGCGGAGTAGCTCTTGAAGCAGGAGATGAAATTGCGGTGTTTGATGGTTCTGTTTGTGCTGGAAAAGCAATACTTACACAATCCATTGTTATGACCAACAAAAGCACTTTTGCCCGTGTTGCTGCATCCCAGAAAGATAATGGGCTTGCAAACGGATTTAACGTTGGAAATGACATTACCTTTAAATTCTGGGATTCTTCCCAAAACAAAGAACTATCCGGAATAACAGCGGAATTTCTAAATCCTTCAACAGGTCAGCCAACAACAGCGCCCACTTTTACTGCAAGAGAAACAGTATTTGTGAAACTATCAGTTGCTGCTCCGGCCAACCAGGTTCCATCATCAAATGCTGGATCTGACCAATCGGTCAATGAAGGGGCAACTGTTACTCTTGATGGTTCAGCTTCTTCCGATCCCGATGGAAATCCTCTGACGTACAAATGGACTGCGCCAGCAGGGATTACCCTGAGTTCAAACACAGTGGTTAACCCAACCTTTACCGCTCCTGAAGTCACAATCAATACGAGTTATACTATTACTCTGGTGGTGAACGATGGACTGGCTGATTCACCAGCCGATCAGGTTGTCATCACGGTTAAGAATGTACCAAACCAAATTCCTGTTGCCAATGCAGGATCAGACCAGGCAGTTAATGAAGGGGCAACTGTTACTCTTGATGGTTCAGCTTCATCCGATCCCGATGGCAATCCACTGACGTACCAATGGACTGCGCCGGCCGGAATTTCATTGAACTCAACCACTGAAGCAAAACCAACATTTACTGCTTCTGAAGTCACGATCAATACCAGTTACACCATTACTCTGGTGGTGAACGATGGCGTGGCAGATTCTCCAGCCGATGAGGTTGTAATCACGGTGAAGAATGTATTAAACGGAACCCCGGTTGCCAACGCTGGTTCCGATCAGGCGGTTAATGAAGGGGCAACTGTTTCACTTGATGGTTCGGCTTCGTCTGATCCTGATGGAAATCCACTGACGTACAAATGGACTGCGCCAGCAGGGATTACTCTGAGTTCAAACACGGTGGTTAACCCAACCTTTACCGCTCCTGAAGTCACAATCAATACAAGTTATACCATTACTCTGGTGGTGAACGATGGACTGGCTGATTCACCAGCCGACCAGGTTGTCATTACCGTCAAACAGGTCAATAAAGCGCCGGTGGCCAATGCAGGGGCCAATCAGACAGTAAACAAAGGGGTACTGGTAACTTTGGATGGAACCGGATCAACTGATCCGGATGGCAATCCGCTGACCTACTTATGGACGGCGCCTGCAGGAATAACATTGAGTTCTGCAACTACCGACAAACCAACTTTTACCGCTCCGGAAGTTACTGCCGATGCCGATTTTACATTTTCACTGGTTGTGAATGATGGCACGGCAAACTCTGCGCCCGATGAAGTGGTGGTCACCGTATTGCAGGTCAATAAGGCACCCGTTGCCAATGCTGGTCCAGACCAGACTGTGAATGAAGGAGCAATCGTGTCGCTTGATGGCTCGACGTCATCCGATCCTGATGGTAATCCACTAACATACAAGTGGACTGCGCCCGCAGGAATTTCATTGAGCTCAACAACCGTAGCAAAACCTACTTTTACAGCCCCGGAAGTAACTATTAATACCAGTTACACATTATCATTGATTGTCAACGACGGATTGGCTGATTCTCCAACCGACCAGGTAGTCATTACAGTCAAACAAGTCAATAAACTACCGGTAGCCAACGCAGGGGCCAATCAATCGGTAAACGAAGGAGTACTGGTAACTTTGGATGGAACCGGATCATCCGATCCGGATGGTAATCCGCTCACTTATTTATGGACTGCACCTGCCGGAATAACACTGAGCTCAACAACTGCTAACAAGCCAACTTTTACCGCTCCTGATGTTGCTGCCGACACCGATTATACCTTTTCACTGGTTGTGAACGACGGAACGGCAAACTCAACGCCTGATGAGGTAAAAATTACAGTCAAACAAGGCAACCAGGCGCCGGTAGCCTGTGCCGGACCTGACCAAACAGTGAACGAAGGCAGTTTGGTTACCCTGGATGGTTCCTGCTCTTATGATCCTGACAACCGGATGGCCTTCAGTTGGTCAATACCGGGAAATCCTCAGTTAAGTTCACCCCTTGGTATTAAAGTAACTGTAACCGGCCCTGCGCTGACTACCACTACCAACTATAATTTCTCGCTCGCTCTGCTTGATGGATTAGGCGGAAGTTCATCGCAAATTAACTGGACGGTTCCTTCCGGAGTAACATTTAGCTCAACAACTGTTTCATTTATTAAAATTACTCCACCCAACAGCGGCAATAGTAATTACTCGTTTACAGTAAAGGTTTTCGACGGTTCAGATTTGTCTGACCCTAACCACAACGGGATGACTTATTTTGAAATTCCTCCAACGGATTTTATTATGAATCCGACCACCATCATTCAAATGAACATCACTGCACCTGAAGCCACTCCGCTAACCGATCAGACTTTTCTGATCGAGGTGAGCGATGCGACCAATTATCCTGCTGCAGGAACCATTTTCATGACCCAAACCTTTAAAATGCCTGCCGGTATTACCTTGGGTAAAACAACTGTTGCAATGCTTACCATTGTTTCTCCTGACGGAACTAATCCCGATTATAGGTTCACCTTTGAATTTAACAACGGGTTGGGAATTTTTGACCCGGCAACAAGTGGTTTAACTTATCGCTGGACAGCGCCGCCAGGAATTATCCTTAGCTCAGAAACCAATCCAAAACCAACTTTTACTGCTCCGGAAGTGAGTTCCGATACTGACTTTACTTTCACATTGGTAGTGAACGATGGAATAGCTGATTCCCCGCCTGATCAGGTAGTAGTTAAAGTCTTACACGTAAATAAAGCGCCTTCTGCCAGTGCCAGTGCCGATCAATCAGCAAATGAAGGTGCCACTGTAACATTAGATGGCTCGGCTTCATCCGATCCGGATGGCGATGCCCTAACTTACCTATGGTCAGCTTCTGGTGGAATTGTCTTAAGTTCAACAACTGCTGCCAAACCTACTTTCACTGCTCCGGAAATTAACACCGATCTTGATTATACATTTTCATTGGTTGTGAACGACGGAACTGTAAACTCAACACCTGATGTTGTAAAAATCACTGTAAAACAGGTTAATAAAGCGCCGGTAGCCAATGCCGGGGACGATCAATCGGTAAACGAAGGAGTACTGGTTACTTTGGATGGAACCGGATCATCCGATATGGATGGCAATCCACTGACTTATTCATGGACTGCACCCGCCGGAATAACACTTAGCTCAACAACTGCTGACAAGCCAACTTTTACCGCTCCTGAAGTTAGTAGCGATACCAATTATTCATTTTCACTGGTTGTGAACGATGGCACGGCAAACTCAGCGCCTGATGATGTAGTTATCACGGTAAAACAAGTCAATAAAGCGCCGGTAGCCAATGCCGGGGCCAATCAGTCAGTAAACAAAGGGCTATTGGTAACTTTGGATGGAACTGCTTCAACTGACCCTGATGGCAATCCCCTCACCTATTTATGGACTGCTCCCGCCGGAATAACACTGAGCTCTGCAACTGCTGACAAACCAACTTTTACCTCTCCTGAAGTTGCTGCCGATACCGATTACACCTTTTCATTGGTTGTGAACGATGGAACGGTAAACTCAGCGGCTGATGAAGTAATAGTTACTGTAAAAAAAGTCAACCAGGCGCCGGTGGCCAATGCCGGTGCCAATCAATCGGTAAACGAAGGAGTACTGGTAACATTGGACGGAACCGGATCATCCGATCCTGATGGCAATCCGCTGACTTATTTTTGGACAGCGCCTGCGGGAATAACACTGAGTTCATCAACTGCCGCCAAGCCAACTTTTACCGCTCCTGAAGTAACCTCCGACACTGATTATTCATTTTCATTGATTGTGAACGACGGAACGGTAAACTCAGCGCCTGATGAAATGGTGGTTACAGTGAAAAATGTAGATAAAGCGCCCTATGTAAAGGATCCAATTAAGAATGTATCTGTTGACAAAGGAGCGCCTGATCAAATTATTGATTTGAAAACCGTATTTGCTGACGATGATTTCGGCGATGTATTGATTTACAGTGTTATCTCAAATACCAATGATTTGGTGGTTGAGGCTAAAATCACAGGATCAAATCTGACTTTAGATTTTTCAAGTGTAAATATCGGATTATCAGAAATTGTGGTTACTGCAAGTTCAAATGGAAAGGAAGTCAATTCGAAATTTACGGTTGAAGTTAACATACCAACTGGGATTATACCCGGGATTAATGATCCGGATGTAAGCATTTATCCAAATCCGACAAAAGAGAAGATATATCTGAAATTTAGTCAACTTCCGAAAACAGGTACATGCGTAACAGTTTACACCCATACAGGTATAATGATTTCCAAACATTTAGCCGACAGGCAGGAAGATTTCATTGACATGAAAAATCTTCCATCAGGATTGTACCTGATAAAGATTGATCAATCAATATCAAAAACCTATAAAGTAGTTTTAGAGTAAATAGTGATTTTCTTATAGCGTTCCAATATTTTTTCAACCTCCGTCAGCTTAGGCTTTCGGAGGTTTTTTAATGATATTATTTTTTCGGGATTGTGATTCCATGACAGTAGCCACATAAATTAAAATACCAACAAATACGCCCAAACTATTTGCAAAAATATCATACCATGAAAAAGAGCGTCCAGCCCGCATAACTAATTGGATAAACTCCATGAACATACCCCAACCGATAGTTGCAAGGATAATAAAAATCACTCTATGATAGTGTTTTTCGGTTCTTAAAGCCCAGCAAAATAATACCGAAAGTATAAAATACATCAGAAAATGAATCATTTTATCGGCTCCTGGAAACAAAGGAACCTGAGGCAAATCCTGTGGTGGCAATAACGAAATGGCTGCTATACAGCAAACATATAAAATGACTAAAAATATTCGAATAGACTGCCGAACTGTTAAAAGATAAGAGATCATATTCAAAAAAGTAATACGTTTTGTACAATCAACAAATTGAAAGTACCTTTGTTAAGTTTATTATTAATCAAATATCGAAACTTTTTGTCAAACGATCACGAAGCAAGTTTTATTATTGCATCTTTTTCTGATTCAGTTAAACCATTCAACTGATAATTTGTCGAATTAATTTAATTTTAAACCAAACCAACAAGTATATGCAACATGCCAGACTTCCGAATCCTTTTCGTTCTTCAACCAAAGTTAAAATTTTGAGTTTAAGAAACACCACTTTCTTTCAATCTAAATTTCTATTTGTTTGCAGCCTTTGTTTGCTCTTCATATTCGGCATTACAGCCTGTAGCAAGAAAAATCCGGCTGAATCAGGGACAAGAGGAAGAAAAGCAGGCCCTGTTTCAGTTGAAGTTAAAGTTGTTCAGCCCGAATTACTTCTAAATACCGTATCAGCAACGGGAACTATCCTGGCCAATGAAAAAGCCGAAATCAGGCCTGAAATGTCTGGTAGAATCGTAAAAATATTGTTTGAAGAGGGCGCTAATGTTCAGAAAAACAAACTCCTGATTAAAATGAACGACAGCGATTTACAAGCTCAGTTGAAACGGAACGAAGCACAGGCCATGTTGTTGAACAACGATGAATTTCAGAAACGCAAATTACTGGAGATAAAAGCAATCAGTCAGGATGAATATGATGTTGCAAAGAGTTTAATGCTGGTTAATCAGGCCGACAAACAATTGTTGGAAGCCCAGATAGCAAAAACTGAAATTTATGCGCCTTTCACCGGAAAAGTTGGGTTACGGGCAGTGAGCGTTGGCAATTATGTGGCCAGCAACACGCTAATCGCAACCATACAGCAACTCGATCCCGTAAAAATAGAATTTGACGTTCCCGAGAAATACAGTAGTTTTATTAAGCCTGGTATGGAGATAAGCTTTAGCATTGATGCCCTGGATTCTGTATTTATGGCCAAAGTATATGCTGTAGAATCGGCCATAACTACTGAAACCCGTACTCTTAAAGTACGGGCCTTATGCTCCAACAAAGCCAATTTGCTTAATCCAGGCACATTTGCCCGGGTAGATATGATTCTTGAACGGTTTCCTGAAGCCATAAAGGTTCCGTCAGAAGCAGTCATGACTGTATTGGATGGAAATTCTGTTTTTATCTGTAAAAACGGAAAAGCTGTTGTTGTACCTGTTAAAACCGGAATCAGGACCGATAGCGAAATACAAATTACCCAAGGTATTTCGGCTGGCGATAGCCTTATCACGACCGGACTTTTACAGTTGACGAACGGAGCTCCGGTCATGGTGAAAAAGAAGAAAGCCGAAACTCAGACTGTGCCAACCAAAGAAAAAATGTAAAACGACTCTGGCATCCTTTTTAGATTGAAGATTTAATTCTGCCAATTAACACTCAATTCTTATGAACTTTTCAGGAATATTTATAAAACGACCGGTACTTGCGATGGTTCTTTCCATCCTGGTGGTACTGTTCGGGATCATCGGATACAACTTTTTAGGTGTTCGCGAATATCCAAGTATCGATCCGCCAACAGTAACTGTAAGTACCTCATATCCTGGAGCAAATGCCGATGTAATTGAGAGCCAGATTACCGAACCCCTCGAAGAAAGTATCAATGGGATTGCAGGTATCCGCACCCTGACCTCTTCCTCGCGCGATGGGGGCAGTAACATTACAGTCGAGTTTCAAATTGGAATTGAAATGGAGGCTGCGGCCAATGATGTACGCGACCGGGTTTCACAGGCACGAAGACAACTTCCTCCTGATGTTGACCCTCCGATTGTGGTAAAATCGGATGCTGACGCCAGCCCCATTTATGTGATGACTGTCCAAAGCGATAAGCGCAACTTGCTGCAATTGTCGGAACTGACCAACAACGTCCTGAAAGAAAGGTTGCAAACGATCCCTGGAGTTAGTGATATCCGCATTTACGGCGAAAAGAGATATGCCATTAAATTATATATTGATCCGCTTAAATTAGCCGGCTATAAACTCACCCCGCTGGATGTGCGCGATGCCCTGAACCGCGAAAACGTAGAGCTGCCAACAGGCAGGATTGAAGGTTACGGATCGGAGCTTTCGGTCCGCACACTGGGCAGAATGACCACTGCCGACGATTTCAATAACATGATTATCAAAGAATCAGCAGGAACGCTGGTTAAATTCAAAGATATAGGAAACGCAATACTGACGGCTCAAAATGAAAAAACCGTGATGCGCGGGGAAGGTGGTATCAAAATGGTTGGATTGGCCGTTTCGCCCCAACCGGGAGCCAACCACATTGCCATTGTTGATGAACTGAAAATCAGGCTTGAACAAATCAAAAAAGATTTGCCCGAAGATATCACTCTCCGAATGATTTCCGACACAACCCTGACCATTCGAAATGCCATCACCGAGGTTCAGGAAACCATCCTGATTTCATTTTTACTCGTAGTAATGGTTATTTTTCTTTTCCTTCGCGAATGGAGAACTACCTTAATTCCGGTTTTTGCTATCCCTATTTCACTCATCGGGACCTTCTTCCTGATGTATATGGCCGGTTATACCATCAATATTTTAACCCTGTTAAGCATTGTACTTGCGACTGGATTGGTGGTGGACGATGCCATTGTGGTACTCGAAAATATTTATAGCAAAATCGAAAAAGGCATGGATCCGATGGAGGCCGGAATGATCGGATCGAAAGAAATTTTTTTCGCTATCCTTTCGACTACCATTACCCTGGCGGCCGTATTTCTGCCGATCATATTTCTGGAGGGGTTTACCGGAAAGCTGTTTCGTGAATTTGCCATCGTGATGGCCGGTGCGGTAATTATTTCGGCCTTTGTTTCCCTGACCCTGACCCCAATGATGAGCGCCCACTGGCTTCGCCATAGCGAGCACCACAGCAGATTCTATGTATATTCTGAGAAGTTCTTTGTCTCCCTGATTTCAAGATACAACCTTTCGTTGCAGCATTTCCTGAAACACCGGTGGATCGCATTCGTCATCATGGGCATTTCGGTTATTCTGATTGCTATCCTTTGGCCAAGGATTCCTTCGGAACTGGCTCCTATGCAGGACAAAAGCCGGATTATGGTCAATGTTACAGCTCCGGAAGGGACTTCGTTTGAAAGAATGGACGAATACATGACGGCAATGACTGTTATCGTTGATACCATTCCTGAAAAACTATCTTTCATGAGCATGACTTCGCCCGGTTTTGGAGGATCTTCCACCAATTCAGGATTCGTCAGGATAACATTGACGCAGCCGGGTGAACGTGAACGTTCGCAGTCGGAAATTGCCGATATGCTTGCTGGCATTACCCGTAAAATGACATTCGCCCGCACCATCGTTAGCCAGGAACAGACGATTCAGGTGGGAAGGGGCGGCGGCCTGCCTGTTCAGTATATCATTCAGGCGCCCACACTGGAAAAACTAAAAAAAGTTCTGCCTGAATTCATGGAAAAAGCACAGGCTGATCCGGCATTTCAGGTGGTTGACCTTAACCTGAAGTTTAACAAGCCTGAAATGACTATCCAGATTGACCGGGAACGGGCCCGGACTTTGGGAGTTACTATCCGCGACATAGCAGAAACGCTGCAACTGTTCTTTTCAGGACAACGAATGGGTTATTTCATTTACAACGGTAAACAATACGAGGTAATCGGGCAGGCCGCCCGTACTTTCCGCGATAATCCGATGGATCTGAGTACCGTTTATATCCGCAACCGTCGTTCAGAATTGGTTCAGCTCGATAACCTTATTCAGGTGAAATACAGTTCGAGCCTGCCACAGTTGTACCGTTTTAACCGGTATGTGTCGGCTACAGTTTCGGCCAATCCTGCCGACGGATATACGCTGGGACAAAGTATCGAAGCCATGGACCGCATCGCGAAGGATGTTCTCGACGATACTTACTCAACCAGCCTTTCGGGTCCTTCGCGCGATTTTGCTGAAAGTTCGAACACCCTGCTCTTTGCTTTTGGACTCGCCCTGATCCTGATTTATCTGATCCTTGCTGCTCAGTTCGAGAGTTTCCGCGATCCGATGGTGATCATGTTTACTGTTCCGCTGGCCATCGCCGGCGCTTTGATTTCGCTGATTTCATTCGGCCAGACGGTCAATATCTTCAGCCAGATCGGTATGATCATGCTCATTGGGATTGTAACGAAAAACGGTATTCTGATTGTTGAATTTGCCAACCAAAAAAGAGAGGCCGGAGCCAATCTGCTTCAGGCAGCAATCGAAGCTTCTACCCAACGATTCCGTCCAATTTTGATGACGAGCCTGGCCACAGTTTTGGGCGCTTTGCCTATTGCACTTTCACTCGGAGCTGGTTCAAAAAGCCGTGTTTCGATGGGGATTGTCATTATCGGAGGACTGATGTTTGCTCTTATCCTGACTTTGTATGTTATTCCGGCTTTATATACTTATTTTTCAGCCTTGGGGAAAGAACACCCGCACTCTGCTGAAAAAGAGGAGAGTCCGGAAAAAAATAACCAATAACCAATGATCAATATCGAATAAGAAATAAGAAACCGGGGAACCTTTCTCCTGTGCGGTTCTTTCTCCCCCTCAAGTGGAGGGGGACGGGGGGAGGCTTCCAAAATAAATTAATAATGAAACTTCGAATCACAATAACTGTTTTCATCATTGCTCAGGGAATATTGACTTTTGGTCAGGACACCCTTAAACTGAAAGATGCGATCGTGTTGTCCCTTCAGAACAATTATTCCATTTCGTTGGCTGAAAATACCGCGAAGATTTCCGAAATCACCAATTCAGCAGGAAATGCAGGAATGTTGCCGAAAGTTGACCTGAATGCCACCCGGTCGTACGCACTCAATAATTCGAAAGCCATATATTTTGATGGCAGGGTTCGTGATGTACCCAAAGCTAAATCCAACATTCAAAATGCGGGGATACAACTTTCATGGACTATTTTCGATGGGTTAAACATGTTTATCCAACGCGATAAATTGAATGAATTAGAGCAACTAAGCAACACGCAATTGAGAGGTGTCGTCGAAAACACAGTGGCTCAGGTAAGCCGGATTTACTACGATATTGTGGTTCAACAAGAGGTACTGGATTTATATCACGAAGCGCTGCAAATCTCGACCCAACGCAAGCAATTTGCCAAAGCCCGACTTGATTTGGGTGGTGGATCAGAACTAACCTTCCTGCAGGCCACTGTTGACATGAATGCTGACAGCGCCAATTACATGAAACAACTGTCGGTAGTCAAAAATTTGAAATCTGACTTCAACCTGATCCTTTGTCGAGATATAAGTACCAATGTGTTGGTTGAGAAAAATATTCCGGTTGATGAATCATTGATTTATGAAGTACTCTGGAAAAATGTTCAGGAGCAAAGTCCCGATTTACTTGAAGCCCGGAGTGCAATAAATCTGGCAAACCTCTACACTAAAGAAATCAAATCGGTACAATTACCTCGTCTGAGTTTAAACTCAGCGTATTCATACAATAAATCACAAACGGATGTCGGGACATTTACAAGCAACCGGAATCTTGGTTTTTCAGCCGGGTTGACGCTCAGTTACAATCTGTTTAACGGTTTTACCAATAACCAAAAAATTAAAATTGCCAGGATCAGGGAAGAATCAGCCATTCAGGATGCTGAATTGCAGGAACTAACTTTGGAAGCCAACCTGCAACAAATATATACCGATTTTCAAACCAACCTTAAATTGGTTCGTTTCGAAAAAGAAAACATGAAGTTTGCCCGTTTGAACTGGAACATTGCCCAGGAAAAATACAAACTTGGCGGCATGAATGATATAGAATTGCGCGATACACAGAAAAAACTGATGGATGCCGAAACCCGGCTTTTACAAGCGCTGTTTCAATGCAAATCAGCCGAAATAGAATTACTGCGGATCAGCGGCCAGCTTTCCGGTTCGGTTGATCCAGTGAAATAGTTCGTCGAGCCAGGATATTGTATATTCATAGTCAATGTTTTCATTGGTTGTCATTGGTTGTCATTGATTGTCATTAGTTGTCGTTTCACAAACGCGAAGCTAATGACTACAAATGACGTGAAACAAATGACCACTTTGACCAGTGATGAACGACACTTACCCAATCCCTTGCGCACAATTTTCCTGTTATACAACAATTCTGCAAAATTGCCTGATTAGCTATTACTGCACTCCACATTATTTACTAAGTTAGTAATCTGCAAATCGAAAAATCAATTCAGAACCAACGACTTGTTTTACTGAATTTTATATTTTCACAATTGGTACGACAAGTTACAAATTTAAACTTGTAATGATGTTTCGCTTTGTTACAAATCAAAAAGATAATCCTCATGCAGGTTGATTTATCCAAAATTCAAATCAGAGAAATCGGGCCAAATGAAATTGGAATTCTAACCACCTACCGGATGGCTTACCTTACCGAAATGCAGGGCGAAAGAAGCGAAGAATATCAATCGAAACTGAAAGAAGAGCTGACAAATTATTTTATAGCAGCCTTGTCTGAAAATCGTATTTTCGCATATTTAGCTGAACAGGAAGGTGAAATACTAAGCTTTGGCGCCATGGTGTTAAAAAAAATACCGGGTGATTTCAATCAATCCATGTACCTTGAAGGTGACATCCTGAACATGTACACCGTTCCGTTTGCACGCCGGAAAGGGATCTCAGCCCTGATTCTTCAGGAACTTCTGAACGAAGCCCGTCACAGAGGAATTAGCAAGGTATCCTTACATACCTCAAAAGATGGTGAAAAACTGTACCGGAAATTTGGGTTCAGCGAACCGGTTTACCCTGTTCTGGAATTATGCCTGTAAAAAACTGTAGAGACGTAATATATTACGTCTCTATCTAATAATTGAAACTTGAAACTATGAAAGAACCACAATTAAGCATTGGAATCATGTATCAGCAGGAAATTATTTTCAGGCTGAACGAACGATATTTATTGGCGCCGTATGGGGTGCCCCTGGAAGGAATTCAGAAGGTTGAATACCTTGATGGTAAAATCCGGTTCAACGGTGAAATAACCGATGAAGAAGAACTTCTTTTCGAACCAGTCAGATACCACGAATCTTCCTTCGAATTAAACGATGTAACCATCGGTATTCAGTTCCATTGGGAACGAAAAGAAGATCAAACATTTAAAGGTTCGCTGAAAATCATTATTGAAAATGAAAAGCTGACTGCCATAAACATTTTACCACTTGAAGATTACCTGGTCAGCGTAATTTCATCGGAAATGAGCGCAACCAGCAGTTCCGAACTTTTAAAAGCACATGCCGTTATCTCGCGCTCTTGGTTACTTGCTCAGATCGAAAAAGGCAAAGCGCTTCAGGAATCGGGTAAAATTTACCAAAGTATAGTTGAAACCCCGGAAGAATATATACGCTGGTACGACCGCGAAGATCATCAAAATTTTGATGTTTGCGGCGATGACCATTGCCAGCGTTACCAGGGAATTACACGTCAGTCAACTCCTTTGGTTGAACAGGCCATTGCTGAAACGCGCGGAATGTTACTGATGTACTACGACCATATTTGCGATGCACGTTTTTCGAAAAGCTGTGGTGGAATCTCAGAAACTTTCGAAAACGTGTGGGAGCCCGAAGCTCATCCCTATCTGCAATCAATTATTGACAATCCATCACTTTCAGAAGGATATAATGCTGACCTGACCAACGAAACTGCTGCTGAAAAATGGATCCGAAATGCTCCTGAAGCTTTTTGCAACACCCGCGATAAGGAAGTTCTATCGCAGGTACTGAATGATTACGATCAGGAAACCAAAGATTTTTACCGCTGGAACCTGACTTATCAGCAAGCCGATTTAGCCGGACTCATTGCCAGAAAATCAGGAAGGGACTTTGGCGCAATTATCGATTTGATTCCTGTTGAACGCGGAAAATCGGGCCGGTTAAAAAAGTTGAAAATTGTCGGCACCAAACTCACGCTGACTGTCGGGAAGGAGCTTGAAATCCGTAAAACCTTATCCGAATCGCATTTATACAGTTCTGCTTTTGTGGTGGACAAAATGAACATCGAAAATGGCATTCCGGGCGAATTTAAACTTACCGGCGCCGGCTGGGGACATGGAGTTGGCCTTTGCCAGATTGGCGCTGCCATGATGGGAGCCAAAGGCTATCCTTATGATGAAATATTATTGCACTATTTCAGGGGAGCAAGCATTTCGAAGGAGTATTGAAATGTCATTGGTAGTCATTAGCTTTGCGTCATTGATAGTCATTTGCTTCGAAGTGTTCAATGACTATTGAATGACCATCTAATGACTATCAATGACAATAGAAATGACCAATATCCAATGCTGAATAACCAATAACCAAAATTATCTCCATGAAAGAAAGTTCCGGAACCTCCAATCAACGAAATCCTTGGGTATGGATTAAATCAGCAATAAATCAACGTAATCCATGGGCGTGGATTCCATCTTTATATTTTGCTGAAGGAATACCGTATGTGGTGGTAATGACCGTATCCGTCATCATGTTTAAAAAACTGGGGATTTCGAATACTGATATTACTTTATACACCGGTTGGCTGTATTTACCCTGGGTAATAAAACCCCTTTGGAGCCCGATTGTAGATTTGCTGAAAACCAAACGCTGGTGGATTATCATTATGCAATTGATTATTGGCGCAGCATTGGGTGGCATTGCGCTGGCCATCCCCCTACCCGTCTTTTTTAAAGCAACGCTCATCTTCATGTGGCTGCTGGCCTTCAGCTCGGCCACCCACGACATAGCGGCGGATGGATTTTACATGTTGGGGCTCAACGAACACCAACAAGCTTATTTCGTAGGCATCCGCAGCACCTTTTACCGAATTGCCATGATCACCGGGCAAGGCTTTCTGATTATGCTGGCAGGTTTTTTTGAAACTTCCACAGGGTTGCCACCCATTGAAATAAACGTCACGGCCGGCCCGTCATTTGCAAAAGAAATCGTACTTCCTGAAGTTCCTCAAAATGCGGAAACCACAAACGAAGAAAGCTACTTTGCTGTTTTTCCGCAGAAAGCCGAATTGTCAACCCAAAATATTCCAACTTATCAACTCGACTCTATCCGAAAAGTTGTTTCGGAATACAATCTGGAAAATGGATTTGTCCTGAATCAGGTAGCTTTGGCTAAAGAAGTTTCATGGTGGTCAAAACATGTTTCCATCCCTCTGAAAGAATTTCTGAAGAAATATTTCGGAGTTAAAAAACCGGTGATTGATGGCAAAACTCCGACTGGCAACGTAAGCGTAGTTGCTGTGAAATTGAGTTCGAAACCAGAAAAGAATGAAGAATTGGTGATGAATTTTGATTTCAAGCGAGGCGATAAAAGCTTACGCCTGCTTGAAGGCGAACGGTTCATGTTCAATGCCACCAATTACGAAAAACCCGCTTACCTGCTTTTTCAGTGCGACCCAAAACTGACTCGCCCCACCGAAGCAGTGTTTAAAGGAATATCCGGAAACATCCATCTGGCCTGGAGCATGACTTTCATTATTCTGGTTGCGATGTTCATATTATTCTCGGTTTATCACCGGTTCATTTTGCCGCATCCGGCTTCCGACAAACAGCTTAGCGGACATCACAACTTGTTCAAAGAGTTTTTCAAGACTTTTAGCTCTTTTTTCAGGCGAAAAGACATCGGCCTGATCATTTCTTTCCTTTTACTTTACCGCCTGGGCGAATCGCAGATCGTAAAAATGGCTCCACTGTTTATGCTCGATTCTAAGCAATTGGGCGGATTGGGGCTTACTACCGGCCAGGTTGCACTTATTTATGGTACATTTGGAATACTTGCACTCACGACCGGAGGAATTCTTGGAGGACTTGCAGCCGCAAAAAAAGGATTAAAATACTGGATTTGGGTAATGGCTCTAACAATTAACATTCCCCATCTGGTCTATGTTTACATGTCGTATTTTCAACCTGAAAGTCAATGGATCATTGGTCTTTGTGTGGTTATTGAGCAGTTCAGTTACGGATTCGGCTTTACAGCTTATATGCTTTATATGATTTACATTGCTGATGGCCAGCACAAAACCGCGCATTTTGCCATTGCAACCGGGTTCATGGCATTGAGCATGATGTTACCGGGAATGTTCTCCGGATGGCTGCAGGACATCATAGGCTATCAGCATTTCTTTGTATGGGTAATGCTTTGTATGATTCCTGGCTTATTACCGGTTTTCTTTGTGAAAATTGCACCGGAATTTGGTATCAAGAAAAAAACCGATTGATCGTTGCCTATTCCTCAAACAACTCGTTCAGGCCTTTGTAATAATCTTCTTCCCAACCTTCAACAATATTACAGTAGGCGTCGTCAGGAATGTTCGTTTGGTTAACTTCCATGATAGTACCTTTTTTATCAGGATGAAGTTTGATGGTTACGATTGACTTTTTGTCTTCGTCTTCCTCACCAAAGTACCATTCCTGAACAATTTTATGATCCTTTTCAAATTCGAGGTTCAACCCGTTGATACTTTCTTCCCACATCGAAAATTCAGTACCGGGAGTATCTTCCATCACAGCGTCTTCGCCTGTCCAGATTTCAATCATAGTTTTATTGGTTAGCGCATTGTACACATCCGGCGGAGATGCGGTTATTTTGAAGTATTTTTTATATGTCTTCATCGTTTTAATTTGATGGTTAATGATTCAAAATTCGGAGACCTGTCAAATATAAGGGATTATCCTTAGCCCAATTTCTTTTGTTTATATATACGCTTACTTATTTTGTATGAAAAGCCAATGGTCATTAATTCCCTTGTTTGCCATTTGGGTTTGAAAATGGCCTTCCCGTCTGTATCTGTTTTCCCGGTGTCGAAGGTAACATTGTCGTCATAAAGCATATAAAGCATCAATGTCATATTTATCCGATCTGTCAGTTGGGCTACCACGGTGTTCTCCCAGTTGATATCCACTTTTTTAAATGGTTCCTGGTAATTGAGGAACATCTTGTATTTGGTTTCATAACTAATCCGGGGTGTAAGATCAATTTTATACCTCAGGTCGGCATTTAACCCAGGTTCCCAGAAACCCCGGCTGCCGGCTGGCACACCGAATCTCGTCTGATCAATGAGGGCTGTATCGCGCACAAATACATATTTTGCAGTAAGCGGAGAAATGAATAAAGAGAAGTTTTTATTTGGTTTATAGTCGAGACCTAACTTGATTAAAGTTTTGGCAGGCGACATATAACTCGAAATGGGATTTTTATTGTCAGGATAATTATACCCGTTGAAGAACTGGGTGATAAAATCAATTTCACCGCTGTAATACCATTTTTTAAATGCACTAATCCCCAGTCGTGAAATTAATTCCAGTTTATCATCATTTTTCTGGGTCTGATCAACATCACCGCCTTGCCTGATCCAGCCATTACGCAGCTCTCCGGTGTTTTCCCATCTCCATTTGGTATTCGAATAATTGGCATATCCCTTCAATACCGAAAGGAACGAAAAAGCGCTTTTACCGCCGGCTTTCCAGTTATTCAGATACGTCTGTGTAAATCCAAAGGTGCCGTTTCCGCCCAAATCCCAAGGGGTCAGAATCTGGTATTTACGCTGAATAGCAGTCAGCTTCTGTTCAGGTTTAATTTTTTCGAATACAAAATCACGGCGCTGTTTCTGAGCAAGCCGGCTAAAAGTCACATCATCATCAATGGCAATCCCCAGGGTATATTTGTCAAGGTTCATCATACGTATAGCCAATGAATCGTTTTGCTCATTTTTGATATACAGTCTGTTTACTGATCGTTGATTGTTACGCAGCCATACTTGTGTCGGTTTTCCGGAGATACTTTGAATCCTGACTAAAACCGAATCATTCCTGGCATAACGCTGTAATTTTTGCACAAAATGATTGATCGAATCGTTTACAGACCGAACAATTGAATCGTTATAATGAATCAGCAATTGTTTGTTCTGCAAATTCAATGAATCGCGTAATTGTGCCTGAAGCGAATCGGAGAAAACACGGACAGCGTATTTTCGGTAAGCTGTTATGGCCGAATCGAGGTTCAACTCTGAAATAGCAGGGATTTTTCCATCAGGTCCGGCAATCAGGTTTTCAGGTAATGGAATGCTTTTCATATCTACCCCGTTCCAAATAGCCCGGTCAAGCTGTTTCATCTTCTCCAGAATAACCGGATAAGAATGATATCCCGGCACTTTCAGCGAATCATTGACAAATTCCGGCAAACGGTTGATGTACCTGAAATTTTCGGTTTTTTGAATTTTTTCGAGTTTAACCAAAATGGTATCAATGGGTTCGTTTTCAGCAAAATGAATCAGTCCGCTGATAAACTTCATAATTTCAGGATTATCAGATTGCCAGTGATTGTTCGGTTGAATATACTTTTTCAGGTAGTCTATACCAATCAGAAGTGAGTCCCTGGAACTGGAAATTTTCCCCTTCTCCCTGTTAATTGGAATAGTATCGGCAAATATTGACATACTTATCAGGATAAGCAATCCTGAAAAAAGCTTTTTAAGCTGCATACTTATTGGGTTTATGGCTACTTATAAACGATTATTTGTTGGACCTATTGCCCGCCGTTTCAAAAATCAGGGTATGTCATTGCCCCATTCCTGAAACGGATATAATGAAAGATAGGAATTATAATACCTTCCATCGTAGGTAACTTCATCCATTAGCCAATCAGGTAAAGGGAAATCCTGCGATTCTGAATCAAGCTCGATCTCAGCCATAACCAAACCTGAATTTTTGCCTGAAAATACATCCACCTCCCAGGTAAAACTTTCGTGCTGAATCTCATACCTCATTTTTTCAACCGGATTGGAGATCGCCAGGTTCAGCATATCCTGTGTATCCTCCACCGGAATCTCGTATTCAAACTCGGGACGCGCAAACGATTCAGAGCGGCCTTTTATGGTCAGAAAAGCTTTCTCTCCTGCAATCCTGATCCTGACTATCGGATAGGGAGCTAGCCCGAGATAAGCCTGTACTATTTTCGTTCCCTGGCAATTTGGACTCCACTTATTTTTGTTGACTAAAAATTTACGTTCAATTTCGAGAGGCATCGTATTGTGTTTTGTTTTTGCTAATTTGCAGCAGCAAAAATAAAACTACTGCGATGATTTCACATGAAAACGCCTGTAAACTTTTGAATCAACACATTCAAAATGCAAATATGATTAAACATTGTGTGGCAAGTGAAGCTGTGTTGCGTGCCATTGCCCTGAAAATGGGTCAGAATCCCGACGAATGGGGCCTGGCAGGTTTACTTCATGATATTGATGCTGAAATTACGAACGCCGATCCGTATAAACATGGCCCGCACGCCGCCATAATCCTCGATGACTTGCTAACTCCTGAAGCTATTGATGCAATTGTGATGCACAACGAAGTGGCTTCCGGAAAGGAACGGACTACCGTTTTTCAACATGCCCTGGCTGCAGGTGAAACCATTACCGGCCTGATAATGGCTACAGCATTGGTTTATCCGGATAAAAAACTGGCTTCGGTGAAGACCAAATCCATCACCAAACGGATGAAGGAAAAAGCATTTGCCGCCTCTGTTAACCGCGAAACTATTCTGGAATGTGAATTAATTGGTATCCCCATTCAGGATTTCGCCGAACTGGCGTTGGTGGCTATGCAGGGGATTAGTGATGAATTGGGTTTTTAGTTAGAGCCTCTCCCGATCTATTTTCATACAAAATACGCCTATCATAAATAAAAATACGTCCTGAAATCCAGTCAGCGGGCGAGGCAGTCTGGCTTTCAGGACGTATTTGTTTTGATCAGCTATTTACTGTTTCAAAAACTTCAGGACATCTTTATGGCTAGAGGTATTGACTTCAATAAAATACACTCCGTTTTTATACCGGCTGATGTCGTACCTAAGATCGTCAGAGTTTCCGGACAATACCTTTTGGTCAATTAACGAACCGGTAATGGAATAGATTTTCAGAGAACGGACGGCAGTATAATCGCGCGGCACTTTCAGTTCGATGAATTGGGTAGCCGGATTGGGATACAGCGTGATTTTGCCGGAAGCTTTTGCCAGGCTTTCAATTGAAGTAATGCTGAAAATATCGGTAAACGTGGTATTGTGCACAAAATTGATTATTGTATCACTTTTCACCGTGTTCAGCGGAAGCCTCCATGCGTGATCTGTCGGGGGGGCATTGTAAACCCCGTTCTTGTTATGATCGGCATAAAAATCAATGTTATACGATAATCCCGGTTTAATTTTCCAGGAAGAAATATCGAAGGTAGCTGAGGCAACTGAAGGAACGACTATCGTATCCTTATAAAGTCCACTGCTGAGCTCTTTCAAGAAAAGTGTCAATTTTTGTGTGAGATGAGGAGTCATGCTGGTAAAATGAACAGTGAGTTTGTTTTTCCAGTCCACATCGGTAAAAGTAGTATTGTGCACAAAATTGAGTGTCGAATTATCGGTCACATTATTGAGAGGCAGTCTCCAGGCATGATCGGTTGGCGGGGCGTTATAAACGCCATTTTTGTTGTGGTCCGAATAAAAATCAACAAAATACGATTTGCCCGCTTCAATTCCATTGACATCAATCGTAAAGGCGGCAGAAGTCACACTTTTCTTAATCCGCCCGATTTCCTTTTTTGTGGCCTGATCAATCACGGCCAGCCAAAGTGTTTGCCCGACGTGCGGAGTCATAGAAGTAAAATTGACTGTTAATACAAACGGTCCTGTTGAAACCTTCGGATTAACAATAATCTTTCCTGTCATACCACCTCCTGCATGTGGATTGCAATGGTAATCGTAGGTTCCGGCGGTGTTGAAGGTAAATTCATAAGTCCAGCCTGCACTTACAGCATTCCCGAAGGATTCGGGATTAGAAGGAAAAGTCGTTTTGGTTCCGTTTACATTGTGCGAACCCTGAGTATTTGTCCAAATTACCTTATCACCTTCATTAATGGTTAATTGTGAAGGTGTATAGACATAGTTCGTAACTGACACACTATGCGTGGTCTGTCCATTCAAACTCAGTGAAAAAGCCAAAATAATAAACATGGCAAAAACACTGAATACTTTTGAAGTAAAATTTGTTTTCATCGGCGTCGAAAATTAAAGTGATTATTAAATCTGTTTCACATTCAGTAACACACGAGAAATCAGTTTGTTTATATATTAAGACAAAAAAGTATTTAATTATTCCGGCCCTGAATTCCATGAATTAAAAATGCCCGCTCAACTTTAGCTGAACGGGCATTTCAAATTATGTTATTACAGGTACTATTTTCGAACCACTTCCTGAATCATGGTTTCGTTTTTTACACCATCGCCATTCAGCAAACCAAACGAACCGCTTTTATAGTTCCAGTTTGCCGATGCAATTCCATTTTTATTAAACACTGAAATCATGTCGTTGTACCAGCGGATTTTGTCGGCTTCAGGAGCGCTGTCAATAACGCCATATTCGCCGCAATACACCTGCAATCCGAGTTCCTTCGACTTTTGAAGTGGAAGCTGCATCATTTGTTCCAACTTTTCCATGTTCCATTCCACACCAACCCAATCTTTGGCAATAGCTTGCTGGCCGGGCGACAGCACATCAAATTCTTCCTGAGTCAGTAAAGCTCCGGGATAATGAATTGGACCAGAATAATCGCGAATACCTGTCCAACTGGCCTGATGATGGGTAAGTGGGAATGGTTCGTAAAAATGAAAACTCAGAATGATGTTTTTATCAACCGGTACTTTCAATACATCAAAAGTACTGGCCGATTGCCACTTGTTTGAACCGATGACAATGATACGTTCCGGTTCCACCACCCGGATAGCTTTCATGGCATTGGCCAGGAGGTTATTCCATTGCTCCGGATCGTCGGCAACGGCTTCGTTCATTAGTTCGTATGCCACGTCAGATACCGGATAGTCTTTCAATACGGAAGAAAGATCAATCCAAAGCCGGTAGAACTTTTCCTGTTCCTGGGGGTCAGTCCAAAGCGGTTTAACTTCGGCATTAAAATGGTGCGAACGTAAAATATGCAGGTCAACAATCACTTTAAGCTGATGTTTCCGGCACCAGTCCAGACAGTTGGTCATCAGTTTAAAAGCATCTTCATGGCGGACACCGTTTTCATCCCACATTTGTTCTTCATCAATAGGCAAACGCAAGTGGTCGAAAACCAGTGATTTGATTATCAGCACATCCTTTTCCTGGAAAAAGCTGTCGCGTTGGGTGCCGCGGGCATCCGACTGCGAAAGCCAGTGCGCAATATTGGTTCCCTTAAAGATTTTGAAATCGGTTGGCGATCCGTTTGAAACAGGTTTAGGCTTACATGAACATAAAAGTACAATGGCAAAAGCTAATAAAAGAAGGTTTTTCATCGGATTTAGATTTTGTTGGTCGGTTAAAAGTTAATTCCCTGCCAATTTAGGATTTTTTGATGAAAGATACAATCCTGGACAATACTCCCAGGGAAATCGCTTTTAACATT
>DMSQ01000068.1 GCA_003457135.1 Prolixibacteraceae bacterium
GCGATTTTCATTTCGCGGTGCATTTTATCCAATCCGTAAGCCAACGCAGCAGCAGTTGGTTCGTTAATGATACGACGAACATTCAAACCTGCAATTTCGCCGGCTTCTTTGGTTGCCTGACGCTGTGAATCGTTGAAATACGCCGGAACAGTAATTACTGCATCAGTAACTTCCTGACCCAAATAGTCTTCAGCTGTTTTCTTCATTTTCTGAAGTACCATGGCCGAAATTTCCTGTGGTGAATATTTGCGGTCTTCAATAACTACTCTTGGAGTGTTGTTATCGCCCTGAACTACAGTGTAAGGAACACGCTGAATTTCTTTTGACAGGTTCGAGTAGCTTTCGCCCATTAACCGTTTGATCGAATAAACTGTTTTTGCAGGGTTGGTAATTGCCTGACGTTTAGCAGGGTCACCAACTTTGCGTTCACCGTTTTCAACAAAACCCACGATTGACGGAGTTGTGCGTTTGCCTTCGTTATTGGGGATAACAATAGGCTCATTACCTTCCATTACAGATACGCACGAGTTGGTGGTACCTAAGTCAATTCCAATAATTTTTCCCATTTTATGATATTTTTAAACTTGTTATTTTCTGTGAAATTCTAATACGGGCAGTTCTATTCAATCGCTATGCCATAAACCTGACAGACAAAAAAATGGCAAAATTGACATCGAATTCTTTTGGCATGCGTTTATCGTGTCATTGTGGGTGACAAAAAGACAGCGGAAAACTTCAAAATGGTTGTCGGGGATGGTTGTTCATTGTCATCGTAAGTTGTTGAAGCTTGTCAGGTTGTCAATTATTTTTTATCCTGCTGATAATGACAGATAATTGAGAAAATAAAAATTGAAACCCGGAGAAGAGAATTTGTAGAGTTTTAAAATTGGCGAATTGCCAAATTTACTACCTTCATGCACTCTTAAACCACTACACATGAAACAAAAACCAACACAGGTCGTTCCACGCGAACGCCTTCTTTCACTTGACGCTTTACGAGGATTTGACATGTTCTGGATTACCGGCGGCAGCTATCTGGTGACGGTTATCGCCAGTTATACCGGGGCCGCCTGGCTTCAACCGGTTGTTGAACAAATGGAACATGTTCCATGGAACGGATTCCACTTTTACGATTTGATTTTCCCGCTGTTCATGTTTATCAGCGGAGTTGCAATTCCTTTTTCACTGGTTTCGAAACTTGAAAAGAATATTCCCCGGTACGATCTGGCGAAGAAAGCTTTTTCCAGAGCAATCATACTGGTGCTTTTGGGCTTGATTTACAACGGTGTTTTCGGCAACGGATTTGAAAACCCGCGTTTTGCAAGTGTTTTGGGACAAATCGGACTTGCTTACCTTTTCGCAGCCATTATCACAATTTACAGCAAATCGTTTAAAAACCGGCTTTACTGGTTAGGCGGATTGTTGGCAGGTATCAGCATTATCCAGCTTTTAATTCCGGTACCGGGTATTGGCGCCGGGGTGCTAACTCCTGAAGGCTGCATCAACGGCTACATCGACCGTATGATTCTGCCGGGCCGTTTGCACGGAAAGGTTTTTGATCCTGAAGGATTGCTTTGCATTGTATCTGCCATTACTGTCACGCTGATGGGTTCGGTGGCCGGACATTTTTTGCGCGATAAAAAGACAAACGACCAGCAGAAAATTAAAATTCTCTCGATAACCGGAATTTCAGCAATTGCAATGGCCTTGCTGTTAAGTACATTCTACCCAATTATTAAAGCTTGCTGGACGGTACCTTTTAATTTACTAACCGGAGGAATCGGATTTTTGCTCATGATGGCATTTTATTGGATTATCGATGTAAAAGGCTGGAAGAAATGGTCATTTTTCTTCAGGGTGATCGGGATGAATTCGATTTTTATTTACCTTTTTCACCGCTTTGTTGATGTGAACACCAAACTGTTTTTCGGCTGGACAGTTCTTTTGGGTGATATTGAGCCGGTGATAAGCACAGCCGGTAGTATTTTGATTGTCTGGATGTTGTTGTATTATATGTATAAAAAGAATATTTTCCTTAGGGTATAAAAACGAAGAAGCCGGTTCGATTGAGCCGGCTTCTTCGTTTTTAGAATGGATTAGAAAATGGCGTAACGGAATGCTATATTATATGTAAAGTCTAATCTATCTCTTAGGTTATTAGTTTTTATTTTATCAGTGTAGCGTGTACTTATATTCCCTTCAATCCTTAATTGAGGAGATATGTAATAATAGGCTGAACTGTATAGTGCGATACTATTTGACCAAACTTTTTTATACTTTGTTCCATCATCTTTTAAGCCCGATAAAAACTGTGATCCATTATACGAAAGTTGAGTTGTGAATTTAGTCCTGAAATTGGGATAGTAACCCAAACCGAAATAAGAACTTATTTCCTGGTAGTTTTTTGGATGTTTAATAACAAATTCCTCGATGTTTAATGGAGTTATGTTGGTAATATTTAAACTGAAGAAGCGATCCCAAAAAAGATTCAGTTGTTTGTTGCAATTGAAACTTAATTCTGATTTAATATCAGTATTTTTAATCGTGTTTTTCGATTTTCCTATTTCTTCAGTAAATCGATAGCCATAGGATGGAGTGACGAGAAATTTCAAAACCTTTCCTGAAAAACGGTTTGAAATGCTTGCGAAATTCCAGTAATCGCTTAATGTCGCAAAGTAGGAAATGTCGCTATTTTGGATTAACTGATTTTCATGCATTAATGAATCGATAGATTTCATTTCATCGATTTTCTTTAACCTTGAATCGAAAAATCTCATACTTTTTAATCTCGACGCTAATGAAGCAAATTCATGAATATCCTTATCCTCATAGTTGCGAATCAGAGATCCTTGCTTTTTTAATTCTTCTAAAATATAATATGCTTGCCAATATTCGCTTACATTTTCAATTCTTCCGATCCCACCACCTAACCCAAGACGAGTAGAAAAACTAACTCCTTTTCTTTCCATTTTTGTTAAATCAGGATTCATCTCATTTGTTGACCAGATTTCTGATTCGAAATAAGGATAAGCTTCTAAAAACCATTTGTTCTCAGTTAAATAGTATCTCTCGTTGGCATAAATTTTAAAATCACTGCCAGGACTGCTAAAAGTTCTTTTTCCATTTTCATTAACTGACTTATCAAAGCGATAGGTGCTACTGAAATAGGAATTAATATTCTCTTGCCTTTTTCGGTTGCTTTTTGTAAAACTGTAACCCAAATTAAGATTAGTGTAACTATAAACGTTCCTGTAGTCTATAATTCTACCTGGTTCATTATTACTAGGGGTGTAGAAACCTGAAAAGTTAGAACCACTTCCATAAGATCCAAAGCTAAACTCCATTTCATGGCTCTTGTAATCCGGAAATTTGTACTTCGATAAATCGAAATTTTTGTCCTGCGCCTGGCTTGTTAGTACGATTGTAATAAAGCAAAGCATTGATAGCAATTGTTTCATGATTTCTGGTTTTAATGTTTATTATGTGTGGAACAAGTTGCCCAATTAGCAAAAACAATGCCCAAATGTGTCATAATAATTAATATTTGATGGGGGGGGCATGTTTTTGAGCATAAAAAAATTCAAAAACAATGGTCCAAAATAAAACGAACACATCAATCTATAAATTCGTACTTTTGCTGCCAATTCGAATATAAAAAATATGTCAGTTTATAAAGAGATAAAGAGGGTTACTACCCATGTGCTTTCGGAAATGAAACTGAAAGGCGAAAAAATTGCGATGCTTACCTCGTACGATTACAGCATGGCCAAATTGGTTGATCAGGCTGGTATCGACATCATTCTGGTGGGCGATTCTGCTTCAAACGTAATGGCCGGAAACGAAACCACGCTGCCGATTACCCTCGACCAGATGATTTATCACGGCAAATCGGTGGTAAAAGCTGTGAACCGCGCGCTGGTAGTGGTCGATATGCCTTTCGGGTCGTATCAGGGAAACTCGCTCGAAGCGCTGAATTCGGCCATCAAAATTATGAAAGTAACCCATGCCGATGCTGTAAAAGTGGAAGGCGGAAAGGAAATCATTGAATCGGTTGA
>DMSQ01000036.1 GCA_003457135.1 Prolixibacteraceae bacterium
TTTTATGGGGAAACATTATTAGTGGTCAGTGGTCAGTCGCAGTTGGCAGAACAATTTGTTGCGAGTTTCGCGATACGAGTTTCGTGTAAAACCCGTAATATCTCGTAACCCGTATCGCGTAACCCGTAACATGGAATTTGGAACCTGAAATTTAAATTATGACCGAACAACTTGAAATCATCCTACCCGTTTTTAAACGCGGATACCACTTAATCACTGAACTGATTGAGAAGGAATTGCCACGGCTACCTGAAAAGGGATTGGTAAATATCCTGATTCAGCACACCTCTGCCGGAATTAGCCTGAATGAAAATGCAGATCCATCGGTAAGGTATGATTTCGAGAAATTTATGAATAAACTGATGCCTGAAAATGATCCGCTTTATTCGCACTCCGACGAAGGCCCTGACGATATGCCTGCACATTTAAAGAGCTCACTGATTGGCGCAAGTCTGACAATTCCTGTTACCATCCACCGTTTAAATCTGGGCACATGGCAGGGTATTTATTTGTGTGAGTTCAGAAATTTTGGTGGAAGAAGAAGGTTGGTGGTGACGATTATGAGTTGATGTTTTGATATCCTACTATTTGCAAATACCTCTTTTATAGATGTATTAGCATTCGGATGAATGCCAAAGTACGATAATTCATACTATTTATATTGAAGTAAAGTGGAAATAGTTATGGAATTTCTTTAAAGTTCAAACCGTCCGCTAACAGGAATAGGTGGACCATCTCCTGACATTAGTTCTATATTACTAAACTCAAACACAGTTTTTCCTTTAAACTCACTTACGTGTAAATTTCCAGTAGAATAAAATGAATTAAAATAATACTGATCTTGTCCATTCTTAGACAGAATTATACCAATTCTGGCATAATCAAATAATTGATGATTATTTAAGTCCACAAGAGGATAATCCTTAATTGAAGGTCTATCGGTATTATTTATGAGCTTACTATCTGTTATAATTATACGAAATTCAAGTCCATCAATTGGATAACCTCCAATTTCTTTCGAATGCAGTTTATCCTCAAATTCATATTCAAATGTATTATTATACATGTCTCTATCAATCCTATAAACGAAATTTGATTTTGTAGGAATTATCCTTTTATCACCATTGATTTCTATAAAATCTCTACTAACATTAATTGTTTCAGAATCTTTCTTACAACTGGATGCAATAAGAAAAATTAGAATAAAAGAACAAATTATCTTTGTTTTCATAAGTTGGACCGATTAAATATCATCACATTTCTAACAATTACTATAAAGAGTTTTTCCAGTATTCAAAACTTCATGTACAAAACTGAATTTATTTTCCTTTGATTCCTCAATTTCTTTTGGGGTATAAACAATCAGGTCAATAGGAATCTTTGCACCAAAAAGCATTTTCCGAACCTGAATTGTCCTTTCCGGCCGGGGTAAATTGGTTTCCTTAATAATGAATAAATCCAGATCGCTATTTTCATCCGGATTCCCGGTGGCATACGATCCAAAAAGAATAATTTTTTCAGGATTGTATCCGGAAGCAATCATTCCAACAATTTCTGATATTTTATCCTTTCCAATCATTCTTTTTTTTTGCTAAGATACGATTTTCCTAATTCTTTTTTCTCTTTCCCTGATTTCATACTTTCCCGATCATAAAAATTGCAGGTCGTTTCTGAATATCCGGAATGTTTGTCTTCCAGTACGAAACCGGTTTACTAAGAATAAATTCCGTATCTAAAGTTATATCAACGGCAATGCACAACATGGTTTGCGGGTCGCAGTTTTTCAACAATTCGTCGAGTAACCGGGCATTCCGGTAAGGCGTTTCAATAAAAATCTGTGTCTGTCCTTCTGTTTGCATTCGCTTTTCGAGCATTTTAATCTGTTGCGATTTTTCGGGATTTTTTATGGGCAAATAACCGTTGAATGCAAAGTTTTGTCCGCTCATTCCTGAAGCCATTAAAGCAAGAAGAATCGAAGAAGGTCCAACAAGTGGCACAACCTGAATATTTTTGGTGTGCGCAATTTTTACAACTTCAGCTCCCGGATCAGCCACTGCCGGACAACCGGCTTCAGAGAGTATGCCAATATCCTGACCGTTTTTAATAGGTTCCAGAAACCGGCTTATTTCTTTTTTATCAGTATGCTGGTTCAGTTCAAAAAATTGGAGATTATCAATCACAATAGGAGGGTTCACTTTTTTCAGGAAACGCCGGGCTGTGCGCAGGTTTTCGACAATGAATACAGGAATGGATGAAATCAACTGAGTCAGATCGGGAGGTAAAACCCGCTCGATGGTCGTGTCGCCCAAAGTGGTTGGGATCAGATATAGTTTGGCCATTCAGAAATTTTTCTCAAAAATAGTTAAAAACCTTCGGCAGACAGAGGGCAATCCTTATTTTTGTGAACCAAATAACAAGAATGTGAAACTTACTTTTCTGGGAACAGGTACATCACAGGGAGTACCAGTGGTTGCATGTCAATGTCCGGTGTGCCAGTCGGACGATCCGAAAGACAAGCGCTTACGCGCTTCGGTGATGATTGAGGACGAAGATTTACGCCTAATTATTGATGCCGGACCTGATTTCCGCCAGCAAATGCTGATGCATCAGGTCCGCCATTTAAACGGCATTTTGCTCACCCACGAACATACCGATCATATTTTCGGCCTCGACGATATCCGTGCGTTCAACTGGGTGCAGGGACAGCCAACCGATATTTATGCTGAAGAGCGTGTCCAGATTGCTATCCGGCGCATTTTCGATTACGTTTTTGCTCCATACACCTATCCCGGAATTCCTCAAATGCACCTTCATCTGATTGAAAATAAACCTTTCAGGATCGGGGAACTGGAAATTCTTCCTATCCGGGGCTTTCATTATAAATTGCCTGTATTTGGTTTCCGCTTCAGGAAAATAGCCTATGTAACTGATGTAAACCGCCTGGAGGAGGCTGAGATAAATAAACTTCGTGGATTGGATGTTTTGGTGTTGAATGCCTTACGCAAAGAAGATCATATTTCGCATTACAATCTGAGCCAGGCCATTGAAATTATTTCAGAAGTTAAACCTGCAAAAGCCTATCTGACACACATGTCGCATCAGATGGGATTTCATGATGAAGTACAAAAAGAGCTTCCGGAGAATGTTTTTCTGGCGTATGATGGGCTGATGGTGGTGGATTAATCCTATTCGGATAAAAATAAACTTGTACCTTTTAAATTTGTTTCCGACGTATAGAAAATTTATATTTGTACGTCAAGCGAAATTCGAATGGAAACAAAACTTACAATTCGGTTAAAAAAGAAGGTGATTGAGCGGGCAAAAGATTATGCTCACAGTCACAAAATCAGTCTTTCCAAAATGGTTGAATCCTATCTTGAATCTATCACGAATCAAAAGAGCGAAGACATTGAAATTACACCTCTGGTTGAAAGCTTAAGTGGTGTAATTCACCTTACTGAAGATTTTGATCTTAAAAATGACTATTCAAACTACCTGACAGAGAAATATAAATGATCAGTTTGTTTCTGGATACCAACATCGTCATTGACTTGCTCGCAAAACGGGAACCATTTTACAGACCGGCTGCTCAACTATTTTCTTTGGCTGATAACATGAAACTTCAATTGTGCGTTTCTGCACTAACATTTGCCAATACGAACTACATTCTTTCAAAAGAACGGAAACCTGTAGAAGCCAGGTTAATCCTTCGTAAGTTGAAATTGCTTGTTAAGGTGATAGGTCTTGATGAGAAAATTATAGATTTATCGCTCAATGACATCGATTTTAAAGACTATGAAGATGCCATCCAATATTATTCTGCTCTTGAAAGCGGAGCAAATTTGATTATTACCCGGAATCTGAAAGATTTCCAAAAGTCAAAAATTCCTGTGCTAACAGCAGAACAATACCTTCAAACAATTTGACTATCCCGGGAAATACTTTGTGGCAGCTATTAGAAAATCTGATTGACAGGTATTACCGGCATCTCATCAAAATCAATCATGGCATTTACCAGTCCTACTTTCTGGAAGTTCCGAATATCCTTTTCCCTGATTCCCATTTCTGAAATAATTCCATGATCAAGCAGGAATTGCCGTTTGGTTCCTTTCAGGAGCGGGGTTTCAGGAGTAATCCATTTTTCTCCGTCAAAAAATAAAAGGTTGGCGGCAAATGAGTCTGTAACAAGACCATTTTTAATAATGATGATGTCGTCGCAATCTCCCCGCAAAGCAAATAATTCCTGAAGGATTTGCCGGTCAGAATATTTCAGGTGATAATCAATGCTCTCGTGATGAACGATTTTCAAACTTTGAATATTGCGGAATAAATAGGACTCCATTTCAATATTTTCGACAGTATGGGTATAAAGAACCCGAATTTTAAACGGGCCTTTTTTAAAATTTTCAGGAATGATAATTTCTTTTGACAAATCAATGTGTTTTTTTCCCGGAAATAGCTCATCCATCGAGCGGTTCAATCGGTTTTGATGGTATTCCAGATTGCAGATAAAGCCATCTTTCAACTTCAGTGATTCAACCAATAGGGACATATACTTTTTGAATTAGTTCGTTGTATTCGGTCTGACAGTCGCTCAAAAAGGTAATTCCACCACCACTTTTGAAAGTCAGTTTTTCGCCGTCCTGTTCCAGATATCTGATTAACACGCAGCTATCCAGGTTTTTTCCGTCGAAAACACCAAAAATCCCGGTATAATATCCGCGATCATATTGCTCAACTTTCCGGATGATTTCAAGTGTTTTTGGTTTTGGGGCGCCGGAAATTGAACCTGCAGGCAACATTTTTGCTAAAATACTACCAATTGATTTTTGGTAATCGGTTGGAAGCTGACCTGAAATCTTTGAACTCATTTGCAGTAAATCGCCACGGTTGGTTGAAATCCGGTCAATGTACATGAATCGGTTTACCTGAACATCCAAAGCGACCATGCTTAAATCATTGCGTATCAGATCAACAATGGTATGATGTTCGGCAATTTCCTTTTCGTCGTTCAGTAACAGTTCCCTGGCATTTTCAAGATTCGCATCAATCGTCCCTTTCATCGGGAATGATGATATCGTTCCATCGGCTATCTGAATAAAAATTTCAGGAGAAAAGCATACAAACTGATTTTTGAGCCAGATTTTGTAAGGCGCACAACTGATATGAAAGATTTCTTCCGGAGAAAGATTGGTCACAACCTGTGTGGGCATCGTTAGGTTCAGCAAATAGGTATCACCATTGTGAATGTGATGCTGAACCACCGTAAATGCTTCACTGTATTTCTCATACAAGCCCGGATGAATGTCCCACTGAACTGGCTTTTCGTGTATCATTTCCGGCGTATAATTACCTGAACCAGGAGTTTTCCAGAGAAGACTGGCCGGATCGTCAGTTTCGAACAACAGTGGCTTTTGAAAGTCAAAATCAATGATAAACGTGAATGGTTTGCCTTGTGCACCCAATTCGTTCATCCGTTCGATGGTATGTTGCTGTCTTTCGTTCATTGCGGGGCTCAAAGATAGGAAAAAGACGGAAGACGGAAGACCGGAGTCCGGAAACCGAAGATTGGAAATTGTTATTGGCCTCGAATGATAAATTTTAACCGATTATAAATGACGATCAAATGACTTTAAACACTATTTTTGAATGATGAGCATAGCTGAAAATATTGACCTTGTAAAATTGAACCTTCCGGTTCATGTTCAGCTTGTAGCGGTTTCGAAAACCAAACCGGCTGAACTTATTTTGGAAGCCTATCAGAATGGACAACGGATTTTCGGAGAAAACAAAGTTCAGGAAATGGTATGGAAATACGAGGAGCTTCCGAAAGATATCGAATGGCATTTAATCGGGCATTTGCAAACCAACAAGGTCAAATACATTGCTCCTTTTGTTCACCTTATTCAGGGAGTTGATACGTTCAGGTTGTTGAAAGCTATTGATGCCGAAGCCACAAAGAGAAACCGGATCATCCCTTGCCTGCTCCAGTTTCATATTGCCGAAGAGGAAACCAAGTTTGGATTTTCGCTGGACGAAGCGCTCGAAATGATTGTTTCTGATGAGTTCAGAAATCTTCGGAATGTCAGGATTTCAGGAGTGATGGGCATGGCTACTTTTACCGATGATGAAAATCGGATCAGAAAAGAATTTGCCCATTTAAAAGCAATATTTGACAAGTTAAAATCGGAGTATTTTGCGCAAGTCGGTGATTTTAAGGAAATTTCGATGGGTATGTCGGGCGATTACCTGATTGCCGTTGAAAAAGGAAGTACGATGGTCAGGATAGGAAGCACCATTTTTGGCGAACGCAATTACCCGTGACAGGCTCATTTCCCTATTGAAGGTAAAAAGTCAATGACATCGAGCAAGAGCTGCCGCTTCATGTCCGAAGTTGTTGCCAAAGCTGATTGGAGCCGCTCAATCTGTTGGTCAATAATAGCCTGCCCGATCCTATGTTCGTTATTCATGATCACTGTATATGCTTCGAATGCGATACTGAAATCACTCTCTATGAGCAATTCAACAAAAAGAGATAAATAATTGCTATAATCGAGCCCGTTTTCCCAACAACAAGCAACCAGTTCTTTTAATTCAGGTGCATATTTCTGATCCCGAATGGCTGAAATGATTAGAGGGACCGCATCACTTTCCTTCAGGCTGGCAAATAAATCAATAATCTTCGACTTAATTTCAGTGTTCCAGGTCAGATGCAGTATCTCAATGAGGATCGGAATATCAGTAACCTTTCCTGATACCTTTAATTCTTCAAGCGTTTCGATCACTTTGAGCGAATCGGAAGATTCCAATCCTTTCAGAATATGGATATGATCGTGATGAGTATGTTCGGGATTCATTGAAAATTCAGTTTAATGATCTGCAAATTTAATCATTGAGTCCACTCTTAAAAGTCATCCGATGAATATTTTGTCAAGAAATCAAATAATTATATTCAGGTAATCAATTAATTATGAATTCATCGGATGACTAAATTGCATGGAAAAAACTAACTGTTTTAGCCACTTCTCATTCCTGATAATTGTGTACTTTTGTTAAAGAACCAGACTTAAACCTGCCCGACCATGAACAAAAAACAGCTTTTTGATGCCTTTACAGAAGGAAAGAAAATAGACCGGACCTTGTTCCGTCCAATCCTGATGCACTTTGCAGCCCGTTTTACAGGAAATACGTATGGAGAATTTGCCTCCGACCATAAAATACTTGTCAACAGCAACATCAAAACCATGGAGCATTTCGATTACGATATGGTTAGCCTCATTTCGGATCCATACCGTGAAACATCGGCCTTTGGCGCCCCGGTAACTTTTATTTCTGAAGGAGTCCCGCGGTGCGAACGGTTAATCGTAAAATCGTGGGAGGATGTGCAGAATTTGCAGCGTCCGGATGTGTGCACATGTACACGCACCCTCGACCGCATCAAAGGAGCAGAACTTTTTCAGAAGAAATTACAGGGAACAGTTCCGGTGATTGGCTGGATTGAAGGCCCGCTGGCCGAAGCCTGCGATTTGGCTGGCGTGAGTCAGATGCTTATGCAACTGATGATGGATCCGGATTTCTGCAATTTGCTGCTCGATAAATGCACCGAAACTGCCAAAGATTTTGCCAAAGCACAGATTGAAGCCGGATGCGATGTAATTGGTATCGGCGATGCTATTTGTTCACAGATTGATCCGTTTACCTACGATACTTTTGTAAAAGAGCGTCACCGCGAAATCATCGCATTTATTCATGCCAACGGTGCCCGTACTAAACTTCATATCTGCGGCGACATCACACACCTTCTGCCTTTGTTAAAGGAACTCGGAACCGATGTTCTTGATCTGGATTATGATGTTGACATTTCTTATGCCCGATCGGTTTTGGGTGAAAAGATCATCCTGATGGGTAATATTAATCCAATGCTGATTCAGGATTCAACCGCAGAAGAAGTTGAACGAATATCGCGTGAATTGGTTGCCAGATATGGCGATGAACGGTTTATCCTTTCAGCCGGATGCGAAATTACGGTCGGAACACCACACGAAAATTTGATGGCCATGCGAAAGGGAAGTCTATGAGTGTTTAAAGGTTCTGGAAGTGTCTATTACCAAAACACTAATCAACATTGATGCGTAATTCACGAATTTCTCCAAATAGAAGATGGGAGAATTAAAAACTTTGAAAGCCTGATATGTTAATTCAATATGCATCAGACCTGCATTTGGAGTTTCCTGAAAACAGGAAATTTCTCCATGCAAATCCCTTGCTGCCAAAGGGTGATATATTATTGCTGGCAGGCGATATTGTTCCATTTGCAATCATGGATAAACATGCCGATTTTTTCAATTATGTTTCCGACCATTTTCAAACTGTTTACTGGATACCCGGCAATCACGAATATTACTATTCCGATGCAGCTACCAAATGCGGAATGCTGAAGGAGAAAATCAGGAGCAATGTTTTGCTGGTGAACAATACTACGGTTCAACACGAGAACATTCATTTCATATTCTCAACACTTTGGTCGAAAATCAGACCAGGCTATGAATGGCAGATTGAACGTGGAATAAGTGATTTTCAGGTAATCAAATTCAATGGCTACCGGTTTTCATCAGTCCAATTTAATCAGTTGCATGAAGAAAGCTTAGTATTTTTAAAACAGGAATTGGCCAGTGAAAGAGTAGAAAAAAAGGTGGTGGTAACCCATCATGTTCCTACATTTCTGAATTACCCGGAAAAATATAAAGGAGATGTCCTGAACGATGCCTTTGCTGTTGAGCTGTTTGGTTTGATTGAAGATATAGGGCCTGATTTCTGGATTTACGGGCATATACATGGAAGCATTCCTGAATTTAAAATTGGAGAAACTCAATTGTTGACAAACCAGTTGGGATATGTGAAATATGAAGAACATAAATACTTTAACAATACCGCCACTTTAGAAGTATAAAAAATTAGTTTTTGGACTTGATTTGAATATAACCGAAATCCCCCAAAAACAGGTAAATGCCTTGCCCTTTTACGTTGCCAATGAATATAACTTCTCAAACCTTGTTTGAACGCTCAGTGGGAAAGATATGTTTGTTCGAAAAATTTCTCCTGAATAAAACGTGTAACCGGTCCTGGTTTGCCATCACTGATTCTAATCCCATCAATGTCCACAACAGGTGTAACCTCACTGCCAGTGCCTATAATCATCATTTCGTCCATGTTGGCTAACTTCGAAGCCTGAATTCCTACTTCAATTACCCTGATGCCATTTGACCTGCATATTTCCATCACCACTTTTTTGGTGATTCCCGGTAATATCAGGTTCGAGTCAGGATGTGTCAGTAAAACTCCATCTTTCACGCCGATCACATTCGAATGAGTGGCTTCGGTAACGACGCCGTTCCGGATAAAGACGGTTTCTTCGGCATTGTTTTCGGCCGCTTTCTGCGCAAACAAAACATTGGGCAGCAAGGCGATGGATTTGATATCGCAACGCAACCAGCGAATATCATCAGCGGTAATCACTTTGATTCCATTTTCGATTTGCTCTTGCTTCGTTGAAAAAGGAAAAGCTGACGCATAAACCGTTGGTTGGATATTTTCAGGAAAACGATGGATCCGGGTATGGCTTCCCCTGGTAATCTGCAAATAAATACCTGCCTCCTGACCGGTTAATCCGTTCCTTTCCAGAAGTTCCTGAAAAACAAGTTCAAACTGATCGAAATCCTCCAGGCTAATCCGGATTTCACGCAGGCTTCTTTTTAGACGTTCAATATGATCGTCGTATCGAAAAGCTTTGCCACGATAAAATTTGACCACTTCGTAAACACCATCAGCAAAATTGAAACCCCTGTCGTCAGGGGATATGCATGCCTCTTTTTTTGCAATCAGGCTTCTGTTAAAATATACCACTTCATTCATATTGGTTGATTTAGGATTTATCACGAAGAAAACGAAGCTATTCCAATTTTTTTCTAATTTCTTTCCTATTTAATTTATATCTGCTGAACTGCTCTAATTTTTCGAATAGTTCCGTTTTCATCACGATTGCACCTTCTTTTTGAACTGTTTCTAACCTGCATTATTCTCCAACTTAGTGAATCCATTGAGCCATAGCGTCATTGTGGCAAAATAAAGAATCGCCACAAAGGCACGAAAACACTAAGTTTCACAAAGTTGATGTTTTTCATGAATTATTCAGGCTAAAATGGAAATAGTCGTTTCTTCATGGTTTTAAATTGAAGTGTTTAGATGCGCGTGAAAGATCCAAAACCAATAATAATATAAAGGCTTCACGAATATACAAGAAGTTATTTCAAGTAAATGTATCCTTTTTTCAATATTTCCGTTTTGTTAATTGTTTTTAATTTCAATCTATTCAATATGAAAACTCTATTTCTTGCTCTTGCTTTTCTTTTGATAGTTGAATGTTTTGCCCAAAATATTAAAACCGGCAGCAAAATCATCGTGAATGATCTCCTTATTCATGAAGTAATTCCTAAAGATGCACAGGTTGAAATTCTGGCTGAAGGTTTTGGATGGACCGAAGGGCCGCTTTGGTTGCCCACTGAAAACAAACTTCTGTTTTCGGATATTCCTTCCAACTCCATTTTTGAATGGACCGAAAAAGGAGGAAAAAAGCTTTATCTAAAACCGGCTGGCTATACCGGGAAAGAAAAACGGGGCGGGGAAACCGGTTCGAATGGCTTGTTGCTCAGCCCGGAGGGAGAATTAATTCTTTGCCAGCATGGCGACCGGAGAGTAGCAAAAATGAAGGCCACGATTAAAAATCCCAAAGCTGAATTTGTAAGTCTGGCCAATAATTATAACGGCAAAAAATTCAACAGTCCCAACGATGCCGTTTTCCATAAAAACGGAGATTTGTATTTTACCGATCCGCCCTACGGACTGGAGAAAGGCATGGATGATCCGGCCAAAGAACTGGATTTTCAGGGCGTTTATAAGCTTGATAAAAAGGGTAATACCACCTTGCTGACCAAACAAATTTCGCGGCCCAACGGAATTGCTTTTTCGCCGGATTGGAAGAAACTTTATGTGGGCAGTTCCGATCCCGAAAATGCAATTTGGATGGTTTATGACGTTTCGGAAGACGGAATGCTGAAAAATGGAAAACTGTTTTTTGATGCCACCAGTATGACCAAAGATTTAAAAGGCCTGCCCGATGGAATGAAAGTTCATCGAAACGGTTGGATATTCGCCACCGGCCCCGGAGGAGTGCTGATTTTTACTCCCGAAGGCAAGCGCCTCGGCACCATTTTCACCGGCGAAGCCACCGCCAATTGCGCTTTTAACGATGATTTTTCAGCCTTGTATATTACGGCTGACGACTATTTGTTGAGAGTGAAGTTGAAAGTGAAATAAGATTGATTGATTAACTATAAACCAAAAAAAACTAAATCATGGACCGTAGAAAATTTATTGAAACATCGGGAGTCGCTGCAGGAATCGCAGCATTGGGAAATGTAAATACCGCATTTGCAGGAAACCCGGAAGGTTCAAAACCCGCACATGGAGGAAATTCAAATATCAAACTTGGCCTCTATTCAATAAGCTATGGCGGCATCTGGTATGAGGGATCGGCACTTTCTTTTGAAGATTTCTGCAAACGGGCAAAAGATTATGGGTTCGACGGAGTTGAACTCGATAACAAACGGCCCATGGGATGCCCTCTTGATCTGGATAAGCGCAAAAAGGATGAAATGGTGAATGCTCTCCTGAAAAACGGACTTGAAATACCAGCCATAGCTGCGAATAACGATTTCTCAAGCCCGGTTCCGGAACACCGTGAATGTCAGCTTCTGATGGTCCGTGAAACGGCCAGGCTTGCAAAAGATATGGGATCTAAAATAGTCAGGCTTTTTGCTGCATGGCCCGGCGTGGTGATTCATGAAGGTGTGGGTACTTATGAACTTACAAGGGGAAATTTCTACTCCTTCGAAAGACAGTATCCGTTTGCCACCAGGATCGAACGCTGGAATTTTGTCAAAGATTGCCTTAAAGAAGCTGCCGGATTTGGGGAAGAATTCGGGGTAACGATGGCCCTGCAAAACCATGCCCCACTGATCAAAACCTGGCGCGATACTCTTGATCTGGTCAGGGAAATCAATTCACCCTGGCTGAAAATATGCCTCGACCTGCCGATAATGGACAATCTTGATAACGACTATGTTGCCAATGCGGTTAGAACCGTCGGTAACCTGCAGGTTCATTCTCATTTTGGAGGTGAATATTACCGTGATAAGGACGATACAGTTAAACCCGTTATCCTCGATTATTATGCAGGAGGGAAAAATCCCGATTACCGGCATTATATCGGATTAATGAACGAGATAGGTTATAATGGTTATTTTACATTTGAACTGTGCCATCCCGTTTTAAATGCAGACCACACCCGCGGCGATATCAGTTATGTTGATAACCAGGTAAAATTAGCGAGGGAATTTCTTGGCAAAATGGTGGGGAAATAGAATTATACCTGAAAGTGAGGGAAACGTAAAATATACAAAATCTGATGAACTAGGGAAGATGCGTCACAGACTCAAAACCAACAATCCCTCGTTTCCGCCAGCGCTTAAACGAGGGGCGTGTTGGAAAAATCCCGTTAACCTATTGTTTTTCAGTATTTAATTTCTTAATATTGTTATAACCATAAAACTCACACCCTATGGCTAGCGGTTCACCTGCAGATGATGTGTTTATCCGGAAACTCCAAAGTATCATTCAGACTAAAATGTCTGAGTCGGATTTCGGTGTGAATGAACTGGCACGTGAAATGGGTATGAGTCGGTCGAACCTTCACCGCAGGGTAAGCGACATTACCGGTAATTCCGTTGTTACACTCATTTCTGAAGCCCGGCTGAAAAGATCCATGGAGTTGCTGAAGGAGCAAACCTATACTGTTTCTGAAGTTTCGTGGAAAGCGGGATTTGGCAGCGCAACGTACTTCGACAAATGTTTTCGTGATTATTATGGATATCCTCCTGGAGAAGCAGTGAAAATGAATTTCAATGAAAATCTTAATAAAGTAAAGAAAGATGCCGTAGTTCAATCTGATTCAAATAAGAAAAGAATCCTGATTGTCGGAATATCGCTAATAACACTGGTTACCGTTTTACTGGTGATTTTTTTTATAAAACCATTTGCAAAAAAGAATGAAACACTTCAGAAAACAATAGCAGTTTTGCCTTTTTATAACGACAGCCCGGACAGTTCAAATGTGTACGTTATTAATGGAATAATGGACGGTATTATTACCAACCTGTCCAAAATATCCGATTTAACTGTACTTCCACGTTCTTCGGTAGAATTTTACAGAAAAAACAGGCCTAAAAGCAATAAACAAATCGCCAGGGAACTGGATGTTGCCTACATTGTGGATGGCAGCGGACAAAAAACCGGAGAACAGCTTAAAATAACCATCAACCTGATGGAAGGGGAAACCAATAAATTGCTGTTTTCGGAACTCTTTACTAAAAGCGGCGAAGAAATCCTGGATTTGGAAAGCGAAATTGCAATGTTGATTGGAAATACGATTGATGCCAATATTACGCCGGAAGAAACAACCAGGATTGAAAAAAAACCTACCGATAATATCGCTGCCTACAATCTTTATCTTCAAGCCAGGGAATTATGGCGAATGAGTGGATTTTCTTTTAGTAAACCACTTTTTCAACAGATTGAAAATTATTTAAGAGATGCCATTCAACTTGACTCAACATTTAGTGAATCTTATGCTACATTGGGATGGATAATTGGCCTTTCAAAAGAAAATTATGATACTGCTTTATATCTTGCCAATCGAGCTTTGCATTTCGATAGTAAAAATGCTCTTGCTCATGATCTGAAAGGCTGGATATATACCTGGCATTCCAATCCTCCAAAATTAAGGGAAGCTGAAGAGGAATATAAACTGGCAGTAAAATATTCCAACGGATTAATAGGAATTCGCGGATTGGGAGATATGTATTTTCAAAAACGGGAATTATTCAAATCTATAGAGTATGAAATTAAAGATTTAAAGTATAAAAAAGATTCAGGTAACATAAATGTTACTTTAGGTGCAATATGCAGTTATATTTCAACTATGGGTTTAAATGAAGAGGCTTCGGTAATTGCTGATAAAATCACTTTTCCCGGTAGCGATTCATTATCATTTTTCAATTGTATGTACTGGACAGCAATTCAACAAAGTGATTTCCATACAGCCTTAAAAATAGTTGATAAAATAGCGCATGGAAAATTTGACCGAATTAACTCCAATAAAATAGCTGTTTGTTTATGGCTAAGAGATTATAAATCAGCCTTGAAGTATGTTGAAGAATTTAATGAACTATTACGTAAACAAGGCAAAGAAATAACAGCCAGACTTTTGGCAGGATACGTTTATTTTAAAAACGGGAATAAGGAAAAAGCTGATTTTCACCTCAATGGGGCATTAAACAACCAACTTAAATATATTAAAGAATTAGGTCAGGATGCCAACCAAAGCCATTATATATACCTCGTTAGCATTTATTCAGCACTTGGTAACAGGGAAATGGCTTTAAAAACACTTAAAAAAGCATTGAAATGCGAAGAAATAGACCATCTTATTTTTGAAGTTGCTGACTTAAAACACAATCCCATTTACGAAACCATTGCAGATGAGCCTGAATTTAAGAGATATGTATCAAGCGTTGAAAGCAGAATTCACGATACACAACTTAAAGTTAAAGAATTGCTCAAAAAGGAATGGAAAGTTTTAGGATTGGATTGATATTAATTTTATACCTACAAAATGTACTCCCAGGCATTTTCAGTGCAAAGTCAATTCCTTAAAATATACAACGAACCTTTTGTTTATCAGCTTGTTTATTATTCAAATTGATTTTCAAAAATCTCACGCATTATGGCAAATGGTTCGTCCGCAAATGAAACATTTCTCCAAAAACTGAATCAAATCATTCAGACGAAGATGTCTGATGCAGATTTTGGCGTGAATGAGCTGGCTCGCGAAATGGGAATGAGCCGCTCGAACCTGCATCGCCGGATTAGTGAAATTACAGGTAAAACAGTAGTTTCAATCATTGCGGAGGCCCGGTTGAAAAATGCTTTTGAATTGCTGAAGGAAGAAACTTATACCGTTTCGGAGGTAGCCTGGAAATCGGGTTTTGGGAGCGCTACCTATTTCAACAAATGTTTCAGCGATTATTATGGTTTTCCTCCGGGTGAAGCTGCCAAACGTGATTTATCTGCACTCCCGATGGAGTTGAACAAGGAAACTTTGAAAAAAAATAAACCTCGTTTTGAACTGAAATCAATCCTTATAGGCGGATTAATCCTTATTGCAAGCTTAAACGTATTACTGTTTGTTATTTTAGTAGAACCGTTAAATACAAAAACTGAAAAACTTCCAAAATCAATTGCTGTATTACCATTTATCAATGACAGCCAGGATACAACAAACGCTTATTTTATCAATGGCGTTATGGATGGAATAATTACCAATCTGTCAAAAATTGAAGATTTAACGGTTCTTCCGCGATCATCGGTTGAACAGTACCGGATAAACAGTACTAAAAAAATAAATCAAATAGCAGGCGAGCTTGATGTTTCCTACGTTGTGGACGGGAGCGGGCAAAAAATTGGCGACCAGTTAAAAGTGACTGTCAATCTGATTGAAGGGAATACAAACAAAATTATATTCTCAGAATCCTTTAACCGCGAGTGGGAAGATGTTTTCAATGTTCAAAGCGAAATAGCAACGCTGATCGCAAATCAGATTGAAGCTAAAATTACCCGCGAAGAAAATGAATGGATTAATGCAAAACCGACCAAAAATATATCTGCATATAATCTGCTCTTAAAAGCGGGACCCACAAAGAACATAGAAGCTTATAATCTGGTTTTAAAAGCAGGAGAAATTCCAACCGTTGAAAATCCTGAAACCAATATGATTCTTGTAAAAGAAAAGGAAAGAATGATAAGGGAAGCCATCCGGCTGGATTCAACCTACAGCGGTGCTTATGTTGACCTGGGATGGAACCTTGCATCTCAGGAGAAAAACTATGATACCATTTTACATCTTGCAAACCGGGCTTTACATTTTGATGTAAAAAATTCTCAGGCATACTGTCTGAAAGGATGGATTTTCTTATGGCATTCAGAAGGGAAATTGTCAGAAGCCGAAGAGGCTTTTTTACTTGAAAAAAAATATTCTAATGGATTAAATGGATATTATGGACTGGGACAGATTTATTTTCAAAAAGGTGAATATTATAAAGCAATTGAAAATTTTCAAAAAGGATTGGAATTAGTGAGAAATCCTGAGGAAACAAATAGATATTTAAATATTTTATGCGAAATTCTCTTCTCATTTGGATTAAATGAGGAAGCAAATTTGATAGCACAGAAACAAATAGAGTCACTTAACGACTCAACTATTTACCAAAATGGATTGGTATATTCAGCACTGAAAAATGGTGATTTTAAAACTGCATATTATTATTCATTAAAATTTAAAAAATGGCATTGGGCCCTACATTATGAATGTTTGTTTGCCAAAGATTATAAAGGAGCTTTAAAACATCTGGAGGAGCAGAATGAAATAATGATTAAAAACGGAAATCCAATATTTACGAACTTTAATACAATATCAATTTATTTAAAGAATGGTATGAAAGAAAAGGCTGATTATCAACTTAAGGAAGCCTTAAACAATCAGATGCATATTATCGAATTAAATGGGCAAGATGCAGATAAATGGGATTATTTAAAATTATTTGGTCTCTATTGTGCCATGGGAAACAACAAATTGGCATTGGAAAATGTGAATAAAGCCATGAATAGCAAAAAAAGAGTTTTCAATTTAATTGATATGACAGTATTACTATATAGCCCTGCATTTGAACTCATACAAGATGAACCTGAATTTAAGGAATTTGTTAAAACTGCTGAAGAAAGTTTGCTCAAAGAACAAGTGAAAATCAAGAAATTGCTGCAAAACAATAAAAAACTTCTTGGTCTCGTCTGAATTCCCTTTTATCTCCCTTTTATCTAAAAATTTTATAAAATATCCCCTCAATTTAATTCTGCGACAAAATTTCAACTTTTTGCGACAAAATTTAAATGTCCGGTACATG
>DMSQ01000023.1 GCA_003457135.1 Prolixibacteraceae bacterium
TTCAATCCATCGAGATAATCAACTTTACCCTGTATGGCAGCTTCGTTCAAAACCTTGGTGGTTTCCTGGAAAGAAGCGGCTGATAACCAACTACGTGTTTGAAGTGCAGCACGGGTAATCCCCTGAAGTATCTGACTTGAAGTTGCAGGAATTGCATCCCTTCCTTCAACCAGTTTTTTATCGCGACGACGAAGATTTGAGTTTTCATCTCTCAAACGACGTGAAGTAATGATCTGTCCAGGTTTCAAACTATCTGAATCTCCGGCTTCAATCACCACTTTCTTGTTGTAAATCCAGTCGTTTTCGTGCAGGAATTCATGCTTGTCAACGATTTGCTTTTCAAGGAAACGGGTATCGCCCGGATCGTCTATCTCCACTTTACGCATCATCTGACGAATAATCACCTCGTAATGCTTGTCGTTTATTTTTACACCCTGCATCCGGTAAACATCCTGAACTTCATTCAAAATATATTCCTGAACAGCGGTTGGTCCTTTGATCGCCAAAATATCGGATGGAGTAATTGCACCATCAGAAAGTGGAGTACCAGCACGGATATAGTCATTTTCCTGAACCAGGATCTGACGTGACAGCGGAACGAGGTAACGTTTAACTTCTCCGGTTTTCGAGGTTACCACAATTTCGCGGTTTCCACGTTTAATTTTACCCAAAGAAATTTCACCGTCAATTTCCGAAACAACAGCAGGATTGGAAGGATTTCTGGCTTCAAACAACTCAGTTACACGGGGCAAACCACCGGTGATGTCACCAGCTTTACCGGCAGCGCGGGGAATTTTTACCAAAACAGCGCCAGCTTCAACAATATCGCCATCTTCTACGGCCATGTGACCTGCAACCGGCAAGTTATAAGTACGTATGACATTGCCTTGTTCATCCAAAATCCTTAATCCCGGATTTTTGGTTTTATCCCTGGTTTCAATGATTACTTTTTCCTTGTACCCGGTTTGTTCATCCGATTCTTCGCGGTATGTAATACCATCAATAACCTGTTCGAATGAAATCTTCCCTTTAAACTCGGTAATGATAACGCCGTTGTATGGATCCCATTCACAAATACGCATTCCTTTCTTCACTTCCTGACCGTTTTCGATAAAGAGTTTCGATCCGTAAGGAATGTTATGAGTGGAGAGCTGGATTCTGGTATTTTTATCAATAATTCGTAATTCAGCCAAACGGCTAACTACAATGTACGTTTTTCCTGAAGGAGAAACTGTATCTCCGGTAACTTGTTCAACCACACGCAATTCATCAATTTCGGCAATACCATCGTATTTTGAATCAATGGCCGATTGTGTTGAAATGTTACCGGCAATACCTCCTACGTGGAAAGTACGAAGAGTAAGCTGTGTTCCCGGTTCACCAATTGACTGTGCGGCAATAACACCAACAGCTTCACCACGTTGAACCATCGTACTTCCGGCCAGATTCAAACCATAACATTTGGCACAGACTCCAACCTTTGATTCACAGGTTAAAACCGAACGAATTTCAACGGCTTCGATTGGTGATTCTTCAATTTTATTACCAATTTCATCGGTAATAATTTCTCCTGAAGTGACAATCAATTCACCGGTAAGCGGATTGTAAATATCGTGAACAGTTGAGCGTCCGATAATCCTTTCGAACAGGGAAGCTACAACTTCTTCATTGTTTTTAATTGCAGCAGCTACCAAGCCTCGCAAAGTTCCGCAATCTTCTTCATTAATAATCACATCCTGAGCCACGTCAACCAATCTACGGGTCAGATAACCGGCATCAGCAGTTTTCAGGGCGGTATCGGCCAAACCCTTACGTGCACCGTGAGTTGAAATGAAGTATTCCAAAACCGACAGTCCTTCTTTAAAGTTGGCCAAAATCGGGTTTTCAATAATCTGGGATCCGGTGGAACCTGATTTTTGAGGTTTCGCCATCAAACCACGCATTCCACATAGCTGACGTATCTGCTCTTTAGAACCACGGGCTCCGGAATCAAGCATCATATAAACCGAATTGAATCCCTGGCGGTCGGTACTTAATGTTTTCATTACCGAATTGGTCAGTTTGGCATTGGCATGTGTCCAGATATCAATAACCTGATTGTACCGTTCGTTATTGGTAATGAATCCCTGGTTGTAATTCAGCATTACTTCCTCCACTTCTTCATAACCAGCATCAACGATTTCTTTTTTATCGAAAGGAACCACCACATCACTCAGGTTGAACGACAATCCGCCGCGATATGCCATCATATAACCCAAATCCTTAATAGCATCAAGGAAATGTACGGTTACCGCATTGCTGCATTTTTTATAAATATCAGAAATAATGGTCCGAAGCGATTTTTTAGTCAGCAACTGATTGATGTAACCAACTGCTTTTGGAACTGACTGGTTGAAAATGATTCGGCCAACAGTTGTTTCGATGATGTGTTTGAACATTTCACCTTTCTCATCCACGTCTTCAACTTTCACCTTGATGATCGCGTGCAAATCAATTACACCTTCGTTGTAAGCAATAATTACCTCTTCAGTCGAGTAGAAAATCATGCCTTCACCACGAGCGCCAGGGCGAGGTTTGGTCATATAATACAGACCGAGAACCATGTCCTGCGATGGAACAGTGATAGGCGCACCATTCGCCGGATTCAGAAGGTTATGCGATGCAAGCATCAACATTTGGGCTTCCAAAACCGCAGCATTTCCCAGTGGTACATGAACCGCCATCTGGTCGCCATCGAAGTCGGCGTTGAAACCGGTACAAACAAGCGGGTGAAGCTGAATAGCTTTTCCTTCAACTAAAACCGGCTGGAATGCCTGAATGGATAAACGGTGCAGCGTGGGCGCACGGTTCAGCATGACAGGATGTCCTTTCAGTACGTTTTCAAGAATATCCCAAACTACCGGGTCTTTGCGGTCAACAATTTTTTTGGCCGATTTCACTGTCTTCACAATACCGCGCTCAATCAGTTTTCGGATGATAAATGGTTTGAAAAGCTCAGCAGCCATATCTTTTGGAAGTCCGCATTCGTGCAGTTTCAGTTTTGGTCCGATAACAATGACCGAACGGGCTGAATAGTCAACGCGTTTACCCAACAAGTTCTGACGGAAACGACCTTGTTTCCCTTTCAAACTGTCGGACAACGATTTTAACGCGCGGTTATTCTCTGTTTTAACAGCATTTGATTTTCTGGAGTTATCGAACAACGAATCAACTGCTTCCTGAAGCATACGTTTTTCGTTACGCAAGATGACTTCCGGAGCTTTGATTTCGATCAATCGTTTCAAACGGTTGTTGCGGATAATTACCCTGCGGTACAAGTCGTTCAAATCGGAAGTGGCAAAACGGCCGCCATCAAGTGGAACCAACGGACGCAAATCAGGTGGAATTACCGGAACAACTTTCACAATCATCCATTCCGGACGATTAATATTTTTGCTTGCACGGAAAGCCTCAACTACCTGAAGACGTTTCAAAGCTTCGTTTTTACGTTGCTGTGAGGTCTCGGTATTGGCTTTATGACGAAGGTCGAATGACATTTCGTCCAATTCCAATCGCTGAAGCAAAGTATATAGGGCATCGGCCCCCATACGTGCAATAAATTTATTCGGATCGGCATCATCCAGATACTGGTTTTCCTTTGGCAAAGAATCCAGAATATCCAGATATTCTTCTTCAGTAAGGAAATCAAGATATTTTACTCCATCCTGAGCTTTTACCCCAGCATTGATGACCACATATCTTTCGTAATAAATAATTGCATCCAATTTTTTGGTAGGTAATCCTAAAAGGTAGCCAATTTTATTAGGTAACGATTTGAAATACCAAATATGTGCCACCGGAACAACCAATGAAATATGACCCATGCGCTCGCGACGCACTTTTTTCTCGGTTACTTCAACACCGCAACGGTCACAAACAATTCCCTTGTAACGAATCCGTTTGTATTTGCCGCAATGGCACTCATAATCCTTAACAGGTCCAAAGATTCGTTCGCAGAACAAACCATCGCGTTCAGGTTTATAAGTCCGGTAATTTATCGTTTCAGGTTTCAATACTTCTCCATGCGAACGTTCAAGAACTTCCTCAGGTGAAGCCAGACTGATACCAATTTTGGCAAAGCTACTTTTAACTTTATTGTCTTTTCTGAATGCCATATATCGATTGTTATTTTATCAAGTTTATATCAGAAAATCAGATTGATTCTCCTTAAATTAATCCAGGTTAACACTCAACCCAAGGCCACGTAATTCGTGCAGCAATACGTTTAACGATTCAGGAATACCAGCCGCCGGCATAGGTTCACCCTTCACGATTGATTCGTAAGCTTTAGCTCTGCCTAAAACATCATCAGATTTGACAGTCAGGATTTCCTGAAGAATATTGGATGCGCCGAATGCTTCGAGCGCCCAAACTTCCATTTCCCCAAAACGCTGACCCCCGAACTGAGCTTTACCGCCCAATGGTTGCTGCGTAATCAGTGAATATGGTCCGATTGAACGGGCATGCATTTTATCTTCAACCATGTGGCCCAGTTTCAGCATATAAATGATACCGACAGTTGCTGGCTGATCGAATGGTTCACCGGTACCTCCATCACGAAGGTAAGTCTTGCCATATAGCGGTACGCCAGCCTGTTCAGTATATTCACATACCTGGTCAAGGGTTGCGCCATCAAAAATTGGAGTTGCAAATTTCAGTCCCAATTCTAATCCGGCCCAGGCCAAAACAGTTTCATATATTTGTCCAAGGTTCATACGCGATGGTACGCCCAGTGGGTTCAGTACGATATCAACCGGAGTTCCGTCTTCAAGGAATGGCATATCTTCGTCGCGAACAATACGCGAAACGATACCCTTATTTCCGTGACGCCCGGCCATTTTATCACCAATCTGCAGTTTACGTTTTTTAGCCACATAAACTTTGGCAAGCTGAATGATACCTGCAGGTAGTTCATCGCCGATGGTCACATTGTAGCGTTTTCGTTTTGATACCGCTTCAAGTTCCTTATGCTTCATGATGTAATTGTTGATCAGAGCGAAAATCATATCGTTCTTATCCTTATCCGTCGTCCATTTGGTAGGATTAATCGTCAGATAATCAATATCCTGAAGTTGTTTCAAAGTAAACTTGATTCCTTTACCAATGATGTCGCCACCATAATAGTCTTTCACGCCCTGACTGGTTTTACCATTCACGAGCGTAAATAACTTATCTTCCAGCTTTGCACGTAACCCGGAAGCATGACGGTCAAACTCTTCGTCGATTGAATCGAGAAGCGGTTTAGTCGCCATTTTGCCTTTTTTATCTTTTACTACCCGTGAGAATAGTTTTTTATCTATGATTGTGCCATTCAACGATGGAGAAGCTTTTAATGAAGCATCCTTCACATCACCTGCTTTGTCACCAAAGATTGCACGGAGTAATTTTTCTTCCGGAGAAGGATCAGATTCACCCTTTGGAGTAATCTTTCCAATCAGGATATCGCCAGGTTTTACAACTGCGCCGATACGAATTAACCCGTTTTCATCCAGATTTTTGGTAGCTTCTTCACTAACGTTTGGAATGTCAGAAGTGAATTCTTCAACACCACGTTTGGTGTCACGAACTTCCAATGCATATTCATCAACGTGGATCGAGGTGAAAACATCTTCACGAACAACGCGTTCTGAAATTACAATTGCATCCTCATAGTTATATCCCTGCCAGGGCATGAATGCAACTTTAAGATTCCTTCCCAAAGCCAGTTCACCACCCTGAGTAGCATATCCTTCAGTAAGCACCTGTCCTTTGGTTACGCGATCGCCCTTAGTTACAATAGGTTTAAGGTCAACCACTGTACCCTGATTGGTTTTCTGAAATTTAGAAATACGGTAAACCACAATTTCAGGATCGAAACTTACAAAACGTTCTTCTTCGCTTTTGTCGTAACGAATATGGATTTCGTCGGCATCAACAAATTCGACTACACCATTATCTTCAGCTACAATCAAAACTCTTGAATCAATTGCAGCGCGGGCTTCCAAACCAGTTCCTACAATAGGAGCTTCCGGCCGGAGAAGCGGTACTGCCTGACGCATCATGTTTGAACCCATCAAAGCACGGTTGGCATCATCATGTTCAAGGAAAGTGATTAATGAAGCCGCTACCGATGCAATCTGGTTAGGACCAACGTCCATCAGGTTCACATCCATTTTAGGAACAATCGGATAGTCACCATCCAAACGTGATTTTACCCTTGAAGAGATAAATAGTCCTTCTGAATCAATCTTGGCATTGGCCTGAGCGATAATTCTTCCTTCTTCTTCTTCTGCAGTCAGGTAAACAACACCACTGTCAGACAAATCTACCTTACCATTTTCAACCTTGCGGTATGGAGTAGAAATAAACCCGAGATCAGTAACCTTAGCAAAAACGCAAAGCGAAGAAATCAGCCCAATATTTGGTCCTTCAGGAGTTTCAATCGGACAAAGACGACCATAATGCGTATAATGAACGTCGCGAACCTCGAATCCGGCTCTTTCACGCGAAAGACCGCCCGGCCCCAAAGCTGACATACGACGTTTATGAGTCATTTCAGCCAATGGATTCGTTTGATCCATAAACTGTGACAAGGCATTCGTCCCGAAGAATGAATTAATTACAGAGGATAAAGTTTTTGAATTAATGAGATCAATTGGCGTAAACACTTCATTATCGCGTACATTCATACGTTCACGAATAGTACGGGCCATACGGGCCAAGCCAACGCCAAACTGATTATACATCTGTTCGCCTACGGTACGAACACGACGGTTGCTCAAGTGGTCAATATCGTCAACATCGGTCTTTGAATTTACCAGCTTGATCAAATATTTAATAATCTCAATAATATCTTCCTTGGTTAAAACCTGGACACCCATATCAATATTAAGGCCCAGCTTTTTGTTGATCCGGTAACGGCCAACTTCCCCTAGATCATATCTTTTTTCAGAGAAAAACAGCTTATCAATGACATCGCGTGCTGTTGCATCATCAGGTGGTTCAGCGTTACGCAATTGACGGTAGATATGTAATACTGCTTCTTTCTCTGAGTTACAGGGGTCTTTCTGAAGGGTATTGTATATAATGGCAAAATCCTGCAGGTTCTGGTCTTCTTTATGCAGCAAAATTGTTTTTGCCCCGGAATCTACGATTTCATCAATATGATCGTTTTCAATAATTGTTTCACGGTCTATAACGACCTCGTTACGTTCGATGGATACTACTTCTCCGGTATCTTCATCAACGAAATCTTCAACCCAGGTTTTGAGGACACGGGCAGCCAGTTTACGGCCAACGACTTTCTTTAAACCAGATTTAGATACTTTAATTTCATCGGCAAGGTCGAAAATTTCAAGGATATCCTTGTCACTTTCAAAGCCAATTGCACGAAGCAAAGTCGTAACCGGCAATTTTTTCTTGCGATCAATATAAGCAAACATCACACTGTTAATGTCTGTTGCAAACTCGATCCATGATCCTTTAAAAGGAATAATCCGGGCTGAATAAAGTTTGGTGCCATTCGCGTGCATACTTTGTCCGAAGAAAACTCCGGGAGAACGATGCAACTGTGAAACGACAACGCGTTCAGCTCCGTTAATAACAAATGTGCCCCGTGGGGTCATGTATGGAACAGTACCCAAATAAACATCCTGAACAACCGTATCAAAATCTTCATGCTCCGGATCGGTACAATACAATTTTAATTTGGCTTTCAGCGGAACACTAAAAGTTAAACCGCGCTCAATACATTCATCAATGGAATAACGTGGCGGATCAACTGAATAGTCAACATATTCGAGAACAAAGTTGTTCCTGGTATCGGTAATTGGGAAATTTTCTTCAAACACCCTATATAAACCTTCATCTTTTCGCTGATCAGGAGTAGTTCCTAATTGAAAAAATTCGATGAAAGATTTAATCTGGACTTCCAGAAAATCCGGATAGTCGAAGACGGTTTTTGTTGAAGAAAAGCTAATCCTCTGGTTTTCAATTTTTACTGACATCTATCTAAATGTATTAATTGAACTTAAAAGATAAATATACAAAAAGGGATAGAACCCCACGTATGTGAGGTTCTAAACCATATCAACCTAAAAATAAGGCCGTAAGACTTTTATTTAAGTTCAACTTCAGCTCCAGCTTCTTCTAATTGAGATTTTAACGCTTCAGCCTCATCTTTAGAAACTTTTTCTTTTACTGCTCTTGGAGCAGCATCAACAACTTCTTTAGCTTCTTTCAGACCAAGACCTGTTAACTCTTTAACTAATTTCACTACAGCCAATTTTGACTGACCGGCTGCTTTCAGAATAACATCGAATTCGGTTTGAACAGCAGCTTCCACTTCTTCAGCAGGGCCGGCAGCAGCAGCAACAGCAACGGCTGCGGCAGCAGGTTCAATACCATATTCCGATTTTAGAATTCCGGCTAATTCATTTACTTCTTTTACAGTTAAGTTCACCAACTCTTCCGCAAGTTTTTTTAAATCTGCCATTTCGATAATAATTTTTAATATAATTTTATAACTAACTAATTTCCTCTTTCTCCCAGCGTCTTCAAAACTCCATGGATGATATTTCCACCTGATTGTAATGCACCCAATACATTCTTCATTGGAGACTGCAATAATCCGATAACCTCACCAATCAATTCATTCTTAGACTTAATAGAAACTAATATATCCAATTGGTCTTCACCAACATAAACCGACTCCTGAACGTATGCGCCTTTTAAAATGGGCATCTTATTCTTTTTCTTGAAGTCTTTTATCAATTTTGCAGGAACATTTGCATTCTCACAAAACATGACGGATGTATTACCTTTGAGTACATCGTAAAGTTCTTCCGCATTTTTATTTGATGCTTCCAATGCTTTACGCAATAGGGTATTCTTCACTACAACAAGTTCTACATGCTGTTTGTCGCATAAGCGCCGTAAACTACTTGTTTTAGCGGCATTCAGGCCTTCAATATCAGTCAGATAGAAATGAGTTGATGAATTGATCTGCTCTGTTAGACTACCGATAATTTCGTGTTTTTCTGATCTTTTCATATCATTTACTTTTCAGAGACAGACTTAGGTTCAACTTGTATTCCAGGACTCATAGTACTTGATACGTAGATGCTTTTCACATATGTACCTTTAGCTGCGGAAGGTTTGAGCTTAACCAGCGTATTAACAAATTCGGTTGCATTCTCAACCAATTTCTGAGGGTCAAATGAAACTTTACCAACAGAAGTGTGAACGATCCCAAATTTATCAACCTTGAAGTCTATTTTACCAGCTTTTACTTCGGCAACAGCTTTTCCTATATCCATTGTAACTGTACCACTTTTAGGATTTGGCATTAAACCGCGCGGACCTAAAATACGTCCAAGGGCACCAACCTTACCCATAACAGGTGGCATAGTAATAATCACATCTACATCAGTCCATCCGCCTTTGATTTTTTCAACAAAGTCGTCGAGACCAACATAATCAGCTCCAGCATCTTTGGCCTCCTGTTCTTTGTCAGGAGTAACCAGGGCCAATACACGTACTTCTTTACCAGTACCATGAGGTAAAGTAACCACGCCTCTAACCATTTGATTTGCTTTTCGTGGATCAACTCCAAGTCGGACATCAATATCTACAGAAGCATCGAACTTGGTAAAAGTTATTTCCTTTACAAGAGCCGAAGCTTCTTTGAGCGTATAGAGTTTCCCCTTTTCGAGTTTTTCCAGAGCAAGCTTTTTATTCTTTGTAATTCTGCCCATTTTAATAATTTTAATTAGTTTGTTGATGGGCGTTCGCCGTCAATGGTGATACCCATACTTCTGGCAGTACCAGCTACCATGCTCATAGCTGCATCAAGTGTGAAACAGTTAAGGTCTTCCAATTTGATTTCAGCAATCGCCTTTACTTGTTCCCAGTTTACAGAACCCACTTTGTTAATATGGGGTTCTGAGGAACCTTTTTTCACTTTGGCCGCTTCGATAAGTTGCACGGCTACCGGGGGTTGTTTAATTACAAAATCAAACGATTTATCAGCATAAACAGTAATAACCACTGGTAACACTTTCCCTGAAAGGTCTTGTGTACGGGCGTTAAACTGTTTGCAAAACTGCATAATATTTACCCCTTTAGAACCTAATGCTGGGCCTATCGGAGGTGAAGGGTTAGCAGCACCCCCCTTTACTTGCAATTTAATTAATCCAGCAATTTCTTTAGCCATAATAAAATCGATAAAAGATTTATTACTCCTTTTCTACTTGCATAAAGCTAAGTTCCAGAGGAGTTTTTCGTCCAAAAATTTTGACCATTACTTCAAGCTTCTTCTTTTCATCATTGATTTTTTCAATGATTCCGTTAAAGCCATTGAATGGCCCATCAATTACTTTCACAGTTTCTCCTATTACAAAAGGAATATTCATTTCTTCGCCTGATTCGGCCATTTCATCTACCCGACCAAGGATCCGGTAAACTTCAGACTGGCGCATTGGAACCGGTTCACCACTTTTTGTATCCCCAAGGAAGCCAATGACGTTGGGAATATTTTTTAACATGTGGGGAATTTCACCAACCAGACAAGCTTCAACCAAAACATAACCAGGAAAGAAATTTCTTTCTTTACTGATTTTTTTTCCGTTGCGAATTTGATAAACTTTCTCAGTGGGAATTAAAACCTGTGAAACAAACTCCTGGAGACCAGCATTTGCAATCTCGTTTTCAATATATTCTTTGACTTTCTTCTCTTTTCCTCCAATTGCCCGAAGAACATACCATTTTTTTACGTTTTCGCTCATGTTGTGCTCCTAAAAGGTATTAATAAAATAATCTGTACACAAAGTTCATAATGTTTTCAAAAGAGAAATCCATTACGAAAACTATTAGTGCTATAATTAAGGAAGCAACCATTACGATGAAAGCACTACTTTGTAATTCTTTTCGTGTAGGCCAGGAAACTTTATGAACAAGCTCGTTATAAGCTTCTTCGAAATAAATTTTAAGTTTCATTTTTTATTGTAATAATATTTGTACGGATGGTAAGACTCGAACTTACTTTGAATATTAAAAACAAACTCCCAACTGAGCAACATCCGTAAAAAGTCCCGGAAGCAAAGTCCGGGACTTTTTATCAGAATATATTATCAGGAAATTACTATACAATTTCAGTTACCTGACCAGCGCCAACAGTACGGCCACCTTCGCGGATAGCGAAACGCAGACCCACGTTAAGTGCTACAGGGTAGATCAATTGTACTTCAATAGATACGTTATCTCCTGGCATAACCATTTCGCGTCCTTCCGGCAAGTGAATTTCACCTGTTACATCGAGAGTACGGATATAGAATTGTGGGCGATATTTATTGTGGAATGGAGTGTGACGTCCACCTTCTTCTTTTTTCAGGATATATACCTCTGCTTTGAAAGTAGTATGAGGTGTAACTGAACCTGGTTTTGCAAGAATTTGTCCACGTTTGATTTCTTTTTTGTCAACACCACGCAACAGCAAACCTACGTTGTCGCCAGCCTGGCCGTCATCCAAAATTTTGCGGAACATCTCAACACCGGTACATACTGTTTTACGGCCTTCAGCTCCTAAACCGATCAACTGAAGCTCGTCGCCTGTATGAACCATACCTGTTTCGATACGACCTGTTGCTACGGTACCACGACCTGTAATCGAGAATACGTCTTCAACAGGCATCAGGAATGGTTTATCAACATCGCGGGGAGGAATTGGAATCCAAGAGTCAACTGCATCCATCAATTCCAGCACTTTTTCTTCCCATTTTGCTTCACCATGCATCGCTCCAAGTGCAGATCCCTGAATAACAGGTGAATTATCTCCGTCGAATCCATAGAAAGTCAATAATTCGCGAATTTCCATTTCAACAAGTTCAAGAATTTCAGGATCGTCAACCATGTCCACTTTGTTCATGAAAACAACCAGTTTAGGTACGTTTACCTGACGGGCCAACAGAATGTGCTCACGGGTCTGAGGCATAGGACCATCAGTAGCAGCAACTACGATAATTGCGCCATCCATCTGAGCAGCACCTGTTACCATGTTCTTCACATAGTCGGCGTGACCAGGACAGTCAACGTGCGCATAGTGACGGGTTGCAGTTTCGTACTCAACGTGTGCTGTGTTAATGGTAATACCACGTTCTTTTTCTTCAGGAGCGCTGTCGATTGATTCGAACGTTTTTACTTCACAATAACCTTTTCGTGCCAATACCATAGTAATAGCGGCAGTCAAAGTAGTTTTGCCATGGTCAACGTGGCCAATTGTACCAATATTGACATGAGCCTTGTCCCTGTTAAATTTTGCTTTAGCCATAACTTGTAATAATTTTAATTTATCTTTTTAAACTTTCATCAGAGCTGAGGGCGAGAATTGAACTCGCGACCTCTTCCTTACCAAGGAAGCGCTCTACCCCTGAGCTACATCAGCAATCGCTCTATTGAGCGGGAGACGAGATTCAAACTCGCGACCCTTAGCTTGGAAGGCTAATGCTCTATCGACTGAGCTACTCCCGCATGAGGAAGATTAGAATTTTGAATGTTGAATGTTAGAGTGATTCTAATATTCGCCATTCTGCCATTCCAATATTCCGGTTGTGGGGAGAGCAGGATTCGAACCTACGAAGGCGTACGCCAGCAGAGTTACAGTCTGCCCCAGTTGGCCACTTTGGTATCTCCCCGATCAAAATTTTCAGAACCAATATCGTTGAGCCGAATCTCAGATTCGAACTGAGGACCCCGAGATTACAAATCACGTGCTCTGGCCAACTGAGCTAATTCGGCATATTAATACATCATGTCAAAAAACCCCTATAAACGATCAATTCCTGTTTACAGGGGATTTCTTTTTGATCAAAATATCACAAAAATAATACTTGTCCGAAAAAGGTTTGCAAATGTATAAATTTTTTCTTCGAATCCACTAAAGACAAATTATTTTTTACAATTATTTGTCTTTCAACTTTTCCTTAAACTTAGTTAGTTGCCGGCGAATAGCATCAATGGCGAGGTCTATTGCTTCTTCAAACGTGTCGGCTTGCTTTTCAGCAAAAAGGTAGTCATATCCAGGAATGAAAAGTTTAATTTCTGCAATTTTATTGTTTGCAGTTTCAGGTTTAACAACCTTCAAAATTACATCAGCTCCGATAATACCTTCAAAATAGGTATCAAGTTTTGTTACTTTTTTGGTTAAAAAATCACTCAGCTTCTGATCGGCTGTAAAATGTACCGTTTTTACCTGAATATTCATAATTAATCCTCCTATAATTTATGATCGTGGATGTGCTTGTCTGTAAACTTTTTGAATTTTATCTAAAGAAGTGTGCGTATAGATTTGTGTTGCTGCGAGATTAGAATGTCCGAGCATTTCCTTCACTGCATTCAGGTCGGCTCCCCGGTTAAGCATATGGGTTGCGAATGTATGCCGTAGCACATGTGGACTTTTTTGGTCGATTGTGGTAACTAACGCTAAATATTTATTTACAACGCGATAGATTAGTTTTTCATAAACAGGTTCTCCGGATGAAGTGACAAAAAATGATTGACTTACATTTCCGAATAACAGGTTTCTTTCTGTTTTATATTGATCTATCAATTCGTTTAAGCTTCGCGGATAGGGAGTAATGCGTTCTTTATTCCGTTTACCCAACACCTTAATCATAGATTCTGTTTGATTCATATCTGCATCTTTTAAATGCATTAATTCGGCCAAACGTATTCCTGAACCATACAACAGACTTAAAATTAATTTATCGCGCAGTGCTTCAAAGTCTCTACCAAAAAAACCATCATCAAACAAATGGTTCAGGTTTTTTTCCTCAACAAACTGAGGAAGTTTTTTCCGAACCTTGGGCACAATCACATTAACCAAATTGTTTTCCTTTATAACCTCCAGCCTTAATAAATATTTATAAAAAGACTTTAGTGCTGATATTTTTTTATTTACCGTGCGTGCAGAAATTCCGGCGTCCATCAACTCAATTACCCAATTGCGGACAATTTTATCATTTATCCCTTCGACATTAAAATCCCCGATCGTTTTGATAAAAAATTCTTCAAACTGATCGAGGTCTTTTTTATAGGCAATGGCAGTTAAATGCGAATACCTTTTTTCGTATTTCAGGTAATTAATAAACGATTCCTGATGCGACATTAGTAGATAATTTACATCTTATGCAGGAAAATTCCGGAAAATCCTAGTCGTCCTGGCGCAGCAAATTCTCAATATAAATGGCCTTTTTAATTTCAGCCCTTCTTTCAACCGATGGTTTTGCAAAAGCCTGCCTTACACGCAATTCTTTTACCACTCCTGTTTTTTCAAACTTTCTTTTAAATCTCTTAAGCGCTCTTTCGATATTTTCGCCTTCTTTTACTGGAATAACGATCATACTATTATTATTTTTTCTAGTTAAAATTCGAGCCGCAAATTTATGAATTAAACCATACTAATCAAATTTAAACTAAAAAATTTATTTCTAATCGGTTTGAATGATTTTTCCTTACTATTTACAAAACGATGAAAGCTTGTTTTTGTTCTAAAAATATGGCTTTAATCTATTATACTCGTCTATGTTTAAGATCATACTATCGCGCAAAATTTCTAAATTACTGATGCTTCCGTTTTTTGATCTGTACTGAATAATTTGCCTTGAAAGATTGTTTCGCAGGTATGGATGCCGGGAAAGTTCATTTGCATTGGCAAAGTTCCAATCAATTTTTTTGATTTTGGCGGGATCAATTGTCAAACTTGCTGAGTTTAACCGGATGATTTGTTCGTTTAAACCATATACCTCCTTTAATTGTGATATCGAATAAAAGCCACCAAGTAAATCCCGATATTTTACAATTCTTTTCGATAGTTTGTCTCCAATTCCAGGCAACAATTCCAAATCAGTCGAATCGGCAGTATTTAGTTCGAATGTAGCAATTTCAACTTTAGGATCAATTTTTGGATGAAAGGTTTCAGCCTGTTCAAACTTGATATAAGCTGATAAATCATTCTTCTGTTGATTAGTCAAACCATACATTTTAAAGAAATCTTCTTTGCTCCGGAATGATCCACCTTTGTTTTGGTAGTTACGGATGGTGGCAATTTGTTTCACCGATAATCCTAAACGGTGAAAATCGGCATCAGATGTTTTATTCGGATCAAATACAAATAACTCCGGAAGATCAATATTAGCCTGCCCTGATAAATCAATTGGATTCGGATCAGGAGGAAATAGTTTTCTTTCGGATGGATGTTGGTTAAGTGAATCGTTGAGCAAGCCTAACTCATAACGTGCAGAATCGAATAACGCTGGATTGATTTTGGCAGGTTTTTCGAAATAAAAGATGGTTTTATTGGCTATGGCCATCAGGAATATTAAAATCAGAAGTAGGGTAATTCCTCTTCGTTCATTCCTGCTGAAAGTAAAATAATCCTGAATAAGTTGTTTGATGTTCATGGGATGAAAAGCTTTTCACTAATTTACATCAATTTTTGAAAATAAAAAAACCTGGTTTATTCAACCAGGCTCAATCATCTGCAAAAGTGATTTATTAACTTCTGTCTATATTATTCAAATCGCTGAATGCAATTTTTAATCGCTCAATCATTGCCTCCTGGGCTTTCCGTAGCCAAACACGGGGATCGTAGTACTTCTTGTTGGGCTTGTCTGCCCCATCCGGATTACCGATCTGGCCTTGCAGATAAGCTCTGTTTTGAGCTTCATATTTACGAACACCATCCCAGGTTGCCCATTGGGTATCTGTATCAATATTCATTTTGATAACCCCATAAGAAATTGCTTCGCGTATTTCTTCCAAAGTAGAACCTGATCCTCCGTGGAAAACAAAGTCAATTGGCTTCTCACCCAATCCATGCCTGGCTGAGATAAATTTCTGTGAATTATCCAGAATTTTTGGGGTAAGCTTAACATTTCCAGGTTTGTAAACACCGTGAACATTGCCGAAAGAAGCTGCAATGGTAAAATTAGGGCTGATTTGGCTCAATTCTTCGTAGGCATAGTTCACATCGGCAGGCTGAGTATAAAGTAAGGAGTTATCCATTCCTGAATTATCAACCCCATCTTCTTCCCCTCCTGTGCATCCCAACTCAATTTCCAGGGTCATTCCTATTTTACTCATCCGGGTCAGATATTTTTTGCATATCTCAATATTCTCCAGAAGTGGCTCCTCCGATAAATCGAGCATATGAGAGCTGAAAAGCGGTTTTCCGGTTTCAGCAAAATGTTTCTCACCGGCATCCAACAGTCCGTCAATCCATGGCAAAAGCTTTTTGGCAGCATGATCGGTATGCAAAACCACATGAACACCATACAATTCAGCAAGCAGGTGCACCGCTTGTGCGCCAACAATTGCGCCGGCAACCGGAGCTAATTGGCCATCAAGTTTAAGTCCTTTTCCGGCATAAAACTGCGCCCCGCCATTCGAAAATTGAATAATAACCGGTGAATTTACCAGTTTGGCAGCTTCCATCACAGCATTTACAGAATCAGATCCAACCACATTGACCGCAGGCAATGCATAATGATTTTCTTTCGCAATTTTAAATACTTTTTGTAAATCGTCGCCAGTGACTACACCGCGTTTGACTACCTCTGAAATCTTTGTCATTGTATTAAAATTTAAAATGTATTATTTAGTTCAATTTGAAAATATTTGGTTAAAAAATAATTATTCAAAGATAGTATTGTTCAAACCAAAAATAAAAACAACAAACTGCTTTACTGAATTTCTGTGCTTAAAATTTAATATTGAGCTGCTTTTCATCCTCTTTCTAGAACGGATATCCGATAGCGAAAGAAAGGTTAAAATGATCGCCGGTAATCGGATAGTTACCAGGAATAAACCGTTTACCTGAAGGCAAAGACGGATCGCGCATTTTCATTCCCAGATCGAGCCGAAACAGAAAATAGGTAAAGTCGAAACGAATGCCAAAGCCTGAACCAACGGCTATCTGCCTGTAAAATCCATCAATATTAAAGACTGAACCTTCACGATTGTCTTTGTAGTTTATGGCCCAGATATTTCCGGCATCCAGAAACAATGCGCCTTCCATAATCCAGAATAATTTAAACCGGTATTCGAGATTTGATTCCAGTTTAATGTCGGAAGACTGATTGGGATAAATATCGGATGGCGCTTTATAAGAACCCGGACCAAGAGACCGAACCTGCCAGGCACGAATACCATTTGCACCACCAGTAAAATATTTCTTTTCGAATGGTAGCACATTAAAATTACCAAAAGGAACACCAATTCCGATAAAAGCACGGCCAACAATAGAACTAAGTTTGTCTATGACATGCCCATACCGGTATTCGAAATCACCTTTTACATACTGGGCAAAGCGGGTATTCAGAATCTCGTAATGCGAACTTGTCAGGTTAGTTACCGAATCTAGTACGCTTGTTTTGTCTTTATTTATCAACCTGGAATAAAGGCCGAGTAGATTTCCGGCCGATTCGATGTTAAATTTGTAATACTTGTAATCTTCCCGTTTAAGGACATTCTGGGTATTGTACATCCAACTGTAGTTGGAGGCAGCGATCAGGTGGTCGGTAAAACTGCTTTTAATGTAAAGATCTTTAATTGAATTGATGAAGGCCGGATTTTGATTGTAAAGGTGTACATAATTCAAATCAACCAGATTTAATGTATGGAAATGATAATTCGTTGTTTTCCAGTTATAGCCAAACTTCAGATTGCTGATGGTACGGGTATAGTCCGGCCGATTTTGATAATTATAACCAATAGTAAATTTTGTTTCAGGAATCTGAAAAGTGAATAGTTGTTTGGCCTTTATAAAGCTTAAAAACTTTGGAATTGTCAAACTGGACTCAAAACCATATTCCTGCGTATTAAAAACACTGTCGTTAATTTGTTGCCTCTCACGGGCTACTCTCAATTGTAAATCAAAGACTTCGGCCCCGGAAAAAACATTTCGGTGTTGAAAATTGAAATTTCCTGCAACACCAAGGTTACCTGACGAGTTGGTTCCTTCAACATCAACCGAAATATTCTGACGTGGTAACGGCGATAACTGCATCCGGCAATCCAACAAAGGAATTGAATCCTGATCAAACAAATAGGTTTCATTAAACCCAATATTAATCAGGCTGAATTGCTTCAGCCGGTTGAGCGCCCGATAGGTTTTTTCGGCATTCTGCAAACTGTAATAGGCGCTGTCTTTAAGCCTGTTTAAATTATAAAACAATTCCGGTTTGTACTTCAGTTTCCCATGATAGGTGAAAATGTAATCTTTACTGATAAGGGTATCCAAACTTTGGCCGGGCTGATTAGCAGACAGATCGGCTGCTTTGTAGCTTGGATTGATCAGGTAATTTCTGATTTTATATTTTTGATGTTCCACAACTTCCTTTTCATCATTCTTTAAAAGCGCATCATCAACACTTACAGTCAGGTCAACCCTGAAATTAAAAAAGCTGGTATCCGCCTGAAACCTTATAAACTCTTCGGAAAAGTTAAAATAGCCTCTGTTATTCAGGAATTGAGACATTCGTTTTCTTTCAGCATTTAATATATCCAAATCAAAAACGTCGTTCGTTCTTATCAACCTGTTGGTTGAATCGCCCAGCAAAACAATGCGCAGGTTTGGATCTTTAATGGAATAGATGATTTTGCGAATCTGGTAAGGTTGCCTGGCCTTAATATCAAAAATCAGGTTCAGTTTCTTTTTTCCTTTGCCTATTATCACAGAGTCGTTTACTTCGGCTTTGTAGTAGCCTTTATTCTTCAGGTAAATTAATAACTGAGACTGGCTTCGCCTGGTCTGAAATTCGTCGTATAAAACCGGGGCTTCCCCAATTCGTTTCAACCAGTCATTTTCCTTTTTAGCCGATGACAGATTATATACCCACAAATGAAATTTCATGAAACCTAAAATCCGAAGGTTTTCCTTCTGTTTGACATGAGTTTTTAATTCATCCCGCTTTAGTTTTTTGTCATCAACTTTTACACTGATTTTATTAAGCAAATATTTACCTTCGGGCACAAATCTGGTTGAACTGCAGGATGCCATCAACAAAACACCGATCAAAAAAACGATCGGTTTGATTAGCAAATATTTGTTCCGGAGGAATAAGTGCATGATTTTATGTTTTTACAAAAATAAACAGAGCAATGGGTTCGCAATTCTTTCAGACCTTTTTATTTTTACAATTTTAGAACGAAGAATGATAAAGTATGTTGAGTAAGAACAAAATTAAACTTATCCAATCGCTAAACCGAAAAAAAAACAGGGATGAAACCGGCTTTTTTTTGGTTGAAGGTGACAAAATGGTTGAAGAAGCCCTTCGTTCTGAATACCAGGTAGAGTTAGTGGTTTGTACCTCCGCATTTCTCGCTCAGCATCCTGACATCACAGGTTCGGTAAACGAACTTATCGAAACCGATAGCGAAACCTTGCAAAAAGCGAGTTTACTTCAAAATCCGCAAGATTCGCTTGCCATAATCCGTCAACCCTTAAATTCCAGGCCGGAATTAAACCTAAATCACGACCTCATACTGGCGCTCGATTTTATTCAGGATCCCGGAAATCTTGGCACTATTTTCCGCATAGCCGACTGGTTTGGCATTTCATCGGTTATTTGTTCCGGAAATACAGTTGACAATTTTAATCCAAAAGTGGTACAGGCAAGCATGGGGGCCATTTTCAGGGTAAAAACCTGGTACGCCAACCTGCCTGAATTTCTGAACGAAATCCGAGAATTTCAAATGCCAATTTACGGGACTTTTCTTGACGGAAAGAACATTTATAGTGAAACGCTGACCAGTAATGGCATCATCATTTTAGGAAACGAAGGAAATGGAATTTCTGATCTTACGGGCAAATTTGTAACCAACCGATTACTTATACCTAGCTTTTCTTCGAATGAAAACAAAACCGAATCGTTAAATGTAGCTATTGCCGCGGCCATCTGTTGTTCTGAGTTCAGACGGAGATAGAAAATGTTGTCCATAAACAAAATATTGTCCGTAGAAGGACATCAACATTGTTCAAAAATGTATATCTCCTAACGGAGAATGAGTATTCAAGATGATTGCATTCTATTGACATTGAACTCCTAACGGAGTAAAATGTACAACATTCTTCAACTTTTCTATTCCGAACTCAGGTTATCTGGAACGAAGCCTGAAATTTTCAGCAAAAGCTTCGGCACAGCGTTCGCCATCCATGGCCGACGAAACTATTCCCCCCGCATAACCAGCGCCCTCGCCACAGGGGTAAAGTCCTTTGATTTTCACATGTTCAAAAGTATCATTATTTCGTGGAATTCGGATTGGCGATGAGGTGCGCGACTCAACACCAACAACCACCGCTTCGTTGGTGAGGTAACCATGTGCCTTTTTATCAATGAGTTTAAATGCTTCCTGCAGACGGGTCCTGATCCGTTTTGGAAGTTTATCGTGAAGAGGGACAGAAACCAAACCCGGGTGATAGGATGATTCAGGCAAATCCTGAGAAAATTTTCCTGCAACAAAATCACCCAATCGCTGGGTAGGTGCAAACTGCGAGTGACCGTTCAGTGCAAAGCATAAACGCTCAATATTCCTCTGGAACTCCAGTCCGGCAAAAACTCCCAAATGCCGGAATTCATTCAAATCTTCAGGCCTGATCTCCACAACCATTCCTGAATTGGCGAACGCCGTATTTCGTTTAGTCGGCGACATCCCATTGATTACCATTTCGCCAGGTGCAGTTGCTGCCGGAACCATCATTCCGCCCGGACACATGCAAAACGAATAAACCCCGCGCTGTTCAACCTGCTCGGCAAACGAATAAGTTGCAGGGGGCAAATAAGGGCCTCGAAGCGGCTGATTATACTGAATGGAATCTATCAGAGTTTGGGGATGCTCAGCCCTGACCCCAACTGCAAATGTTTTAGCCTCGATGGATATACCTTTTTCATACAGCAGTTCGTAAATTTCGCGGGCCGAATGACCTGTCGCCAGAATCACAGCCTCTGCTTCAATAACAGTAGTATCCGAAAGCATGATTCCTGTGCAGCGGTCATTTTCGATAATCAGATCTGCAACCCGGCTGTTGAAATGAATTTCGCCGCCAGCTTCTGTAATTTTGTTTCGAATACTGGTAATAATTCCCGGAAGCATATTGGTTCCAATATGCGGATGCGCGTCAATCAGGATTTCAGGTAGCGCTCCGTTTGAGTAAAATATTTCCAAAATTCTCCGGATGCTTCCCCGTTTCTTCGATCGGGTGTATAACTTCCCGTCAGAAAAAGTACCTGCCCCACCTTCTCCAAATCCGTAATTCGAATCCGGGTCAACAATATGCTCACGATGGATCCTGGCAATATCGCGTTTCCGGTCACTCACATTTTTACCACGTTCAAAAATAATGGGTTTGAAGCCCAGTTCGATCAAACGTAATGAAGCAAAAAGTCCAGCCGGACCTGCTCCAACAATAATTACCGCATGTTTTTGATCTACCGGACTGTAATGAAATTCAATTTTTTCTTCAACCGGAAGTTCATCAATATAGACTTCAACTCCCAAATTGATGCGAACCGCACGTTGGCGCGCATCAATCGATTTCCGCCTGACAATGATCAGTTTGATCCTGTCTTCATCAACATGAAGTTTATCTGCTAAAATGGGTTTGTAGAAGTGCTCGTCGGAGGCCTGCTTAGGCGAAAGTGACAAATTGATTTCCTGTTTCAATGCTATTCGAAATGAAAACTGAGTACAAACATGTTGGATGATAACCTTGAGAAAGCATTGGTATAAACCTGCGGTTGAGTTGACTTTGGACCATTATCCAGAATATTATCCATTCCAAAACTAAATTTCAGTTCTGTTGAAAGCCTGAAAAACTGAAGGTAAGTATCCCAGCCTACACCTACTTCAGCCGAAGCGCTGAAAGGCTTCAGGCGAACCAAATCTTCCTGACCTGTCTTTGAAATATCTATCCGGTATGCCACTCCTGAAATAATATAAGGTCGTTGGTTATTCATCTTTCTTGATTTGTATTTCACCAACAAAGGAAAATCAAGGAAAGTTGATTTGATGGAAAAGAACTTGTTCTCACCGGTACTATTCACATCAACGATTGGAATGTTATAAACAATCCGTCGTTCGGCGAAAGACATTCCAGGAAGAAAACGAAGGTCAAAACTTTCAGAAAGTCTCAAATTAGTCACAATTCCGACCGTAAAACCAGGTACGAGTCTTGATATATCTGCTCTGATGACCCGTGAACTATCAATGATGTTTCCGCCAACATTCTCAAAATTAACAGGATCGAACTTAGGATTATTTCCGATAACTGAAAAATGATCGAAATTAAAATCAACCGTATTTATTCCCAGAGAAAATCCGAAATGAACACGTTTATCATCGAAAGTAGTCAGGTTCTTCAGCAACAGTCTTTGGGCAACTGATGAAAAACCGACCAACAGAAATATCAGGATATATAATAATCTCTTCACAATTAAACAGGTATCAACTACTGAAAGAAACCATAAAAGTACAAAATTATTGTATGATGAATCTATTTTTGAGCGATGTAGATAGTGGCAATGCCAAAAGTTAACCTTTTTTGCCTGGTTTGTGAAAATCCGGCATGCTGCAAGACTGATAAAAAATTCTGGTCGTCGGGGAAAGCCATAACTGAGGCGGGCAAATAGGAATATGCCGAACTATCCTTTGAAATGAGCCGGCCGATGAAAGGTAAAATTTTAAAAAAGTAGAATAGATAAAACTGTTTCATCGGAAAATGCCTGGGCTTCGAAAATTCAAGAATAATCGCAACTCCATCCTTTTTTAATACCCTGAAAAACTCTTTAAGGCCATTCTCCAGATTTTCAAAATTCCGAACTCCAAAAGCAACTGTTATGGCATTAAACTGTTCATCCGAAAAAGGCATTGCTTCTGAGTCGCCTTTACGGAATTCAATTACATCTTCCAATCCCAACCGTTTAACTTTATTACGTCCAACATGGAGCATTTGCTCCGAAATATCGAATCCAATTATTTTTTGCGGTTTCAACTTCAAAGCTGCTACAGCAAAATCGCCCGTACCGGTTGCAACATCCAGAATGTAATCAGTTTTAAATCCGGAGAGTATTTGAATGGCTTTCTTTCTCCAGAGTTTGTCAATACCAAGCGAAAGAAAATGATTCAGGAAATCGTATTTGGGAGCAATATGGTCGAACATTTGCTCCACCTGCTGTTTTTTTTGCTGTTCCGAACCTTTGTATGGCGTGACCTGCATGTTCGGATTAATTTGCAGGGATCATTTTATCCACATAACCAAAAGATTCGTCATCAATGCGAATCTCTCCTTTTGTAACATGCCCCAGAGCAAAGAACGGAACTTTTAAACTACTCATTAAGTCAACATATTCATCAACCTTTTTGGGATCAACACCAACAACAATCCGGCCCATAGCCTCTCCAAACAAAAAAGCATCTTTACGGATTTCGGCATCAGAAGTAATATCAAATCCAAATCCTGAAGGCATTCCAGCGCGTAAAAGCGTAAAAAATAAACCTCCTTTACTTACAGGATTGGCTGAGCTCAATAAGCCAGACTGAATTAATTTTTTCATGACCGATTGCAATTTGACCTCCACATCAATATCAAAGACCGGAAAAGAAGATTCAGAAATTTCATGATAGAATTCAAGGTATTCAGAAGAGTTGATGTCATCGTATGATTTTCCGATCATAAAAATGTTATTACCCTTATCCTTGAAACTGTGTGTTACCATCTTATCTTTGTCAGGAACAGAGGCCATGATACTAATGATAATCGTGGGGTAAACTGGTCCATGTGCCGAAAAATAATCAAATCTGATTTTTCGGTCGGTGAGCTTAATATCAAATTTCTTACAGGCATTTTCCAGTCCCTTTTTTGCGCCTGCCGCTATAAATTGGCCATTCGGATCAGCAATATTGATATGATATAAAAACGAACTGATTGCCTCGGGAACTGCACCAAAACACAACATCTTGCGCACTGCCCGCGAAACAAGTATCTCGGTAGCCTGTTGCGGATCAATTTCGAGGTGATGATGAAGGGCATGTGTTGAAATAGCCATCATCTGGCCACTTTCCGAACAAAACATACCAGTTTCTTCATTTTCATCGTTTGATATGGCAGAAATATCTAATGATTTATCTGAAAAATCATTGAAATAATTAATTGCTGCCAGATTCGGGTCAGCCATCAGGTTATATACAATATCCTGAATATCCTGTTCCTCCGGTAATTGTTCTATCATAAATTCCTGAATTTCGTTCTTCTGTTCGATCATGATGTGTGTTTTAGCTTTAAATGCAGAAACAAAAATAATTAAGTAGTTTGTTATTCCATTAGTTTTGCGGAATTTTTAATTTTAAACCCTATTTATACCATCCATTCAAATGAATCAGAAAATAGCTCTAATCACCGGCGCCACTGCAGGTATCGGTTACGAAACAGCACTTTTACTAGCCCAAAACAATTACAATTTAATACTCACCGGAAGAAGAAAAGAGAGGCTTGATGCGCTTGAAAATAAACTGAAGTCATCGTTTAATTGTAAAATTATGACGCTGAACTTTGATATCAGGATAAAAACAGAAACAGAACTCGCATTAAACAGCATTCCCGATGAATGGAAAGCTATTGATTTGCTCGTCAACAATGCAGGATTGGCAGCTGGGCTTGCTCCAATTAATTCGGCAGATGTGGAGGATTGGGAAAATATGATAGACACCAACGTGAAAGGTTTGCTTTATACATCCAGAATAGTCACCTCATGGATGATTGAACGTCAGAAAGGCCATGTCATCAATATTTCATCCATTGCCGGAAAAGAATCGTATCCTAACGGTTCGGTGTACTGCGGAACCAAACATGCCGTTGCTGCCATTTCGAAAGCCATGAGAATTGAATTACTTCCATATAACATCAAAGTAACCACCCTTTCGCCTGGCGCTGTTGAAACCGAATTTTCGCTGGTCCGTTTCCGGGGCGATCTGGAAAAGGCAGATCAGGTTTATAAGGGATTTACACCTCTCACGGCAAAAGATATTGCTGAAACCATCCTGTTTATCGCAAACCGTCCGCCGCACGTAAATATTGACGATTTGCTGATCATGCCTACCAGCCAGGGTTCAGCAAGAGATATTTTCAGGAAATAAAAATTACAGATGATTAATTACAATTCTGAATACTTAAAATATTTTGCCGCTCAGATATTCATTCGGATGGGTTGTCCTGAAGAACAAGCCTGGAATGCTGCTGACTGCCTGAATCAGGCTGATTTGCGTGGGATTGATTCGCACGGTGTTGCCCGGCTGAGTGGATATGTCCGGTTATGGGAACTTAAAAGATTGAATGCCGTGCCCCAAATGAGCATCATACACGAAACTCCAGGCACTGCCTTACTGGATGGCGATCGCGGATTAGGATTGGTTACAGCGCCGCATGCGATGCGCATCGCGATCGAAAAGGCCAAATTTGCAGGAACAGGCTGGGTGGCTGTACAAAATTCGAATCATTACGGCATTGCCGGTTACCATGCCATGATGGCCCTTGAACATGATATGATCGGTATTTCGATGACCAATGCCAGTCCACTGGTTGCTCCCACTTTTTCGAAAAGCCGTTTTCTGGGGACCAATCCGATAGCTGTGGCATTTCCATCTTTGCTTCAACCGCCTCTGGTAATTGACATGGCCACAACCACGGTGGCAAACGGAAAACTGGAAGTTTTGCAGCGTGAAGGAAAAGATGCGCCTCTAGGTTGGACCCAGGATAAAGATGGAAATCAAACTACAGATGCCTATTCGCTTAAAAAAGGTGGATCTATGTTACCATTGGGGGGCGATCGTGAACATGGTGGTCATAAAGGTTATTGTCTGGGGGCAATGGTTGATATATTTTCATCAGTCCTTTCCGGCGCTAATTATGGGCCATGGGTTCCACCATTCGTTAGTTTTCTGGAACCACCATCAACCCAGGTTGGAAAAGGGATCGGGCATTTTCTGGGGGCAATCCGTATTGATGCCTTCCGTCCTGCCACCGAGTTTAAAGAAAATATGGACAATTGGATTCAGACTTTCAGGAATGCAGAACCATCAGTTGGTCAGGAACGGGTGCTGATACCGGGTGATCCCGAACGTGAACTGACTGTTGAACGTCTCAAAAATGGAATACCTTTGCACGAACAGGTTGTTACCGATCTTAAAAAACTCGGAAATAGTTTTGGACTGGAATTCGATGATAAACCTGAGATAATTAATTAAAAGAAAATTGGAACCTGCATGTACGAAGCACTAGTTATAACGCCTGTCAAGGATTCGTTGAAAACAACCACAGAGACGATACATTCCATTCTGAATTCAGATGGAAAATTCTATTTCTGTATTTATAACGATTTCAGCAATGAAGAAACCACTGCTGAGCTAAAATCACTAAGTGCAAAGTACCAATTCGAGCTTATTAATTTATCTGAAATAACTAAAACGCCATCACCAAATTACAGATTGATTTTACAACTGGCACAGAAAAAGGCGATTTCGCTCGGATTGCCTTTAATTATCGTTGAATCGGATGTGGAAGTTAAATCCAATACCTTAACAGAATTAGTTCACCAATCACAAAAGCGCATGCATTGTGGAATGGTTGCCGCAACTACACAAGATAGCGATGGAAAAATTAACTTCCCCTATCTGAACTTCAGAAAATCAAAAGAAACAATCATTAAGACCAAACACAGCCTGAGCTTTTGCTGCACTTTGCTCTCTCCTGCCCTACTGAATCAATATGATTTTAACGAGTTGCCGACTGGCAAACATTGGTACGATGTTTCTATTTCAAGAAAATCAGTATCGCTGGGATTCAATAATTATCTTCTGATTTCACATGGCGTGTTACACAAACCACACAGTAGCCGCCCATGGAAACAATTGAAGTATTCGAATCCTATCAGGTACTATTATCAAAAATTGATCAAACGCCAGGATCGAATATAAGTTGACCTTTCCCCCCTATTCAAAAACAAAACCCTGATCGGTAAGCATTTTCAATAACTTCCCCGAAAAATAAAGGTTATCAACACTTTTGTAACGCACTTCAGCATATACCTGAGCCAGGTTTTCCATTCCATTTTCCTGAACAAATTGTTTTGATGATTCCAGTTTTTCTTTATCCGAATAAATAGATTGGATACGATCATCAGAATAATCCTCATATTCTTCCAAATGGACCACAGCATCCAGAGGTAAACGATCGGTTATTTCAGGAACCTGATCAGGATAACCCAAAGTTATTGAAGTAATCGGGATAACTCCTTTTGGTAAGCAAAGCACTTTGCTGATCTCAGGAGCATTATAAAGGATCGTTCCCAGGTAACAAATACCTAGTCCCAAATTTTCAGCAGCAATACAAATGTTCTGCGAAAGAATTGATGCATCAACAGTTCCGGTTAGAAGCCAAAGCAAATTAGAAAAATCGGTCTTTGTCCCATTTAGCGAACACCATTTTAAAAACCTGTTCATATCATAACATATAGTCAGTACTACAGGTGCATTCTTAACCATGGGCTGGTTAAAGTGAAATGGCTCCAGCAATTCCTTCTTAACCGGATCACGGGTAACAATGATGCTGTATAATTGCATGTTGCCCGTGTTGGAAGCCCTGATACCACATTCAAGTATTTCAGTTAAAATATCGGCAGAAATATCTTTTGACTGATATTTTCGGACGGTACGATGATTTAAAAGCAAATCCATAAATCAAACAATTCCGTGAAACTAATGAAACCAAATGTCAGTAAATAAAAAAGGGAAGCCCTCAAGCTTCCCCTTTTTAATCAATCAATTCGGTATTACCTTTTAACAATCTTAGCAGTCTTAACAATTACATCGTCTGAATTATACAGAGACATAAAGTAAATACCACTGCGCAGTTCGTTTAATTGAATACGCTCAGTTGGGTTAACAACTTCTTTAACAGTCTGGCCGGCGATGTTTGTAACAACGACTTTAGAAAGTTCGGAAGCATTAGCAACGTTCACATAATCAACAAATGGGTTTGGATAAACCTTAAACTCGAGAGAACCATTTAAAGGATCAGTAATTGTTGCAAATTCAGGACCAGTTTTGAAAGTCCATGCAGCAACATCACTTACTCCAATAAATGCATTACCAGCTTTATCATTAAGAGCTGTACCATCAACCAATACATAGTATCTTGCATCTTTATCAAGACCTGATTGGGTTGCAGCATAGCTTACAGTAACATCTTTACCGTTGATCATAGCAGCAGTAACAGGAATAGTTAATACTGGAGTTGTGGTATTCACTTTGTAAACTTTTAAAGCGCCACCAGTACCAAGCATAACGTCTTCACTAAACGTCATCATGAATGTAGGATGATTATTAGTGGTAGTTTCATCAAACGGAGACCATGTTAACAACTCAGGAGCAGTGAAATCACCAGTTGTATAAGTTAAGGTCTGACCAGCAAACTTATTAGTGTTTGGAGAGATGTCTTTAATAGCATCTGTTAACACAATAGTTACTTCTTTCTGCTGGGCAGCCGATACAGTTAAAGTATAAGTATCGCCTAATCCATCAACACTGGTTAATGTACCTCCAGTTACAGTTACACCACCTAATACACCGGAAACTGCTTCATTGAATTTCAAACCTACAGTGAATACAGTAGCTACAGGAGAAGCAGGAGGAGTAACAACTACAGTTGGGCCAGTGAAATCGCCAGTCATGAACTTCCATGTAGTTTTGTCAGCAATTCCTAAGTAATTATTGCCCCAAACATCTTTAACCAAACCAGCATCAACTTTCACATAGTATGAAGTTTGTTGAGTAAGTTCAACGGTTGGAACAATAGTTAATACTTTACCAGACAACATTGCAGGTGCAAGAGTAAACTCTTCAACAACTGCATCATCAGCAGCATTGTAAAGGGTTACTTTACCAGCACCAGCAACAACAGCTTCATTGAATGTCATGGTTAACTTAACATCTGCAGGTAGCCATCCATTAGTTTTTGGAGCAACAACTGCAGTTGGACCAGTAACATCGTTGAAGGTTTTAAACTGCCATGCTAATGGAACAGTTATACCAGCATAATATTCAGGAGTTAAAGAAGTATTCTTAACAGCTGTACCAGGAATAATTACGTAGTATTCGCTGAAATTCTGAAGTTGAAGTACATCGCCGGCAATACTCATCGCATTACCATTGAAAGTAACTTTTGTAGCATCAGCAACATCGAAATTAGTAATAATTGGTCCTCCAAAAGTCTGTTTGCGGTGCAATTGGATATTACCAACACCAGCAACTACATCCTGATCAAAAGTAACTGTCAGACCTGAATTTAAAGGAACATCACCAGTCATCGGATCAGTTTTGGCTGGAGAATAAGTAACTGCAAGAGGTGCAGCATTTACTTCAGTGCTGAAAGTCCAAACTGATCTTGAAATAGCAAGTTGTTCTTTCGTATTATCGGCTGCAGAAGCAAAAGAACCAGCGGCCAATTCAACATAGTACCTTGTATTTGGTTCAAGAGTGCTGAGATTAACAGTTGCAGTACTACCTGAAATAGTGAAGGCAGCAGTTGTCCCATTATCAGCAACACGCCATAACTGAACAGCATCGCCACCGGCAGCAGATTTATATAGTGCTACATAACCTACAGCAGATAATGAAGTTACAACCGGACGATCAAAACTGATAGTCAGTTTAGTTGAAACAGAAATATTTGAAGTAGTTGGAAGATAACTGACAACCATTGGAATAGCATCATCCATCAAATTAAATTTGAAGGTTTTAACAGTTGTTATACCTGCATACAAATTATTATCAGTTACATCAAGAACAGCTCCTGGATTAATAATAGCATAGTACTCCTGATTAGTTGGAAGATCAGACAAATCGCCTAACGATACCAATTTTTTATCAGTAGCATCAACAGTTGCCATCATAGCTGGTTTAGCCAAAACGCCATCCCAACGGTAAATCTCAACTGTTCCGGTTCCAACTTTTACGTCTTCAACAAAATACAGTTTTAATTTATCGCTCTTACCAATTACAGGAGAAACGCCAAGTACACCAACATTTGCAGGGTGATAACCAGCGGTAAATACAGCATCAGTTTTAGTCACATCTACAATAGGATCAACTGTATCTTCAGCAAGATATTTACTTACATCGGTTGGAACAGGAGATACGTTACCTTCATTAAGCTGTATTTTATTTGCAGCTAAGGTAACTTCAATGATAGATCCGCTTCCCCATGTAGTACCAGCTTTTGGAGCTACAGAAACAGTGTTACCACTAATCGTAAAGACTAAATCAGCAGCAGGAATTGCTACGGTGTTTTTAGTTACACTAATCGCCGTTGCCAAATAAGCAGGAGTAACAGGTAAATTACTATTAGCAGCTACAACCGCATCATAAGTAAAGATAGGACCTGTAAAATTAAGGCTTACAGGACTTGAAGTACCTAACCAAGGCCACGGAGCTGCATAAGGTGAAGCTTTTGCAGGAGTCCAGCTTAGGAATAAAGCTGCAGGAGAAGTAGTTACTGTACTGAAAGTTGCAGCGTCAGCAGCAGTCACATTATCCTTAACATCTTCAAACTTAGCTTTAAAACCATAAGTATATACTGCATCCACTACCAAAGTAGCAGCAGGAGTAATGGTAATAATTTTCATAGTACCATCAAGGGTAGCAGTAAATGCCATAGGAGTTGTACCTTTTCTGAAGTAAACCAATGAATCAAGATCATAACTATCAATGGCAGTATTATCCAAATTACGGATAGCTTCACTGAAGGTTAAAGTCATTGGAGTAACAGCAGCGGCAACGCCTGTAGCGCCTTTAACAGGTAAATAGGTAACAGTTGGAGCTAAAACATCTTTAGCAGTAATGTTATTTGATAAAGTAACAGTTGCATGATCATTACCAGCCAAATCTTCAAAAGCATTTAGCTTAACGGTTAACCTGTATTCAGTAGAACTTACCAATGCACGTCCAAGATTGATCGTAACATCTGCAGTTCCATTTGTTACTACATTGGCAGGATCAACAACTTCGTACGCTTCATAAAGCGGACCAGCCAATACCTTTTCTACCACGAATGCGCCAACAGGAATGGTAGAAACTTTCTGAACCGGCTCGTCGAATGTCAGTTTAATACTGAAATTAGCATTGACATCAACAGCAGGCAAAGTTGGTGTAGTTGAAACTAATACAGGAGCAACAGCATCTTTGGATGTAACCATCAATGCAGTACGGAATAAACCGTCAAAAGTATTTACAGCATCACCAGCCACAACAGGTACATCAGCAACCAGGCCTTTGTCAATTTCAACATAGTAGTTAACCAAGGAATTGCCAATAGCTACACCAGCCCATGCATTAGTAATTAAAAGTTTTGGATTTGTAGGAATAGTAGGATCGGCTAATAAATCTAAAATAGCTAATTCTTCCATTGTTGCAGCATTCAAAATCCTTACACTACTTGCAGCAGGACTTACAGCTTCGTTAAATATAAATGTTAATTTTTTAGCAGCATCAAAACTGGTTGGTAAAGTAGCGATAACTGGTTTAGTGACATCGTCAGTAATAAATACCACTTTAGAAACAGCAGATTCATTTCCGGCAGCATCAACAGCCACAGCCCAAACCACATAACTTGTTTCTTCTTTTAAAGAAGTAAATTGATAAGTAACTGCAGCAGGAGCAGTTCCGGTAACTAAAGCCATTTTATCAGCTTTAACAACAGAAGCAGCAGGAGCGACAGTAGTTGCATCACCTTCCTGAATCGTGTAATACACTGTAGCTAAATTAACATTATCAGTACAAGTAAATGTTACTGTAGCTACATGTTGTTTAGGAGCACCAACAGTTAATGATGTAAATGCAATGTCAGTGACTGCTGCAGCAATTGTAGGAGTAACAACAGGAATAGTATAATCAGATGTGGTGAAAGTATCAAAAGCAACAACAGCATTTGTACTATTGTCAGCATTTGCATAAATCATAGGACTGCCAGCACTAACACCAATGGTATAAGTGGCAAGTTCAGTCATTTCACCTAATGTAACTAAAGAACTGTTCAGAATAGTTACTGTTTTCTTATCAGCGCTAATCGTTCCAACAAATGCTTTAACAGAAGGAACTGGATCAGCTCCTAAAGTTGCAGTTTTTGTTAAAGTAAATAATGTAGCGATCTGTGCATCAGTAATGGCAGAACCATCAGCATTTTTAATAGGACGGGTAAAATTAATTACGATATCACTGGTTTTGGCTACTTTTCCGTCAGGACGTTTGGTATAAGCAAAAGTTGCAGTACCAGGATTTTCATCCTTTGTCGTAAAGTTCCAGGTTAAATCAGAAGTAACTCCGGTAAATACACCAGGTACAACCAACCCACCTAAAGTCGTTCCGGTTGATTTATCCAGGAATGAACCAGGGGTAATTAACACGTAATATTTCTCGCCGGCAACCGGAGTAAAACCAGTAGCAATTGTAACATTGGCTCCTGAAATACCTACAGAGGCAGTTTCAATGTAATTATTAGCCACAACAACATCAGTCCCCGCAACAAGATCAAGTGAACCATTAAAAGTAGCCCTTGTACCAGGTGTAGTTGTAGTACCAGTATTCTTAATCACGAACCACTGTTTGCGCGAACCTACCAAAGGATCGTATTTAATTATCTCTTCGCTAAATGTAAGTCCTAATGTCAGAGTACCAGCCGAAGATAATAAATCAGAATTATCAACAGGAGTATAAGCTGTAACAACAGGCTGAGGATTCGGTAGAGTTGTAAATGTGAATGTAACAGTTGGATTTGAATTTAAAGAAACATCATCTTTAAAAGCGCCTACCGGAACCACTACTGAATAAACAGTATTGTATTTAATTAAGTCAGCTTTAGCTACTGTGGCCAAAGTTCCTGCAGTATTCAAGGTAACATTGGTTGAATTTACCGCAATGGTCTGAATAGTAGTTGCACCTTCTTTTATTAAAATATCGCCTGATCCTAAAACTACTTTTTCGCCAATAACCAGCTCTAACTTAGTATTTAAAGCTACAGCAGTGGTACTTAAAACAGGAGTAGGTGTAGTTGAATCATAGGTATTTGCAGCGGTTACAACCGGAGCAGTGATATCTTTTGAATCAAACAAAATAGTTGTTGTTGCAGCAAACTGAGCAAAAGTTGCAGGAGCATAAGCTGTAGAACCCTGAACAATACCAGCTGGTAAAGTAAGAGTACAAACATTTCCGGCATCAAATGCAGCGGCTAAACTGGCAGTAGTTGTAAATTCAACAGTTAACGTATTACCACTAACACTTGAAGGAGTAACATTAGCTGTCCATGTAGTAACACCATCTGTTAATGAAACAGTATTAAATGGGGCAACACTTACAACTTCCTTAATGTTATCATTAAAGGTAACAGTAACCAAAACTTTGCTTGAAGTTGAAGGTGTAATGTTAACTAATTTGGTGGCAATAGGAGTTTGAGCGCTTCCATTTACAGTATAAGTATTTGCAACAATTGCAGGAGGATTAACAGGTGCAATCATTGTAAAGGTTGAGAATTTAGAAGGAGCAGCGTTCCCAGTTGCATCTTTTACCGAAGCTCCAATACCATAGTAGTAAGTTTTACCAGTAGCTAAGGCAACAGTAGGAGTAATCGTAATTACACCACCAGCATAAGCCGCAGTAAATGCTAAATTAGCGCCGGAAGAACTTCCTTCTTTCAAAGTAACCATGTCTTCAATCTGAGCAGCGCTTAAGGCAGTCAGAGCTGTACCAGTAAGGTTGGTAAGGGTAGCTAAATTATCATCAGCAAATGTAATTTTTGGATTTGCATTAGCCACCAAATTTTGAACATCACCCGAATGGCTTGCAGTTAAAACAGGAGCCAGATAATCCTTAACCGAATAGACTGTGGTAACAACACCACCACCTAAAGGAACAGTAACACCGGCTACATCCTGAATTTTGTCCTGATCAAACGTAAGGTTATAATCAGCAGCATTACTAACTAATGCATCAGTCGGTGTCAATATTGCAGTATAAGTTCCGGCATCATAGGTCAAAGTAAATGGTTTTGCTACAGCAATCTTTTTGAAAGTAATTAAAGGCAATAAGTTAGTGGCATCTGCAGCTACCCAGGTAGTTCCAGTTGTATTTACTTTAATGGCTTTATTAAAATCAATTTTAATGGTTGAATTGGCAACCAAATTGGTAATTGCCGTTGCACCAACAGAACTACCATATTGTACTGTTAAAGGATCACGATCACCAGTAGTCAAGGTAAACACCTTTTCTGTGGTAATTTTATTAGTATTGCTACTAATATCCATTACTGCATTGTTACGTAAACGTACTGTATAAGCAGTATTGCTTGTAAATGGAGCAGTTGGAGTTAAAGTAATAACACCTGTACTGGCGGCGCCAGCGGGTAAAACTGAAAATGCAACCGGTGCATTATTCTGCTCCAAAGCAACAACCTCAGCCCAATCAGCTGTAGTGCTTAGTTGTTTTTGGATTGTTTCATTAAAGGTAATCGTAATATTTGAAGTCAACGAGGTTGGAGTTGTAAATGCAACAACCACTGTTGGCGCTTCAAAATCTGAACTGGTGAATGCCCAATCGGTTTTATTGATAGGAACAATGAAAGCACCTGCACCAGCAAATGCATTACCAGCCAGATCTTTGATAAAACCAGCAGGGAAAACCACGTAATATGCAACATTACTGGCCAAAGTCATTTCCAGATCAACAACAGTAACCCATTGGCTTACTGTGCGGCCTGCTCCAAAAGTATTCGCTGTAACTTCCGCGGCGGTAATTTTTCTTGAAGTAATTGCACTTGCACTAACTTGTTTTACGTATGATTCATCCGAATTTTTACGCAAGTCAAGAGTACCGGCACCATTGCCCATCACCTGCTCGTCGAATACCATATACAATGCATAGGTGGCTTTGGCAGTATTCATTAATGTGCCACGTACAATAGCTGAAGGCGCAGTATTATCAAGCGTAGTAAAAGGTAATGTAACCGGAGGCGTTAATTGAACACCAACACTATTCTCAGTTACAACCCAAACTTTGTAATCAGTACTACCGGTCAATCCCGTTAGTGAAGAAGGTACATTAACACCNNGTTACACTTTTAGCGCTAATTACAGGAGCAGAATTATCACTGGTTGAAAATTTCCAGGTAGTTTTATCTGCTAAACCGCCAAAAGCATTTTTATTAGTACTGACATCAACTAAAGCGCCAGCATCAACAACTACATAATAATTAGTGTTTTCACTTAAGATAGCTGTTGCAGCAACAGGAACACTAACAGTAGCGGTTCCTAAACCAAGAAGAGTAGTTGAACCAACTTTGCCCACTCTAATAATATCAACAACAGTACCATCTTCTTTGTAGATGTAAACAGCAAAATTATTGGTAGCAGTAGGAACATTAACTGCTTCATCAAATGGAATAACCAAATTAGCCATAGGGCCAAATGGAACATTTACAGCACCTTTATTAGGTGTAAATAAAGTAGCAGTTGTTAATAATTTTGGCGCGACATAGTCACCAATTACAAAATCGTAAACGCCACTAGTTAAGGCACCGGCAGCTAAACCGGTAATTGCACCATCAGTGATGGCAATACTGTACGAATCACCAGCAGTAAACGAGGTAATACCGTGAGTTATTTCAAGAGTTTTACCAATAACTAAAACACTTGAAGAAGTTTTAGTCACCGGGAAAGTTTTAAACAAACCTCCGTTCCTGTAAATAACTGCTGTACCCCCAGCATCAGTGATCTGGGGCACTACATCAAATGCAACAACAAACTTTGTTGCAAAATCAGTGGGCTTTGCATTCGAATTTCCATCTGTCGGTACTGATTTCGTCGGGTCAAAGACGATACCGTACGCCATCTGAAAACTCAGGCCCAAGAGTAGTAAAAAAATACTAAATAGCCGAGTAAATGATTTTCTCATAGCATTTGTTTTTTAATTGAACTTAATTGATTGATTGATTGAATTTTATAATTCATTTTTATCTTTATAATTACTTAATCCGTGTAAAAGCACACACTTTATAATGCAAACGTATAAAAATTATCAGCAATGTACAACAATATTACCTGATAAAAATAAAATTTATCAGCCAGATGTACTTATTTTCCTACCTATTGAGAAGTTTTAACTCAACCCGAGTCAAAACATAATGAATTCATATTCCCGATATTAAAAATTTAACTGTTTGATGAGACTGTATGTAACATCTCGTTCAAAATCCTTTAAAATTACACTAATAATTGATATCAAGGTCTAAATTACAATAATTTTTAAAGGTTAATAATTATTCCAAAATAAATTAATTAGAATATGATGGCTAATTGTATTATCAGCAATGTTAAACATTTACAAATTAAACAACTTTTACCCTACTTCAATACCTTAAATTTATTCTATTTTATTTATACAGCTAGTTTTTTCACAGATTAAGCCAATGGCAACACTATAATATTCCTTCTAATAGCTTAAATTCAAGGATAGTAATACTTTTCAACCCCCCTGAGAATTGAATATTTTCATTGTACTGGCATCTGGGCAGGCTTTTTTTTCTTCTCCTGATGAAAAATGAACTTAAGAAAACCAAATCACGTTTCTATGACGTTTATTGTGTATTTCAAATTAATTCAAAAGCCAGAGAAATTTCTAATGAAAACCTTATTTTATTTCTGATTTATTGGTTTATTGGTTCCTCTCAATAGCCGTAGCCTTCAGGCTACGGTAAAAAGTTGGAATAGACATGGGCTTTAGCCCAATTGATAATCGTTTTGGGCTAAAGCCCGTTTCGTACATCAATCTATTCAACGGCATAAATGCCATTGCTAATGAAAAAATATCAAATAACCGATGTTCCGTCTTATATAATCACCCGGACCAAGCGTAATTTTTTCTGGTACGAACTATGCCCAATTCCAGAAAAAATCTATACCTTATATTATAGGTTTGAATTTCTAATCCTATACTGGAAATCTGAAAGCCAGCAATCGCCAATCAACATTAATTAAAAATTAAGCTCCTTAGTAAAAAAGGCCAACTTCAACAATAAATTTGATGGTTCTGAAATTAAGTATTTATTTTGTGTGACCTAAAATAAAATCAGGTCAAAAAATAAACTATCATTATTATTATACACACCTAAAATTTTTCAACAATGTCAAAAATTAAAATCGGTATCAACGGTTTCGGTCGTATCGGACGCTTTGTTTTCCGCGTTGCAGTAGCAAAAGAAAATATAGAAGTTGTGGCAATCAACGACCTTATCGATGTAGATTATATGGCATACATGCTCAAATATGATTCTACACACGGTCAATTCAAAGGTACTGTTGAAGTAAAAGACGGCAACCTGATTGTAAATGGAAAAACTATCCGTGTAACTGCTCAGAAGAATCCGGTTGATATTAATTGGGGAGCTGTTGGCGCTGACTATGTGGTTGAATCAACTGGTCTATTCCTTGAAAAAACAAAAGCCCAGGGTCATATCGACGGCGGCGCTAAGAAAGTTATCCTTTCAGCTCCTTCAAAAGACGATACCCCCATGTTTGTGATGGGTGTTAACCATACTTCATACACCAACGACATGACATTCGTTTCGAATGCTTCCTGTACCACTAACTGTTTAGCTCCCGTTGCTAAAGTGTTACACGACAACTTCGGCATTTTGGAAGGTTTGATGACAACCATTCATGCCACTACCGCTACTCAAAAAACTGTTGACGGCCCTTCAATGAAAGACTGGAGAGGCGGACGCGGCGCTGGCCAGAATATCATCCCATCATCTACAGGCGCTGCCAAAGCTGTAGGAAAAGTTATTCCTGCACTGAATGGCAAATTAACCGGAATGGCTTTCCGTGTACCAACTCCTGATGTATCTGTGGTTGACTTAACTGTTCGGTTAGCAAAGGAAACTTCTTATGCTGAGATATGTGCTGCCATGAAAGCTGCCTCAGAAGGCGAATTGAAAGGTATCCTTGGATATACCGAAGATGAAGTAGTTTCAAACGATTTCGTTGGCGATCCACGTACTTCCATCTTTGATGCAAAAGCTGGAATCCAGTTATCCCCGACTTTTGTAAAAGTGGTTTCATGGTACGATAACGAAATGGGTTACTCGGTGAAAGTGGTCGAATTAATCGAGTACATGGATTCAGTAAAATAAGAAATAAGAAATAAGGAATATGGAAAGGCAGTTCGAAAGGACTGCCTTTTTTATATGTCAAAACTAAGTTAATCCTTTGGCCTGTTTATAAACATCAATAAAGGCCTGAACCAAATTTGCCCAGGAAAATTTCTTTTTCTCTTCCAAAATGTTAGTCTCAAATTTGGCCATCCGGTCGTGCTCATAAAAATCAACCAGGGCATCGGCAATACTTATAATGTCAGGTTCAACCACATATCCGATTTTCCCGTCCGGAATAATTTCAGCCAGGCCACCCACATTAGTTACCAGCATGGGTTTATTAAAATGATAGCCAATTTGTGTGACCCCACTTTGCGTAGCGTTTTTATATGGCTGTACAACCATGTCGGCAGCGCTGAAATACAAATTTACCTGATCATCCGGAATAAAATCAGTCCGCAATTCAATCCAGTTTTCCAGATTATGATCTTTTATCAGTTTAAGGTATGGTTCGGGACTGGAATAATACTCGCCTGCCACCAAAAGTTTAACCGGGAACTTACGCATCCGTTCGTCAGCGAACGCCTTGATCAGCAAGTCAAGTCCTTTATAGTCGCGGATAAATCCAAAGAAAAGAAGATATTTTGTATGAATGTCGAGCTTAAGTTTTTGCTTAGCCACTTCAAAGGAGAGCCTTTCACCATAATTATCAAAAATAGGATGAGGGCAATAACCTGTCTTAATATTTTTGCTGAATGTTTTTGCTTCTTCCAGTACACTTTGTGACATGGCGATCAATCCGTCAATTCGTTGAATAAAATAGTTGGTTAGTATTCGGTCTCCTATGCGGTGCTCGTGGGGGACAATATTATCGGCCAGACATATAATAATAGTATGACTGTTTTTTTTTATGATGCCCGCAATCGTTCCCAGACAAGGAGCCAAAAAGGGCATCCAATAACGGATAATGACCAGATCAGGTTTTTCACGTCTTATCCTCCTGCCAACCTTGAACCAGTTCAATGGATTTACAGAATTTATGGTTCGCCTGATTTTCAGATTTTCAGGTGCAGGCTTGTCATTGTACTGCGTTTTTCCGGGGAAGAGGAATGATGGGTATTGCAGAATAAAAGTCTCAATTTCAACTTCATAATCCAGGGCCTTAAATTTCTGGGCCAACCTCTCATTGGTAGTTGCTATTCCTCCCCGATAGGGATAAGCCGGACCGATTATTTTAACCGTCTTCAATATTTAAAAATTAAGTTTTCTTTCAGCAAATGTGCAACATGTTTATCAATTGGGAAAGTAAATTCTTCAGGATTAACTTTTTTGCCTCTAAACCACTTCAAATTTCATTTTTTGGTCAATGTAGGAAATAATCTCCTGAAACTGATCTGGTTCAAACCATCTGATTTCGGGGTCGCGCCTGAACCAGGTCAGTTGTTTTCGTGCATATTTACGGGTATTCCTTTGAATCAGGTCAACAGCTTCAACCAATGAGCATTCACCTTCCAGATATGAAAACATTTCTTTATAGCCGACTGTATTTAATGAATTTAATTTCCGATGCGGATAAACTGCTTTAGCTTCCTCAATAAGGCCTGCATCCACCATCTGTTCTACCCGCTCATTAATACGTTTATACAAAGTTGTCCGATCCAGATTGATACCAATTTTAAGAATATGGAATGGCCTTTCTTTTATCGTGTTTTTCCGGAATGAAGTAAATGGATTACCGGTCATTTGAAAAATCTCGACCGCATGCAGTAACCGCTTTGAATTATTAAGGTCAACAATCTGATAGTACTCCGGATCAATTTCCAGAAGTCGTTGCCGTAATGCTTCAATACCATTTTTTTCATACCAGTTGATTACCTCATCCCTGATCAAAGGATCAACAGTCGGAATATCATCAATTCCCTTGCAAATGGTATCCACATACAACATCGAACCGCCAGTCAGTATCAAAGGATTATTTGTTTCAAAAAGCTGATTGATAAGCTGTAATGCTTCGGTTTCAAAAGTACTTACATTGTAATAGTCGAAAATGGATTTGGTGTGAATGAAATGGTGAGGAACGGTTTTCAGGTTTTCAGGCGAAGGAACGGCAGTACCTATTGAAAGCTCGCGAAAGAACTGACGGGAATCGGCTGAAATGATTTCGGATTGGAAGTGTTTGGCAAGCTGGATGCTGATAGCTGATTTTCCGACTCCGGTTGGCCCCAAAATTACGATTAAGGTATTCATCCTGATGAATTGTATGGAGCACAAAGATAGGCATTAATACAAAAAAGAAGGGGACTTTGAAGTCCCCAAATGTTATGATTCCATTTCTCCGAAAATTTCATAATAGTCTTCCAAATCACCAAAACTTTTATACGATTCGTTTCGCTCAAGAAGTTCAACTTCTGGACTATCATAATCATTGATGAGGAATTGTGCAGGTGCACTCCCCTTTTCGTAAGCAACAAATGGTTCTTTTAAATCAGTTTTCATAAGTTTCTCCTTTAGTTCTAGGTAAAAAAAACGATCGTTAAAAAAATCAAAAACGTAAACCAGTTTTTGACCAGGTTGAGTCAAATATTCATTCAAAACAATTTTTCGCATATTAAGTAGCCCGGGAGAACTTGCTTCTGAACCAAGTAAACTAATTTCAATTTGTTTCCTCCAATGTTCATCAGTTAAAAAAAAGGAGGCAAGTTGAGAATGGTCAAAGTCAACCGAATTTTGAATAATGTTGTGTAAATCTTCAAAAGTATGCTCCGGACTAATATGGATTAACCTTTTAAAATCAGGGGTTTCGGAGGATGAAATTTCGAATACACAGATCATAAAAAAAGAATTAATCCTGATTGACATTCAAATCATTCAATTCAAATTAAGCCCAAATTAATGTAGAGTCTAACGATATCGCATTTAAAAGGTTATTGGCAAAATGTTAAAAAAATATAAAAACAATCAAATGCATTATAACATACTGTATATCTGGACAATTGAAAACAGCCTAAAAACAGCACACAAAATCCTTCATTGAAAAATCGAATATTTCTTACAATTCGTCGTGAAATGAATTCAAGGAGTGTCCAGATCAACTGTCCATTTCGATTTCAGATGGCGCCAGGCCTGATGTAATTATTTCAGGTCTTTTGCTACCTATTAAAAGCGCAACAAATAATCGTGATATGAGATTTGGAACACTTTTTTTTGAAAATCTGAAGATAGCCCTGCAATCTATCCGGACCAACTTACTTCGTACAGTCCTGACTGTATTGATTATTGCAGTTGGGATCACGGCTCTCGTCGGAATTCTTACCGCGATTGATTCCATTAAAAACTCCATAACTAAGGAATTCACTTTTATGGGGGCAAATACGTTCACGATCAGTTCAAGAGGAATGCGCATACAGGTTGGGAATAAACGATACCGTTCAAAAAACTATTCCTATATCAGTTATTATCAGGCTAATGATTTCAAAGAGAAATATGTATTCCCATCGGCAGTTTCCATTTCAACTTTTGCTACCAATACGGCAACTATAAAATATGAATCAGAAAAAACAAATCCGAATGTTCAGGTTCAGGGAGTTGACGAAAACTACCTATTTACCTCTGGAAACGAAATTAAGGAGGGTAGAAATTTCACGGAAGAAGAAATCATTTCAGGCCGGAATGTAGTTATTGTTGGAGATGGGGTACTTAAGAAAATTTTTAAAAAAGGAGAGAATCCACTCCTGAAAACAATAAGTATCGGCGGCGGAAAATACCGGGTAATTGGAGTTCTTGCTGCAAAAGGACGTGGTTTTGGCTCGGGTGGCGACCAACTGTGTTTGTTGCCTTACACCAACGTGAGAAGTTATTTTTCAAGGCCACAAATGAATTTTTCTGTCCAGATTAAAGTTAATAATACCGAGTTGATGGATGCTGCAATAGGTGAAGCAGAAGGTACTTTTCGGATCATCCGAAATTTAAATCCAGCCGATGAAAGCGACTTTAATGTAGAGAAGAGCGACAATCTGGTAAATATCCTGCTTGGCAATATTAAAAATATCACTTTGGTTGCTACCATTATCGGGCTGATCACTTTATTTGGGGCTGCTGTCGGATTAATGAATATCATGCTGGTTTCAGTAACCGAAAGAACAAGGGAAATCGGCATTCGGAAAGCAATCGGAGCAACCTCGGTGATCGTGAAACAACAGTTCCTGATCGAATCTATTGTTATTGGGCAAATCGGAGGTATTGTCGGAATTATCTTTGGAATTTTAGCGGGAAACGGTGTCGCCATGATGATCGGAACACCATTCTTTATTCCATGGATTTGGATTATTGTCGGGGTAATTCTTTGTTTTGTAGTTGGAATTACTTCAGGATATTACCCTGCCCAAAAAGCTTCAAAACTTGACCCTATTGAAAGTCTTCGGTTTGAATAAAACCAAAGAATCAGTCCGCTTATTTTTCCCTTTCCACGTCTGTCAGTTTGTTTTTTTATTCTGTCTCACATAATCCATTTAGCCTGAAGTTTAAATAATTGTTCTGATTGAATTGAAAGGAGTTGTTGATTTAAAGATTTTTTCAGGAAAATTATATCTTTACTTTTTAGCACTATTTATTAAGACAGCGCGCAGAAGGAGCAAGAAATGACAAAACTACAGACAAAAGCCGAACAACGGTTAATTCAGGATTATTTCGACGATCTGATAAAAGCATGTGACCGAAAGGTTTCTGACGATGGAATAGTCAGAATAAAGAAAGCTTTTGAATTTGCAAACACTGCGCATGCGGGGGTAAAAAGAAAATCGGGCGAACCATACATCATTCATCCACTGGCAGTAGCCAAAATTGTGATCGAAGAAATCGGACTAAGCGCAACCTCAATCATTGCAGCCTTGCTGCACGATGTCGTTGAAGACACGGATTATAACCTTGAAGATATCGGCAACCTTTTTGGCGAAAAGGTAGCATCCATTGTGGATGGATTAACCAAACTTTCGGAAGAATTTACGCCCCAACACGACTCGAAACAGGCTAATAATTTCCGAAAAATGCTGATGACACTGTCGGACGACGTTCGGGTGATCCTCATCAAACTAGCCGACAGATTGCACAATATGAGGACTCTCGACTCGATGCCGCCCCATAAACAATTAAAAATAGCAGCAGAAACATTATATATTTTCTCTCCGCTGGCTCACCGGCTTGGCCTTTATTCCATCAAATCCGAATTGGAAGATTTAAGTCTGAAATACAAACATCCTGATGCATTTAACCAAATTCAGTTCAGACTATATAATCAGCGCGAAAAACGTGACTATCTGGTCACAGAATTCATTCGGCCCATCGAAGAAAAGCTTAAACAGGAGGGAGTAGAATTCACCATTACTGAGCGCTTGAAATCGATTTATTCTATATGGAATAAAATGCAAACCAAAGGAGTTTCATTCGATGAAGTTTATGATCTTCTTGCCATCCGTATCGTTTTTAATCCTAAATCCAATATATCGGAAAAACGGCAATGCTTCGACATACTTTCACTGGTAACCGACATTTATAAACCAAAACCGGATCGTATCCGTGATTGGATAACCTTGCCCAAAGTAAATGGGTATGAAGCTTTACACGTTACGGTTATGGGACCACAGGGGAAATGGGTGGAAATTCAAATTCGGACACAGCGAATGGACGAAATTGCTGAACGCGGATTTGCCGCCCATTACAAATATAAAAACATCAATGATGTTGAAAATGAACTCGACAAATGGTTGCAGAAAATCAAAGAAATGCTCCGAAACCCGGAATCTGATGCCCTCGAATTTCTGGATGAATTTAAAATGAACCTTTTCACTTCCGAAATAGTTGTTTTTACACCGAAAGGACAAATGGTTACTTTACCCAAAAATGCAACAGTCATTGATTTTGCATACGAAATTCATACGGAATTAGGCAATCATTGTATCGGGGCCAAAATCAACCACAAGCTTGTTCCGGTTTCCCATGTTCTGCAAAGTGGCGATCAGATTGAAATACTTTCTTCCAAAACACAAACTCCACAACTGACATGGTTAACTTTTCTGATTACTGCCAAGGCAAAAACCAAAGTAAAACAATCGTTTAAGCTCGATCGTAAAAAACATCTCGAACAGGGTCGCAAAATTATTGAAGACCAGTTATCCAAATTTAATATTACACCTTCGTCTGATACATTAAAAAAATTAACAGTTTATTACAACTTAACTAATAAAGAACAACTCTATACACAAGTGGGGATGGGTTTTCTTGAATTGGACAACCTCGACGAAGTGCTTCAGACACGCCGCGAAAATAAACTGGCAAAATTCTGGAAACTGACATTTACACAAAAAAAACCGGAACCTGAGCAGACGGCTAAAATCAATAAAAAAACACCATATATCCTGAAAGAAGATCCCGATGAATCCAATTATTCCCTGGCTAAATGCTGCAATCCGATTCCGGGCGACGATGTTGTTGGTTATATTTCGGGTGATGAGCACATCGTTATTCACAAGCGTAATTGTACCGAAGCAATGAAAATCATGTCGCAGCAAGGCGACAAAATCATCACTGCCGAATGGACTAAATTTAAGAAGCTATCCTACCTTTCACGCATCAAGCTCAGCGGATTCGACCGGGTTGGGATTGTCAATGAAATTACAACCATCATTTCGAAGCAGAACAATATTAACATGCGGACCGTTCATTTTGACACCCACGATGGTATTTTCGAGGGCGATCTGTACCTTTATATTCACAGCCTTCAGGACTTAAACGAACTTATTTCCCGTCTCATGAAAATCAAGGGAATAGACAACATTGAACGTATCGAAAAAATCCAGCAATAAATTTTTCCCTCCGGTTTTTGTTTGAAAAAAGTACTATTTTTGATGCTTATTTTTAATTGGTTTAAATATGAATAACCAAAAGACCAAAGAAGCAGTGAAACGTATGTTCATTGACTACCTGGAGAAAAATGAACATCGGAAAACTCCTGAACGGTTTGCAATACTCGAAGAAATATACTCACGGGAAGGGCATTTCGATATTGAGTCGCTTTATATTTCGATGAAAAACAAAAACTATCGTGTCAGCCGTGCAACTTTGTACAATACGATGGATTTGTTACTTGATTGTAAACTGATCATCAGGCATCAGTTCGGCAAAAATCTGGCCCAGTACGAAAAAGCGTTTGCCATAATTCAACACGACCATCTGATTGATGTCAGAAATGGACACCTGACAGAGTTTAACGATCCCCGGCTTCGCGAAATTATTGAAGATATCTGCCTGAAAAATGACTTCAAATTGTCGCATCATACACTTTATATTTATGGTCAGTATATTGTCCCCTGATTAGCAAAAAAAATAAGCCATACATCTGCAAATTATTTGTAATTTTATCATTCGAAAAATCAATCCTTTTCCGTGAAAATTGACCTGTCACCAAGTTCAGTTTTCGCGGATTATCGTGTTTGAACAATTCTTATAAAATTTAACAGAATGAAAGTAGATGTATTGTTAGGCTTACAGTGGGGCGATGAAGGAAAAGGTAAAATTGTTGATGTATTAACTCCCAAATATGATGTTATTTGCAGGTTTCAGGGTGGCCCAAACGCAGGGCATACTTTGGAAATAGACAATTTCAAACAGGTGTTGCACACCATTCCTTCTGGTATTTTTCGTAAAGATAAAATGAACGTGATCGGGAACGGAGTGGTAATTGATCCGATCACCTTTGAAAGGGAAATTGAATCAATCAGCAAACATGGCGTTGATCTTCATAAAACTTTATATATCTCGAAAAAAGCGCATCTCATTTTGCCCACCCACCGGTTGCTCGATGCTGCTTCTGAAGAAGCTAAAGGAGCCACAAAAATTGGCTCAACTTTAAAAGGAATAGGCCCAACATACCGCGATAAGATTGGTCGCGAAGGATTGCGTGTTGGTGATCTTTTTGAAAATTTCAGTGAAAAATATGCTGTTAGGGTTCAGGCTCACAAAGATTTGCTCGATAAGTATTATCACTTCGATTATTCGGCTCAGTTTGCAGAAACTGAAAAAGAATGGATGAAAGCCATTGAGGTTCTGAAAACCTTTAATATTGTTGACACTGAACATCTCATTAACGAAAGTCTGGCCGAAAATAAAGCTGTTTTAGCCGAAGGGGCACAAGGAACCATGCTCGACATTGACTTTGGATCGTATCCATTTGTGACATCGTCGAGTACGATTTGCGCCGGGGCATGTACCGGACTTGGTGTTGCCCCAAATAAAATAGGGAATGTTTACGGTATTTTTAAAGCTTACTGCACCCGTGTTGGCAGTGGTCCGTTTCCAACTGAATTGTTCGATGAAGATGGCCAGAACATGCGCGCGGTTGGCCGCGAATACGGTTCAACTACCGGAAGGCCGCGTCGTTGCGGATGGCTCGACCTGGTTGCACTGAAATATTCCATCATGCTTAATGGTGTAACCGAACTGATCATGATGAAAGCAGATGTCCTCGATCAGTTCGAAACCATTAAAATCTGTATGGGTTATGAAATTAACGGAGAAGTAACAGACAAGTTCCCTTTCGAATTGAACGACGGAGTGAAACCGGAATTTGTAGAATTACCCGGTTGGAAAACTGATCTGACTCAGTTAACCAGTCAGGATGAATTTCCGGAGGAATTTAACAACTACATCAATTTCATCGAAGAACAGGTTGGCATACCAATTTCAATCGCCTCGGTGGGACCAAACAGGGCGCAAACAATCCTATTGGGAGACTAAAATATAAGGAGTCAGTCAGATTGGCTCCTTTTCTTTTTCTGAATGTTTTTTATTTTGATAAGGATTGACTATTTTAGGAACTTCTTACAAGAATTAAATCGTTTAGTTTATCTGCCTGAAATGGAAATCACCAAGCCTACATTACTTCTAAACAAAGAAATCGTTTTACGAAACATCGAAAACATGCTTCGTAAGGCCAATGAGCTTAATCTGAATTTCCGCCCGCATTTCAAAACGCATCAATCAGCCGAAATTGGAAAATGGTTCCGGGAAGCAGGTGTTAAGTGCATCACGGTTTCATCTTTAACTATGGCCAATTATTTTGCAGATTCCGGATGGGACAATATAACCATTGCCTTCTCGGTGAATATTCCGGAAATTCCGGAGATGAACGAACTGGCAGGCCGGATAAACCTTAATGTATTGATTGAAAATAAAGAAGGACTGGAAGCGCTGCAGAAACAGATGACCTGGCACACCGGTGTATTTATAAAAATTGATACTGGTTACAATCGGACCGGAATTGAAGCTAACCGTATTCCTTTAATTGACCAACTGCTCGAAGGAATTCAAAAGTCACCACTTTTACTGTTTAAAGGTTTTTTGTCGCATACGGGTCATACCTATCAGGCCAACTCGACCCACGACATTTACAGCCGCCATTTTGATGCCCTGCTCAAAATGAAAGCATTGAAAGCGCGTTATCAAAGTGACTGGCCCGAATTAATCATTTCGATTGGAGATACTCCGTCGTGTAGCATTTGCGACAACTTTGACGGAGTTGACGAAATCAGACCAGGCAATTTTGTTTTTTACGACCTGATGCAATTCAAACTCGGTTCCTGTAAATTGACCGATATAGCGGTACGAATGGTTTGTCCGGTTATTGCTATCCACCCATCCCGAAATGAGGTAGTCATCTACGGAGGCGCCATTCATTTTGCCAAAGATTCGATAATTAATATTGACGGGAAACCGCTTTTTGGGCGAATAATTGTCACTGAAGGGGACCGAAAAATTCTTCTGGATGAAAAAAATTACCTGCATGCACTTAC
>DMSQ01000077.1 GCA_003457135.1 Prolixibacteraceae bacterium
GTAAGCCCCAGTCCTATTCTGAGACCATCTCTCCACCATGTTCGGTGATGATGTCTCTGAATTTTTTTACCGTTTCCTTTCCCAGAATATCAGATAAAACGGGAGTAATGATGAAAACGGTTTCATACTGGTTTTTCATAAAACATCTGAATTAATTAAACATGAATAAATTAAACCTAATTTTAGGTCGCGCAAAATTAGAAATATTTCGCTATTATTCAAACAAGACCATGAAAAGAATTAGAATTCAGACATTAATTGTCTGGCTTCCTGTTGAAGAATGGCAGGCAGATGAATGCGACGACTGGCCAGGCTGGTAATCCATTTGCCAATATCATTGGTTTGCAGCGTGTAAAGCACTTCCCGTAAATCTTCGATTTGTTTTTCTGTAAGCAGTTCTTCGCGAACATTTCGCAGTTCATCCAGCTCTTCATCGTCGAAATAAATAATTTGATCCTGATCAAAAACTGAACTGTCAAATTCGCAGATTTCATGCGCCCCGCAACAATCAGATGCCACGGGCCGGGCTTTGTTCAGCGGTTCCGGTTCAGCCAATGTTTCCTGTTTTTTTTTCGAAAACCTGATCACGGCAAATACAAAAACTGTTAAAAAGATAATTCCTATGAAATAATACATGGGGGCAAAAGTATAAAATGAAACCTAATTACCATTTCTGTTCCTGATTTGTTCAAGTTTGATGAATAATATTTAACCCTGTTGAACCACATTTTGTTGATTGGGATATTGTGCTATATTTGATTTTCCTGAAATAGGATATCCGGTTCTTCAGATAATCCTGAACTTTTTTTTATAACACTGTGGCTATGAAATACATGATCTGCCTTTTTTTTGTTATTTTCTTTTTTCAAACATCAAATGCCCAATTGCTAAAATATTTTGAGGAGAAAACCTTACGGCTCGATTATTATCATTGCGGGAATGCCGCAGCGGAACAGTTTTTCTTTGACGAGTTAATTGAGGAACCGTTCTGGGCAGGATCGGAAACAAAACTGATTGATACCAACGGATACGGAAATCATTTTGTTGAGGTTCGTTTGGAAGATACAGGCGAACTGATTTTTTCACGGGGGTATAGCACCCTTTTTGACGAATGGAAAACCACACCGCAGGCACAAGCTACAGACTGCTGTTATCCTGAATCTGTAGTCATTCCTTTTCCCCGTAATAAAGTGGTGGTTTCCATCATTAGCCGGAACAAGCAAGGCGAATTCGGGAAAAAATTTGAATATTCAGTTGATCCCAAAAGCCATTTTATCAAAAAGGAACGCGAAAAACTTTCAGTTTTTGATGTGGTGAATTCAGGCCCTCCAGCTAAAAAAGTGGATGTGGTTTTGTTGCCTGAAGGATATACCATAGACCAACAGGAACTTTTTAAATCTGACTGCCAAAAGTTTGCAGAGGAGTTTTTCAGGTATGAACCTTATACTGAAAACAGGGATAAATTCAATATTCGTGGAGTTTGGGCCCCGTCAAAGGAGGAAGGGCCTGATATTCCCGGTGATCGCATCTGGAATGAAACCTGCCTGAATGCTTCGTATTACACTTTCGGCTCCGAACGCTACCTCATGGTGAACGATTTTCAGGGGATACGGGATATGGCAGGAAATGCTCCATACGATTATATCTATATTCTGGCTAATACCGCAAAATATGGTGGGGGCGCTATTTATAATTTCTACGGTATAAGCGCTGCCCATCATATAAACGAAACCGGCAAGATTTATATTCACGAATTTGGTCATTTATTTGCCGGATTAGGCGACGAATACGTTGGTGGCGTCGAGTATTCTGAATTTTATCCAACCTCAGTTGAACCCTGGGAGCCGAACCTGACAACTCTGGTAAATTTTGATCAGAAATGGAAAAGTATATTACCCGAAGGAACTGTAATTCCAACTAATTCAACTCAGAAAAATCAGGAAAAACTAGGGGTTTATGAAGGTGGAGGTTATGTTTCGAAAGGAGTTTACCGTCCCGCTTTCAACTGTCTGATGAACAACCTTCACAACATTGATGTATTTTGTCCGGTTTGTAATAAGGCCATAAAGGGAATGATTGATTTTAATTGTAAATAGGTTCGGATTATTTCAATGCGTTGTTTTTCTGTTTTTGAAGCAATTCAATGATTTTATCCAGTTTTTCCACTTCAATTGTCTTCAGCAATATTGCTAAGGCTTCAATTTCATGTTTTGCATCTATATTGGTTTTGTAATCCTCTTCTGCATGCATTCTGTCTCTTTTCAGAGTATTACTAAAATTGTCTGAAGGATAATGAATCTCCAGGATCCCATACCTTTTGCTACCCGATCAGCTACGCGGCCACCAAAGCCCAGGGTTTCGTGGCGTTTTTGATGTCAGGATTTTTGATTTCCCATAATTTATTGGATTATTTATAAAATTTACTGAGCCAGTCCAGGCCTATTTGTGCAACTTCCAAATCCTGCTCACCGCTTCCTCCAGAAAAAACGGCCAGCAGATAACCGGAGTCAACTTTTTTAATCAAACCGCCTTTATAACCAAGTTCCCCATTGTAGATTTCACGGATTTTGCTCCCGCTGTCACGATGGGTATCTGCCATTTCCGAGGCTTTGGTATAGGCAATTCCAAGAAGGTTGGCCTTACCACTGGTTAAATTTCCAACTACTTTCATTTTCGAAATCCAGGTTTCGGTTACATCGCCTGGCAAATAGGCAACAATGGCAACTCCTTTTATGGATATTTTCTGTGCGGCCTGTTCAATTATAGCTAAACATTGATCAGCTTGTTTGACGAAAATTTTCTGGTCGGTTTTTGTGTCTGCCTGCTTCGTTTTAAGATCATTAACCGTTGAAAGATAATTTTTGGCCTCAATGGAAGGATAAAAGCAGATCAAAACGAGGATGAAGAGTAACAAGTTTCTTTTCATTTGGATAGTTTTATTAAAGTGCTAATATAAAGTTTCCGGCAACTAAATCCATCAAAATGAGACAAAAATCATGTGATCACATTGTTGTTTTATTGGTCATACTGAGTACAATTTTGTATGTTTGCAGCATTTTCAAAACTATTACTGTATTTTATTGAATATATCAATTTTTAGAACTCAACAAAACAATTACGGGAGGGTATAAAATGAATAATGATACTGTATCAACAGATGTATTAATAATCGGAGGTGGGCCTTCCGGCTTAGCTACGGCTATCCATTTGGCTGATACTTTAAAACAAAAAGGTCGGAACCAGCGGATTTTACTTATCGAAAAAGGCAGTTCAATCGGAAGCCATATTATTTCGGGCGCAGTGATTAAGCCTGATGTATTTAAGGAATTATTGCCTGAAGTTGATATTTCAGAAATACCTTTCAACGCCAAAGTAGTTAAGGACAGTACTGTTTTTCTTACAAAAAATGGTTCCATAATCCAACCGTTTCATATTCCTTATATGAATAATATAGGCAATTATACGGCTTCGTTGGGTCAGATTTGCAAATATTTAGCTGTAAAAGCCCAGGAAAAGGGCGTTGAGATTTATACCGGTTTTGCTGTAGATGAAATTTTATACCAGGATGGAAAAGTCATTGGAGCAAAAACAAAAGATACCGGCATTGATCATCACGGGCATCAGTTGGATAATTTTCAGCCAGGAACCCGTGTCGAAGCAAAAATTACCATTTTTGCCGAAGGAACCCGGGGCAGTCTGGCCAAAATGCTGATTCATAAATTCAACCTTGCCAAGGAAAGCAACGAACAGATGTACTCTCTTGGTTGTAAGGAATTGTGGTCGGTTCCACAAGGTAATATTGCTCCCGGTGAGATTTATCATACCATGGGTTATCCGCTCGACAATAACGAATTTGGTGGTGGCTTTATTTATGGACTGAACGATAATAAAGTAGCAGTCGGCCTCGTGGTTGGACTTGATTATAAAGATCCTTCATTCGATACGCACGATGCCATGCAGGTTTGGAAAACAACTTCTCTGGTCTCAAAAATCCTGAAAGGCGGAAAATTGGTCGAATACGGCGCCAAAACACTGCCCGAAGGTGGATATTACGCCATTCCAAAATTATATGTTGACCAAGCATTGATTGTTGGCGACAGTGCCGGATTCCTTACTATGCCTGCCTTAAAAGGTGTTCATTTAGCCATCAAATCCGGTATGCTTGCCGCTCAAACGGCAGCCAATGCCCTGATCAGTAATGATACTTCAGAAAAAAGTCTGGCACAATACGAAACGTTGATAAAAAACAGCACCATCCATAAAGAAATGTATCCCGTGCGCAATTTCAGGCAAGGTTTTGCAAAAGGACTGATTGCCGGTGGATTCAATTTTGGAACTCAACTGATAACCGGTGGGGCAGGTTTCTCCGGAAGATTGAGAGCTCATGCCGATCATCTGACAACCTCAAAACTTGGCGAACTCAAAAAGAAACCTTTCAAAGAACGGTTCAATGGCCAACTGGAATTCGATAAAGTGCTGACTTTCGATAAAGCTACGGATATCTATCATTCAGGAGTATATCACGATGAACAACAGGTTGTACACCTCCATATTCACGATCAGGAGAAATTTAATGCCATTAACATTGAAGAATACGGGGCTCCCGAGCAGTTCTTTTGTTCGTCGGAAGTTTATGAACTTCATGTCAACAAAGAGGGTAAAAAAGAGCTTCGGATTCATGCTGAAAATTGCATGCACTGCAAAACCTGCGACATAAAAAGTCCTGGAGAACGGATTACCTGGGTGGTACCCAATGGCGGCAATGGCCCGGATTTTCAAAATATGTAACAATTAAAAGAGAAAACAACAATGGCTTTAACGATAATAACTTTAATCAAACAAGTTCCGGTGCCCAGCGAAATGCGAATGGGTGAAGACGGGCTGATGGACCGGACCAAGGCAAAATCAATCATAAATATCGACTGCACATTCGGACTGGAAGCAGGCTTACAGCTAAAGAAACAAAATCCTGATGCAAAATTGATTGTTTGCTCCATGGGACCAGGTTCGTTTGAAACGGCCCTTCGTACGGCTATTTCGATGGGTTACGACGAAGCTTACCTCTTATCGGACCGGAAGCTTGGGGGCAGCGATACTTATGCAACAGGTTTGGCTATCTCGACTATGCTGAAGCACCTGGGTTTTACCAAAGCCTCGAATGAACCTTACATTATTTTAGCCGGTCGCCAAACCAGCGATGGCGATACCGCACACGTTCCATCGCAGGTTGCCGAGGCCATCGGAATTCCGCAAGCTACTTTTGTGGAGAGTGTAAAAGCCGATGGTTCGGGCAATGTGATTGCAAAACGAATCATTGAAGGTGGGTACCAGATGATGAAATTACCGATGCCTTGCGTAATTTCGTTAACTCCAACAGGTATTCCGCCACGCAAACCATCGTTAAGCGGAGCCATCAAGGCCCGAAACCTGAAAATTACCACTTTTGGGATTGATGATATTGGCCTTGGAACAGAGAAAATCGGGATCAGCGGTTCTCCAACTATTGTGGCAAAGGTGGTGAATATGGTCAGCGAACGTCCGCCAATCACCATGTCTGAAGGTCATAACGAAACAGCATTAGTTGACAGTTTAATAGCCAACCTGAAAAAAGGGGGAAATGTACTGGAGAAGAAGGAGGCTATCGCAAAAAAAGATACCGAACGTCCCGATTTTCCTGAAAAGGATTTCCGGGATGGGGCAAGAGGAATCCTGACCTGGGCTGAGATTACCAATGGCCATGTTTCCCGTCCTTCGCTTGAGTTGTTAACTCCGGCCCGACATCTTGCCAATCAGTTGGGCAACGATACCAAAGTAATGACTTTAATTATCGGTAAAAACGTTCAGCCATTGGCCCAAATCCTGATCGAACATGGATCGGATGAGGTAATTCTGGTTGAGAATGAAAAGCTTGAAGAGTATTTGGTGCTTCCGTTCTCGTCCATTTTTGAGCAGGTTATTAAAGTCAGGAAACCTGAAATTGCGCTTTTTGCTGCAACTACTTCAGGACGTGAACTTGCTCCACGGATCGGTATGAAAACCGATAGCGGTGTAACTGCAGATTGTACCGGACTTGAAATTGGTGAATATGTGAATAAAAAGGAAAAAGTAATTTATACGCCAATTCTTGAGTCGCGTCGCCCTACTTATGGTGAAAGCAAACTGGCTACCATTCTCGGTTTTGTTTGTCCCCAGGTTTCTACCGCACGTGCCGGTACTTTCGAAGTTCCCAAACGGGTTGAAGGAAAACAGGGAATTGTCTCCAGTTTCACTCCGGTACTGAACACAAAGGATTTTGTAGTTGAAATATTGAATACTGTGCGGGGCGGGGGAGGGTTGCAGAATCTTTTCGAGGCCGAAATCATTATTTCGGGAGGACGAGGTACCACTAACGATAGCTTAGGATTGATAAAAGCGCTTGCCGAAGCATTAAAAGCTCAGGGCGTGAATGCTGAATGGTCATGCAGTCGTCCGGTAGTGGATGAAGGTGTTACCGAGTATGCACGCCAGGTCGGACAAACCGGTAAAACTGTTCGTCCAAAAGTTTATGTTGCCGTTGGTATTTCAGGGGCCATTCAACACATTGCCGGTATGAAAGAAGCCGAAAAAGTTATTGCCATTAACCACAATCCTAAAGCAAACATCTTCCACAATGCAGATTTTGGTATTTGCGGCGAGTATCAGGATATTTTACCTGAATTGATCGAAAGGGTTAAAGCCGGTTTTACCTTCGGGATTGAGCCAAAAAAGGCACTTTAGAAAAAGAGTTTCGGTTAGAATATAATTCGGGCATGCACAAGTATTTGGTACTTACGCATGTCCGAATTCTTTTTCCTGTTTTCTCATTTAACAAAAAAGCTCTTGCCAACCGGTTTTGCTGAATCTGCCAACTGGCAGATATAGACCAAAATCCCATTAGCCTTTTCCGGTAATGGGAATTTTTATGCACGGGATTTTGGCTAATTAACGAATGTTATAAGCAGGCTTTTTTAATCTAATATATTTCTATGGTTGTTTACTTTTCAACTCAAAACTCTCCCAATTGTATTTTACTCTTTCCAACAATTTTTTAAACTGTTCCTCAGCACGGATATTTACTAAAAAAGGGTCATATTCTGCAATTAAGGGGTAATTGATGAATCCACGATTTACTGCATTTTCAAGAAATTCCAAAGACTTTTCCTTGACACCAAGGTAAGAATAGAAGGTTGCAAAATGATATGAATACTGTAAATCCATTTTAATAGCTTCAGCAAATTCAGGAGTCAATAATAAATTCAAATTCACTTTGTCTCTTTTTATTACGTATTTTAGAAATATTGTTGCCTGAGACCAAATATTATTAGCTGATTCTTCAACAAACTTACTGATGAATTCTAGAGCTTCTTCTGCACGATTGTTATAAAATAGGGCAAGTGATTTCCAGAATTTATGCATAACATTATCAGGAGTTAAATCAAATGCTGCAAGTAGCGGTTTGAGAGCAAGATCAAATTTGCCGCCCAAAAATAGATTCCAGCCTTTAACTGCATCATTCAATGGATTAATAGGATCAATTTTAATGCATCTGTTTACTAATAATTCTCCTGCTTCAAACTGGCCAACAAAGCTGTATCCTAAAGTTAGCCAGATCATTATGTCAGAATCTTCCGGTTTTCCTGCATGAGCTAGTGCCAAATGATTAATGGCTTTCACCATGTCACCATATGCTATGATTATTAAACCTTTTACGAAATGTGCTTCCGCTAAGTCCTGATCGAGATCAAGAGCTTTCTTTACTAGTTCTTCGGCTTTTTTAATATTTTTCTCATGCTCAATTCCAAGATTAACATACTGGAAATAACCAAATGCCATACCCGCATAAATCAGAGCATTTTCACCTGCAATATCCAGTCCTTTTTGTAGCAAGTTTAATCCATTTTCTAACCTTTCCAACGACATAGACATCATCTCCGAATAGGCCTTTTTATAACAATCATAAGCAAGAACATTATCTATCGGTCTTTCATGTATCTTCTTCTTTTCCTGGGAGCTTAACTGTATTTTCAGTGCATCAGCAATAGATCGTGATACCTTCTCCTGAATATCAAAAACATTATCAAGTGTTCCACTATACTTCTCAGCCCATATGTGTGAGTCATTTGTCCCATCTATAAGCTGAGCAGTAATACGCAGATTGTTCTCTACTTTCCTGACACTTCCTTCAAGAACATAATGCACATTGACCTCTTTGGCTATTTCTCCTATTCTCTTTTTTGTTCCTTTAAAGGTCATTGCAGAACTTCTTGAAATAACAAGAAGATCATGAATGTGAGAAAGATCTGTGATTATTTCTTCTGTTAATCCATCGCTGAAGTACTCTTGATCAGGATCGGGGCTAATATTCTCAAATGGAAGAACAATAATTGATTTTTCCTGACGTGCCTGTTTATCAATAGTTTCAGCATTTTCCTTGGATTCTTTCTCAAATGGTATTTGTTCTTTTTTCAGTCCGGAAATTATCTCTTTTATCGCAAGAGCCACTTTATTTATCTGATCACGATAAAAAGTTTTATTCAGATTATCATTTGGATTATCTTCTTTTGATCTTAGTGGTCTGTTGACTCCTATGGATTTAAAAATAAATTCAATGCCACGAAGTGCTCCACCTAAAACTGATTCACATTCCTGATTATCCCTAAAATCGAGATCATGGATACGCACCGGGAGAACACGATTGGCTACATTACCTCCCTGTAGTTTTACTTTCAAACCAAACTGATCATTCGAAGCCTGCTCAATAAACGCCTTGAACTCATGATTCCATGCAAAAGACTTTAGATCACAATATGTACGAGAAATAATTGGAATAAGGATCAGGCATTTAAGTTTCTCCTTCAGGGACTCATCAACATCGTGTGTTTCTAAAAGTCCGTCGTGTGGATTGATATCTATATATATGCTGATTTCTTCCTTGAAAGTTGATTCGAGTTCTGTTTTCAAGGCTTCAACAAACTCACTCACCCACCTTTCGCCTTTATTATCTTTCTGGCGGTAGGAGATAAAAATATCGTAATTAAAGCCATCAATAAAGCTTGACATTAGAAAGGAATTTTATCAAAATTATATCTAATATCTAATTATTCATGTTCAAAGTTAGTTAAATCATGATAACAAGTCAAGGCCAGTCAAAAGCTTGCTTTTAACATTCCGCAAATGCACGCAGGGAGGGTTTTAATTGATGAACAAAGAGTACTCTGGACTAATTTTCTGCCAAAAAAGTACCGAAATCCGGGTAGCTTGCTGTGTGTGCCCTGTTATCCCATTGTTTAACGAACCGCGTAGTACGAGACCCGTATGCTATGTGGTGTGAGAGGCGCACTCCGTCAGCTAATTACTGGCGGAGCCGTCTACTCGATTAAAATGTTAGCGGCTGGCAATCGTTGTCTTCAAATAATTTTCTGGAGTCATTACTCCAAGAGAGCTGTTCTTAAAATCTTTGATGTTTCTCGTGATAATTAAATCAATTTGTCCATTGAATTCTGCCGAATAGTTTTGCAATGCGTCTTCAAAATCCTTAAAATTCGAGTTCAGGGCTTTTAGAATAACATCTTTGTCAGTTGTAAGTACTTCTGTAATCGTTATTAATTGTTTTAATTTTTCGATAACTTTCTCATGAGTAGAGCTTTGCCTTAATAGATAGTATACATTGCTGATTATTACTGATGTGATGAAGCCTTTAATTTCTCTCGATTCACATAGTGACAAAACTTTTGCAGCATCGTCCGAAAACGGCTCTCTGTCAAAAAAGAAGTCTAAAATTACGTCAGTGTCAATAAGAACTTTTTTCATTTGCTAAAGATATTTTTCAGTAAGTCTTTTGGAAAGTTCTTTTTTGTAGTTGATGTTTTTGGGAGCCTTAAACGTACCTTTTAATGATTGTACAATCGGGGTCAGTTCGATACTTTCATTATTATCCTCTTTTGTTATGGCTTTTAGGTAGTTCTCAACAATGTCGGATAAACTACGACCTTTACCATTGGCATATTTCTTTGCCTTTTCGATAATTGTTTGCTCAATCGTCAATGTCAATTTTGTATTCATGGCACTAGTGTTTTGTCAATTAAATTTATACATGCAAATATACAAATAAAAACACGATACGTGCAAATATCTTTCATGTGGCACGTGTCATTCATGCTTGCCGCACCGGGTAGCTTACGCCCCCTAAGAACCGTACGTGCGACTTTCACCGCATACGGCTCAGGCACTTTTAAGGCTCACCCGGCGAAGGGCAACCCGGCTGTGTGCGCCCTGCATAAGCAGCGCGCACACTTGTTGTAAGCTCTGGAAAAAAGTTTAAAAAAATACAAATAAACTTAACATAGCATAAGAACAACAAGTGTTATTTTTCCCAGAGGGTGCAAATCCCTTATGCGCGGAGTCGTGTCCGAAGCATTAGCAAGTGGCAAGGTGGTTTGGGGTGACCCATGCACTGAAGGTTATTTGCGATTGATTAATGAGCAAATAAATTCAAACGGCAAAATCCGGTACTGA
>DMSQ01000104.1 GCA_003457135.1 Prolixibacteraceae bacterium
TCATTCCGCAAGACATTGGCCGGGTGATTCTAAATTTGATTACCAACGCATTTTATGCGGTGAAAGTCCCCCCACCCCCCGAAGGGGGGATTGAAAATCCGCAAACTATATATGCGCCGACTGTTACAGTTAGCACTTCTTTGAACCCCCCTTCGGGGAGCAGGGGGACTTTTGTTTCGATTTCTGTTCGTGATAATGGTCCAGGAATCCCACCCGCCATCGTTGATAAAATCTTCCAACCTTTCTTTACCACCAAGCCAACAGGCGAAGGTACAGGATTGGGTTTGAGCATGAGTTATGAGATTGTCACGAAGGTGCATGGCGGGGAAATAAAAGTGAATACAAAAGAAAATGAAGGCACAGAATTTACAATCATTTTACCGGTATAATTCTAAAAAATAAGATATGAAAATTTTAGTAGTTGACGATGAACGTGATATCCAAACCCTTTTTGAGCAGCGTTTCAGGAAAGAAATCAAGGAAAAGGTTTTGAAATTTGCATTTGCCTTTTCAGGCGAAGAAGCCCTGACTTATCTCGCACAGCATGACCATGAAACTGTTCTTATTCTTTCGGATATCAATATGCCGGGAATGAGTGGACTTGAGTTGCTTCGACATATCAAGGAAAAGTATATGAAACCACCGCCGATAGTCATGATGATCACTGCTTATGGCGATGCTGAAAATTTCAGTAAAGCCAAACAGTTGGGAGCTGATGATTTTTTAACCAAACCGGTTGATTTTAATTACCTGAAGGAAAAATTTAAAATCTAAACTCATGGCAAAAATTTTAGTAGCCGATGATGAAATTGATCTGGAAATGCTCATTAAACAGAAATTCCGCCAGAAAATTCGCGAACAGGAATATGAATTCATTTTTGCAGTAAATGGCAGAGATGCACTGGATAAAATTCAACTTCATCCTGATGTGGATATTGTACTGAGCGACATCAATATGCCCGAGATGGATGGTTTGACCTTGCTCAGCCGGCTTAATGAATCAAGTCCGTTAATCAAATCGGTGATTGTTTCGGCATACGGCGATATGGAAAACATCCGCACAGCCATGAACCGCGGCGCTTTCGATTTTATTACCAAACCAATCAATTTTGAGGACTTGTCGTTAACCATGGAGAAAACGATCAAACATGTTGCCCAAATCCGTGAAACGCTCAAAGCAATTCGTGAAAATAGCATCCTGAAAATGTATGTTGATGAAACAGTCCTTAACTTTATGGGCAGCCGTGAGTTTGAATCTTCTCTGATGGCAAATGAATCGGTTGATGCTTCCATTGTATTTATAGACATCTGCAGTTTTACAACCATAAGCGAGAATGAATCTCCTGATACTGTCGTGAAATTACTGAACAGTTATTTTGATGTGATGGTGAAGGAGATTATTGCACAGGGAGGCTACATTGATAAATTCATTGGCGATGCGATCATGGCTGTTTTCCGCGGAGACTATCACCTCGACAGGGCAATTGATGCCTGCCTTGCAGTAAGGGCTAAAATAAATAATTTACCCTCTTTAAACGAAATTGTAACTTTTATACCCAAAGTCTCCATAGGAATTAACAGCGGCGAATTGATATCGGGCAATATCGGTTCTGCCACTTTGCGCCGACTTGATTATACCGTAATTGGCGATACTGTAAATACTGCGCAACGACTGCAATCGGCCGCCAGTCCGGGACAAATCCTAATCAACGAAACTTCATACGAAAAGGTGAAAGAATCCTTCAATTGCCTGAAAGTTGGTGAAGTTAGCCTGAAAAATAAAACTGGCCAGGTAACTATTTATGAAGTATTGGATTAACTTTTACTTTTTGTTCGTATTAATTTTGAACGGCAGATAAAATAAACAATACCCGAAAATACCGGTTGCTAAAACTAAGATGCCAACCAGCCCCCAGTAACTTTCAAAAATAACCCCGGCAACAGCGATTACAAGTCCAATAACAATACGGATGATACGGTCAATTTTTCCTACATTACATTTCATAAGACTAAAATTAAGATTTTGTCTTTAAAGGTATAAAATGAAATGAAGTTCGGAAAGCATTTCCCGGTATTTCATCGGCAGAACCCGAAAGTTGTGTTATCATAGGTTTGAAAAGTTTTCACTGATAACCATTCGCTTCCTATTCCTTCTGCTCGTTTCACGCTTTAAATTTTTACATTTGCAGCTATGATCGATCATTCAACCATCGGGCGGATACTGGATGCAGCAAACATTTCGGATGTAGTCTCAGAATTTGTTACACTCAAAAAAAGGGGTGTCAACCAGCTCGGATTGTGCCCGTTCCATAACGAAAAAACACCTTCGTTTACCGTTTCTCCGGCCAAAGGAATATTTAAATGTTTTGGTTGCGGGAAGGGTGGCAACTCGGTAAACTTCATCATGGAACTCGAACAACTGAGTTATCCGGATGCCCTACGTTGGCTGGCCAAAAAATACCACATCGAATTTGAGGAGAAGGAAGAAACTCAGGAAGAAAAACTGTTGAAGGACGAGCGGGAGAGTATGATGATCGTATCTGCTTTTGCCCAGAAATATTTTAGCAGGTACCTTCTCAAAGAAAATGAAGGTCGCACGGTTGGATTGAGTTACATTCGCGAGCGTGGTATCCGCGACGATATGATCACCAAATTCGAATTGGGCTTCTGCCCTGACGGGAAAGACCTTTTTACTCAGGCCGCACAGCGCGAAGGTTATAAAATGGAGTTTCTGGAGAAAACCGGATTGACCATTAAACGTGACGATTGGGTACGCGACCGTTTTGGCGGAAGGGTTATTTTTCCGGTTCATAACGTAGCGGGGCGGGTGATTGCCTTTGGCGGACGAACGCTGACCAACGATAAGAAAGTGGCGAAATACCTCAACTCGCCGGAGTCGGAAATCTATCACAAAGGGAAAACCCTATACGGAATTTATCAGGCTAAACGCGACATCACGCGGCTCGACAAGTGTTACCTGGTTGAAGGATATACCGATGTGCTTGCCTTTCATCAGGCCGGGATCGAGAACGTGGTCGCTTCGTCGGGTACATCACTGACTATTGAACAAATCAGGCTGATCCATAGGTTTTCGCCCAATATAACCATCGTATATGACGGCGACGAGGCCGGTATCAAAGCTTCTTTGCGTGGCATTGACATGGTTCTGGAAGAAGGCATCAACGTGAAAGTATTGCCATTGCCATCAGGCGAAGATCCCGATTCGTTTGCACGTTCGATGAGCGCCAGCCAGTTGACCCAATACATTAAGGAAAAGGAAACCGATTTCATCAAATTCAAGACGCAGTTGCTGATGGAGACCGTTGAAAACGATCCGGTTTCGAAAGCGCGTTTAATTAACGAAATAGTCCGCTCAATATCGGTTATTCCGGATACCATTACCCGAACCGTTTACATCAGAGAGTGCAGCCGGTTAATGGATGTTCAGGAGGCTGTTTTATATTCCGAAATCCGGAAAATTCAGAATAAGCAATCGGAAGACCATACTCGGAAAGAACTTCAGGAGCTTCAGGTGAAGGTCTCGAAACCTGTCGTTCCGGGTACCGAAAAGAATGTGGCTAACCCATTTGAAACCGAAGAACGTGAAATCATACGGATTCTCCTGAAATATTTCCATCAGGAGGCATTTGAATTTGAAGATGAAGAAACCCATCAGTTGAATAAATATTCTGTTGGATATTATGTACTGAACGAGTTGCATGGGGATGGGCTAATTTCAGTTAATCACAAGGTCAGGAGCATTTTGTTGGCTATGGAAGAAAACCTCGGTAACAAGGAGTTTGACCCGATCAGGTTTTTCACCCAGCATCCAGATAACGAAATGAGCCAGTACGCCAGTAACTTATTGTCAGAAAAATACACTGAAAGCAAAAGATGGAGCAAATCCGGCGCCTTTATCGAAACCGAAAGCGAAAAATTGTACGAGATAGTTCCAATGCTCATTAAGGAGTATAAACTGAAAAATGTGAAAATCATGCAGGATAAGCTCGGACAGCAAATTAACGAAGCGAGCAAGAATAACGATGAGGAGAGAACAAGGGAGCTTCAAACGCAATATCAAAAATTAAACGAAGTTATCAACGCATTGTCAAAACTGCATGGGTTTCGGGCAATTACATAGTAGGGCCGTTTGGCTTCAGTCAACTTGAAATACAAAAACAAAACACATCAATAATCAATGAGAACCCATTTTATACACGACCGGAACGAGATTGATGCCATCCTGAAACAATGCAAAACCTGCTATGTAGCCATGTCAGATAACGATGTTCCATATGTGCTTCCCCTGAATTTTGCGATGGACGGCGACCGGGTTATCCTTCATTCGGCTCAATCGGGGCGGATGTGGGAAACGATCAGGAAAAACCCAAAGGTCTGCATCAACTGGACTCTGGGCGAAGAACTGGCATGGCAGGATGTGCAGGTTGGGTGCAGCTACCGGGTAAAATCGAAATCGGTCATGGTTGAAGGAACTGCCGAAATTGTGGAAGACATGGAAGAAAAGGAAAGGATTTTTAAAAAGTTTATGACTCAGTACAGCGAGTTGCCTTTCAAATTCAATGAACCGGCAATCCGCAATGTGGGCGTCATTCTGGTTCATATCGCCAAAATAAGTGCAAAGGAGTTTGGGGCAAAAGTTCAGAAATAGCCAAATAGATTTACTATTTGAAAATTTACCATTTACTATTTGAATGGTAAATAGTAAATAAGTAAATGGTCAATAATTCAACTTTTAATATTTTTTGGCACTTTTTTCTAACTTTGTTTTTATGGCATTACCTATCAACATCGAAGAATTAATTCACGGTCAGTCCATTGAGTGGGATCGGTTGGAATTTAAAAAAGGCTGGAATCCTGAAGAAACGATCCATTCCATTTGTGCCTTTGCCAACGATATTAACAATTGGGGAGGTGGTTATATCGTTATTGGTATTGAAGAAAATAACGGAAAGCCAGTCCTGCCACCTGAAGGTATTGATCCCAACAGATTAGATGCGATACAAGGTGAGCTCGTAAAGATTTGTCATCAGATCACACCCAACTACATTCCGGTTACTCAGCCCTATTTGCTACAGAACAAACATATCCTGGTCATTTGGGTACCAGCCGGCGACATACGTCCTTACTCTGCTCCATCCACTCAGGGGAAAAATGCCCGGTGGCAACCATATATCCGGTTTGGTTCCCGAAGTATTGTAGCTGTTGATGGCAATTTAAGAAGGTTACACGAACTCACTGCCCGGATTCCTTTTGATGATCGGATTAACAACCAGGCATCGGTTAAGGATTTTGATCTGGGTTTGATCCGCTCGTTTTTGCAAGAACTAAAGAGTGATTTGTTCGAAGAAAGCTTACATATTTCTTTTAATGACCTTTGTCTGCAACTCCGCATTGCCAAAGGTCCTGCTGAAGATCTTCGCCCGGTAAATTCAGGTTTGCTATTCTTTTCCAATCATCCGGAAATCTATTTTAATCGCTCATGGATTGAAGTCGTGATTCATAAAGATGAGAAAGGGGACAACTTCGATGAAAAGTATTTTAAAGGTCCCATTCATCATCAGTTGCGAAATGCGCTGAATTTTATACGAGATCAAATTATCCTTGAGAAAGTCAAGAAAATACCCAGGCAAGCAGAAGCATTGCGTTTTTATAATTTTCCGTTCGAAGCAATGGAAGAAGCTCTGGCTAATGCGGTTTATCACAAAAGTTACGAATTGGACAAGCCCATTGAGGTACAAATCTGGCCTGACAAGATTGAAATTTTAAGTTTCCCCGGCCCTGTACCTCCTGTAAATGCTGAAATACTGGCAACTCAGCGGCGTATTGTCGCAAGGGATTACCGAAACCGACGTATTGGTGACTATCTGAAAGAATTACACCTGACAGAGGGCAGGGGTACGGGAGTTCCTAAAATATATCGTGCACTTGAACGTAATGGTTCACCGAAACCAATTTTGGGAACGGATACTAATTGCAATTACTTTTTGACGATAATTTATTCACATCCGGATGTAAAAAATGTCCAGGGTGCTAAGCAAACGAGTAACCACGACAAGTATCATAATATCAATTCATTAGATGATGTCAATGTGCTATTAACTCATTTAAGTGACCAAGCAAGTGACCAAGCAACTAACCAAGTAACTAACCAAGTAACTGACAAAGTAACTGACAAAGTAACTGACAAAGTAACTGACAAAGTAACTGACAAAGTAAAATTTATTATCTCTGATAAATTTGGCGAAAGAGCCGAACAGATTTTAGTCTTTTTATCTGAAATGCCGAGAAGAAGTAAAGAAATTCTTGAGGATCTTTTGGGAGTTTCTCTTCAAACAAAAAACAAGAAACGATATCTTGACCCTATGCTAAATGAAAATTGGATTGAGCAGACTAATAAAGAGAATCAAAACGCGAGAAACCAAAAATATCAGTTAACCGAAAAAGGCCGATTGCTGGTTAAAATACTAAAACAATGATACTAGTAACAGGTGGAACGGGGCTCGTGGGAGCTCACTTGCTTTATGAACTGACCAACTCCGGTCTGCGGGTAAAGGCCTTAAGACGCCAGCAAAGCAATACCGACTGGGTGAAGAAAATATTTTCGTATTACACCAACCGGGTTGAAGAACTTTACGGTCAGATTGAATGGGTTGAAGGTGATATTCTGGATTATCTGAGCCTTGAGGAAGCGCTGAAAGGAGCTTCCAGCATTTACCATTGCGCGGCAATCGTTTCATTTCACGGCGACGATAATGATATCATGTTGAACAACAATGTAAAAGGCACTGGAAACCTGATTGACGCAGCCATTCATAATGGGGTCAGCCGTTTTTGTCATGTGAGTTCCATAGCTGCACTCGGTAAAACTCAGGATGGAAGTGAAATTACCGAAGATACTTACTGGACTCCCTCTAAACGCAAATCAGGTTATTCGCTCAGCAAATTTTTCTCTGAAATGGAAGTGTGGCGTGGAATTGAAGAAGGACTGGATGCCGTCATTGTTAACCCTTCCATCATTATGGGCCCTGGAAACTGGGACATTGGCAGCCCGAAACTTTTTCAATCCATCTGGAAAGGACTGAACTACTACACGAAAGGAATTACCGGATTTGTTGACGTCCGCGATGTGGTTAAAGCCATGATCATGCTGATGGACGACCAGCAATTCGAAAAGGTAAAAGCGCAGCGGTTTATTCTGAATGCAGGGAATTTGAGCTACCAGGATTTTTTTAATAAAATAGCCGATGGATTGAAAAAACCGCGCCCGCGAAGTTTTGCATCCGACATTAAACTGCACATTGCCTGGCGTATGGCCAAAGCAGCCAGTTTTTTTACAGGCAAACGACCGTTAATTACACGCGATGCTGTTTCCGGATCGAATCAGAAAAACCACTATTCCGGAGAAAAAATAAGGGCGACATGCGGTTTTGAATACCGAAGCCTTGATTCGTCAATAGCCGACATTGCTGAAATCTTTTTGAAGGATATGGTTATGCCTTCAGCAAAACGTTGATTTGAAAAATGGTGGCAGATTTCAGTTAAAACTTGCGAATCAATCTTCGTATTATTAATAGCCTCAAGCGATCGAATTTTTCACATATATGATGGAAGAACCAAATATTTAATACTATATTCGCACACTTTTTCAAAAAAAAAGCGCCAGTTTATCTGGCTTATATTTAAACAAATACCATGCTGGGCAAGCAAAATTAACAGAGCAAAATTCAGGACAATGAAGAAATCAGATTTATTAAAAGAAACCATAGAACACATCGACATCAAGTCATTCGATTCAACTCCAATTATTGATTCAATGCGTAAAATGTCGTTCACCTCGCGTGATACCGCCAGTGCAACCGACATTTTGCTGAAAATGGTTGAAAATACCGAATGTACCAATATTCTGACCCTGGCCGGAAGTACCAGCGCAGCAGGTTGTATGCAGGTTTATGTTGAAATGGTCAAAAACAACATGATTGATGTGATTGTAGCAACCGGCGCCTCAATCATTGACATGGATTTTTTTGAAGCGCTTGGACACAAACATTACCGTGGTACAACCGAAGTTAACGATGGTATTCTCCGCGATCTCTATATTGACCGTATTTACGATACTTTCATTGATGAAGAAGAACTTCAGAATTGTGATGGAACCATCAAGGAAATTACCGATTCTCTGGAAAAAAGACCATACTCTTCACGCGAATTTATCAAAGAAATAGGCAAATGGCTGACCGTTAATTCAGTAAAAAAAGATAGCCTGATCCAGGTTTGTTATGAGAACAACGTGCCGATTTTCTGTCCGGCTTTCTCTGATTCGAGCGCTGGTTTTGGATTAGCCAAACATCAGTGGGAAAATCCTGAAAAACATGTTTCAATAGACTCGGTAGCCGATTTCCTCGAACTGACCAAAATCAAAATGGCTGCCGGAGTAACCGGGTTATTCATGATTGGTGGTGGTGTTCCTAAGAATTTTGCCCAGGATACAGTCGTTTGCGCCGAAATTCTGGGAAAAGAAGTTCCGATGCACCAATATGCCGTTCAGATCACTGTTGCCGATGTTCGAGATGGCGCCTGTTCATCTTCAACCCTGAAGGAAGCCAGTTCCTGGGGAAAAGTTCAGGTAACCGACGAACAAATGGTGTTTGCTGAGGCTACTTCTGTCCTGCCTCTCATTGTAAGCTATGTTTACCACAAAGGAACCTGGAAAAATCGCCAGCCAAAAAACTGGTGCAATTTGTTCAAAAAATAAACGAAGATAAAAACCCGGTGATCAACCGGGTTTTCTATTAATTACAAACAGTAGTTAAATCTTAGGCAACACCCACGGAGCGCGATATTCCGGTATCAGGAATTTATTGGCGGCATCGTCTTTAATGAACTGTCGGTTGGTTACATCCCAGTACAGGCGGTGACCGGTGCGGTGGGCAATGTTGCCAAGATGTGCAACCCGTGCAGTGTTGGCAGCAACGGTAATGTTAGCATTCAGGTTGCGGTTCCGGGTTTTCACCCCGTCAATAAAGTTGGCCATGTGATAATCGAGCCCTTTGCCACTTCCTTTTTGTAATGAAACCCGCTCCATCAGGTCTTTATCTTTCTTTCTTTCAGGAATAACTTCCCATCCATCGCGGTCAACTACCAGAGTACCATTGTTGCCAACGAATCCAACTCCATGGTTACGTCCATAATAGCCACCATCTATTCCGGTTCCGTGATCCCAGAGCATGGTATGGCTATCGAACTCATAAAGCGCCTGCAAGGTATCGGGAGTTTCGGAAGCGTCATCAGCATAGGCAAATTTACCGCCCATCGCCATGACTGATTTTGGTACAGGGTCGCCCATCCCAAACAATCCGTAGTCAATGATATGGACGCCCCAGTCGGTCATTAAACCACCGGCATAATCATAAAACCAGCGGAAATTAAAATGGAAACGGTTCGGATTGAACGGACGTTTTTTTGCCGGCCCGAGCCAGAAATCGTAATCAACTCCTACTGGCGCTTCACCATCTGGTTTTACCGGAACGGGCTCCATCCAGCCCTGATAAGCCCAGGTACGCACGGTGCGGATTTTACCTAGCTTTCCGGATTTCACGAAGTCAACTGCGGCCATCCAGTGTGGATCGCTGCGTTGCCACATGCCCACCTGAACCACCGTTTTGTATTTGTTGGCCGCCCGCTCCATGATGTTGATTTCTTCGATGGAATTACCCAGCGGTTTTTCGCAATAAATATCTTTTCCGGCCTGACAGGCTTCAACCATTGGCAAACAATGCCAGTGGTCAGGAGTGCCGATAATTACTACATCAACATCTTTATCTTCCAGCAATTTGCGGTAATCGCTGTATAATCTGGGTTTAAAACCCTGAGCTTTTTCGGTTTCAGCAGCGCGTTTATTCATCACATTGCTATCTACATCGCAAATGGCAACGCATTCGGTATTCTTTTGGCGGAGGAAGGCTGCCAGATCGGCAAATCCCATCCCGTTGATACCAATTACGCCACAACGGAGTTTGTCATTTGCTCCGGCACAGGCGCTCATCGGAATCGGCATGGTAGCGGCAAGGCTAAGTCCTACTGCCGCTGTTGTTGTACTTTTTAGAAAATTTCGTCGGTTGGTCATTATAAATTGATTTAGATATTAGATTTAGACAAAAGTATTAAGAGCAGTCCGATTATGATCTGATGCGGTAACAATTTGTGACCGCATGTTCTCCCATTCAGCAATTGTAAGCCTAAACATGAAGCGAGGCGGAAATCTTTCCGGGTTTAGTTAGGATAACTGATCCGATGAACTCAAGTCATCGGATCAGCCAACCCGAAACCCGAATCCCGGAACTCGTATCATTTCTGCATGGCATCGTCGAACGCCACATCAGAAGGATCGAAGTCGCTGTATCGAACGAAATCGCAGGCTTCTACTGCACCGACTTCACGGTTCATGCCTGAATCTTCCCATTCCACCGAAAGCGGTCCCTTGTAATTGATGTCGTTTAAAGCACGGATGATATTTTCGAAATCAATTTTTCCGCGACCTAAACTCCGGAAGTTCCAGTAGCGGCGGTTGTCGCCAAAGTCGGTATGTCCGCCAAAAATGCCGATATCCATCGGATGTTCGCTCCAATAAGCATCTTTCATGTGAACATGGAAAATACGGTCAGAAAACTCGTAGATGAATTTCACGTAGTCAACACCCTGGTATCCGAGGTGACTTGGATCGAAATTGAATCCAAATGCCGGATGGTTGTTTACTGCTTTTAATGCACGGCGTGCTGTTGCAATATCGAAGGCAATCTCCGATGGATGTACTTCGAGTGCAAATTTGACCCCCATCTTCTGGTATTCGTCCAGAATCGGAATCCAGCGTTTTGCAAAATCTTCGTAGCCTTTGTTTAGCATATCCTGATTAACCGGAGGAAATGCATATAACATATGCCATACTGAGCTTCCGGTAAATCCAATGACGGTATCAAGGCCAAGCATTTTAGCAACCTGTCCGGTTTTGATCACTTCGGCAGCCGCACGCTGACGAACACCTTCAGGATCNNGAAATGGCGAATAACTGAAGATCGTATTTGGCAAGCGTTTCCTTTCGTGCGTCGCAATAGGCCTGATCAGCCTTATCAATTTCCATGTGATCGCCCCAGGTACAAAGTTCGAGGCCATCATAGCCAAACTCAAGCGCTTTTTCGCACATGGTTTCAAAGGGAAGGTCGGCCCATTGTCCGGTAAATAGTGTTACTGGTCTGCCCATAGTATTTTTGTTTTAGTGATTGTAGTTAAAAATGATGCGGGTTGCGAGTTACGGGTTACGGGTTGAAACTCGAAACCTGCAACTCGCAACACGAAACTATTTAAAAGGTACCCATTTCACATCATCGTTGTACCCGGCTTCAACGACTGCATCAATGAATTGCATTCCGCGGATACCATCTTCAACGCCAGGAAAATCGAGCCATTCGGCTTTTGGTTCTTCACCGTTCATTTTAGCACGAAGTGTAAACGAGAAATTCCGGTAAATATTGGCAAAAGCTTCCAAATAGCCTTCAGGATGTCCGCCAGGTGTGCGAGTGTTGGCCGCAGCGGCAGCCGACCCCATTGATGTGCCAACCCTGTATATTTCTGTAGGTTTTGAAGTCCATTTGGCAATCAGGGTATTGGGTTCGTGCTGAGCCCATTCCAAGCCACCTTTGTCGCCGTAAACACGAATTTTTATAGCATTTTCTTCGCCGGCGGCAATTTGGGTAGCAACCAAAACACCTTTTGCCCCATTGTCGAAGCGCAACAAAACGGCACCGTCGTCATCCAACAAACGTCCGGGCACAAAAACATTCAGTTCGGCGCACAGCGAGGTCGTTCTTAAACCGGTTATGTATTCCGCCAAATGGTGTGCATGAGTTCCAATGTCGCCCATAGCGCCTGCTTTTCCTGATCTTTTGGGATCGGTACGCCAGGAAGCCTGAGGATTTCCAGTGTCTTCCAGTTTGGAAGATAGCCAGCCCTGTGGATATTCAACAAAAATTTTACGGATTTTTCCTAATTGACCTTCAGCCACCATTTGTTTGGCATGTTTCACAGCCGGATATCCCGAATAAGTATGAGTAAGGGCAAGCAATAATCCGGTTTCCAGTAATTTAGCCTGAAGTTGAAGCGCTTCATTGAGGGTGAAGGTGATTGGTTTGTCAATCACCACATTGAATCCGTTTTCGAGAGCCATCATAGCCGGGCCAAAATGAGCGAAGTTTGGGGTAACAATGGTTACAAAGTCCATCCGGTCGCCTTCGGGAAGTTTGACTTCGTTTTCAAACATTTCCTGATAGGTTTTGTAAATCCGGTTATCAGGAAGGTAATACGATTTTCCGGAGGAAAGTGATATTTCAGGATTAATGCTGAAACAGCCACAGACCAGTTCGATTTGCCCGTCCATAAAAGCTGCCAGCCGGTGAATGGCTCCGATGAATGCATCGCTGCCGCCACCAACCATTCCCATACGTAATTTACGGTTAATCATTTTGAAGAAATTTAATTGGGTTAAGTTTCAATTTGCCAATTTTTAAGACCCGATAAAATTAGAAAACTTTTTCGGATGAAACTGTTAAATTGTCTAAAAACCGAACAAGCTGTACCGGTAAAACTTTAGTCATATTTGCATTCAGTCGAACAGATTCATATCTTCGGGACAATTACTAAACTAAAACAAAATGGAAAGAAGATCATTTTTAAGAAATACGGCTGCAACTATTACTGCATTAGGTCTTGCCGGGACAAACAGAACCTTTGCTTCAGTAGCAGAATCCTCGAATTCAGCACAGTTCAAATTGAAATATGCTCCTCATTTTGGAATGTTTAAAAATAGTGCGGGTGAAGATTTGATTGACCAGATCAGGTTTATGGCCGATCAGGGTTTTACAGCAATTGAGGATAACGGACTAATGGGGCGGGACACTGCACTGCAAACCAAAATTGGCGAAACACTTTCAAGCCTTAAAATGACGATGGGCGTTTTTGTGGTAGATAAAGGTGGAAATATGGCCAATACTTTGGCTGCCGGCAAACCTGAGTTTATAAACATTTTTTTGGATGGTTGCCGGAGAGCAGTTGACGTGGCCAAACGCGTTAATGCCAAATGGATGACCATTGTTCCCGGAGGATTTGAGCGAAACCTGCCCACAGGTATTCAGGATGCCAATGTGATTGAAGCCTTACGCAGGGGAGCAGAAATCCTGGAACCTCATGGCCTGGTTATGGTTCTGGAACCTCTTTCTGACTCACCTGATCTGTACCTGCGAACTTCAGAGCAAACCTACATGATTTGCAAGGCGGTTGATAGTCCGGCATGCAAAATTTTGTATGATATCTACCACATGCAAAAAAATGAAGGAAATCTGATTCGGAATATTGAACTCACCTGGGAAGAGATTGCCTACATTCAGACTGGTGATAATCCCGGAAGGAAAGAACCTACAACCGGAGAAATCAATTATAAAAATGTGTTTAAATACATACACAACAAAGGTTATCAAGGTGTTGTGGGGATGGAACATGGCATTTCTCTTTCAGGCATAGAAGGAGAAAAGCGTTTAGTTGAAGCTTACCGGGAAGTGGATTCGTTTTAATATTGGAAGATTATTTTTAAATCCCCAATTCCTTGAAGGCAGCATAAATTATTCCTGATTCGAAACCTCTGCCCATTGCAAACCGCATCAGTTTGTTCCGTTTGTCGTACTGGTCTTTAGCTTTGATAGTTTTTCCCTTATCCGTTATTAATTTCAGGAGTTCGTTGTAATAACCTTCGTCGGTAATTTCTTCAAGGGCAAGTTGCACCGTTTCCTGATTTATTTTTTTTGTCCGGAGCATGTATTCAATTTTTTGCTTGCCCCAGCGATTAAACCTGAACTTGTCTTTGGCATAAGCCCGTGCAAAACGCTCGTTGTCGAGGTATTTTTCTGAAATCAGTTTTTTGATCACCGGTTCCGATTCTTCGGCTGAAAGTCCCCAAACATTAAGCTTATCCTCAACTTCTGAAGTACATTTTTCGGAACGGCTGCACACTAGGGCAGCTTTGTCGTATGCTATGGTTTGATCCCTGGTTAATTCCATCTTTGAAATCATACTTAAAGATACAGTTTACTTTCTGAAATTGGTGAAACGGAGAGAAACAGAAATTACAGGGTAATTTTCCCCAGTTTTTTCAGTTTGTTTGATGCAGCCAATCCATTAGGGTTACAGCCAGGCAAGCCTTCCGGAATTTCAACTCCCATTTTTTGATAATATTCCACCCATGCAGCAGGAAAGTTTCCGGTTGCCGGATCTTTAAAAGTCATCGGTTCAAGTTCAAAAACCGGGCCGGCAGCAAAAGCCAGATAAATAAACTCCGAACAATAGTGAGCAGTATCGGATGTTATATAGCTGAAATTGTAGGGTTTGCCCAGCATTTGATGAGCTTTTTGCATGGCTGACGGAATTCCTTTTTGCCATTCTTCTTTTAACCGGTAGGCAATTACAGTCACCGAATCTCCTTTCGGATAGATAAACTCCTTCAGCGTAATCATGCTGATTCCACCTTCGGGGTAGGCATGGAGCACAACAACTCCCGTGTCGGTAACTTCAACCAAACCCACATGCGAAAAGTGAGTTTCTCCGGAAGTTAGAGTCACCTGATCAATCGCTTCCGAAATATTTTCTGAGGATTTCTCCCGGAACAACAGATCGCCTGACTGTAATTGAATTTTGGGCTCGGGGTGCGTGCAGGCGAATAGTCCGGTAAGGATTAGGAAAAGGATGGATTGTTTTAATCTACTCATAATTTCGAGACTCATGCGTAAATTCCGGATTTAAGTGCTTTAGTAAACATCGGCTGCTTGCCTTTAATGGTAGAAAGTTCTCTTTCTGAAATGAGGTGGGCATCAATTATAATATTGTATTTCAGGTTGACGTCGAAACACAAATCATAGATTTTGTTTTCATCTCTGGCAGTGTAATCTTTCTCCAAAACAATTAAAATATCGTAATCCGAGGTCTCATTTGAAACACCATAAGCCTGAGAGCCAAACAGAATGACATCCTTCACAGAATTCTTATACCCTTTCTGCAAATAGCCTTTTAAATCTTTCAATATGGTGAGCTTGTCCGTCATTCAAAATAGTTTTGGATAAAAATACAATATTTTGGGCATCATTTCAAAAAAAGAGAGTTTTGTATTAAACTCACATCAGATAAAATATACAATAAATCATTCCAAGATTAAATGCTGAATGACAAATCATAGCCCCTAAAAGTGAGCCTGAACGTCGTTTCGAAATGAAAAAAAGCACGCTCACCAAAAAAATACTCGTTACCCAAAGTATTGCCGGAAAGGTATAGAACTTCCATTGATTATTGACAAACACCAGCCCGAAATGCGAAATGTGGGTCACTGCAAATGCCGAACTATCAACAATCGATGCTTTTTTCTCACCAATCGATTTAGCAAAACTGGCGTGTACAATTCCCCTAAAAAACAACTCTTCGCCGATTGGGCTAAACGTCATGCCTGTTAATGCCATAATTGTGAATAGGATAGCCTTGTTGCGTGCGTCTATTCCAGTCGGTATGTTGTATGACTTGCCAATATACTGATACCAATTTTCGTAAGAGTTTCCATATAGACTTTGTCCCAGGAAATAAAGCAGGATACTAAAAATCAATCCTGAAACTAAAGCAATGAATAGCCAGTTGTATTTTTTAGGTTTAGTTATCCCTATTTCTTTTCGTCCGTATTTATTCAGAAAAACAAAGGGTGCAATTGCTGAAATGAACATGATCATCCCAATCGCGCTGTAATTACCCGAAGCATTGGCATTCATGACCAATATAAAACGGGGAATACAAACGATCAAGATTAAAAACAGTCCGAATTTCCAATTAAAACTAAAAATCCGCTTCCAAAAAGGTCGTAATTCGTTTTTTATAATCAATGCAATCCGTTTAAATCAGTGTAATCCGTATTTTAAAATATATCCGCCTCCACCACCGGTTTAAAGAATGCTTCTACTTCCTGAAGAGTTGTCTCTGTTTTCGGAACGTCGCGAATGATCAATCCTTTCTCGAGAATGATCAACCGGGTGGAGACGTCGGCAATATTATCGAGGGTGTGGTCGGAAATCAGGAAGGTGGTGCCGTTTTCGGCGGCAAAATCCTTAATGATTTTCCGGAGTTTATATTGCGAACTGGGGTCGAGGTTGGCAAATGGCTCGTCCAGAACCACGATTTCGGGTTTCCCCATCAGGGACGCAACGATGCCCACTTTTTTCTGGTTTCCTTTCGAAAAATCGCGGATGAATTTCTTTTTGCCCAGGATTTCGCCGTTGAAAAAGTCGGCAAATCCTGCAAGGAAATCAGCAATTTCAGTCTTACTCATTTTCCTTAACCCGGCAATAAATCCAAAATATTCTTCGGCAGTGAGGTAACCAATCAGGAAAGTTTCATCAATAAAAGCCCCAGTAAAATCTTTCCAGTCTTCCGATTCGTGCACATTGATTCCTTTACTGATTATCTGTCCTTTACTGGCAGTAATCAGGTCGAGCACAAGATTGAACATGGTGGTTTTTCCGGCGCCATTATTTCCAACCAATCCGAATATCTCACCTTTTTCGATGGTCAGTTCAGGAATATTCAGTACGATTTCTTTGTTATATGCTTTAATGAGGTTTTGTATCTGTATCATGATCAGGAGTTTTTATAGTTACTAATAAGCTGATGTTTTTGTTTCAGGTATTTTTTAGAGAAAAATTCGATAATGAAAGTGTGGAACAAGATTCCAACAGAACCTAAAATTCCAAGTCCGATATAGCCGCCTGTTACTCCAAACATCAGTTTGAACAATTGGAAAAGCAGGATGGGACCAACAAGAAGCGGAATTCCGGCCAACCATTGGGATGCTCCAACTCCCTGATAATTCATCACCGACGACTGGTTTAAGTCGAGCCGTTTTTTGCTGTACAGACCAATGAAAAAGAGCAGCGGAATGTTGATTCCGAGATTGTATAGCAACATAGCCAGGTGGGTGTAAATAATTTTGGTGTGCATGAAGGCATAGGGCAGCGTTAAAAAATAGCAGGCTACCGACACCACGGTGACCAACATATAAAACGATTGCAGAAATTGTTTCATTTTTAGCCGCTGACACATGAGCATCGAAAAATAGTTGCTGTGCCAGGCCGGGAAAAACTGTCCGTACGAAATCGAAAACATACCCACCATAATTATCCCACCCAGTATAAAGATAAATTCTGGCATTGACTTTCCTGGATCGGTCCGGTAGATCAACAAGCCATAAGCCAGCATAATCACTGTCATCACAGCTACCGAGCGCGGGCGTTTGTTTCGCCAGATCAGCCTTAGCTCTAACGCAATAAAACGACCTGTTTCGCCCAGATTGTTGAGCCACGAGTAATCACCGACCTTTTCTGCCTTTTGTTTTCCTGAGACCAGGTTCAGGTACATACGGCTCAGCAAAAACCTGACATTCAGAAAATAAAACAGAACCGGAAGCAAAATGAGCAATATCGTTATTGCCGGATTAACCAAAATCAGGTCGAGCAATTTGCCCAACGCTCCTGAAAGATCAACGATTCCGAAATGATTGATGGCATACAGACCGACAAGGCCTGCCAGAAAAATGAAGAATCCATATTCGGCTTCGTTAAATTTCCATTTCAGGTAAATCGCCAGGAAATGATTGCTGAAAATCAGGATGAAAATAGCCAGAAACCAACTCAAAGTTGCTACACCTGAATGTGCCTCACCGACCATTGAAAATGTGACCGGGAGCAATAAGAAAAATGGCAGGACATTGAAGAAATTGAATATCGAACGGATCATCAGGTAATTCACAATTTTTTTACGACGAATGTTTTGCAACAGCAACGGCTTGAAACTTACCGTTGGCAGCTTTTGCATCAGTTGCCGGATAATCAGCTCAATGGCCAGATAGGCCAGCAAAATGTTGTTGAATTTGCTGATCGGGTCATGATCGGGGAACCCTTTGGTCAGAATTTCAGGAATGGCAAAACCAAGAAACAAAAAACTGACCGCAAAATAAATTGCCAGAAAACCTAGTCCGATATTGGTTGCCAGGCTTTTGCCCCAATATGCTGATCGGATTGTCTCGCGCCAGGCGAGCGAAAAGAGGTTTTGGTTCATTGAAAATATTTTTGACTTTGGGTATTGGTTCGGGGTTGTTAGGTATTGTTACAAATTGGTCTTCAACAAATGTTGTTTTCAGCAGAAAGTTGTAACTTAGGGTAATTTCTTTTTTAAAGTATTTACGGTCTTTGAGTACTTTAATGATCTTAAGGACATTAAATGATACAAACAGCAAACAACCACAAAAATGAACAACCTGAAAAACCAAGAGCCACTATTGCCGCGAAGCGGAAATTACCGGAAGTTGCTTACCTACCAAAAAGCTGAAGCAATATACGATATTACTTATTATTTTTGCAAAAATTATTTGCAACGATTTGACCGGACCATTGACCAAATGGTGCAAGCTGCCCGTTCAGGCAAACAAAATATAGTAGAAGGAAGTGCGGCTTCGGCCACTTCGAAGGAGACTGAGATCAAACTGGTGAATGTGGCCAAGGCAAGCTTACAGGAACTGCTGATCGATTATGAAGACTACCTGCGTACGAGAAATCACCGACAGTGGGAAAATGATTCTGTAGAACTTCTGAAGATGCGCGAGCTGGGCAGAAAGCACAACGATACAGCTTTTTATATGCCCCTGGTAAGGATTCGGCCTCCTGAAACCATAGCCAATATGGCTATTTGTATGATCAAACAAACCGATTATATGTTGTTTAAGCAAGTGCAATCACTTAGTGAGGATTTCCTTAAAAATGGTGGGATGCGCGAACGGATGACACGAATGCGTATTGAAAGACGAAAGTAAATTTTTGTTATCAATCCAGCCGATCTGTTATTATGCATGTTTTCTTAAAAGTTTTGGCATTTCCATCACGATCAAAAACTTCGACCAAAATAATGTAAACACCGAGGTTAAGCCGCTTCCCACTATCATTGAATCCATTCCACAGCCAACTTCCTTCCTGAGCCAGCGACTGGTTTTTGACGAGAAACTTCACCTGCCTGCCAACCGCATCAAAAATCCGGACATTGGCTATGTAGCCAGGCTTGCTTAGCTTGAATTTAATGGAAAGTTGGTCGTTATAGCCATCGCCATTGGGAGAGAATTCTTTAGGTTCAGGTGTGATTTCATCCTGAATTTCGGTTTCGCTTTCAGCCTGGGAATTGGGCAAACCCGGTGTAGCGAATCCAACTGATGTGGCTGCCGAAGCCCAGTTACCTGGATTAGAAGTTGGTTTTTCCAATGAAATCCGTTCGAGCGAAACTCCTTCTTCATCAGCCAGAAATGACGAGTGCATTTTGGCCGAGTAGCTGAATTCATCCAAAACTTCGAGTGAATCGTTCAGCAACACCACAATTCCGGCATCGTCTGAAAAAGTTGGAAAAGACTTCATTGTGCAAAAACTTGCCGGATTGCTGGTGATGTATTGCGAGGCTATCATCATCGGGTCTTTGGTGCAAACCAGGAATTCACTGGGTTTCAGGTATCTTTTTTCGGTAGTGACCGGATAGGTTTGTTTCAATGCCAGCGTGTCGTTTCGGGTGGCAAGCAACAGCCGGTGAACCGGAAGTGAATGTTCTGAAACATTGACCATTTCCACAAAATCTACTCCACCGGTAAATGGGTTGAATAGAATTTCGTTGATCAGGATTGAACCGACTTCAGGAGAAAAAGAATAGGAAAATGAACGGGTATCCGGATTCATCGTTTTCCCCGTGAGATCTGAAATTCCGGAAACGCTCAAACTGAGCTCATTTCCTTCAACTTTCCCGAAACTGATGTCAATTGATTGGACGGAGTTTTTGGTTGGAATTGCCTGAATGATTGGAATGATTCGGTTGTTCTCGTCAGTCAATTTGAAATTTTCGGAGCGGAAGGAACCCGGATTGATCGGTTTGTTGAAGTTTATCGTTGCTAAATGCGAGTTGACGAGCGTTAGTTTTTGAATGAAAGGTTCAGATGCAAGTTGGATAACAGAAATATCATCCATCCATAATTGTCCGGCGCGGGAGGGTGTGTAGTTGAAATAAAGTCCAATGTTCTTAAATGTAGAATTGGCCGGATCTTTTCCGAAAAACATTTTACTTTTTACCTCACCTAATTTCTGATAGATCAAAGTCCAATTTCCACGCGTTGTCCGTTTTGCCGTGATAACAGCCTGTGTTGAGGCGTTCCAATCCAGATCGGATTGAATGATCAGGCTGTCGGCTTTGCCTTTCAGAATTCTCCAGAGTTCAAGCAGGTCGCTGCTTCCGGATATATTTACACCTACTGCCCAACCGTTTATGAGGTCTGTTTGGATCGTGTCGGCGCTCAGGTAAAACCAGAATCGGTTGGAAGAAGAAGGATCCCAGTTTCCGTTTTTTAGTTGAAACGACCATTGGATATCAAAATTATTCAGGTCGGATCTGATAGTTCTAAATATGGATGAATTGCCGTTTATAGCTTTAGATGAGTGCTTTAGCGAATGTTCCCCGGAGATTTTTTCAGTAGCCGAAACCTCCCAGTCTGCCGTTTGCTTCCATCCTGAAAGATCTCCGGTTTCAAAATTATTCCAGAATGTGATGGTGTCATTTTCATTGATAGTTTTCGTTCGATGGTTTGGGTTGGTGAAACTTCCGCCAAAAGCACTACTGCTTACGAATGTTAAAAAATAGATAACGATAAATAGAAATATAAAAATTAATCGAACCATTTTTTGAGAAATTAAAAGCAAAGCCTTATTTTTGAATTCTTATTTAAGCCTTTGAAAAGTTAATTTGATTCAATTTAATACATATTGATCAAAGCGCCAAATAAGATTGTGAACAGAAGTTTAAAAAATAAATACAATTCGAAATGAAAGTTGCAGTAGTTGGTGCAAGTGGCGCGGTAGGCCAGGAATTCCTGAAAGTTTTGGCTGAAAGGAATTTTCCGCTCGATGAACTGGTTTTGTTTGGATCGGGCCGTTCGGCCGGAAACGAGTATGAATTTAAAGGCAAAAAACTGGTTGTCAAGGAACTGAAACATAACGATGATTTTAAGGATATTGATATCGCGTTAACTTCAGCCGGCGCTTCCATTTCAAAAGAATTTGCTGATACCATTACCAAATACGGCGCAATCATGATTGATAATTCGAGCGCTTTCCGCTATGAAGCCGATATCCCTTTGGTTGTTCCTGAAGTGAATCCTGAAGATGCCTTGGTTCGTCCACGCAATATCATTGCCAATCCTAACTGCTCAACCATACAAATGGTAGTTGCCCTGAAACCGATCAACGATTTGTCGAAAATTGTTCGTGTTCATGTGGCTACTTATCAGGCTGCCAGCGGTGCGGGCGCTCAGGGTATTGCCGAACTGGAAACCCAGATTCATCAGATTGCTCATGGCGAAGAACCAACTATCAAGAAATTTCCGTACCAATTGGCCATGAATATCATTCCTCAGATTGATGTTTTCCTCGATAACGATTACACCAAAGAGGAAATGAAAATGAACTGGGAAACTAAAAAAATTATGCACACCGATGCCGAGGTGAGTGCGACTTGTATCCGCATCCCGGTTGCCCGTGCACATTCCGAAGCTATTTGGGTTGAAACGGAAGAAGCTCTGGACATTCAGGAAGTAAAAGCTGCGATGGAAAAACTGGAAGGTTTGACTGTACTGGATAATCCGTCTCAGAAAGTTTATCCGATGCCATTGTTTATTTCAGGAAAAGACGATGTTTATGTTGGTCGTATCAGGAAGGATGTTTCGAATCCGAAAAGCTTAACTTTCTGGTGTGTCGGCGACCAGATCAAAAAAGGCGCTGCGCTGAATGCCGTTCAGATTGCTGAATGGCTGATTAAGAGCGGGGAAGTGAAATAGAGATTATAGAAATTAGTCATCAATTAGAATAAAAAGCTCGTCAGTCTGGCGAGCTTTTTTCATATTTTACTCCTCTACTTTCATCGTCCAATTTTCATCGTAGAGAAAATCGTTGTAGGGGAAACGGGTGATATGTATTTTCTTCACTTCTTCGTACAAAGTATGCTTCAAATCTTCGATATTTATTTTCCTGGTGGCCGAAACGAATAAGGAAGGCGTATTGTTCTTCGACATCCAGCTACTCTCCCATTCTTCCAGCGAAATATTGCGTTTGGTTTTGAGACTCAAATCGTCCTGATGTTTTTCAACGTAAGTGAATGCATCAATTTTGTTGAACACAAAAATCATGGGTTTATCGCCAGCCTGAATCTCGCTGAGTGTGTGGTTTACTACTTCAATTTGCTCCTCAAATCCCTGATGCGAAATATCAACAATGTGCATCAGAATATCCGATTCGCGCACTTCATCCAGAGTTGACTTGAAGGATTCGACTAGTCCATGAGGCAATTTCCGGATAAAACCAACGGTATCGGCCAACAGAAAAGGCAGGTTTCCGACTACCATTTTACGGACTGTCGTATCGAGGGTCGCAAACAATTTATTTTCAGCAAATACATCCGATTTACACAACAGGTTCATCATGGTTGACTTGCCAACATTGGTGTATCCGACCAATGCCACACGAACCATTCGCCCACGGTTCTTGCGTTGTGTTGACTTTTGCTTGTCAATTTTAATCAGTTGTTCTTTCAGGAACGCAATTTTGTCGAGAACAATCCGGCGGTCGGTTTCGATCTGTGACTCACCGGGACCACGCATTCCGATCCCACCTCGCTGCCGTTCGAGGTGGGTCCACAATCGGGTCAGTCGGGGTAACATGTATTGGTATTGGGCCAGTTCGACCTGCGTTTTAGCGTGTGCGGTTTGAGCCCGGCGGGCAAAAATATCAAGGATCAGAAATGTACGGTCCAAGACTTTGCATTCAAGCGCCTTTTCGATGTTCCGGAGCTGGGTTGGACTGAGATCGTCGTCGAAAATAACTGTACCAATCTCGTTGGCTTTGATGTATTCACTGATTTCTTCCAACTTTCCGGAGCCTACAAATGTGGCATGATTAGGGATATCCAATCGTTGTAAAAAGTGTTTTTTAACTTCTGCACCTGCGGTATCAGCTAAAAAATCCAATTCTTCCAGATATTCTTTTGCCTGAGTTTCGTCCTGATTTTTGGTTATCAGGCCAACCAAAACCGCGGTTTCTATAATGGGTGAGTTTTCAATCATAAAGTATTGTTCCTGGCAATGATTTAATTTAAATTGCGGTCAAAGATAAGACAATCTTAAACGCAATTTCTTACTTTCGAATCTTCATTTATTTTCATACACTTCGTTATGGGTAATCAAAGAAGTTTAGTCAGGACACTCGGCTTGGGTTATGTCATCATTTTTGTGATTGCAAACATCATTGGTTCAGGAGTGTATAAAAAAATTGCACCCATGGCCGCTGAACTTCACTCATCGGTTTGGATATTGGCGGCATGGATTGTCGGAGGAATTATTACCCTTTTCGGTGCGCTGAGCAATGCCGAAGTTGCCGGATTGCTGGCTGATACCGGAGGCGAATTTGTCTATCTGAAGAAAATATACAACCGTTTTTTTGCTTTTATTTATGGCTGGTCGCTGTTTACGGTTATCCAAACCGCCACCATTTCTTCGCTGGCTTATATTTTTGCCCAATCGCTCAACAGCATCATTCATCTTCCTGAAGTGTTGCCTTCCCTTCAGCAATTTTCAATCGGCGGGATTTTTCTTCCTTTTCAGGATTTTAATGTTAAGCTTACCGCTATTTTGCTCATATTACTTTTGACCGGACTCAACATATCGGGTTTGAAAACCGGGGCCGGAGCCAGTAGAGCGGTTATGCTAACCGTATTTGCCGGCCTGTTCCTGATTGTTTTCTTTGGCCTGATCAGTGGGAATGCCAGGCCTGAAAACTTTTTAAACGTCGAAGAACTTGTTGCCGGAACCGTAACCTTATCATCATTTTTTACTGCGATGCTGGCTGCTTTCTGGGCCTATCAGGGATGGGTATCGGTGGGGTTTATCGGTGGTGAAATAAAAGATCCCACCCGAAATATTCCGAAAGGAATTGTGATTGGGGTTCTGGTGGTGATTTCAATTTATTTGCTCGTCAATGTTACTTACCTTACACTTTTATCTATCCCGCAACTGGAACAAATTCATGCGGCAGGTAATCAGATTGCTGCTGTTGAGGCGGTAAGAAGTTTCTGGGGAACCGGCGGGGTCATGTTTATTTCATTGCTCATATTGCTCACTACACTTGGTTGCACCAATGCCAGTATTCTTACCGGTGCTCGCCCGTATTATGCGATGGCCCGTGAACGTCTATTCTTTTCAGGAGTCGGGAAATTAAATAAAAACAATGTTCCGGGAAACTCCTTGTTGTGGCAGGGAATCTGGGCTTCGGTGCTGGTACTCTCCGGAACATTTGATCAGTTGACCGACATGATCATTTTTGCTGTCTTTATTTTTTACGGAGCCACCACACTGGGAGTTTTTATTTTACGCCGTAATATGCCGAATGCACACCGGCCGTATAAAGTTTGGGGATACCCCTTTGTACCGGCTGTTTTTATCTTGTTTTGCATCGGATTGTTTGTCAATACCATCGTGGCCCGCCCACGCGAAGCAGCCATCGGCATGATTTTAATTCTGGCTGGTATTCCGGTCTATTTTTTCCTGAAGTGGAAATATTCAAAAACTGAGGACGACTAAAAACAAAATAGTTATTTATTTTTTGCCTCAAAAAGGGGATTAATTCAGTTGTCCCTATCGCTTGATCAGCTGTGATCACATTACCTATGCCTGATTAAATGTGAAGACTATTTTAAGAAGAGAGGCCAACGAAACATCTATCTTTGTATTTATGAAATTCATCTTTATCATAGCAGCATTTAACGCCCTGTTTTTTACGGCTTTACTGTTTCAAAAAAAACCAAGAGCACTTCATGATAATATATTGATTGCCTGGCTGATCTATTTGGGACTTTACATCGGAGTGTACGCTTTATACTCACATGACTTGTTTATCCATTTCAATTTATTGTCGATCAGTCTGCTTTCTCTACTGATGCTGTTTGGCCCATTTTTATTCGGCTACCTGGAGGCCCTGGTAACCAATAAACAGCGGTTCATTCTGAAAGACCTGCTTCATCTTGTACCTTTTATTTTGTTCAACCTCTATATACTGATCGCTTCGTTTTCTCCTGATTTGTCTGTGAAATTGAACATCGAAAAGATTGGCCCGGAATACAATCCTCCGATACTTTTTATTTTCTTTTTGATTATGACAGCCATTTCAGGTACTTTCTATTTTCTAATGACCATCAAACTATTCAAGAAACTCGATATACGAATTTTCAACAATTTCTCGAATACAACCGATATCGATCTTTCCTGGATCAGAAAGCTGGTGCTGGTTTTTGGTATTGTTTGGACTGCCTTGATTTCAGTTACGGTGATACATCATGTATTTCAACTGTTTTCTATGGTTTTTTGTACAAATGGATTATTTCTGTCGTTATCGGTTTTTGTGATTTTGATCGGATATTTTGGACTAAAACAGAGAATCATTCATGGGAATGAAGATGGTTTTGCCCCTGTTGAAACCAGCACTATACAGATCAAATATGCCGGATCCAAACTTAGCAATTCGGAGGAAAAACAGTTGGCTGATCAACTAAAAAGACACATTGATTCATCAAAATCATACCTGAATCCCAATCTGACACTTTCTCAATTAGCTGCCGAAATAGGTATTTCAAGCCATTTACTATCGCAGGTGATTAACGAACAGTTCAATCTTAATTTTTTCGATTTTGTAAATCAGTACCGGGTTGAGGAATTTAAGCAACGGATTGTTAATCCCAACTATGAAAATTATTCTCTGTTGGGTATCGCCTTTGACTGTGGATTCAATTCCAAATCGGCCTTTAACCGGATTTTTAAAAAGGTGACAAGTCTTACTCCATCTCAATATAAAGAGAAAGCTATCTAAGGATTCTTTAAAGCGTTTCATAAATCAACGTATCATTTCATAAATCAACGTCTCATTTTATAAAATGGGAGCTACCAGAGTGATTTGATAAGTCCCAATTTATAAGTTGGGGCGATTGCCCTTATTTCATGATGTTACTTTGTCCCCGGATTCAATGATGATCCATTATTCTTTATTCATTTAAAAAATTTAATATCATGAAAACAAGTAAAACAAACGTTGAAGCGGACAACTCAGGAAACAGTCAAAAAGGAAAAATGCTGAATAAATTAGTGGCCTTGTTCATTTTCTTCCTGTTGGTTCTTTCGACAAGTGTATCTTTCGCTCATTGCGATACGATGGAAGGCCCATTAGTCCTTGATGCAAAAAAAGCCATCAGTCAAAACAATGTAAACATTGTGCTTAAATGGGTTCAGGCAGCAAATGAAACGGAAATCAAAGATGCTTTTAACCAAATGATGAAAGTGAGAGTAATTAGTGCCGACGCAAAAGATCTCGCAGAAAAATACTTTTTCGATACGCTTGTCAGAATTCACAGAGCTGGTGAAGGAGTAACTTTCACAGGAGTAAAACCGGCAGGAACACCTATTGATGAAAAAATAAAAGCTGCCGACAAATCAATAGAAGCAGGGAACTTGTCACCTTTGAAAGGAAAAGTATCAAAAAATGATTTGCCTGAATTGACAGAACGGTTTGAAAAAGTGATATCACTGAAGAATTTCGATGTCAATAATGTAAAAGCTGGAAGAGAATATATAGAAGCATACGTACAGTTTTTCAAGTTTGCGGAAGGGGAAGCAGAAGGACATGCTGCCGAAAGCCATGGCTGTGGACACTAAAGCACCGGTACACAATAAAGCGCATTGAATTCATTAATGTATTATTTCGGAATAACATATTAAACTCTAAAACAATCAGTCATGGAAGAACTATTTAGCAAAGGAAAAGTGTTGAATTTGGAAGAAATGGTAGAATATTCATCCGGAGGCGTCATAAGTAAACAGATCTTGAAAAACCAGTCGGGTAATATCACCCTTTTTTCTTTTGATCAGGGGCAAGGTTTGACTGAGCACACTGCACCATTTGATGCTGTCGTCCAGATATTGGACGGTGAAGCAGAAATCCTAATCGGAGGAAATCTCAATTTGGTAAAAAAGGGTGAATTTATCATTATGCCGGCCAATGTCACCCATGCCTTACAGGCTGTTGAACGGTTCAAGATGTTGCTAACTATGATTAAAGGTTAAGGTGGGCAAAACTCTGAAAAATCAAATTATTATTTGATCAATTTTCATTCGATCAGATATGCAAAATTTCAGGTTTTCATTCGTTTATTTTTAAACAAAATCCATCTCGATAATTTTAAAGCTGGCTTATTCCCGGCAACTCGCTGGCAGATTGAAAATTTGGTCAGGAATTTGGGCCAGGAATCTAATTTTCGGTGATGCCAACTCCTTCCAGATGAAAAATATTTCTATATTTGTCGCCTCGAAAGGGGGATTAGCTCAGTTGGCTAGAGCGTTTGACTGGCAGTCAAAAGGTCATCGGTTCGATTCCGATATTCTCCACTGAAAATCAAAGAGTTGCAAAAGTAAAATCTTGCAACTCTTTTTTTATCCATACAATTGTACATACAAATGCTGCTTTTTTCTTTCCTCTGAGAAATATACCGGTACGATTGGTGAACTGTAAAAACAGCTAAAGTTATTTTCAACTTGCACAGTTTGTGAGTGGAGAAAGCGCTTACAAATAAAAAGGTAGCTTTTGCCACCTTTTTTATTTTATATCTTGCGAGTAAGATTTATAACTGATTAATCGCTCAAAATATTTTGAGATCAACAAGTTAATTAATTCCCATTTGGATTATAAACAATTTTAGCAGTTACTTTTCCATTTGAATTGATAATAGCCCAGGAATCCTCACTATAGTGAGTTACCGTTGCACCTTTTGCAGGAATGTCACAATGACCTTCAGGCAGTTGAAAAGTTACTGTAACATTCCAAAATCCGTTCGTTGTGGTTTGAACTCTTGCAGATGTTGAAGGTATCCAGGCAGTGGTACAACCAGGTGCATCGGGTCTCCACCACCAGGTTTGGCCATTGTCGATAGTAACTACGTTACCATTTCCGTTGTTAGAATTGGTACCATTGTCGTTGTTAGAATTAGCACAAATGTCAATACTATTTCCTTTGTTAGAATTGGTAAATGAACTAAAAAAAAGTCCAACAGAAAAAAGAGCTACAAAAAATAGAGCTAGATTTAATTTCTTCATAATTTCTAATTTAAGTGATTAATAAAATAAATAATTGAGATTTTTTCATTAACAGATATATAGGTCTTTTGTTCTGAAATTTGTTTTTGATTGAGAATAAATATTTCAATTACTCCATTTGGCACGAAAACGATTTTCCTTGGGTGTGGTCTTGCTAATATTTGTAAAAGAGATTTTTGGGGGATACCCTAGTCTGGCAGTCAAAAGGTCATCGGTTCGATTCCGATATTCTCCACTGAAAATCAAAGAGTTGTCCAGGTAAAACCGGACAACTCTTTTTTGTTGAATAAAAGTTTTGCGGATTGGCTCAGTTGGATTGAGCGTCCCGATATCAACGGGGAAATTGTTGACAGTTTTGTAAATTCAGAAACAGTCCGTTCTTGTTTTCCTGAAGGAATGACGAATCAGGAGAATCGGAAGTGATTATTACGGAACTCAAAGAACCAAAATTTTTCAGCGAGATGGGCATGTTCGAACTGACTTAATGCATTTGACCACCGATAATTATTTTGATTACCTTGATTTATTAAGAAGAGAATGGAACTTATACGGCGTTGCAGATTTTAACGAGAGGGAGTTCTACGAAAATAGAATTACCTTTTTTAATTCTCACTCCTATCACACCGTGTATGGAAGAAGAATATTGAAGCCCCTGAAAGAAAAAACTCTATTAGGGATTATAGAACGTTTAAAGTGATGATCACCAGCTTTCCCAAATCCCATTTAAAAATAACCCTTTACACTTTTTTTTCTTTTCCGTAGTACGGATTATTAAAAAACTATGCCACTAAAGTAATTCTTTGGATTGTTGTAGGCTAATCCAAAACATTATGGAAAGGACTATCAGAACAATTCCCGGAATTAATGATTGCTCCATATTGCCAATGCCTTCACTTTCAAAAAAAGTTGAGTAAATCAGAGTTAGCCCACATAATAATGTTCCTATTGCCAGAGTCTTTACAAATGGTCCCTGTTTATTCGGATTACGTAAAACCATAATTGTTCCTATTCCGAGTGCTACCAATATTGGTCCAAACCATCGAATCCAGCCGGAGGGAACAGGCGCACTGCCAGAAGCTTCAACATGTATCTGAGGAACAAACAAGTAAGTAACACCGTACACTAATGCAACAATAGCAAAGATTATTAGTGTAATTTTTAATAATGCCAAATTCTTTTGTGTCATAATTGATCTTAATCATTTTTAAAAAAAGATTTCAATAGGAAGAAAATGAAAAAATCAAGGAGCTACAATTACTTGCGACTCCTAATTGTGCCATTTTTCAGTGGTTTTGTTTTTTTAAGTTGGCAAACAGTCTCAAAAACCAGTTTGATCATTCTAATTTACATTTCTTTTTGCCAGAGTATATCTTTTGCCTGCTTCCGGCCAAACCATAAAAGGACAGTTAGAATTAAAAGAATAATCATAGGTAATGCTGTAAACCACGTTTTGCCAGTCAATTCAAAAAGTAATGCGTACAGTAACGCCAGCCCGGCTAAAAGGCAACCTAATGTTATTGTTACAACAAAAGGATCCTGCTTTAATGGATTACGATAAACCATTATTGATCCAACACCCAGGGCTATAAGCACTCCTCCCGCCCACCGGAGCCAGCCTGAAGCCACAGGATCACCACCTTGAGCCGTAACAAGTACCTGAGGTGCAAAAAAGTAAAGTGCACCGTAAACTAATACGATAACGATATAGATTATTAGTGAAATGTTTAATAATCCTGTGCTTTTACTTTGTGCCATAATATGCCTCCTTTTTTATTTAAGTTGAAATTGATTTTTAATACGAAATAAATAGAGAATAAGTTTCGTAAGATATTGGTACTAAAAGAAGTAGTTTTTAAATTCACAAACCACTTATACATACTTCTACCTCCTTTTTTCAATCAATTTTCAAAAAAATTAAAAACTATTGTAACGAAATCAAATTTCAGGAGTCTTTTAGGGTATTAAACACAGTTCATGAAAACAAGACTCTTTTTGCTTAGTGTATATCTATTCACTACCACGCTTATCGTTGCCCAAAACCAACCTAAAAAAGAATATTACGCCGGAGAATGCAGCAAAACGGACATTTCGGTTGACGGCAAACTCGATGAACCTGCCTGGATGAAAGCCAACTGGCAGGACGATTTTATCCAGTTCGAACCTTCGGAAGGAAAAAATCCCGGGCAAAAAACAGAATTTGCCATCTTGCTCGACGAAAACTATTTCTATGCCGGTTTTAAATGTTGGGATACCAGTCCCGACAGCATTGTACAGCGCCTTACCCGGCGCGATGCCATTGATGGTGATTTGGTTGCCATTCAGATTGATTCCTACTTCGACAAACGCACCGCTTTTTCGTTTTTTATAAATGCTGCGGGCACCAAACAGGATTTTATCATCAGCAACGATGGCCAAAACGAAGACAACACCTGGGATCCGATCTGGCTGGCAAAAACCAGTCGCGATCAGTTGGGTTGGTATGCCGAAATGCGGATTCCGCTCACCCAATTACGCTTTGAAGGAAACAGCGAGCAAACCTGGGGATTACAGCTTGGCCGGATGCTTTTCAGAAAACAGGAGGTAAGCATTTGGCAACCATCGTCCAAAAAAACGGCTGGCTGGGTTTCGCAATTTGGCGAACTGAAAGGATTGAAAAACCTGAAATCCCGGAAAATTGCCGATTTAACCCCGTATGTGGTTGCCCGTACTGACCGTTTCGAAAAAGAAAAAGGAAATCCTTTCAGGGAAACAGGAAAAAAGAACCAACTGGATGTTGGTATTGATGGGAAAATTGGCCTGACCAATAACCTGACCCTCGATTTTACCATTAATCCCGATTTTGGTCAGGTTGAAGCCGACCCATCTCAGGTAAACCTCACCTCCTTCGAAACATTTTTTCAGGAAAAACGCCCGTTTTTCATTGAAGGTAAAAATATCCTGAGTTATCCCTTGATGTTTGGCGATGGCGGCTTCTCTGCCGAGAACCTGTTCTATTCGCGCCGTATTGGTCGCCGGCCACATAACAGCCCTGAACTTAGGGATGGTGAATTCGTTGATGCTCCTGAGTTTACCAGCATTTTAGGAGCAGCGAAAATTACCGGAAAAACAAAAAAAGGATGGTCACTTGGTCTTCTTGAAAGTCTCACTTCCAAAGAATTTGCCGACATCAGTAATGGGCACCAACGCAACGAAATGATTGAGCCTTTTACCAATTATACAGTAAGTCGTGTGCAAAAAGATTTTGATAAAGGGAATACCCTGGTTGGCGGAATGTTTACCATGGTTAACCGGAATCTCGCAGAGGAACAGTTAAATTATCTCCACAAAACGGCATTCACGGGGGGTTTTGATTTTGTGCACAAGTGGCACAACAAAGATTATGAATTCAATGTAAGTACCTATTTCAGTCGTGTTGAAGGAAGTACCGAAGCAATAAGTAATACGCAGCAATCATGGATTCACGGCTTTCAGCGTCCCGATGCCACACACATTGAATTTGATCCGACCCGAACCAGCTTGTCAGGACAGGGAGGTAAAATTACACTGTCCAAAAACGGGGGAAAACTCAAATTTATGGCGGCTACAGCCTGGAAATCGCCCGGACTCGAATTGAACGATGTTGGTTATATGCGTCAGGCAGATAATATTCTGGAAGTGGTTTGGGTGGGTTACCGCATTTATGAACCATTCTCCATTTTCCGAAATCTGAACCTGAACCTGAACCAGTGGACTGAATGGAATTTTGCCGGGGAATTGACTGGGCCGGGAGGAAACATGAATATGCACACAACCTTTAAAAACTATTGGAGTTTTCATTTAGGGGGCAATTTCAATGGAGAAGGACTTTCGAACACTGAATTAAGGGGTGGGCCTGCAATCAAATTGCCGGGAACAAAGAATATCTGGTTTGCCTTTGGATCGAACGAACAGAAAAAACTTACAGCCGAAGCACAGTTTATGGCATTAGGAGGAAACGTGAAAGGTTCGAAAGAGATGATAAACTATGATGTCAGCCTGGGTTACCGGCCTTCCAAAAGCCTGAAAATTACACTATCACCAAATTTCACAACCAATAACGACGAACTTCAATATGTAACCCAACAGGAATATTCGGGTAAAACGGAGTACATTTTTGCCCGCATCAACCAGAAAACCCTGAGTGCATCACTACGGGTAAACTATAACATTACTCCCGATCTGAGTATTCAGTATTGGGGGCAACCTTTTCTGTCGAGCGGAAAATACACTGAATTCAAAAAAATTACTGACGGAAGGGCCGATGATTACACCGGTCGGTTTCGGAATTTCGCCGGGAATGAAATTAGCTTAAATGCTTCAGCAGAACAGTACCAGATTTCGGATCAGGCCCAAAATAAATTATACACCTTCGATCAGCCCGATTTCAATGTGAAAGAGTTTTTATCTAACATGGTTGTCCGTTGGGAGTATTTGCCAGGTTCTACTATTTACCTGGTATGGTCTCAAACCCGCAATCATTCCATTTCAAACGGAAATTTTGATTTCAGGAACGATATGACCAGCTTGTTCGATGACAAACCTTATAATGTCTTTCTCCTGAAGATGTCGTTTAGGGTTGGCAGATAACCATTTCCAGCTTATTAATAATACCGAAAGTCCTTTTGCTGATGTGAGAGGATTTTTCTATTTTTAGCCTGATTTAAAAAATATTCCAATAAACTAATAATCATACCATGAACAATCAATTTGCCTTAACCAACAATCAATTGCTCGAAATATCCAGGGATTTAAAATCAAAAATTGAGACCGGACTTCGGAAAGACTTAACAGAAATCAAGTGCCTGCCAACTTACATTCATCCAAAAAAAGATGGCATAAGTGGCGAAGCTACCGTTTTCGATTTGGGCGGTACTAATTTTCGTGCTGCAGTCGTTTCGGTAGGCGAAGAAACCAAAATCACCGGGATGGCCGAAAAAGACATCACCGAAATGAAAATGGAAGGATTTACGGAAGACGATCTTTACAATTCGCAGGCTGTAACCATTAATCAATTAAACATTCCTAAAAATTCTCCTATCGGATATTGTTTTTCATACCCGGCTAAATCACTTACCAATGGCGATGCCGAACTAATCGTTTGGACCAAGGGAGTAAATATTAAAGGAATGGCCGGAAATCCGATTGGTGAACCTCTGGTTAAATACCTGAATAAAAATACCAATGGCAGCTTTGGAAAAATTGCCGTGGTAAACGACACCATCACCAGTTTGTTTGCAGGTTTAATGAATCCGGGATACGATGCATATATTGGTTTGATTGTAGGAACAGGAACCAATATGGCCACTTTCTTTCCTTCAGAATATATTCCGAAAATTAAGGATTTGAAAGGTTGGTCAGGCGAAACACCAGTCAATCTTGAATCAGGCAATTTCAATCCTCCGCACCTTACACCCATTGATGAAGAGGTGGATGCCAACTCGGATAATAAAGGGTTCCAGCGCTTCGAAAAAGCCATTTCGGGTATGTACCTGGGTCGTATCTTCCGCGCTGTTTTCCCAAACGACGGATTGGACGTAAACCTGGATGCAGCCGGTTTGAGTAAGATGATGAACAATCCGGAACAATTTAAGCTGGAGTATGCCGAAACCGCATTCCAGATTTACGAGCGCTCTGCCAAACTGGTAGCTGCTTCACTTGCAGGATTGGTTTTAAACCTTAATTCTGCTTATCCTTCAGTAAAAAAAGTTCAGGTATTGGCCGAAGGAAGTTTATTCTGGAGCAAAGTTAAAATCCACGATACCAAATATGTTGATATCGTAAATGCAACCTTGAAAGAATTGATTTCTGAACTCGGATTGGATACTGAAGTTCAGATTTCGCACATTGAAAATGCCAATTTGATTGGTGCTGCCATGTCAGTGCTTTCGTAAGCATACATTCGCACATAATTTTACTGACGGGGTGACTTTAAGTCACCCCGTCAGTAAGTTAAAAACTAAACTTATCCTTCACCCTCGGTCCTTTCTCGCTCCATTCCACCGTAGCACATTCGGTGTAAAAGTCGTGCTCGAAAAACAGGATGTAATTCTTCTCGGCGGCTTCCTTCAGAAATCTTTCCTTTTCTTCCAGTGCTGTTACCGGAAACAAATCATAGGCTGCCAGCCAGACTATCGGAATATTGGCAGCGGTTGGAATCAGGTCGGCCATATAAACGTAGGTTTTTTCTCCTGAAGTGATGAACGGAATCATCTGTCCGGGTGTATGACCATCGAACATACGGACCGAAATTCCGGGGAAAAGTTCACAATCTCCTTCTACCAAATGCATGTTTCCATCTGTTTTCAGGAAATTCAATATTTCAGGATAATAAGCTGCCCGTTCGCGGATATTAGAGATTTTGGAATGTTGCCATTGCTGCTTGCTGCACCAGTGCACCGCTTTCGGAAACTGAAGTTTCAATTGTCCGTTTTCGCTGAGTACCGCGCCATTACAGTGATCCCAATGAAGATGAGTAAAAAGCACATCGGTAATATCGTCAACAGAATAACCTTTTTCAGCCAGTGATTTTTCAATGACATCAGTATCTTCATGCCCATTGTTTTGCCGGACTTTCTCCGGATAATGGTTTCCAACGCCTGCTTCGATCAGGATTTTGCGCTCACCCGTATCTACCAATAAACAACGCATGGTTAATTTGGTCACGTTATTTACATCGGCAGGATAAACCTTGCTCCATAGGACTTTCGGGATCACGCTAAACAGCGAACCACCATCGCAGCTAAAGTTTCCGGCATATATCGGGTGTAATTGCATGTTCTTGGTTTTGAATTTCGGGATAAAAATAGAAAAAAGAAGCCCCATCCCCAACCCTTCCCCGAAAGGGAAGGGAGCAGAGTCATGAAGAAATCAATCTATTCCTTATTATTTGAAAAATCTAATTTTATTTTGTGGTTGAAGTTCAGCTTTCAAATATGCAATATCCTTTTAGACGCAATCATGGGAAAGACATAGCATAAATCAGCCATTAATCTACATTAAAAGGAGTATTGCTAAAACTCAGTAAGGGTAAAATGATCCGAATTATCAATGCCCAAACTCCCTTCCCTATTTTGGGGAAGGGTGGGGATGGGGCTTTTTACTGCCAACTCTCTTCTGCGCCACCGAGTCGGTTGAATAATCCATCACAAACTGAACTACTCCAAAATAGTCTTCAATGCCTTTTTCAACTTTGTTGGTTTTCAGATACACATCGTTCACCTTTCCGGCGGCTTTCTCTATTCGTTCATTCCGCATGTTTTCCGAGTGTTTCTGTACTTTCCGTATATCGTCAATCACTGGTTTCTGGATTTGTTGCACAAGTTCCTGAAAATTGTGCAACCGCCTTCCCTGCGAAAGAAAATAATTGATCATGCTGATGTCGGCGCTGTATTGAAGGTGTTTTGAGTTACTTTGAGTACAAACCAGCCAGCCATAAAAATTGGCTTCGGCTTCGCTGGTAATTCCAAACTGATGGGCAAATTCGTGGGCAAGCACCTGCGGATATTCAATCAACAACAGGCTGTCGTTCAGGTGTACTTCACCGAAAAACGGCCCGTAATAACCGGCAATCGAGGCTTTTGCAAAAAATGAACTGAGCGTGATAGGTTTCGGTGTGCGTGTTCCAAGTGGATAGCTCAATTTAAGGAATGAAGCATGTTTTTGATAGGAAGCTTCAACCAATGCATTGATTTCGACTTTTGAAATGCTGTCAAAATTGCAATACGAAGCATTGGTCCGGGCAATCAGATCTTCCAGAACCCTCATAAACTGTACGGTATCGGGTTTGGATATGGCAATGGATAACCGATTATTGATTCCGCTTCGGTAATAATTAAAACCCCAGAACCAATAGAAAAGAACGTAGCAAATGGCCAGTGTTTGAATCACAAGAAGCAGAAACCTGCTGAATTTTATTTTCCTGAAAACAGTCATCAGGAAAATGGTTATTACAAAAAGAACTAAAAGTCCGTAAAAAACATCATCCAGCGAAAATGAAAACCATTTGCTCAGAAATGAAAGGCAAAATGCAAAAATCGGGTAGAGTACTTGTGAATAGACGGTTTCGGTGATTTTCGGGTACCGCGAAAAAAATTCGGTAAGTCCAAAAGTTAATAAGGCCAGCCAAATGGGCAGAGCAGCTTTTCCGATAACAATTGTTCTAAACTTGTTTTTTGCCATATTTCATTGAAAAGAGATGGCGAAGATCAGTTTTTTTTGCCTAATTTTCACTTTCTAAAAATAAACGGATGAATATTCATTTACCTCACATTCTTGTTTTGGCCTCGGTCCTTTCCGGTTTCCACAATCCGGTTATTGCTCAGGAAAAAGGCGCGGGATCCAGACCTGAAAATCATCAAAATGCCCTGTCGGATGAGCCTAAAAGGCGAATGTCACAACCGGTTGTGCTTGCCCCCGATGATGTCCCTGCATACCCCGCTGCTCCGGTCGGCTTCGACATGCTTCGCGGCAACATTCCGCATGGGAAAACCGACACCGTTGAATACGAATCAAAGACGGTTGGCGCCATACGCAAGATGCTGGTTTATACGCCTCCCAAATATTCTTCAGGTATAAAATACTCGGTTCTTTACCTGCTGCATGGCATTGGTGGCGACGAATTTGAGTGGTTGCGCAATGGTCATCCGGAGATTATTCTGGATAATTTGTATGCTGAAAATAAAATTGCCTCAATGATTGTGGTCCTTCCCAACGGAAGGGCTATGAAAAACGACCGTGCCGAAGGGAATGTTTTCGATCCGGAAAAAGCTGCTTCGTTTGCCACCTTCGAAAAAGATTTACTGAACGACCTGATTCCTTTTATCGAAGCGAAATATCCGGTCATTCAGCATCGCGAAAGCCGCGCCCTGGCAGGTTTATCAATGGGCGGAGGTCAGTCGCTTAACTTCGGATTGGGAAACCTCTACACCTTTGCCTGGGTTGGCGGATTCTCATCGGCTCCCAATACCAAAGCTCCTGTAATCCTGATTCCAAATCCGACAGAAACTGCCCAAAAATTAAAACTGCTCTGGATTTCCTGCGGGAACGAAGATGGTCTGATCATTTTCAGCCAAAGATTACATCAATATTGCAAAGAAAATAAAGTGCCTCATATCTGGCATGTTGAACAGGGTGTGCACGATTTTAAGGTATGGAAGAGCGATCTATACTATTTCTCCCAACTGCTATTCAGGTAAAACTAATTAACCTTGAAACTATACCTAAAAACCAATAACCATGAACAAACTTTTTTGGTCAATTCGAACTCCTGTCTTATGCTCATTGGTGGCTGTTACATTTCTTTACTTCGGATGCCAAAACAAACAAGGCAATCCCAACGAATATTCAGCCGACATCATTATCTATGGCGGAACTTCGGCGGCGGTAATTGCAGCGGCTGAAGCCGTACAATCGGGTAAAACAGTATTGGTGGTATCGCCTGATACGCATTTGGGTGGATTGTCTTCGGGCGGATTAGGTTATACCGATACCGGAAATAAATCAACAATCGGCGGACTGTCGCGCGAGTTTTATCACAGGGTGTGGCTGCATTACAACGATTCGGCTGCATGGAAATGGCAAAAACATTCGGAATATGGGAACAAAGGACAGGGAACGGTAGCTATGGACGGCGAAAACAGAACCATGTGGATTTTCGAGCCTCATGTGGCCGGGCAGGTTTTCGAAGACTTTATTTCTGAAAATAAAATCACCGTTTTGCGCAACGAATGGCTCGACCGATCTTCAGGGGTAGTCAAGAAAAACGCGAAAATCAAATCAATAAAAACACTTTCAGGAAAGATGTTTTCAGGAAAAATGTTTATTGATGCCACTTACGAAGGTGATTTGATGGCTGCTGCCGGTGTGTCGTATCATGTTGGCCGCGAAGCCTGTTCTGTTTATGGTGAAACATGGAACGGTGTTCAGGCCGATGCCCGGCATCATGGCCATTTTTTCAAAAATCAGATTGATCCGTACAAAACACCCGGAAAGCCTGAAAGTGGTTTGCTATATGGTATTTCTCCTGAACCAATTGTAGCCAACTGTACCGGTGATACTAAAATTCAGGCGTATTGTTTTCGTTTGTGCATGAGCAATCATCACGATAATCGGGTGGCCTTCCCGAAACCTGAGAATTACGATCCGGAGAATTATGAACTGCTTGCCCGTGTGTTTGATGCCGGATGGCGCGAATGGTTTGGCAAGTTCGACCTGATTCCGAACCGGAAAACCGACACCAACAACCACGGTCCTTTCAGCATGGATTATATTGGCATGAATTACGATTACCCTGAAGCATCGTACGAACGCCGGAAGGAAATCATCAAAGCACATGAAGATTACCAGAAAGGATTGCTCTATTTTGTGGCCAACGATCCACGTGTGCCGAAGGAAATTCAGGAAGAAATGCAGAATTGGGGATTGGCCAAAGACGAATTTCAGGATAACGGTAACTGGCCGCGGCAGTTGTACATCCGCGAATCACGGCGCATGCTGGGTGTTTATGTTTCGACCGAAAACGATGTACTGGCCAAAAGCGAGGTTCCCAGCCCGGTTGGAATGGGTTCGTACGCCATGGATTCGCACAATATTCAACGATATGTCACTTCCGATGGATATGTCCAAAACGAAGGCGATGTGGGCGTTCATCCTCAAGCTCCGTATGCCATTTCGTATGGTTCAATCATTCCGAAAAGGGAAGAATGCCAGAACCTGCTGGTTCCGGTTTGTGTATCATCGAGTCACATTGCTTACGGCTCTATCCGCATGGAACCGGTGTTTATGATACTCGGGCAGTCGGCTGCCATCGCTGCCTGCAAAGCCATTGATATTGATCACGCAGTACAGGATATTCCTTACAAAGTTTTAAAAGAAAAGCTGCTTGAACGGGGGCAGGTGCTTGCATTGCCGGAGTCTGAAAAATAAATTTTTGAATAATTAATTAAATCCGGATTACTTGAAATTAAAAAGGTAGTCTGGATTTATATTTATCGGTCATGTATTGTTTCAACTGACTTGTTATTTGATAATTTATGTTTAATTTAGTGAAAATCTAAATTATTAGCCATGAAACAAATCCTGATGGTTGCTTTATTTTTTGTCACCTCAATAAGTTTATCCGCTCAAATTGAAAAAGGAACCTTTATGGTGTGAGGAGGAATTAATCTGTTAGGAGATTGGGACTATGACTCAAAACCTTTTACTGTAGGCTTTGGGATTTCATTGGGAACCAGTGATTATTTTACCAGGGATTACCTTACAGGAGAAGAAAAATTCCGGGACTCATATAAAACTATAAACTACTCTCTGGCTCCAAGATTAGGTTACTTTCTTTTCAGAAATTTTGTTGTTGGACCCGATTTTAGGTATCGCAGGAACACCCTGACATACTCATCCTCTGCGAAAGGCAGTTACAGGACTGAACTTTAGGGGATTTTTACCAGAAAGTATTTTGGTAACAAATAGTCCATGATCAATTCGAGTACTCCTTGTCTAAAATATCCAATTCGGCGCTTTCGGTTTCGCCAAACCATTTAAAGACATGCTTCCTGGCCTTTTCCCTGATTTCAGGAGTGATATAAACTGCCATTTGCCGGATGATAAGCAGCAAAACCCCCAGGTCATCTGTAAATCCAAGTAAAGGGGCAATGTCAGGAATAAAGTCTATAGGAAGAATAAAATAACCCAGTGCAGCCGATAAAATTAATTTGGCTTTAAGTGGAACGTCATCCGATTTCATCATGTATTGCAGCAACAGTGCGGGATAAACCACTTTCATTCCGGCAATTTTCGAATATCTTTTCAGCTTTGCCCAAAACGAAGCATCAGAATAATGTTTCCGGTATTTGGCCGATTTCAATTCATCGGCAAACAGGTTGAACAGATTCGCCCCGATTTGTATGGTACGGATTTTTTTCATTTCAAACTCACATTGGTATAATCAACCCGAATAGTTGCATAATTTGTTTCAATCAGATCCAACATTTCCTGAACAGACTCCATCGTTTCGGCTTGTAACAGCCGAATCCGGTGTTCCCGGAAATTGGGCAAAGTCGGGAAATATTTGGCAAAATGACGGCGCATCATCAGAATTCCGCTGCGTACATTGTCTTTCCATTCTATTGACATTTTCAGTTGGTCGCGCACATTCTGAACCACATCAGAAACAGTTGGCGGTGGCAATAACTCCCCGGTTTTCAGGTAATGTTTTACTTCTCTGAATATCCACGGACGGCCAATCGAACCGCGGCCAATCATCAGCGCATCTACTCCAGTCTGATCAAGAAATATTTTGGCTTTCTCCGGACCATTAATGTCGCCATTTCCGATAATCGGAATCTTCATGCGAGGATTATTTTTAACATCGGCAATCAACGACCAGTCGGCCTCTCCGGTGTACAACATATTACGGGTTCTCCCGTGGATGGCCAAGGCAGCAACCCCGGCGTCCTGCAAGCGTTCGGCAACGTCAACAATAATTTTGCTGTTTTCGTCCCAGCCGAGTCGGGTTTTAGCGGTAACCGGAATTTTCACCGCTTTCACAATCGCTTCAGTCATTCGCTGCATTTTCTCCGGATCGAGCAACATGCCAGCGCCTGCTCCGTGACGAATGATTTTTTTCATCGGACAGCCGTAATTAATATCTATGAAATCGGGCTGTGACTCTTCGGCAACTTTGGCTGCCTCAACCATTGAATTGATATCGTGCCCGTAAATCTGGATAGCTACCGGACGGTCGAAATCAAACAAGGTCATTTTTTGTTTGGTCTTCTGAATGTCGCGGATCAGCGCTTCCGACGACACAAACTCGGTGTACATTACATCGGCGCCAAATTTTTTGCACATGTACCGAAACGACTTGTACGTCACATCCTCCATGGGCGCCAAAAACAAAGGCATTTCACCTAATTCAATTGATCCGATTTTCAATGTATTTTCTTTTTGCCATTTTGAAATTCTATGCAAAGTAAGTAACAAAGCGCCAAAGAGACAAAACGTCTGATATTTTTATCGCCATTCCTAAATTTGCTGAAAAGTTCGTCACTTAATCTGTAGCCTACGCAACTAAAACCGGATTTCTACCGTCTTAGTTAAAAACAATACGTACACCAATGAAAACTTTATCTGTAATAAAATACCTGCTTGTTTTCTTCCTCTTTTCAGGAATGAGTTGCGAAGAAAATATTTTTGACCCGGTATTCACCATTGGTCACGAATCGGCTTTTCGAATTAATCAGCTTTATACCTCCGGTGATGGACAATATACCTTACTGTTAAAAGAAATCGGTGATTCACGCTGTCCGGAAGGAGTTGTTTGTGTTTGGCAAGGAGAAGTTACCCTGAAAGGTGAATGGACAAGCCCCAACAATAAAACGAATATCGAACTGCACTCTGTATTAAATGACCTGCAAAAAGTGCCTGAGGGATTTACAATGAAAATTGTGGATGCCAAACCTTACCCGAAATATGGTGCCAATTCGAAACCCGAAGATTTGGTGGTCACCTTGCTGATTCAGAAAAAATAATCCTTACCGATTATCCACTTTCTCCGGATACAAATCGTGGTTCATCATCCGGTATTCGGCCATCTGGACATATTTAGTTCCAGGCTTTCCATAATTACAATATGGATCTATGCTGAGGCCACCGCGTGGCATGAATTTTCCCCAAACTTCGATGTATTTCGGATCCATCAGGGCAATTAGATCTTTCATGATGATGTTCATGCAATCTTCGTGAAACGCGCCATGGTTGCGGAAACTGAACAGGTACAGTTTTAAACTTTTACTTTCCACCAGTTTCTGATCGGGAATATAACTCAGGTAAATGGTAGCAAAGTCGGGTTGCCCGGTAATGGGACACAGACTGGTAAATTCAGGACAGTTGAATTTGACCATCGTATCGTTCTCCGGATGTTTGTTTTCAAAGCTTTCCAGCATTTCCACCGAATATTCAAACAGGTATTTGCTTTCGTTTCCGAGATTTTTTAAGTCGTTCATAATATTGTTTCGTGTTACGGGTTTCGTGTTGTTTATCTGATTGCGCCAAGTCCACCTTCGGGGGATTTAGGGCGTCGCTAAGTAGCTTTCCAATCCATTTTTCCGTAGTTGGCAAGCCGGACAGTGGCCGCAGCCGTCGCCAATGATTCCATTGTAACAAGTCACTGTTTGGGTACGAACCAGTTCGAATACGCCAAGTTGGTCAGACAATGCCCAGATTTCCTTTTTCGATTTCCACATCAGTGGTGTGTGAATGGTAAATGGAAAGTCCATCGAAAGGTTCAGCGTTTGATTCAACGAATGGATAAACTCGAAGCGGCAATCGGGATAACCGCTGTAATCGGCCTGACCGACTCCGGTAACCAGATTTGGGATGTCTTTTCCTTTGGCAAAGATGGCGGCAAAAGTCAGGAAGAGCATATTCCGCCCTTCGACCAGCGTATTTGGCGGACGATTTTCTGGTTTATTATCTTCAACATCAATTGTTGAATCGGTCAGCGAATTATGGGTAATTTTTTTCAGCAAATCCAGGTTAAGAAGAGTGAAGGGCACACCGGCATTTTCAGCAATTGAACGTGCCGCTTCCAATTCGGTGCTGTGCCGTTGTCCGTAGCCGAAACACAGAGTTTCCACCTCATCAAATTCCTTCAATGCCCAAAACAGGCAGGTGGTCGAGTCCTGTCCTCCTGAAAATACAACCAGCGCTTTAGTGTTCATTAGTTAAATCTCTTTTACCCTGAACAAATTGTACGACAAGCCGGTATCGAAGGTATCAATTCCTTCCACGCGTTTCACAAAACCAACTACCCAAATGGTGACTGGCAGGATTAGAATTTCGTAAACTGTTTTTATCGCAGCCTGGGTAAAAATCATGGTGATTAACACGCCAATCGGAAAAACTCCGGCAAATGCAATGCTGATGAAAATCAACGAGTCTGCGCTTTCCCCGACCAGGGTTGACAGAATTGCCCTTCCGGAGAATCCTTTTCCTTTCGTGGCTACTTTCATTCGGCTCATTACAAAGGCATTCAGAAATGACCCGATTAAATAGGCGCTCAAACTGGCTGCAACAATTCTGGGTGTATTGCCTAAAACAGTGGCAAACGCTTCCTGGTTTTGCCAGAACGGAGCGCCGGGAATTACAATTCCGATGGTGAAAAACAAAACTGCCAGGATATTCACCGCAAACCCGGTCCAGATAATCATTCGTGCTTTCTTGAAGCCCCATACCTCTGTAATAACATCGTTCACTATGTATGCAATCGGGAAAATCAGCACACCGGCAGGTGCAGCCCAAGGTCCGATCATTAAAATTTTGGTGGCAAGGATGTTGGAAATCAACAAACAGGTGGCAAATAAAATGCCGGCAAGCATAAACAGAACAGATACTTCTCTTTTCATTTCTTGTTTTTTACGTGGTTACCAAGTACACGGCCTTCACCTGAAAGCTCGGCGCAAAAGTATAAATTTTTTGAGATTTACAATTTAACTATTTACAATTTACTATTTTGCGAATCATTTACAACTATTTCTCATCTTAAAAGGAATATAACTATGAATCCATTCGAAAATTCTTGCCAGAACATTCTTCAGTTGCTTGAAGTTTGGGAACCTCGCTTGCTGGCACTTCCGGAAGAGGTTATCAGCAACCGGAAGAACATTCAGGACCGAAGCATCCGCCAAATCCTGGGACATTTGGTCGATTCGGCATCGAACAATACGCACCGGATTGTTCATTTGCAATACCGCGAAAATCCCATGTCATTCCCGAATTACGCCACTTTTGGAAACAACGACCGTTGGATTGCCATTCAGGATTACCAACATGAAGACTGGCCAAATTTGGTTCAGCTCTGGAAATATGCCAATCTGCATTTGATTCATGTTATCCGAAATGTTGATTTAACCAAACTCGAAAATCAATGGATCAGCGGCGAAGACAAACTTATTTCACTGCACGAAATGATTGAATATTATCCGCAACATTTTGATTTACATTTGAAGGAGATGGAAGATCTGATTAATTTATAAAACTATCTTTGCTTCCGAAAAAAAACATCGCTATGTCAACCACTGCTTTTCGCGGAATGAAACCTTTTGCCCAACTGATGTTTGCCTTATTTGTCATGGTAGCTTCGGTTTTGGTACTTATGGTACTTGGGATGATTGTTGCAATTCCTTTTTTTGGAATGGCAGCGCTCACCGGCAGCCTTTCGCCTGAAGGTTTAAACTCTCCGGAAAATATCGGTTTCCTGAAATATTTTCAGGTTCTTCAATCTACTGGGTTATTTGTTGTCCCTCCGTTTATTTTGGGTTTGCTCTACCACGGAAATATCGGCGAATATTTGCAGCTAAATCGCACAACACGCTGGCAAACCTACTTTCTGGCTGCTATCAGTTTACTTATGGTCATTCCGTTCATTAATTTTATAGGGGCGATCAATAGTCAGATGTCATTTCCCGAATCACTTTCAGGAATTGAAAACTGGATGCGTACCATGGAAGACACAGCAGAATTAATGGTTGAGAAATTTATGAAAGTGGAGAGTGTTTCCGGATTACTTTTCAATATTTTGATGATTGCTATTATTCCTGCTCTGGGAGAAGAACTGATGTTCCGCGGGGTGATTCAGCGGATTTTGACCAACTGGACCAAAAACCACCATTGGGGAATCTGGATTGCCGCTTTTTTGTTTAGCGCCATGCACATGCAATTCTACGGGTTTCTTCCACGAATGGCGCTGGGAGCCATGTTTGGCTATCTGCTTGTATGGACCGGAACGATGTGGGTGCCGATTCTGGCTCATTTCGTTAACAATACCATGGGAGTATTTGGTTATTACCTGATCAATAAAGGAGTAATTTCGAAAGATGTGGAAGAGTGGGGAACTGGCGTCAAACAACTTCCGCTGGTTATTTTCAGTTTTACAATCGTTGGTTTTTTACTTTTTTTGATTTACCGCAACGAGCAGTCTAAAACAAAAATGCCTGCAAATCAGATTGATTCACAGGCATCACGAATTGATTGATTTTTATTAAGAAAAGACAATACTCTGCTGTAAATTATCAATTTCTGTTTTCTTCTGTTCCGAAGTTCGGTAAACATAAACGATGCCATATTGAGATGCTTTTTCCCTCTTTTCGTCATCCGAAAGGTGAACCATCGAATTTTCAACTTCGTTCCACATCACCTGAATCAATTCGTCGGCCTGCTCGCGCAATTCAGCTACTTTTACCGATGCGCGGTTGGTAATATTCTGAAGCATCTTCTGATGACGGTAGGCTTCTTTGAATTCTTCGTAATGTACTTTGACCAGTGCGATTGATGGGCTGTAAATCGGGCTGCCACCTTTCATGACCCTTTTTTGTTCGCCATCAATAATCCGTTCGCCCCAGGTCAACACATTGGCTTCCAAATTTAGCGGAGGCGTGGCTTTGGAATTCATTTTCAGGCCATAAAACTCGATGACTTCAGGTTTCATCTCGCCGCGTAAAATGGCAAAGTTCACGACCTGAAGAAAATGAGAGATATAAAGTTTCGATTTCCTGAAAATTTCGCCGTACTCTTTGGAACGATCAAACTGGTTTTGCTTGGAGATATTGAGCTGACGGATGGCCCCCAGAAAATGCGGATAAAAAATCTGCAGCTTTTCAAGGGTCTGTTGGCTGAATGCCAGCTTTGTTAAGGCGGTTCTCTTACCAAGTTCCAGTCCGGCTTCAATGGCACGAAGCCTGGCCACATCTGTATTCGGTAATCTCCTGTAAGGCATAAGGTATTTTTTAGATAGACTATTGCGAATATACAAATTCAGCATTCATCATTCTGATCTTCGCAAAAGAACTAATCAACACCCAATTGTTCACAAGACTTGTTAATTAATTGACAGGCAGTAAAATACCGTTAAAATAAAAAGAGATATCAACAGGCTGCTGCTCATAAACTACCTGAATTTATCCTGTTAAGCCTATGTTTTTGGTTATCAGGCAGGTTAAATGGCTATGCAGAAGGAGTAAAAATTGTGGTTTGCAGTCCCAAAAGATGGATTTGCAGGTTATTCAGTCTTTATCTATGTCTGGTCAATTGAAAAAAAACTCCGAAGAATTCATCTTCGGAGCTTTTAATATTGGAAACAAACTGGCACTCTGTTTTCTCTATTACTTAAATGAGGAACAAACAAGGATAAATTATTCAATAGAAATTGATTTCCATATTTTATTTTCTTTCACTTTTATTTCACCATTGATATTCCTCAAATCTTCGTAAATAACTTTTACAACAACTCCTCCGTTTTTATTTATTAATCCCCATTTCCCATTTACTCTAATATCATATTCACCATCTTTTGCTAAGGTACCACCGATACAAACTGCAGAATATCCCTTGCTGAAAGGCATCGCTGCTTCAAATTGAGGTTGTATTATAATTTCCCCATTTTCGTTTGCAAAACCAATTTTCCCATCTTTTTTTATACGCACTAGGCCTTCACATAATTTATCTGGAGCATTGTCGTAACCAAGTACTTCAAATAAAATGTTTTCTTTTCTATCAATAGCATAATATCCTGGTTTATCTTTTAAGGAAACTATGGCCATCTTATCAAACTTCTCAGTAAAACAGTATGTATATTTACCAAAAGGAATAATTATTTTCCCCGAAGAATTAATATATCCGCAATTGTTTGGTTCCAATTCTTTAGATGAACATTTTCTAGTTAAAATATCGTTTTGTGCACTTGAATAAATCGAACAAAAAATCGATACTAAGCTTAAATAGATTAATTTTTTCATAGTTTTTAAATTTTTAATTTCTCCAAATATACACAACACTACACCCATCATAATAATGACCTAGGGCATTATTAGAATTCCAGATGTCAATATGACCAGACGCATCATCCCATCCACAGTCACTTTGCCAAATAATGCCTGTCATACCGTTAATACTATTTGTATCTGTCAAAGTACAAGATCCAAAAATCCCATTAAGATAATTTACCATATCTGACACTCTGTAAAAATACCATTCTTTTGTACCATCTTTATTAACATCACCAGAGATCGTTTGTCCTTCAACAAATGGAATTTCATATCCTGAGATCATGTTTAATGTGTAACTTAATCTTAATGCGCAAGCATTTCTGAAGGCAGTACGATTAGATTGATAATTTATTAAAGCATTTCCTCCGATGAAAGAATACACGTCTTCTGCTGACATTTTAGCGACTACATTGAACCCTGACGTCAATGAACTGATTGTTGGGATTGGATTTCGTGGCGGGCAATTGCACTTCGGACAGGTAATGGTGTTTGTAGTCCCACTTTCACCAGGCAGAGGAGCGTTTTTTAATGTAACCTCAACAATGCATTTGCCACAAACCGGACAAATGTCGGGGCAATTGCAGGGTTGGTTGGTTCCTGGGATGTAACCACCGGATGTTCCTCCCCCGCCACCTGATGTACTGCCATAATCGTAATATCCAACGAAAACCAGGATGTCCTGGCAACCTACCAGTTGCTCTGAGTACGTACTCGTTAATCCAGGGCCTCCTACGATCGTCCAAAGATAAGTGCATTCTTCTACCCACATATAAATGGATTGCATTGTTGTGGCAGATTTTAACTGTACCGATAAATCAAGATTTTCGGGTTCAGCAATTGAATTCGTTATTTCGCCATCGCAATAAATCCATCCGTTCACAAATTCGCCTGAAAGGTTATGGAAAAGTACATAACCCGTCAGGTCTTTATCCCTCTTTAAATAGGTATTGTCCCATAGGTTAAACTTTTTACCTTCAAAATAGGACTTGCCTCCAACAACGCTCATAATAAAAGAATACATTTCGCCTGTTTTCTTTTCTTGAATAACTACTAATCTCGACATTGAATGGATATAGCTTTTGCTGTTCGTTGCCTTCCATGCATCCATCGATTCGGCTGTGGCAAACCCAAACCTGCCCTGGGCCAGAATTTCTGTCTCAATAACACTTACTTTTTCGTTGTTGCTGCTTTTCGCTTTGTCCCAATCAGCTTTAATGTTGATTGTTTTTTTCTGCAAATCACCAGATTTTAGCGTAAATTGGCTTAGCCTTTGATCTTCAACAAACGATTTGGCCTGTTCAATTGTTAACCCATCAGGGGTTGGTCGTGATTCCTCTTCGACCGGATTTTTTTCACATCCGTCAGACTGTGCAAAAACTCTCTCAATTGTTAATATCTTAACTGCTTGATATTTTGGCATTAAGATGGTTTTTGATATCTTCAAGGTATAATCAAAAGCCACATATTATGCCACACGTTACCGGCGAAGAAAGAAATCAGCTATTTATGATCAGCATGGAGGAGATGGTGCCCAAAGATTCCTTCGTGAGGGCCATCGATTCATTCGTTGATGCCATTGATATGAAAAGCTTCGGATTTGCCCATGTACAGTGCAAAGAAGAAGGGAGGCCTTCGTACCACCCCTCCATTTTATTGAAACTTTACCTGTATGGTTACCATTATGGAATCCGCACCTCGCGCAAACTGGAACGTGAAGCTGCGCTGAACCTCGAAGCCATGTGGCTCACCTGTTGCCAAAGCCCGAAATACAAAACCATTGCTGATTTCAGGAAAAACCACTCCAAAGCCTTCAGGCTGGTGTTCCGGAGTTTTATCAGGTTGCTTAAAGAATGGGACCTGGTCGATGGAAAAACCATTGCCGTTGATTCGTTCAAGATCAGGGCACAGAACTCGCTCAAGAACAACCTGAACCAGGCAAAAATAGACCGACACCTTGCTTACATTGACCACAAGGTGTCGGAGTACGAATTGCAGCTTGACCAGTGCGACCGTGAAGAAGACCAGCAGGAATTGTTAACCAAAATAGAACTTCAAAAGCAGCGGAAAGAGGGCTATCAGGAGGTAGAACATCAACTAAAAACAACGGGCGAAGAACAGGTTTCGCTTACCGATCCCGACTCCCGCTCGGTAGTTTTCCAACGCAACAGTGTCCAGGTTGGATACAATGTACAGGCTTCCATCGACTCGAAGAACAAACTGCTGGTGGAATACGAAACCGGCGATGTGAATGATAGCCATGCACTTGCCCAAATGGCCATCGCCACAAAGGAACTCCTTCAGGTGGAACAAATGGATGTACTTGCCGACAAAGGCTATCATACCGGTGGAGAATTGATGGAATGCGAAAAGGAAAATATCACCACCTACGTATCCCCAAGGGCACCATCAACAAATGATAATGGCCTTTATCCCGTAACCTCGTTTGTTTACAACCCGGAAGAAGATAACTACACCTGTCCGGCAGGGGAAACACTTACCACCACCAATGTTTGGTACAGCCATAAAAACCCCGGGAACAAACCTCCGTTACGTTTTAGGCGTTACACCACTACAGCCTGTAAAAGCTGTACGAGAAGGGATAAATGCACCAAACAAAAGCTGAACGGAAGGTCCATCGACCGAAGCGAATATGCCCGGAGTATGGAACGGAACAATGCACGGGTAATGGCCAATCCCAACTACTACCGGCAACGACAACAATTGGCCGAACATCCTTTCGGAACCTTGAAACGACAGCGTGGGTTTATTTTCACACTGATGAAAGGGAAAGAAAAGGTTCTTGGAGAAGTAGGGTTGGAATTTATTGGTTACAACCTGACCAGGTGTGTTTCAATACTAGGGTTTATAGAATTGTGTAAAGCACTGAAAAAGTGCGCTTTCAATATTTTGAACCTTGTTGAACGGTCTTTTTTAGGCCTTTTCAGGTTACTTTCTTTCAAAAACGATAAAATGCAAATTGATCAGGACAAAGAAATTATCTCCTCATACAGCCTTGAAAATGATTTTGTAAAGCTATATTTATCGGTACAATTTTAAGAATAGAGTTTTTGCACGAACTCCCGTTAAAGCACATAAGAGCGTTGAAATCAAAACTAAATTTCTAATTTTTTTCATACTTTTACAAAGGTTGTGGGCGGGAAGCTGGAACTTCCCAGCCCGGTTAAACAATCATTAATTTGGCAACCCGGCAACTGCCGGGTTGTTTTCATATAAATTTACACTATTCTTTTGTTAAAATCAATATATATTTATCCTCACCCCCCCATTATAATCATAATCATATAACACACAGCGCTATACTACAATATGTTGTGTGGCATAAATAATAATTTCAAACAGGGGGGTTACCTTTCTGAAACCCATATGAACAAGGATTCCAGCATAAAAAAAGCCCCGAAGAACGAACCTCCGGAGCTTATTAAGTGTAAGGTGTGAAATTAGACTAATCTTGCAATTTGGCGCTTAAGAACTCACGGTTCAACCTTGCAATGTTCGAAAGCGAAATGTTTTTCGGGCATTCCACTTCGCAGGCGCCGGTGTTGGTACAGTTTCCAAAGCCAAGCTCATCCATTTTGGCAACCATCGCTTTGGCACGACGGGCGCCTTCAACGCGTCCTTGCGGCAACATAGCCAAATGGCTGACTTTTGCAGACACAAACAACATAGCCGAACCGTTTTTGCAAGCAGCAACACAAGCTCCACAACCGATGCACGAAGCAGAATCCATTGCTTCGTCTGCATCCACTTTCGGGATTGCGATAGCGTTGGCATCAGGAACTCCACCAGTATTTACCGACACATAACCACCGGCAGCAATGATTTTATCGAACGCACGGCGATCGACAATCAAATCTTTGATAACCGGGAATGCAGCCGAACGCCAGGGCTCGATGGTAATGGTTTGTCCGTCTTTGAATTTGCGCATATGCAACTGGCAGGTTGTTACATCATCGTCCGGTCCATGTGGGCGGCCATTGATGTACAACGAACACATTCCGCAAATACCTTCACGGCAATCGTGGTCGAATGCTACCGGCTCTTTGTTTTCGTTAATGAGCTGCTCGTTTACCATGTCGAGCATTTCAAGAAAAGAACTGCCGGTTGAAACGTTAGCTAATTTGTAGGTTTCGAAACGGCCTTTCTCTTTCGGACCGTCCTGACGCCAAACCTTAATCGTTATATTGATTGTTTTTTCCATGATTGATGTCTTTTTAAAAAGCCATTACTTGTAATTACGCTGAACCATTGAAACACTTTCGTAAACCAGTTCTTCTTTGTGGAGTTCGGGAGCGGCATCGCTGCCTTTAAATTCCCAACAGGAAACGTAGGCAAATTTATCATCCTGACGAAGCGCTTCGCCTTCAGGAGTCTGGTA
>DMSQ01000067.1 GCA_003457135.1 Prolixibacteraceae bacterium
CACAACTCTTAACGGAGTATTGTTCAGGAATACAGGCAAAGAAATGGGCAAGCGTGAAGGATTTGTAATTGTGAGCCTGGTTTGGGTCCTTTTTTCATTTTTTGGAAGTTTGCCTTTTATCCTTAGCCATTCAATTCCAGATTTGACAAATGCTTTTTTTGAGACCATGTCGGGTTTCACTACCACAGGATCGTCCATTCTGAACGACATCGAATCATTGCCAAATGGAATACTTTTCTGGCGTAGCATGACGCAATGGCTTGGAGGTATGGGGATAATTGTTCTTAGTCTTGCCATCTTACCCATTTTTGGTATTGGCGGCATGCAGCTTTTCTCCGCCGAAGTTCCCGGCCCTGTAGCCGACAAACTTAGTCCCCGCATTCAGGCTACTGCAAAAAAACTGTGGGTCATCTACTTTATTTTCACTGTTGCTGAAATGCTTTTACTTTGGATAGGTGGCATGAGTTTTTTTGATGCCATCAATCATTCTTTCACAACCATGGCAACAGGCGGATATTCAACAAAACAAGCAAGTATCGCCTACTGGTCTTCTCCTTTTATTCAGTATGTAATTACATTTTTCATGGTTGTGGCCGGAACAAATTTCACTGTATCCTATTTAATGCTGACCGGAAAATTCAGAAAGGCAATCCAAAATGAAGAACTTAAATATTATCTGTTTTTTATTTCTGCCTTTACACTGATTATTTTTGGTGGGCTTTTAATATCTAATGAACTGGGATTTGAACAATCATTTCGTGATGCTCTTTTCCAGGTTGTCTCCATTTTAACCACAACAGGTTATGCTACTGCTGATTATCTTCACTGGACACCATTCCTTACCATAGTCCTGTTTGCTGTTTTCTTTTTTGGCGGAAGCGCCGGTTCGACTGGTGGTGGACTAAAAATTATGAGGATCGTACTTCTAATGAAAAACAGTTACTACGAACTTCATCGCCTTATTCATCCAAAAGCAATTATTCCTGTCCGTTTCAACCAAAAGCCTGTTTCTGACCAGATCATAACCAATGTATTGGCATTTTTCATGTTTTATTTTGTCATTTTTTTCAGCAGTAGTGTCCTTTTAATGTTGGTCGTCCCCGATTTACCTTCAGCAATGGGTGCAGTTGCAACTTCTCTTGGAAATATTGGGCCTGGGTTGGGAATTTTTGGTCCGGCTGAAAACTTCAGTGCACTACATCCGGCGGGAAAATGGTTCCTGTCTTTTTTAATGTTGTTTGGTAGGCTTGAATTGTTTACGATACTGGTATTGTTTTCGCCAGCTTTTTGGAAAAGATAGGTCAATCCTTGAAAATACCTTTTCCCTGTCTGATCACTACCGGGACTTCTTCAGTGCAATCAACAATTGTCGAAGGTATGTTATCACCAAATCCACCGTCAATAACCAGGTCGGCAATATCGTTAAACTTTTCATGAATTAATTCCGGATCGGTTGAGTATTCAATAATCTCGTCATCGTCGTGAATGGAGGTTGACATGATCGGGTTTCCAAGTTCACGAACAATCTCGATAATAATTGAATTGTCAGGTATTCGTATGCCTACCGTTTTTTTCTTTCCTTTGAAATATTTGGGGACATTACTGTTGGCATTTATAATAAAGGTAAACGGACCAGGTAAATTGCGTTTTAATAGTTTAAAAACCTGATTCGAAACCGGTTTCGAAAAACCTGACAAGTGGCTTAAATCGCTGCAAATAAATGAAAAATTTGATTTTTCGACTTTTACATTTCTCAACCGTGCAATCCTCTCTACCGCTTTGGAATTGGTAATATCGCATCCCAGACCATAAACGGTATCAGTCGGGAAAATAATAATACCCCCACCACGCAGTACTTCAACAACTTGCCTTATATCTTTCGGATTCGGATTTTCCGGATAGATTTTTAGTAACATTAAGCCCTCCATTTTTTGTGAGACCGTAAATTTAGTTATTTTGGCCAGTTCTTTTGACAAATCTAAAACACATGAAGAAAGAGTTCCTGATTACTGGGGATGGATCACACACCATCTATCTACCTGAAATAGATGAACATTACCATTCTGTACATGGAGCAATTCAGGAATCCATGCATGTTTACATTCAGGAAGGACTTCTTCAGACTGCAAAAAATGAACTCACGATTCTGGAAATTGGTTTTGGAACAGGGTTAAATGCATATCTAACCTTCTGTTATGCCCGGAAGATGAAAATTAAAGTCAATTATTTTAGCCTTGAAAAATATCCATTGGTTGAATCCGAATATTTACAATTGAATTATCCTAATACTATTTTTTCTGAATTTGCGTTTGTTTTTGAACAAATGCATCGCGCTGATTGGGACTGTCTTGCAGAGCTCTCGCCTGAATTCAGGCTGCAAAAAATACATGCCGATTTAGTGAGTTTTCAGTTTAATGCTGTGCCACAGTTCGATTTGGTTTACTATGATGCTTTTGCTCCCGGGAAACAACCCGAAATGTGGTCGGATGAAATTTTAAAGAAAGTTGCTGCTTCGGTGAAAACAGATGGTATTTTAACCACTTATTGTGCAAAAGGATCTGTACGGAGGGCTTTGGCAGCAGCAGGATTTGAAATGGAACGCTTATCAGGTCCTGTTGGCAAAAAAGAGATTTTAAGAGGTAAAAAGCAAAATATTGTTCTTCCCGGATAATAAAAAATAATCTATATTCGTAACCTGAAAATCAAAACTAGAAAATGTCTGATAATCAATTTAAAAACCGACTGGAAGAGTTTTCCTATTCATTGGGAATGACCATTTCATCTAACCTCATCCAGTCAGGTATTAAAAAAATTGATTCTCTGAATTTTTTATCTGGTTTTCAGGATACCTTTGCCGGCAACAGGCTAAAAATCCCGATGGATATTGCTAATCAGATTTTACAGGAATTTATATTGGCTCAAAATGAAGAAGAAAGTCGTAAGAATCTGGAGGAAGGATCGTTATTTTTGTCTAATAATATGAATATTGAAGGTGTTATTGAAACCAGATCCGGCCTGCAATTTAAAGTATTGAAGGAAGGTTATGGCAAACACCCTTCAAAAGAAGACCAGGTAAAATGTCATTATCATGGTGTTTTGCTTGATGGAACTGTTTTTGACAGTTCAATTGAAAGAAGGCAGGCAGCTATTTTTCCGGTAAATGCTGTTATTAAGGGTTGGGCAGAAGCTTTACTGATGATGATTGAAGGAGCTAAATGGAGGCTTTTCATCCCTTCATGCCTGGCCTACGGAGAACAAGGAGCCGGCGGTTTAATCGGTCCGAATTCGACCCTGGTATTTGATGTTGAATTATTGGAAATTGTTTAATTATACATATAAAAAGAAGAACATGAAATTAAGATCATTCATTTATGCGTCGGCCCTTATCATGACTGTAGGAGTTGCCGGATGCCAAAATTCAGGAAAAAAAGGCGAGATCACTCTTGCAACCAGAAACGATTCGGTCAGTTATGCTTTAGGTGTTCTGATCGGCGAAAGTAACAAACAACAGATGAAAAGCGCCCCGGGCGTTGATCAACTGAACAAGGAAATTCTGCTTTCTGCTTTTGAGAAGGCATTTTTGGGAGATTCAGTTCAGATTAAAGCTGAAGTAGCCAATGCAAGTGTTCAGAAATTCTTTTCTGAAATCGCAAAAATTGAAGGCGATAAAAATCAGAAAGCTGGTGAAGATTTCCTTACAGCAAACGCTGGCAAATCAGGTGTAGTTACTCTTCCCAGCGGACTCCAATACGAAATTATCAAAACAGGCACCGGTGTAAAACCAAAACCTGAAGATCAGGTTAAATGCCATTATCATGGGACCACTATTGATGGTAAAGTTTTTGACAGTTCAGTTGATCGCGGCGAACCTGCAACTTTCGCTGTAAACCAGGTTATCCCGGGATGGACTGAAGCTCTTCAGCTTATGTCAGTCGGTTCAAAATGGAAATTATATATCCCTTCCGGACTTGCTTATGGAGCACAATCTCCAAGTCAGGATATTAAGGCAAATTCGACCCTTATTTTTGAAGTTGAATTGCTCGAAATAGTAAAACAATAAGAATACTATGAGTATGCAGATAAAAGGAACGCTTCAGCAAATCCTGAAACTGGAGTCTGGCGTAAGCAAAGCTGGTAAAGAATGGAAAAAACAGGATTTTATAATGGTGACTAATGAGCAGTTCCCCAAAACGGTTTGTTTTACCTTGTTTGGCGACAAAATATCGTTGATTGACGGAATAACCGAAGGTTCGGAAGTTGAAGTGTATTTTTCATTAGAATCGCGCGATTTTAATGGCAAATGGTATCACAACATCAATGCCTGGAAAATTGAAAAGGGAGGCGCTATAAATGCAGCAGGTAATTATCCTCCGCAATTTTCATCCGGTGAAATTCCGCCTGAACCCGCTGACGATGCGGGAAACGATCTGCCATTCTAAAGCTAAAAAGGCCATATTCTGAACCGAATATGGCCTTTTTCCTGAGATAAGTATGACTTTAAATTTCTATCAGACTGTTCTTAAGGGCAAACACGATAACTTCTATCATGTTGTTTGCTCCTGATTTTTGCATCAGCTTTGTTCGGTGTTTTTCAACTGTACGATCTGAAATAGCAAGCCGGTCGGCAATAACCTTTATAGGTAATCCTTCCATAGACAAACAAAGCACCTGATTTTCACGTTTTGTATAGAAGTTATTTTTCTGGTTTTTATGATTTAAGCTCTTCTGCTTAAATATTTCTGTGATTTTTTCTCCCAAAGCATCAGATATCTTAATATTTTCATGTTTAAGCAAATCATAGATTTCATCAGCAAACTGATGGTTATCAATTTCAGCATTTGCTTTGTTCCCAGGAGCCAGTATTCCGATATATAACTTGTAATTGGAAAATTTTTCAAATTCGGATATAACCAGATGAATTTGTGATTCTACTTTGTCGTGTGAGATGATGATTACCTCATCATTGAAAATCAAATTTCTCTCAGGACGGTGCTCCTGGATTTTATATTGAACTTTTTTAAATGAAGCCTCATCGAAAAAAGCTTCAATTTTCTTCCCAATGAGATTATTTTCAGTTGTCGAAATCAGGTTAAGAAATGCATGGTTTGCACGAAATACTTTATTTCCATCGAACAATACAATACCCACCGGTGAAAGATTAAATAATTGATTGAATCCTAAACGGGCTTCTTCCCTGATGGTTCGGAATTTATCAAGCCTTCTTTCAATTGACCTGATCAAATCAGAATTGGCAAACGGCTTTACCAAATAATCGTCAGCACCAAGTGACATTCCGAACCGGATATCTTCCAAATCTGAACTTCCTGTTAAAAATATAAATGGGATCCGGTTTAAAATCGAACTTTCTTCCAAAACCCGATATACCTGATAACCATCAATAGTGTCCATATTAATGTCACACAAAATTAAATCAGGGTTATATTCAAAAGCTTTTTGTATTCCTGAAGCGCCATTGTTTGTATAACATACGTCATATTTGTGAACAATCAGGATATTCTGAATAGTGGTCCCCAGTCTTTCATCATCCTCAATAACAAGTATTTTCTTTTGAAAATTCATTAACTGCATATTTATTTTTGATACATAGTATTTAATATATCGTAAACATCTCAAATATCATTTATAAATATATCACAAAAACATTGAATTACTACAAAAACAAAGTTAGAAAATACATTTGATTTATCAGCTTTTTCGTTAAAAGTTAAATTTTAAGAGCATGGAAGAAAATTTAGTTGTCGCGCCAGGAGCTTTGTTTTGAGACCTTTAGGTCGCGAAGCATGGCCGAGCTGGCCGAAAGGTTGAAGCTATAACTTTTACGGTCGCCAAACGGAACAAAATTGAACGACATGCTCCAGCAATGCAAGGTCCGGGTCACATTTACCGTAGTAAACGAAAACTTCATGGCCTGAATATCAAAGTTGGTATTCAAATTCATGTCCCATTTTTCGGTTAAAGTAAGACGTCCACCCAGGTTGAGGCTTTGGTTGATAGTGCCCTTAATTTTTCCGTCTTTATCAGGTTTGTATGGATTATTATAAAAAAGCGAATAGTCAAACCTGAAACTCCAGGGCATTTTAAAATCAACGTAAGGTATTTCGTCTTCTTCACCTGACGTAATTGGTTCTGTTTTTTCCTGACCTTTTTTCTCGGTTTCTTTTTTCTCTTTCTTCGACTCGAAATTCATCCCAAACGACATGTTTGCATTGGATAACCTGCCAAGTTTTTTAAATCCTTTCAGATGGTTCCAAACATATTCATCATACATATTACCATCTTTATCAACCATGTAGGGGTTCAAATTAGCGCCAAAATTTACACTTACGCCTTTTATTGTTGTTCGGGCTGCGAGCGAAATCGGACTAAGCTTAAAAGAGTCGGCAATCATGTTATAGGAAGTATTGATTCCCAGATTATCAATGATTTTAACTTTTTTGTATTTAGGCTTTTCATCTTTTGAAGCTATGCTATCGCTAATTTCCAATACTTTAGCCTCCAAATTATTGCTCAGACTAAACGTAATCGCACCACTTTCACCTCTTCCGGTGTAACCAAAAACGCCTCTTTCAAAATGAGAATAAAACTGTTCCTTCCCATTTCCATCCAGGTATGAATCCCAAAACCTGAATTTTTTCTGTCCAAAGTCCGGAGTATAGCTGAAACTTATTGATGGGGTTATTTTATGCCTGATTGACTTAATCCTGGAATTTGGATTACTCATGATGTACATTCCGTAGATATTTGTCGAAGAGCTCAAACTGTATGAATATTCATAATTTCTACGCATTGAATAAATGGTATCAACTACAACATGAGCGGGTTGTCCTGAGAACGGATTATTGTAATTTTCATCATACCGTTTATTGATGTAACTGGTGTACCAACGTTCAGAATAACTGAAACTCGGGCTCATATTAATAAACTTCAGCAAATTGAACGATGGTAATGAAATCGGTATGGAATGGCGGATCCCATTTTGCCAGTCGCGTACCAGTGATTTTTTAAGAAGATCTTTTTCTTTCGAGGTGATCGAGTTTTTCATATTTCCGGAGTAACTGAAACTGATCTTTTCGTACCATTTTACCGGTCCAATCCTGTTTTTAATCTTGAAAGGATTGATTTTAGACATATTCACAGTTAATTCAGGGAGGCTTAACGAAATGGTTGTATCACGTGAGTTTTGCGAATGGCGCAGGTTCAGGGACAAGTTGAATGGCGTATTTTCAAATTTTTTCGAATACGATATACTCGAAGATTTTTGTGTCTGCAAGTAATTCTGAATAGACACCGTATTGTTCATATAGGAGTTTTCCTTGTCGAACGAACTGGTAGATAAATTTACATTGGCCGAAAAAGTCCGGTTCGGATTGGCTTTCGAGTCCTGTGAATGAGACCAGGTCACACTGAATCCCTTTGTGGTTTTTGCATCAGGAAGTGGTTCTTCAGAGTATTTATTCAGATTGTAACTGAAATCGAAACTACCATTATACCTGTATCTGACTTTGTAGTTAGTATGTAATTTCGTTGCCCATGAGCCTTTCGAATAAATATCGCCCCGCAAAGCCAAATCAAAATTTTCGTTTGCTGCCCAGTAATAACCACCTTCGCGCAGGAAAAATCCGCGACCTTGTTCCTCGCCATAAGTCGGAATCAGGATACCCGATGTATAAGTGGCTGAATTCGGGAAGTATCCAAACGGGATCATCGGAAAGTATATCGGAAAATCTTCAAGGACCATATACGCCGGGCCAGTAATAATCTTTTTATTTGAAATAACTTTTGCTTTTGTCATCCGGAGATAAAAGTGAGGGTGCTCTGCATCGCAGGTGGTATATTTCCCCTTTTCCAAAACAAATGCATCTTTACTGATTTTCTTAGTCAGTTCACTGTGAACAAATCCGTCTCCCTGTGCTGTTTTCACATCGGTAATGATCCCTTTTTGAGTTTCGAAATTATATCTCAGGGTTTTTGATTCAAACTCCTCATCTCCATCTTTAAAAATCGGAGTCCCGACAATTGTTCCGGTTGAATCAGGTAATCCTTCAGCATAAACTTCCTTGGTGGCAAAGTCTAGCATAATATAATCAGCCTTAAGCTCAATGTTCTGGTAGTTTACAACTCCTTTTTTATACATGAAAACCTTTTGATTTTCAAAATCAGCGATGGTCGAATCTTCGGCCGAATAGGTGATGATTGCCTCGAGTACGGGCTTGGTAACAGAATCTTGCAATGTCGGAGCAGGTATTATCGCCAGACTATCGGGCAGATTAGATGATTTAATCGTGTCAGATCTTAGGTTTAGTTGTCCATATGAGGACAGGGCAACTAAAAATAATATATTTGCAAGAAGAATTTTTATCAAAACCACAATTTATAAGAAATACATAAACATTTGGGTTGGTCTGCAAAAGTATAAATAAGGCCAGTACCTAAACGTCAAGAAATGTAAAATAATTTTAATATTTCTATTTTTGTGCTGAAACACGATCTCATTATGATGAAGTACTATTACTACAAGGCATTTATCCTCCTCGTTATTGGTGTAATTTTTTCGGAAAATGCTTTTTCATCAGGACCGGCATCTAAAAGCGAAAAACTTATGGTGGTTGTTATTGATCCCGGACATGGCGGAAAAGATCCGGGAGCCATGAATAAAGGTATCCGCGAGAAAGATGTAGTACTCGGGATAGGACTTAAACTGGGGAAATTGCTAAATGAGAATTATCCGGACATTAAAGTTGTTTTTACGCGTAGCACCGATGTGTTTGTTCCGCTGATTGAGCGGTCGAGAATCGCCAACAAAAGTAAAGCCGACCTATTTATTTCGATACACGCCAACCACTGTGGAACGCCTGCCACCAGAGGAACAGAAACATTTGTGCTTGGGCTTCACCGATCGGCCGACAACCTCGAAGTAGCCAAAAAAGAAAACTCCGTAATCCTGCTGGAAGATGATTATACCGAAAACTATGAAGGATTCGACCCCAATCTTTCCGAGTCGTACATCATGTTCGAACTGGTTCAGGATATTTACATGGACCAAAGTTTATCTTTTGCCGATGCAATCCAGAATCAATTTAAGTCGCGCCTTCCGACCGAAAACCGGGGAGTAAAACAAGCTGGTTTTCTTGTATTGCGGCAATCTTCTATGCCCAGCGTTTTGATCGAGGCTGGATTCCTCAGTAATCAGGCCGAAGCCAATTTCCTCAGAAGCGACGAAGGTCAGCAAAATATTGCGACATCAGTTCTTGAAGCCTTCCGAAAGTTCAGGCCTAAAAATACAGGTACTCCTGTTCCGGCCATTGCTGAGAAACAGTTAATAGCAACTAATCAAACGTCTTCACCAAACACAAAACAAGAAACTGAAATATTAACCGAAGTTGCCAATAAAAAACCTGAAGCTATGGCGGATAAAAAACCAGATGCCCCTTCAGAAAAAAAAGTTTTGGAAAATGCTGAAATAAATGAGAACACCTATTACAGTGTACAAATAGGCGCTAATACAACCCCGGTTGAGCCTTTGGCTTCCAATTTTAAAGGCTTGAAGGAAGTCAGAAGAGAGAAAACCGACAAGTATTACAGATATTACATTGGAAAAGAGACTACTGTGGCAAGAATTAAACCCGTTTTGCAGCAAATAAAATTGAAATTTCCCCAGGCATTTATAGTATCGTTTGTTGATGGGAAACGCGTCATTATTGACAATTCGGCCAATCCATAAAACAGGTCAGGCAATATGTTTAAAATTCTTAAACCATTTGGTTTTATGCTTACAGGTGCATAGCTTTGTCTAAGAAAAAGATTCAACCGAAAACATGATTAAAATATCTAAATATACCAAACTTGGCTTTTTAGTGATTGCCTGTTTAACGATACTTATTTGGGGTATTAATTACCTGAAAGGTATTGATTTGCTTAAAAAAAGCTCCAACTATTACGTTATTTATGAAAAAATTGATGGATTGCTCAAATCCAGTACAATAACAATCAATGGCTTTCAGGTTGGACAGGTTACGGAAGTTGGTTTTTTAGGTGATTATTCAGGCCGGCTACTGGTAACCATGCAAATTGAAGGTGATTATAAAATTGGCAAAGGAACAACCGCAAAAATTGTATCGAGTGATATAATGGGCACGAAATCAATCAAGCTTGAGATTGTTCATTCCGGTGAATATTATCATCCTGATGACACCATTCCCGGAGCTATTGAAAGCGATTTAAAGGAACAGGTCAGTATGCAGGTGCTTCCATTGAAAAATAAGGCCGAGGAACTAATAGCCTCCTTGGATTCAGCAATTACAGTAGTAACCTATGTTTTCAACGAACGAACACGTGAAAACCTGAGCGAAAGCTTTGAAAACATCAACAGGACTATTGCCAATATCGAAGCAGCTTCATCTGAGCTCAAAACCATTATAGGTAGCGGTAAAATAAACTCGATTATCACCAATCTGGATAGTATTAGTACAACGATCAAACAAAATTCAGGTCAGATAGCCAATATTATCAGGAATTTATCATCGTTATCCGATTCTTTGTCCAAACTGAATATAAGTCCTTTATTTGCAGAAATCAGTTCATCCATTTCCGGGTTAAACGCCATCATTCAGAAATTGAATACATCCGAAAGTTCAGCCGGCTTATTAATAAACGACCCGGCACTCTATCAAAATCTAAACAATTTAGCCGGTAGCCTTGATTTGCTTTTAAAAGATGTGCGGAATAATCCTAAGCGATACGTTCATTTTTCAGCCTTCAATATTGGAAAAGATGTTTACATTACAGCTAAACCTAGCGCTCCTGAAGAAAAAGATCAGATCATTTATAAAGTACATTTAATTTCAAGCCCGGCTAAATTATCGGTTGAATCTCCATTTTTTAAAGGATTAGGAACTATTGAGGAAAACAAAGTGAGTGAAACCTACAATTACCTGGCAGGAAAAACATCCGATTTCGGGGCGATAACGAAAATGCTTGATGCCGCCAGAATTAATTTTCCAAATGCAAGTATCATTGCATTTAAGAACGGCAGAAAGCTAAAATTGGAAAAAGCCATTAAAAAAGAGGCAAATTGATTATTTACAATAATTAATATTATTGAAAATCAAGCTATTTTCCTTTATTAACAAGCATTAAATCCAACTGAATGTCTAATTAGTTGATATTCAGTAAATTAATATAAATAAAAAAATATTTTTTTTTATTTATTTATTAAATGCCTGAGCCTTAAAGACCTTATCTTTTTTTTGAAAAAGTCAAGGAAAAATCAATTTTTTTTATTCGTTTTTTTTCGTAAAATTTGTTTTCAAGGAAAATTTCAGGAATACCAATTGTTTAATATTTTAATATCCTGCTCCAAAATGATTAATGATTATCGTTTGGTTTGGGATCGTTGTCTGTCAATAATTAGGGATAACGTTCCAGGCATTAGTTTTAAAACATGGTTTGAACCCATTGTTCCGGTAAATTTGGAAGAAGAAGTTCTCACAATTCAGGTTCCGAGTCCGTTTTTTTACGAATATCTCGAAGAACAGTACATCGATTTGCTACGCAAAACATTGAGAAAAGAGCTTGGGCAGGGCGCAAAACTTGAGTATATTGTGGTTATGGGCAATAATCAGAACAACTCACAACCTTACACAGTTAAATATCCGACCAGCAACAACAGCAAAATTCAAAACAAGCCGATGAGCATTCCTCTCAAAACGGAAGGGAGGCCATCAATCAGAAATCCTTTTATTATTCCCGGAATCCAGAAAATCCAGATTGACCCTCAGTTAAGACTTGACAATACATTCGACAATTTTGTTGAAGGTGAATGTAACCGCCTGGCCCGCAGCGCCGGATATGCAGTTTCACAAAATCCGGGAGGTACCGCTTTTAACCCCCTGATGATTTATGGAAATTCAGGTTTGGGAAAAACTCATTTGGCTCATGCAATTGGTATCGAAGTCAAAGAACGTCATCCTGAAAAAGTAGTTTTATATGTCAACGCCAATAAATTTCAGACGCAGTTTACCGAAGCGACCCGTAACAATAATCGAAACGATTTCCTGAATTTTTACCAAATGATTGATGTGCTGATTCTGGACGACGTTCAGGAATTCGCCGGCAAAGAGAAAACACAGGAAACCTTTTTTCATATTTTCAACCATTTGCACCAAAGTGGCAAACAGTTGATTTTAACCTCAGATAAACCGCCAATTGAACTTAAAGGCCTTGAACAACGACTGCTTTCGAGGTTTAAATGGGGCTTGACTGCCGACTTGCAACAACCCAGCTTCGAAACCCGGATGGACATTTTGAGGCGTAAAATCTATAAAGACGGCATTCTAATTTCGGAAGAAGTACTTGAATATATTGCATCCCACATTACCAACAACATCAGGGAACTCGAAGGTGCTTTAGTGTCACTTCTCGCCCAGTCAACATTGAATAGAAAAGAAATTACCATTGAACTGGCCAGTGAAATGATTAATAAGCTGGTTAAGAATTCGAAACGCGAAATATCAATTGACTATATTGCCAAAGTTGTTTGTGACTATTTTAACATGCCGGTTGATTCACTTCAGGCTAAAACCAGAAAACGTGAAGTCGTTCAGGCGAGGCAACTGGCTATGTTCTTCTCTAAAAACATGACCAAATCTTCGCTGGCATCCATTGGTTCGCAAATCGGCAATAAAGACCACGCTACCGTGCTTCATGCCTGTAAAACAGTCAGTAATCTGAAAGAAACCGATAAAGCTTTTAAACTTTGTGTTGACGAAATTGAAAAGAAATTGAAATTGTAACAGATACAGCAGGTCAGTTTGATCTGCTTTTTTTTTGTTTGAAAAACTGATGTACGATACCTACAAAACGATAGCACAACCTTCTGAAGGACTTTTTAAGGATAATGGCAGCAAATTCCTGTCGTTTGCATTTCCGGTTGATTCGGAAGACAATATCAGGAATTGCGTACAACTTCTCCGGAAAGAACACCACTCGGCCCGCCATCATTGTTACGCCTGGCGTTTAGGATACGAAAAATCAGTATTCAGGGCAAACGACGATGGTGAACCTACATCAACCGCTGGAAAACCAATTCTCGGGCAAATTCAGAGTTTCGACCTGACAAATATTTTAATCGTTGTTGTCCGCTATTTTGGTGGAACCTTATTGGGCGTGAGTGGGTTGATTAATGCATACCGGAATGCTGCTTATGATGCCATTATTCAGGCTGAAATAATTGAAAAACTGGTTGAAAAGCAACTTCTGGTAGAGTTTGATTACACTGTAATGAACGAAGTAATGAAAATATTCAAAGACGAAAAATTGCTGCAAAATGAACCTCAGTTCGATTTAAGATGCCAGATTAAAACTCAAATCAGGTTTAGCGAACTAAACCGTATTGAAGAAGGATTGAGAAAAATTAAAGGATTAACGATAGGTTACTTATAATAGGTTTTATCGTCCTGTAAGTGCAACTGTTAATAACGTTTTCATAACTATTGAACCGCATTTTTTTAAAGCTGATAAAAACACTTTAATTTTGGATTTTGATGGAACACCTTATCAAACCATATTCCTGCATTCCTGGCGAAAAAATTTTCCTGAAAAAAATTTTCCCAAACTTCCGGTTTTGTTTCCATCATTTGAGCCATACGGCTCTTCAGTTCCTTTTACCGGCCTATCCGGTTATATACAAAAACCAACAGGATAAAAGTTTCTGTTGGTTTTTTTTTGTCTTACAACCAATAAAATACAACCTTAAATGAAGAAGAGAGATTTAATTTCGATTACCGATTATTCAAAAGAAGATTACCTGCGAATTTTGGAACTTGCAGCCGATTTCGAGAAAAATCCAAACCAGAGGTTACTTGAAGGAAAAGTNNGTGATGCGTCATCCGCTTGAAGGTAGCGCCCGATATGCTGCCGAAGTAGCCGATGTTCCGGTAATCAATGCCGGTGATGGTGCCAACCAACATCCGACACAAACGTTGCTCGACATGTATTCAATACTGAAAACCCAGGGAACGCTTGATAACATCAATATATTCATGATTGGCGATTTAAAATACGGACGTACAGTTCATTCTTTACTAATGGCCATGACCGAATTTGAAAACCCGATCTTTAATTTTATTGCCCCTGAAGAATTGGCCATGCCCGAGGAATACAAGCTCTTTTTAAAAGAAAAAGGAATACGATATTTCGAGCACACTGAAATCACAGACAACATTAATCATGCTGATATTATTTACATGACCCGCGTTCAGAAGGAACGGTTCATGGATCCGATTGAATATGAAAAAGTCAAGAATGTGTACATATTAAGAAACCAAATGCTGAAAAACACCAAGCCCAACATGCGTATTCTACATCCACTTCCCCGCATCAACGAAATCCACCCTGATGTTGATACCAACGAAAAAGCTTATTATTTTGAACAGGCCAGAAATGCTGTTTACACCCGGCAAGCAATTATTGCACATATTCTAAACCTCAAATAGATACTGCCATGAACGATCATTTAACGAAGAAACTTAAGCTGAAGGTAAGCGCAATCAATAATGGAACGGTCATTGACCATATCCCTTCAGATAACCTGTTTAAGGTCATTTCTATTTTAGGGCTTCAGAAAATGAAAACCCAAATCACTTTTGGAGCCAATTTCGAAAGCGAAAAACTGGGCAGCAAAGCCATCATTAAGCTTTCGGATGTATTTTTTGAAGAC
>DMSQ01000034.1 GCA_003457135.1 Prolixibacteraceae bacterium
AACCAACTGAGCTAACAGCCCTTCTTTTCGAGCCACAAAAATATAAATTTTTCTCTTTCTTTCCTGTTCGGTGAATAAAACATCTAAATTTGAGAATTAAGAAACAGAAGACTACATTTGAATGCTGTTATTTTGGGTTAATCGAAGGTTAATTTGGTTTTTTTATTGATGTTTTAAGTTACTAATTTGTTTCAGATGAATACAGTACATCGTTGCCTGGTGATTTTGATCGGTTGGTATTCATTAGGATTGGAGCTTAATGCCAAACCCAATGATGAAACGCTGCTGAACCAATACGACGAAACCATTTTTGTAATCTCGAATTTCTCAGGAGTAGATGCCAACCTGAACGAACCCAAATCAATTCAGGAACTACTTGACGAAAACATCGGAGGGTTCCGTTTTTATCTGGAATGGGAAAAGCAGCAAAACCAACTGATGATCAAAAAAGCCGATGGAAATTCCATCTCGTTCAGGCAAACCATTCATGAAATTAAAAATTTTCTCGAAAATAAACCTGAAAAAATTTTCACCCTTTTTCTTGATTTCAGCACTAATGTAAATGAACTTCAGGATATTTTCCTGGAAACGGGTATCAGCCAGTACCTCTATTCTTACGATACCAAAGAAGGTTGGCCTCCTTTAAAGACAATGATGGTGGAGAATAAAAGACTGGTTGTTTTTTCGATGCAGGAGCACAGAAATAGTCCCGACTGGCTTCTATATGTTTGGAATCATGCGGTAGAACCCTATTTTTCGATTTGGGAAGCGCCGGTTTTTAAAGGTGAATTTCTGAAAGGCGATCCTAAAAATAGTTTACTCATTTACAATGATTACAATTTCCCCCAAAAATCAGAAGCACCTAAAAACCTTAAATTCGATACGAATCAGAATCCTTACCTGATTGAGCATGTCAAAAACACCTGGACCAATACAGGTAAAACTCCAAATTTCATTATGCTCGACCGGTATGAAAACTGGATTCTTGGGGTGATCTCCTATCTGAGAGGCTTTAAAATTATCAAAGGGACAGTTTCATACAATACGCAGGTGCTCGACTATGTGAACTGGGCAAAAACCGGAAGCCTAACAAGTGGAAAGTATTCTTTTCCTGTTGGCCCGGGAGATAATATGGTTCTGACACCGAGCAGCCCCGGATTTCGTTTTACCCCGGAAACCGTAGCTTTTAATGAGCCTAAACAGAATATCGTTCAGCACTTTGTTGCTACTCATCTTCAAATTACCGATAACCTTGAAGGCCATTACACCTTTGCAAAGGAAAGTCACGATTACAGCATCAACGGTTTTGTCGGAAAACCGCAGAATGTGCAGTTTGCCGATGATTCAGTCCGATCCTCAGTAGCGCTTTTTGGCGAAAACAGCTTCATTGTTTTGCCCGGCGCTGAAGAATTTAAGATCAGGGACCACGATTTTTCAGTGGCAGCCTGGATAAAAATTAAGGAATATCTGCCCAATAGGAGAGACTATTGCATCATTGGAACAAAGAATAATTCCTATCAGCAAGGTATTCACCTGCTGATCAGGGACCAAAAACCCTATTTCGGTTTTTACAGCAACGACCTGCAGGGCAAAACGATACTTGCACCAGACCGATGGTATCATCTGGTCTGGAGGTATAACAAGTTAAGCGGAGAACAGGCTATTTTCCTGGATGGAAAATTGGATAGCCGTTCGTTGGGTCATCCCGCTTATAAAGGACGCGATAACCTGTACATCGGTGTTGCCGGGTTCAACTGGCCGTCGGACATGAATGGTGCAATTGATAATCTGAGTATATGGTCAAGAGCCCTGGGCGAAGAAGAAATCTGGCAACTGAACAAGGAAGTGATTGAAATAGTACCCATTAAAAATATCTTTATTCTTTATCCGGTTTTATCCTGGTCGGTAATAATTTTAATAGTATTGTCCCTGCTATCAGCGTTGTTTTTCAAATTTAAACACCATTTAAAAAGTCAACCTTCCGCTGCAGAAAAAATCAGAAAAATTGATCAGGCTATTATCCGGAAACCTGAGTCGAATTACATACAGCTTTTTGGCGATTTTAAAGTACTCGACAAACACGGAAACGAAATTACCAGCTTGTTTACCCCCAAACTTAAAAAGCTGTTCCTGATCATACTTCTCTATTCTCAGCGTAATAAAAATGGCATTTCGACTCAGGAACTAACTGAAATTCTTTGGCAAGGACATTCCTCACAAAGCGCTAAAAACAGCCGGGGAGTTACTATCCGCAAGTTGCGCCTGATTCTGGAATCGCTTGATTCAGTTCAGATCAATTTTCATATAGACCGCTGGGCAATGTCTTTTAACGGTCCGGTTTACTGCGACTATGTGGAGTGCTTAAAGCTCCTGAAAAGGGAAAAAATTCATGACACCAATTTTAACCTGAACTTTTACCATATTATTCAGGAGGGAGAACTTTTCAAAGGCGAATCTTACGATTGGCTCGACGACTTCAAAGGATTTGTCGGAAACAATATTGTTGACATTCTTCTGAAGTTTATCAGCGAATTAACTATTGAACAGGATAACGAATTAATCCTGAAACTTACCGATCGCATTCTTGAAACCGATCCGGTAAATGACCAGGCTCTGGCTTATAAACTGAAAGTCTTGAACAGGCAGAATAATTATAACCTGGCCAAATTTACTTTCGAACGCTTCTGTACCCTGTACGAAGAGATGTACGGCGAAAAATTTGCATCCAAATTTGATGATTTACTGGCGTCCTGAAAAACATGTTTTCAAACAGGGTTGATGGCTCTGGTATAAACGAATAGTCGCTTATAATCAGGAGATTCGCCTTTTTATGAGTTCTGTTTTAGGAATATATTAACCCGTAAATAACCTTACCTTAATCCGACTTTAAACTCCAGCTAAAATACCGCTAAGTGCACTTAACTAACTTTGATTTTTAATTTGGTCCAACATTTTTTTCCCCGCTGTTGAAAAACCACAGTAAGCGATTTATTCAGTTCGTAAAAATGAAGTTTTGGAAATCCTTTCATAGCATCCTGTCGGTTAAAAGATTTTTACTTTTAGCAATTCTTGCCGGAATTTCTGCAGGTATTATTTTTGTGATTGCAGGTAACAAAACAGTTAAATATACTTCAACCGACAAATACTGTGCATCCTGTCATGTTCATCCTCATGCCGAACAAAGCTGGAAACTTTCGAAACACTACGATAATGATGCCGGAATTATTATTCATTGTGTAGATTGCCACCTTCCGCCCGAAGGACATGGAATGCTTTTTGCCAAAGCAAAGCATGGCGCGACCGATGTGTATGGCATACTCTTTAAAGATTCGAGCGAATTCAACTGGCTGGCAAAACGTAAACTCGAAAAGGCCAGAAAATTTGTATATGTAGAGTCGTGCGTCAAATGCCATCAGAATCTTTTTCCAAAAACGCTTACAGTTGAAGGCGAAAATGCCCATTTAAGTTTTCTGACCAGCAAGGCTGAAGTTAGTTGCCTGAATTGTCACCTTGATGTCGGGCATTTCGACCCCAACTTCAAACATGAACACAATAAGAACTTTGGAGTAACAGCTACCCAAAGTACCCAACTATTTACAGAATCAACTTTTGTAACCAACTTTGTCAATTTCACTGAGAAAATCCCAGGGACAAATGTCACTTTTGAAATGGTTGCCATTCCCGGCGGACAATTTCTGATGGGAAGCCCAAAAAACGAAAAGCTCCGGAAACCAGACGAAGGGCCCGTACATTCGGTAAAACTTTCACGGTTCTTCATGGCAAAAATAGAAGTAAGTTGGGACGAGTACCTGGAGTTCTTTAAGGCAACTTCGTCTCAGGGCCGGAAAGAAGCTGAAGAAAACAAAAATGTGGATGCTATATCCGGACCAACTCCACCATGGGGAGCTCCCGATCAGGGATGGGGAAAAGGCACTCGTCCGGCGATCACGATGACCTGGAAAGCTGCAAATACCTATTGCCAATGGCTCACCAAAGTTACGGGCAAAAAATACCGCCTTCCGACCGAGGCTGAATGGGAATACGCAGCGCGCGGAGGTTCAAAAGCACCGTATTTCTTTGAAGGGGATGCCAGGCAATATACTTCCGCAGGATTTTTCAAAAAAATACTTGGAGCAGATACTGCAACCATACAGTCGTATGCAGTGTATAAGGAAAACAGTCAATCACAAGCTATGGAGCCAGCTTCAGTGAAGGCAAATCCATTCGGACTTAAAAATATGTTGGGAAATGTCTATGAATTCTGTTCCGATTTTTATTCGCCTGTAGCCTATCAGGCATACCAAAAGGGAGTTGTTAATCCAAAAGGTCCGAAGAAAGGCCAGGAACATGTAATCAGGGGAGGTTCGTATAAAAGCGATGCCAAAGATTTAAGAAGTGCAGCCCGTGACTTTACCAAAACCAAGGCCTGGCTGGTAACTGATCCACAAATGCCTAAAAGCGTTTGGTGGTATTCTGATAGCAACGATGTTGGATTTAGGGTCGTTTGCGAAGTTGATAAAAATATCAAATAGAAATTTTACTGCAATGGAAAACAATACAGATAAAAGTGGCATAAACCGAAGAAGATTTCTCGGATCAACCGCCTTGGCCGGCATCGGATTGTTGGGAGCCAGCGCCCTGATTTCGGGTTGCAAAGACGTAAAGGATGCTAAGGCTCTTGGCTTGCCTCCAATCCTGAAGGGAGCCCCCAAAGGGAAAAAACTTCGGGCAGGACTGATCGGTTGTGGTAACCGCGGAACCGGAGCCGCTTTGAACTTCATCAGCGCCGGACCTGATTTGCATATTGTTGCCCTGTCCGATGTATTTCAGGACCGAATTGATGCTACCCGTGAACGCTTTTCTAAACTAAAAATGGAAATTCCGGCAGAAAATTGCTTCTCCGGCTTTGACGGCTATAAAAAACTAATGGCTTTACCCGATTTGGATGTCGTCCTTCTGGCCACTCCTCCGCAATTCCGTCCCGAACATTTTAAAGAAGCAGTGCTTCAAAACAAACATGTTTTCATGGAAAAACCTGTTGCAGTTGATCCGGTTGGCATTCGTTCTGTGATTGCAAGCGCAAAAAAAGCACAGGCTGTTGGCCTGAATGTAGTGACCGGAACTCAGCGCCGCCATCAGCAGGATTACATTGAAACCTATCAGCAGATTGCAAACGGTGCAATCGGGAAACTGGTATCTGCCCGGGCATTCTGGAACCAGAACCACGTTTGGTTCCGCACCCGCGAGGAAGGCTGGGACGATATGACTTATATGCTCCGCAACTGGAATAACTTCGTTTGGTTGTGTGGCGATCATATTTTAGATACTCATGTTCATAACATTGATGTGATCAACTGGTTTCTGGGCAAACAGCCTGAAAGCGCTATAGGATATGGTGGCCGTGCCCGCCGTTTGACAGGCGACCAGTACGACTTCTTTAGTATTGATTTTGATTACGGCGGTGGCATTTTCTCTCACAGCATGTGCCGTCAGATTGACAATTGTGCCAACGGAACCGGTGAATTCATTATGGGTACCGAAGGTTATACCAATTGTGCCAATACCATTTGGAATCTGGATGGTGCGGTAAAATGGCAGTTTAAATATCCCAAAGATGAAAATGACAACGAGACCAACCACCTGAAAATTCCGGCATACGTTCAGGAACATATGCATTTGGTATATGCAATACGTACCGGAGAGTACGTCAATCAGGCAGAAGAGACAGCCCTGTCAACCCTTACCGCTATTATGGCGCGAACAGCAGCCTATACCGGGAAAAAAGTTACCTGGGAAGAAATCTATAAATCAGACATGGATCTGGGACCTAAAGAAATCGCCTTTGGTCCTGTTGACATGCAGTTTGAAGTTCCGGTTCCGGGAACAGCGCATAAGGCATAAAGGCCCAAAGCCTCCCCCAACCCCTCCGAAGGAGGGGAGTTTGGAAACTGAGGGCAATGAAGGATTGCAAATGAAAAATAAATTAGCACATTAAATTAATAGGATTTCGAATTTATATTATAAACTAACAAATTCCGGTTTTTTCGCCCCTCCTTCGGAGGGGTTGGGGGAGGCTGGAGTTTTAACTAAATCTATCATGGACCACAAAAGCTCACGCAGATTGTTCCTCCGGAACTCGCTTTCAGCAGTAGCCGGAACCATTATTCTTCCTCATATCATTCCATCTTCGGCCTTAGGAATGAATGGCTTTCTCCCTCCCAGCGACCGGATTGTCATGGGATCAATCGGAGTTGGTTCACAAGGTGTTAGTAACATGAAAGGTTTCCTCCCATTTAAGGAAGTTCAGTTGGTATCCATGTGCGATGTAGATTCCGGCCATCTGGGAAAAGCATCTGCAATTGTGAATCAATATTATAAAAACACCGATTGCCGCACCTATAAGGATTACCGTGTATTTCTTGAAAAAGAAAAGCTGGATGCAGTCTGCATTTCGGTACCCGATCATTGGCATAGTATTGCCTATGTTGCCTCAGCGAACAAAAAACTGGACATTTACGGTGAAAAACCTTTGGCCAGAAGCATTGGTGAAGGCCAGCAGATTGTAAAAGCCGTTCAGAAAAATAACATTGTTTGGCAAACAGGAAGCTGGCAGCGCTCAGTTGCGAATTTTCACAAAGGCGCTGAATTGGTTTTTAATGGAAGGCTTGGGAAAGTTGATCATGTGGAAGTTGGTTTGCCTAATGCAACTAAACTGATAGGTATGCCACCGATAAAACCAGTGCCGGCAGAACTCGACTGGGACTTTTGGCTTGGATCAGCGCCCAAAGTGGAATACCGGGGAGTTTGTCACTGGAACTGGAGATGGATTCTGGACTATTCGGGAGGTCAGTTAACCGACTGGGCCGGTCACCACATTGACATTGCCCATTGGGGGCTTGGACTCGACCGCACCGGACCAATTGAGGTTTCGGGTGAAGGGATTTATCCACCTTCAGGAGAATTGTATAATGTGCCGATGGAATACGATTTCAACTGCAAATACAAATCAGGAGTTGTGATTCGTGTAGCCAACGCAGCCCGGTTACCTCATGGAATGGGCGTTACCTGGTATGGCGAAAATGGCTGGATACACGTTGACCGTGGCGATAAAATTACAGCTTCCAAACCCGAACTTATTTCTGAAGAACTTGGAGCCAACAAAAAAGCGCTTTATAAAAGCGACAATCATATCGGCAATTTCCTCGAATGTATCCGAACCCGTAAAGAAACCATTACTCCGGCTGAAGTTGCTCACCGTTCAATTTCAGTGGGGCTTCTGGGCGAAATTGCCATGACAACCAAACAGAAAATACAATGGGATCCGGTAAAGGAAAAGATCATCAATAATGTCGAAGCCAACAAAATGCTGATGAGGCCATTCCGCGCTCCATGGAAAATACCGGCCATTTAAACTGAACCCTAAATCCGAATCCTCACTTTTCATCCGAAAAACAGGGATTCTTTCCTATACCAACTGAAAGCTGTCAGCAAAGGGAAACTTCTTTTCCTGAACTGGCAGCTTTTTATTACACCTTTGCTACTTGCCTTCAAAATCCATATCTTTAAACCATGCTTAATCCTGATATTTAAAGTACGCATAAATAAACAAAAAAATGTTTTCACTGATAATTCCGGTTTATAACGAAGAAGGTCTGATCGGCGAACTGGCTGCCCGCTCAATTAAAGCAGTCGAATCCTTCACGACTCACTATGAGATTTTATTTATAAACGATGGAAGTACCGATTCGACTCTTGAGAAACTAATTGAGGTACGTAAGCATCATTCAGGAATAAAGATTATTGATCTTTCGAAAAATTTCGGGCATCAGGCCGCATTCACCGCCGGATTGGAATTGGCAATGGGTAATTACGTGGCCATGATGGACGGCGATCTTCAGGACCCGCCTGAATTGCTGTCAGAAATGTACCGGATGATCAAAGATGAAGGATATGACATTGTCAGCGGGAAGCGCAAAGGCCGGAAAGGTACACGGCTTCGGCTTGCAACCAATCTTTTTCATATCTTTTTTAAAAAAATTGCCGGAATTGACGACATGGAAAATTCGGGCAACTTCTCCATCATGAACCGGGCAGCCGTAAATGCTTTGGTTCAGATGAAAGAATCTATCCGTTACCTGCCCGGAATGCGTTCTTATATCGGTTTCAGGCAAGGCTACATCGAATACATACGTGATGACCGCATGGGAGGTGAACCAAAAATGACTCTATCGAAACTCGTAGTTTTAGGAGCCGATGCCATTTTCTCATTCTCAAAATTCCCCATTAAAGTCTGCCTTTTTCTTGGTACCATTGGAACCATCGTTTTCTTTTTTGCCGGTATTTATGCCCTGGTAGATAAGTTTTTTGGTTTAGCAATATTGGGATGGTCGTCAACGGTTTTGAGTATCTATTTCCTTGGATCAATTCAACTTATTTTTTTGGGAGTTGTAGGCGAATATGTGTACCGCATCTACAAGGAATCTCAAAACAGGCCCATTTACCTCGTGAAGAAATTTTACGATGCTGAAAATGAATAATGATTGAAAATAAACAGAAAATAATTTTCTATTTACTTGCTGTATTCATGTTGGCAGCAATGCTTTTAATCAGTCGGGATGCCGGCATTTCGGGCGACGAAGAAGTTCATTACAAACATTCTGAAATGGTTTATAAGTATTTCAGTACGCTTGGCAAGGATCAGTCTTCGCTCAACACTCCAAAAACTCATCTTAAGTATTACGGACAAACGTTTGATAATCTGGGTACCGGTCTGATTCATCTGTTCGGAATCAGGGATATCTACGCGTTCAGGCACCTGATGTGCAGCTTTGCCGGATGGCTGACCATTGTGGTAACGGCTCTGTTTGCCGCCTATTTCTCAGGATTTGGGGCTGCAATCCTGGTTCTGATCCTGTTTGCGGTTTCACCCGGATTCATGGGCCATGCTCAAAATAACCTGAAAGATATTCCATTTGCATTGGCTTATATTTCCAGCGTTTACTTTTCGTTAAAACTTGTTTTTTCTGAAACAAAACCTTCGCGGCAAACGATAATTCTCCTGATTCTAAGCATTGGCCTTTCCATTGGAATTCGGGCGGGCGGACTTTTAGTGCTTTTTTATCTGGGCTTTTTTATGCTTCTGAAAATCGGTTCGGATTGGTTCACCAATAAAAAGCGGCATGATCAACTTCTGAAAAAGCGGTTGATTTTGTTGGTTGGAATATCTCTTGCCGGCTATCTGGCAGGTTTAATTTCCTGGCCATACGCCTTGCAAAATCCAGTGATAAATCCGTGGAAATCGTATCAGGTAATGATTCATTTCCCAACAACAGTCAGGCAAATATTCGAAGGGCAATTTAATTGGTCCGACTTTCATCCCTGGTATTACCTGCCTAAATACATGGCAATTACTATCCCCATAGTTGTCTTTTCAGGAATTGTTGCTTTTCTACTGAATTCAAATAAAAAATATAACGCAACCCAGAAGGTTCAACTGCTTCTTCTGGCTTTTACGATTCTATTTCCCATTGTTTATGTGATCCTCAAAAATTCCAATTTATATGGCTCCTGGCGGCATTTTCTGTTTATTTATCCTGGTATAATACTGATTTCAGCTCTCGGGATACATGCCTTTTTCGCAAGGTTTACACAACAATTAATCCGCATTCCGGCCATTCTGCTACTTCTGGCTTTGACTATTCACCCGGTCCGGTTTATGGCTTCCAACCATCCGTATTATTACCTGTACTACAATCAAATAGCTGGAGGACTGAAAGGCGCCTATGGTAATTACGAAACCGATTACTACTACCACTCTATGCGCGATGGGGCTGAATGGCTTCTGGAATACCTGAAAAATAAACCGGATACGGGCAAAACTATTGTTGGAGGCAATTTCCCAATCCAATGGTCTTTCAGGAAAGATCCAGCGGTAGAATTTGTGTATTTTCCCTACCAGCGCAGAAGTGAATACAATTGGGATTATGCGATTATTGCCAACAGTTATATTCCGCCCTTTCAATTGAAGAACCATATTTGGCCGCCGAAAAATACCATTCATACTGTTTTTGTTGACGGAATTCCAATTTGTGCTGTCGTTGAACGGGTTACCAAAGATGATTTTCGGGGAATTCAGGAGCTTAAAAATGGCGATCATATTAAATCTGCGTTGTTATTTCAAAAAGTAATTGAACTTGACCAGCAAAATGAACTGATCTGTTATAAATTTGCAGAGTCGTTGATCGGTTTAGGTGATGAGGAGCGGGCAAGGCAAATGCTTAAAAGAAGTTTGGAAATTAATCCGGATTACGAACAGGCATTGATCCTGATGGGCGATTTGGCAATCAAAAACAAGAATTTAGGCGATGCCGCCAATTATTACCAAAAAGCTATTCAGGCAAACCGGAAGTACTTCAGTGTTTACCCGAAACTTGCCGGTATTTGGGCTGAATCAAATGTAGAAAAGGCCCGCGAGGTACTTCAGGATTGCCTGAATTTAAATCCACGGTACAAACCGGCGCTGGAAGCTCTGGCAGAAACGTACCGGAAAACCGATCCTGAAACAGCGGCAAAGTACGACAAGATGATCAATAAATTAAAATAACATTTAAAATTCAAAAAATGAAAAAATTACTGATGGTGGTCCTATTTGGCCTGGTGATATTCGGAGGCAATAATGTATTTGCCCAACAAGACTCGATTCCACAAGATTCGGCTCAGATTGCAGAAGCACCAGAAGATACGATTTCGATTGATAACCTGGATCCGGCGGTTTATTATGAAGAAGAAGCAACTAATAAATCCTCAAATACGATTACCTACGCCATTATTGGTGGTATTGTGGTTATTGGTGGTGCAGCATTCTATTTTATGCGTAAAAAGAAAAACTAGGAAATTAATGCCATGTTCCGGATATGAATAGGTAAGCTTTATTTCAATTTGTTATTTTTCAGGTGTCGGTCTTTGTCGCGGCTTGTCTTTTTTTCGATGTTTTTCAGAAAGGCATCATTCAGATCAACTCCGGTTTGGTTGGCCAGACAGATCAATACCCACAACACATCGGCCATTTCATCGGCTAAAAGCCCCCTCCCAGCCTCTGCCGTGAGGGGAGCAGCCTCATCGGCACGGTATGACTGATCGCCAAATTGCCGGGCAAAATGCCTCGCCAGTTCACCTACTTCTTCTGTAAGGATAGTCATATTGGTCAGTTCGCTGAAATAGCGCACTCCTATGGTTTTAATCCATTGGTCAACCATTTGCTGGGCTTCGGGAAGGGTGACTTCGTTAGGGTTCATAGCTTAAGATTAGGCATTAAAATTAAAAACAGTCATTTGTGGTCATTTGTTTCACGTCATTAATAGTCATTTGCTTAGCTGTTGATTGTTGATTTTTACTATCAATGACTACGAATGACAATTGAATGACCACTAATGACTAGAAATCCCGGGCTTTTGAATCCAGAATAATCGTCACCGGGCCGTCATTAACCAGCGAAACTTCCATGTGGGCGCCGAAGATACCGGTTCCGACCTTTTTCTGTCCAAGTACTTTTTTGAATTCATCCACCAGTTGCTCATAAAGCGGAATTGCCGTTTCAGGGCGTGCCGCCCGGATGTACGACGGGCGGTTTCCTTTTTTGGTTGATGCATGTAAGGTGAACTGGCTCACCACGATCATTTTTCCGCCAATTTCCTGAACATCCAGGTTCATCACCCCTTCCGAATCGTTAAAAATGCGGAGTTGGCAGGTCTTTTTTACCAGCCAGTTAATGTCTTCAGTCGTGTCAGTTTCTTCAATTCCAATCAGAATCAACAGTCCGGTTTCTATTTCAGCAACAACAAATTCTTCCACTTTCACTGAAGCAGAACTCACGCGTTGAATAACAAACCTCATAACAATAATTTTTAAGCAAGATAGGAAAAATGAACTGGACAATTAAACTTTGACTTGCTTATCTTGTTTAAGTTTGCTTCTCAATAATTAAACAAGATTCAATAAATTGATTATAATTATGCAAAAGGTTCTTTATCTATTTTTTCTGCTTCTGGCTTATCCTTCTCATAGTTGGGCACAGCAGGCATCGGTGAAAGGAAGAGTTATTGACGCTCTGAGCAATGAACCTATGCCTTTTGTAAATGTAATTGTTTCGGGTTCAACAACCGGAACAGTAACCGATACGGATGGAAACTTCAGCATGACGGGTCTTTCGCCCGGATTCATCCGCCTTCAGGCATCTTTTGTGGGATACCATCAGGCTCTTTCATCGGAATTCGAAATAAACAATGCCAGGGTTGCATTCGTTGAAATTAGAATGGAACAAAGCGATACACAGATTGATGAAGTGGTTGTGACCACGTCGCCATTCCGGAAAACTGAGGAAAGCCCGGTTTCACTGAAAACCATTGGTATTGCCGAAATTGAAAAAAGTCCGGGTGCTAACCGCGATATTTCCAAGGTTATTCAGTCGTATGCCGGGGTTTTATCATCTCCATCTTTCCGGAACGACATCATTATTCGTGGAGGCGGGCCGTCGGAAAGCCGTTTTTACCTCGATGGCGTTGAGGTTCCGAACATCAACCATTTTGCCACGCAGGGCGCTTCCGGCGGAGCAGTTGGTATCCTGAATGCCGACCTGATCCGCGAAGTGAATTACTATTCCGGAGCGTTTCCCTCCAATCGTGGCAATGCTTTGAGCGGAGTTTTTGAGTTTGCACAGGTTGATGGAAATTCGGATAAACTAAAATTCAAGGGAAGTCTCGGTGCTTCCGAAGTTTCGGCAACAGTGGATGGCCCATTGAGCGACAAAACAACTTTCATCGTTTCGGCGCGGCGTTCGTACCTGAAATTGCTTTTTACGGCGCTGAAGCTGCCATTTCTGCCCACATTCAACGACATGCAATTTAAAGTCAGAACACGCTTCAACGCAAAAAATGAACTCACTTTTATCGGATTAGGCGCCATAGATCAGAATGAATTGAACCTGGATATTAAAAATCCGGACGATCAGCAGAAGTATATTTTAAGCCAGTTACCGGTGAACAACCAGTGGAGTTACACGCTGGGAGCGGTTTACAAGCACTTCAGGAAAAACAGTTACCAGGCGCTGGTTGTCAGTCGCAGTCAGCTTAACAACACCACAACCAAATATTTGGAAAACGATGAAAGCTCTCCGGGCAACAAAATACTGGATTATACTTCGCAAGAACTGGAAAACAAAATCAGGTTCGAAAACAACATGCGGATGGATGGTTTTAAGGCGAATTTGGGTTTGAATATCGATTTTGTCAGGTACAGCAATACCACTCTGCAGAAGCGTTTTTACGACGGAAATATCCTGAATGTGAATTACGATACGGAACTGAATCTGGTCAAATACGGTGTTTTCGGGCAGATCAGCCATGAGTTTCTGGCCAGTCGGCTGACTCTTTCTGCTGGTTTCAGGATGGATGCAAACAATTATTCATTAGGAATGAATAATCCGCTGAAACAGTTTTCACCTCGTATTTCGGCATCTTATCAATTGACACCGGAATGGAGCCTAAACCTGAACACAGGCCGCTATTTTCAATTGCCGGCTTATACCACGCTTGGGTACCGGCAAAACAACGAGCTGGTGAATAAGAACAACCAGTTAAAATACCTTTCGGTTGACCACTTTATTGGCGGACTGGAATTTAAACCGGTTTCGGCCATGCAGTTTTCGCTCGAAGGTTTTCTCAAGAACTACCGGAATTATCCCTTCTCGGTAAAAGACCGGATTTCGTTGGCCAACAAAGGCGCCGATTATGGTGTGATTGGCGACGAGGAAGTGACTTCGACTTCGAAAGGAAGAGCTTACGGGGCCGAGTTTCAGGCGCGAATCAGTTCATCAAAAGGATATAACCTGAATTTATCATACACACTGGTTCGAAGCGAATTTCAGGATGGCAAAGCAAACTATTTCGTTTCGGCCTGGGACAGCAAACACATTTTGAGCCTCACCGGAAGCGCAGCACTGAAAAGAAGCTGGCAGCTTGGAACCCGTTTCAGGTTTGTAGGCGGATTGCCATTTACACCTTTCGATCTGAACCGTTCATCGTTGATTTCGGCATGGAACCTGACAGGCGGGCCGTATCTGGATAATTCACGCCTGAATTCCAATCGTTTCGGCGTTTTTCATCAGCTCGATGTCCGGATTGATAAATCGTATTACCTGAAACGAATGACGTTGAAGTTTTATCTCGATATACAAAACCTGTATAATTATCAGTCACAATCACAGGACATTGTTTTGCGCGAAGTTGGTTTAAATGGAAGTTTTCTGACTACCGACAACGGAACCCGTTATGTGCTTCGAAGCGTGAAAAATACTTCAGGAACAGTTTTGCCAACCATTGGGGTACAGGTGGAATTCTAACCACATTTCTTACTTTTGTTCGTATGATCACACTTGGTATCAATCAATCAAATACCGATCCGTATTTTAACCTGGCGGCCGAAGAGTATTTCCTGAAGAATTTTCAGGAAGATTTTTTTGTGCTGTGGCGCAGTTGGCCTTCAGTGGTGGTAGGTAAACACCAGAATGCGCTGGCCGAAATCAATCACGAATTTGTGCGGGAAAATCAAATACCAGTTGCGCGTCGGCTTTCGGGTGGAGGAACCGTTTTTCACGATCCGGGGAATGTGAATTTTACGTTTATCCGGAATGTGGAAAAGATTTCGGAAATCAACTTTAAGGTTTTTACAATTCCCGTAATTGAGGCTTTGAAAAAACTGGGTATTGAGGCATACACTACAGGCAGAAACGATTTACAGATTGATGGAAAAAAAATCTCAGGAAACGCCGAGCATATTCATCGGAATCGGGTGCTGCACCACGGAACTCTGCTGTTCGACAGCCACTTGGAAGCCCTGAAAGGCGCGCTGAAAGTGGATTTATCGAAGTTCGAAGACAAAGCCGTGCAAAGTAACCGCAGCGAAGTAACTAATATTGCCAATTACCTTCCAAACCCGATATCCGTTGAGGAATTTACCGGTTTTCTGTTCAATGAAATCTGCCAGAACTATCCGGCTTTTCAGGTTTACAAACCAACGCCTGAAGATATTGAAGCCATTGAAAAACTTTCCATCGAAAAATATCAAACCTGGGACTGGATTTTTGGGTATTCACCCCGATACCGTTTTACAAACAAGCTGGAAACCGAAAGTGGCGAACTCCAGATCAGTTTGCTGGTGGAGAAAGGACTGATTACCGAAGCTTTAATTACTGGTGCAATTCCGGCTGAAATCAGCCAAAAAATTGCCGAAATGTTATTGGGATGCCGACATGATCTTGAGGTGATTACAAATTTGCTTCCCTTACTAAATGAAGAAATTAACGAGAATGGAATATCAACAGAGGAACTAATGAAAGGAATGTTTTGATTTTAATGCGAACTCAATCTTTAAAATTTTTAAATTTGAATGGGCCATTTACGGCATATTTGCAAGATCCCTCTCCATCATTTAGCTGGACTCATGCATTTAAGTACCCAAACCCGGACTACTGGGACCGCAGTTTACCCAAATCTACTGTTCGGTTTTTGACCATGTATTACCATATTTCAAGCGGTATAGAATCGGAGGAGTATATCCGAAACAACAATCATCAGGATTATCCGGGAATGTTTATGGAAAAAATGGACGTTAGCCGGTTAGGCATACTAATCAGAAGGAAATAAATTGCTTAATACATTTCCTGCCATTTTTTTCAGTAACTCATATCATCCAGAACAACCTTTCCTCTGAATGTTCTGAAAAGAAAAAGTGTGTAAAGCAATACCAGGGGCGCTCCGATCATCACAAAAGTCAGGATGATACCTAATGATTTTGGAGATGCGGCACTATTGCTTATGGTCAGAGAAAAAGCACTATCAATAGTTGAAATCAAAATATTTGGATACAGGCCAATAGCAATAGTAACCAGCAATAATGACGTTAAAGTAGCCGAAGTTAAAAAAGCCAGCCAGTATTTTTTCTTAACAATTAACCGTCTCTCGTTCAGTAATAACAATAACGTAACTACAGGAATCAGGAACAAAATGGGCATTTCCTTAAATTCTTCGGCAGCATGAGGAACATAAACGAGTGTTGCAATTGACAATGTAACGTAGCAGATAGTAAATAACAACCCGGCAATTTTGGAAATATCTGCAAGTCTGTCGGATAATTTTTCGTCGGTTTTCATTACCAGGTAAACCGAACCGTGCAGGGCAAAAAGCGCCACTACAGTCAGGCCTGTAAGAAGCGCATAAGGATTGAAAATATCCAGAAGGTTGCCCTTGAAAATCATATTCCCGTCAATCGCAATTCCGCGAACAACATTTCCAAGCACTACCCCAAGTGTAAAGCCAACCAGCGTGCTCGACACAGAATACGTGATGTCCCAAAGTTTTCGCCACCAAAGCATCGTCTCTTTACTGCGAAACTCAATAGCTATGGCCCTTAAAATCAGGAAAACAAGGAATAAAATAAATGGCGTATAAAAGGCTGAGAGTAGTGTCGCATATACTTTAGGGAAACCGGCAAAGAGTGTTCCTCCACCAATAACCAGCCATACTTCGTTGCCGTCCCATACCGGCCCAATGGCATTGAGGGCTTTTCGCCTGCTTTGTTCTTCCTTCAGAAACAGGTGAACGGTGCCAGCGCCAAGATCGAATCCATCCAGAATTGCATATCCGCTGAATACAGCTCCTACTACCAAAAACATCCATGTTCCCAGTTCTATCGTTAAAAATGTTTCCATCATTGTGCAGTTAAGTTTGGTTGAGTATGTCCATTTTTTGTTTCGGCGATATCTAACCCATGCTGTATTTTTTTATTCAGCAGATAGATAAACAAAATGAATAAGATGACATAGAGCAGAGTAAATAAGATAAGCGAGAACAAAACCTGCTCTGCTCTTACATTCTCCGACAAGGCATCAGACGTTCGCAAAAGACCATAAACCACCCATGGCTGCCGGCCTGCTTCGGCCGAGTACCAGCCAACCTGATTGGCTATCTGCGGAAGCAGGACCGAAAAGCTGAATACGATCATGAGCCATCGTTGTTTAAACAGTTTTCCTTTCCACCATAAAAAGAGCGAAAACAGCGTCAGTCCAATAAGCAGCATGCCAATTAAAATCATCAGGTGATAAGTCTGAAAAATAAAGTTAACCTGACCAGGCCGGTCGTTTTTATCGAAAGCGTTGAGTCCGGTAACTGGAGTTGTAAAGTCCTGGTGAAGCAGGTAAGTCAGGCCTTTTGGAATTTTCAGGCCGGTGACTGTTTGTTTCGCATCATTGACCCAACCGAACAGGTACATATCTGCGACGGCCAGACTATCATAGTGACCTTCGAAGGAAGCAAGTTTGGCGGGTTGGTTTATTGCAACTCCATTTGCTGAATCATGGCCTGTGACCAATTGTGCAAGCGCCGAAATACCTGCAATTACCAGAATAATGCCAAATGCCTTCTTCGATTGCTCCACAAACCGGTTTTTCAGGATATAATAAGCATGCACACTCAGGACTAAAAAAGTGCCAGCCAGGAAAGCTCCAATCCAGACATGCACAATCCTGTCAACTGACGATGGATTGAAAACCATTGCCCAGAAATCGGTGATTTCGGCCCGTGCAGTCATTCCTTCGCCAACAATTTTATAACCTGCCGGGGTTTGCTGCCACGAGTTGGCAACAACTATCCAAATGGCTGAAAACATGGAACCCAGCGTTACCATGATGGTCGAGAAAAAATGAACCCTGGGGCTAACTTTATTCCAGCCAAAAAGTAAAATCCCAAGAAAAGTAGATTCAAGTGCAAATGCAAAAATGCCTTCAGCGGCCAGGGCGCTCCCAAAAATATCTCCTACATATCGGGAGTAGGCTGCCCAATTTGTACCGAACTCAAATTCCATAACGATGCCTGTTGCAACTCCAATTCCAAATATAAGGGCAAATACCCTTATCCAGAATTTGGTTAATTGTTCATAGTGCTTGTCTTTGGTACGAAGGTACATCCCTTCGAACACCACCAGCGCTATACCTAATCCTATGCTCAGTGGCGGATAGATGTAATGGAATGAAATGGTAAACGCAAATTGAATTCGTGATAAGATTTCTACATCCATAAATTGATTGTATTAATTGTTTAATCGCAGTAAAATGTTCTGACTCGAGTCACGCCGTGAGTATCTAACAACCAGATAATTTCTCTTGATCACTCCGTGATCAGCTAATTCCCCTCCATATAATCACCGAAAATTCGGCTTTGCCGAATCCCGACGTTACATTTTCTGAAATTCACTCCAATTGACTCGTTTGCCTCGGGGAAAAATAAGAGTAAACTGAAGTTGTCATAGTCAAATTTTTAGATAAAGATAGTGATTTTGAACAATCTGTGGAATTTGATTTTTCAATTTTCTGCTGTTTTGATACTCAAGGGGTGAATTCGAAGTCACCCCTTGAGTATCAAACTAACAGCTATTTTACAACTGAAAATTCAGCTTTTCCGGTTCCCGGCCTTCCATCTTCAGAAATTCCCTGCACATCAATCACGAAATCGGAAATTACCTTTCCGGCTGTAACCGTGAATTCAAACTGACCTGTTTCATTTACTTTTTGATTTGGAATCCAAAGCAGGGTTGTGCTGATTTTATTTTTCTGGCTGGCTTCAACATCCTGAAATTCATTTGGGATACGGAATAATCCATCATATTTATTGACTTTTGTTTCGGTTTTAGGAACTGATACCGGTAACTGTGCTTTTTTCGTAAATATTTCGATTAATCCAACCGAATTTAGCCCGGTGTATCTTTGAATTTCCATAGCATTGGTCGAAACAAAGATGTGATCAACATCGTTTGGTGAAATACTGTTAATGACTGAAACATCAGTTCCAAGTTGCTGTCCATCCAGTACGATCAAAGCTCCTCCCTGAAAATTGATGGAATTTTCTGACCCGGCGAAAACAATCTGGTTATTGGTTATTCTGTATGGTCTGATTGATTTTATGACATCCAGCAAACTTGTTGCAGTTGACAACATCTTCCGTTGATTTTCATAAGCAACCGTATTAGGTTTATTTGGTTTTGGCTCTTTTACAAACAAATCAGGGTTGTTTTTAAAATAGTTTTCACTGGTAAATTTTTCATTTTTCAGGAAGCTGTATTTCCTGGCATTCTTAGCCACAAAATCCGAAATGTGGTCATCCAGATTTTTATTGAAGATCACTTTTAATTCCCGCTTACCTTCAGGGTCAGTGGCTTTTGCCGAATAATCATCAGTACTTCCGGTATTCAGGTTTGGAAAATTGAACCGTCCGTCAGCGTTACTTGTGGTGGTGTGTAATTGCATATTTTTGTTGTTCACCAAAGAGACTTTGGCTTTGTTCATTTTATTCCCGTTTTTATCGGTAATTATACCTGAAATTATATTTCTTCCCGCATTTGTTGCCGATGCATTTTCGGCTTTAAACTGGTTGATTTTGATCCAGTCGAAATTGTTTATCCGGTTTGCAATTAAATATACATCCATGAGGGCAGTATTTACTTTACCCTTCATGGCCTCCGAAATCACTGAAAATGGGGTTTCAAGTCCGGCGCCCATCAGCAGATATTCATCAATCCGGGTTTTGTCTGCATCATTACGGGATTGATCAGAAACTAAAATACTCATATTGCCTGAAAGGGGCAAACCGCTTTCGTCGGAAAGGCTAATTTTTATTTTCATGTTCTCACCTGCTTTAAGTTTGCTTTGAGCAGGCAAAACAGCAACTTTTAATTCTTGCTTTTTGTCGGCAAAAAAGATACGTTGTGCCAGTATTTGGCCTTCGTTCGAAAATACGGATAACTGATTTATAACGTGTGGAATATTTTCTGCCGGAATTTTTATCCGTCCCAAACCATTGATTTCCATGTCGGCAGCCCAGTATATATTGCTGCCCTGTGTAACCAAAAGAGCGATGGAATGTTTTTGTTTGTCGGCAAAAATCAGGTTGGCCGAAATAAATTCAGCATCGTTCTTTACTACCGATAACGCAAGCCCGTCAGAATTAGGTTCAGGTAGTTCAAACGACTGGTTCAGCCCGTTTATTCCTGACAGAACAAGCTTGTATTTTTGTTTGCCGGCATTTGCCACCGTGAAAAGTCCCAACCCTTTGGTAAATGTTTTCACCATACTTACCGGCTTTTCATCCTGGTCAATCACCGATCCTTCCACATCAACAGGTATGCCCCAATTGTTAAAGGCGGTAAAACCGATTTTCGACGGAGTGCCGGTAATCAGGCTGCCGCCTTCAGGAAAAAATTTGATTACCAGCGGATCCAGGCCCGAAGGAAGAAATACTTCTTGTTTCCATTCCTCCTTGTTATCGCTCAGTTCGAAAATAAATGGTTCGCCATTGGATTTTGCGGGCATGGTAAATGGCAGGGTGGCTTTGGCTTTGTCGTCGGTTTTAATCTTGCCCTTTTCGATCACTTCGGTACCATTCATAAATTGGTAACGGAGTGGAGTGTTTTTCAGGATATCGCCCGAAATATCATGCAAAATAACAAATAGTTCATTTTTCTGGCCAGGGGTTGATATGCTATCTTTTAGCTTGACTTCGGCGATCCAGTAATCGGAGTATTCCGGACTAATCTGAAGTAGTGTTAACGAAATATCTTCCGGAGAATTATGCGCTAAGGTGTAGGCAACCAGAGAATAATTTCCTTTCGCGAGGTCTTTGGGAAGCGACAGGTCGCCGGGCGTGCATCCATTTTCGATCTTGAAAACTTCAGTCAAAACCGTTGCTCCCTTGTTATCGTAAAGTTTTACAAAAAGCTCGTTGCTTTCTTTTGGGGCAGGCATATTATTGCCGGTGGTAACAAAAGCACGGAACCAAATGGTTTCTCCTGGTTTATAGCGTGATTTGTCAGTTGTTAAGTAAACTTTTTCTATCGGATTGTAGCTGAAATATTCTGCCATCTGCTGACTGATTTTGGGAATTGGCCCCTGATTCTGTGCCGACAGAGCCATTCCAATCCAAACGCCAATTACGAATAAGGTTAAGGTTTTCATTTTGAGTGATTATTTTTTGTTTATGATATTTTCTTCCTTTTCATTTATTCTAAACAAGGAATCGTTTTCAAGAGAATACTTTCGGAGCGCTTTCCGTAAATCTTCGGAAGGTTTGATGATGTTGTAGTTGCCCCAGAATCCTTCATCATAAGAGGTAATAATTTCAGTAAAAATATCTTTCGGATTAAATAGTTCATCCCTTTTGAAGGGAGTCCTGTCATCAGGTTTAATATCGGTTATTAGTAATTCAGAGATACTGTGAAAGATTGAATTTACTTTGTCATTTTTACTTTTTACTTTGAATTTGACCGATGCCTGTGCATGACTGAGGTGCCATTGGTTGCTCATGCGGCGGTAGCTAACCTGGTAATCAACATTGATAGGCCTGACATAAAAATCTTTTGGTTTTTTTTTGATCAGCGACTCGCGGGCAAATCTGAGCCCTGACCGGCTGAGACTGAACCCGGCACGTACTAATGCCAATGTTGCCATATCTACAAACAATTTACCCTGATAACAGGGGTAGTCAACTTTTTCTTTTGGTTTGAAACGCAGAACATAAGTTTCGCGGTTGTCCAGTTCAACAATTTCATCGAGCGTGTATTTGTAAAAATCACGGAATTCAGGGTCAAGAAACGAATCGAGCGTTTTCACCACATCCAGTTGTGTAATGTAATACGGGCCTCCCTGAATTTTGAAATCAACAAACTGAAAAGCTTTAACATTAAAGTTTTTGCGCCCTTTGATGAATTTAATCTTATCCTGTTCAAATTCGTTTCTGTAAGAAGCTTTCCTTATTTCCATGACTGCCTCGGCAACATCAATATATTTACTGTCCTGTTTGAGAACTTCACGATAAAATGCAGTCATAATTTCAGGATACTGAGGATAATTAAGAGCTATTTTGGAAAGTAATTTTTCCAGGATTTCCTGCGGATTGATGCCGGTTACTTTTATTTCTTTGAGCAAAAATGAAGTTGGTTGCAGGTAAATGGTGTAATTCGGCTCAACAATTTCACTTATTGGCTGACGGTACTGGCGGTAGCCCAAACAGGAGATTATAACAGTGTCCTGTTTCATGTTTTCCGGGATTTTCAGTTCGAAATCGCCATCGGTATTCGAAAGGATTCCAATGTTACTTCTTAAAACTGAAATGCTGGTGTAAGGCAAAACATCTCTTTGTTCCCGGTCAAAAACCCGCCCGCTAAAAGTGATAATCCTGGGTTCTGTATTAATTAGCCCGATTTCTTTTTTTTTTACTTCATCACTTTCCGGCAGGGAAATAATGATCTGATCTCCAATTGTTTTATATATAAATTTAAAATCGAATAGTGTATCCAGGCTTTCCTGAATGGTTTTATCAGAAACAGATAAGTTCATTTTTTTATCAGCTTCAATCAATGTGGCATCATAGGAGAAAAAGACCTGCGTCTGTTCTGAAATTTTATTGAGGATGGAAGTTATCGGTTCGTTTTGTACCTCCAGGGTAATTTTTTTTTCCAGTACGGAATTGGTTTCCTTTTGTCCCCAGGCAATTCTGAACGACAAAAGGAAAGCAATCAATAAAATTCCGCAAGCTGGTTTCATTATCAAAACATTTTTTTCAGGAAGAATTCGGTTTTTACCTGTTCTCCGTTTCGAAGAATAGTCATTTTGATCCTTTTATCCTCCTGACTTTGAAATAGCAAATTTATATCATTTAAAGTTAGTGTTTTATGTGGAGTATTGTTTAACGAAATAATCTGGTCGTTTTCCTGAATCCCGGCATAATAGGCTGGTGAGTTTTTCCGGATATCGCTAATCAAAAAGATGGGCAGTCCGGGCAATGGATTAGTAACCTCCAGTCCGCTCATGTTGTAATTAAAATCATCTTTAAGATTGCCGTTTGGTCTCAATATGAGCCGTTTATTCGGATAATCCATGGTCACAAAAAACCTTCGCAGAATTTCAGCACCGAGTGTGCCGTTCCGGTCGTTTTTGCCAATAAGCTGGTCAACCAATACATTGTCGGGGAAAGCCACAATGGGTTCGTATAATACCAAAGGGCCTACCCAGATGCCACCTATTCGTCCTTTTTTACCATACAAATCACCGCTTAATCCACGGCCCAGAAAAGTTTCAATATGATTTTCAGGAAGAGAAATGCGGTTGTCGGAATTGGTTGATAGCCAGAGGGCATCGCTTGCACCTGTATCAACCAATAATTTTACCGGTACTTCTTCATTTTTATCGGTAACAATACTGGTTTTCACGAATGGTTTGTTTTGCTCGAAACTTAGGGGAAGTACAATATCTCTCTCTCTTTCCTTATAACTGAAAAATTCAGGTTTGATCAGGGTTAATTTGTGCTCGGTATAATCTATTTTAACTACATAGTCCTTAAAAAGATTGAATCCGATGAGCCCGTGAACAGGAATTCCGAGGATATGTGAAATCTGAAAATTTTCGCTGATGACCATTTGAATTTCCTGATCATAAGCTACAAGTCCTTCAATATTAATCGTATTATTTGCTGACTTGTAAGCGGTAAGCTGTTCGCCTTCACCCAACCCTTGAATATTGATAGGTTGAAGGAAATTCAGGTTCAGTTTGTTCACAAAAGGAAGTTCAGTAATGATCGGGTTTCGTACTCCGGTGTCGAGGATAAAATTCAGGGTATCCGAATTATTTATGGTAACAGGAATAATAATCAGGTTGCTCGATGTTTTGAAATCAATGGTGATTGACTTTTTTTTCGGATTATCAAAAACAAACCCGGTTTGGGTCGTAAAGCTCCTGATTTTCTTATCGTAATCAGCGCTCTTTTCTTTCGAAACATAGTCGCGGATAACCAGGATATTGTCTTCAATTTCAAAGAGCAGATAAAAGTCTTTCATCAGTTGATCGAGCACCGATTTGATAGGTTTGTTCGATACGTTAAGGCTGATATTCTTACCTTCAATCAATTTCGAATTGTAGGAGTAATCCAGATTGAGGTAGCCACAAATTCGTTCGATAACATTCGACAGCGGTTCGTTCTCAACATAAATGCTGATGTTTTGGTCGAGTATGTTCTGTGGCAAACCTTCTTTAGCATTTTGCTTCGATATTTGTTTCGAGCTTTGTTTTGAGCTTTGCTTAGATGTTTTGGTTGTTTGTTTCTGGCTGTATGCAGAGAACGACACTGAGACAAACAACAATAACAATATGAAAGTTAAAATTCTGGGTATAATTCGTAAAGTTTTCATGGCATTTCAAATTTTTAAGAATTAGGACCGTGCCTTTAAAATATACTGCCCGTTAACTTTTTGAGCCTCAATTTGGAAAGTGGTCTCAATCACTTCCAGAATAAAATCGAGGGAATAATTATTGAATTGAGCAGTGAGCAGGAGCCCGTTTAGCTTCGAATCGGCCAAACGGATGTTTACTTTGTAAACTTTTTCCAAATCGTCAATTACTTCGACAAGCGAAGTCGCCTTAAAAATCAGGTTGTGGGTCTTCCAGGCTATGAAATTAGGATTCTGATTGGTAGTTTTCAGTAACGAATTGTCAGAATATACCAAAGTTCCTTTATCGCCCGAAGTCAGGATCAATTCATTGGCTTGCAAAGGTTCGGTTGTCTTGTTTATAACCTGCACCTTGCCGGTTTCAACTGTAACTTCCACCAGTTTTGACTCAGGATAGGCATTTACATTAAAGCTGGTACCAAGAACTTTAATTTGCGCTTTTCCGGCATGAATGATGAAAGGTTTATTAATATTTGGTGTAACTTCGAAAAATGCTTCTCCTTCAACGGTTACTTCACGGGTGTTCCGGCCAAATTTTTTCGGGTATTTCAATTTGGTGTCGGTATTTAAACTAACCAGAGTTCCGTCGGGTAGGGTATGGGTGTTTAAAACCTGATGGGTAGCCGACACTTCAAGTAAATTGCTCTTTGCCGATGGGCTGTAAATCACAACATAACCGGAAACCAGCAGCATGGCTGCAAATATCAGGGCAGCGGCAATTCTGAAGACCGGATTGGTGATTAAAATCCTGAATTTTGTTGGCCTGGCTGAAGATTGGCTGTGAATTCTGGATTCTACTTTTGCCCAGGCTTGTTCCTCCCTGTATTTTTTCAGGTGATAAAACAAATCAACCTTGTTTGTCAGGATCAGTAGTTGCTCCTTTTCCTTTTCCTCTTTGAAAAAACCGGGTACAGCATCTGTTTGTTCATTTGCTATTGGTCCGGTATTTTTATCGTAAATCGCTTTTGCGATCAATTCCCAATCCTTATCTGATATTTCGTCTTTTTCTTTCATACGCTTAAAGGACATTATAGAGTAAGTTTAACCCTTATTACCGGCCTACGATTTTTTAAAAATAAAAAACAAGGTCGTTAAATAGTTACTGAAATCTTTTAACTCATGACGTAAGTGTTTCAAAGCCAAACCCATTTGGGCCTCTACTGTTTTTATCGAAATGTTTAACGTATCGGCAATTTCCTTATATTTCATCCCCTGTTCTCGGCTCAACCTGAAAATTTCCTTTCGTTTAGGGGGGAGTGCATCAATACTTTGTTCAATTCGCTGAATCAAGCCGACCTCGATGTAGTAATGTTCCGGATCGATATCCTGGTGAGACGATTCGAGCACCATGCCGGCATATTGCTTTTTTATTTTCTCGTGCTGAATCTGATTCAGGCACTTGTTACGTATAGAACGAAAAAGGTAATGTTTTACAGATGTTTCAATGTTCAGGGTTTCGCGTTTTTCCCAGATTTTAACGAACATATCCTGAACGGTTTCTTCGGCTAATTCACTATCGTTCAGAAATTGACGGGCAAAATGACACATTGCTGAATAGTATTTCCGGAACAAGGACTGAAATGCCCATTCGTCGCCTTCCTTAAATTTCAAATACAATTCTTTATCGTCAGTCTGATCCATAAGTTCGTGCGCAAATCGGCAATTTTGAGAATTCGGATAAAGGTATAAAAAAATCGAAATACCTATTGTGCAAAGGAATTTTCCATTATTTTTGCAGCCTGTTTACAAACAAGCCCGGATGGCGGAATTGGTAGACGCGCTGGACTCAAAATCCAGTAACAGCAATGTTGTGTGGGTTCGATTCCCACTCCGGGTACTTAAACAATACAACAAAACCCTTGTAGTCATATGATTGCAAGGGCTTTTTATTTAGCGGGTAACAAACTGGCAGTTGATGAATAAATCACCTATTGCCTAATAGATATCTTCAATTAGGATACATGTCCGATAAAAGCTTGAGTACTGTAGCTAGCTTTTTATTGCCAGACATTTTAATTCATTCAGGTTTTTTATATTTGTGCAAAATTACAAGCATGGAAACATTAATCGTTCATTTAGATAAAACCGTAAGCAAGTCGAAAGTTAAAGAAGCCTTGAAAATGGTAAAAGGAATTATAAGCGTATCGGATAAGCTGACGCGTTCGGATTTTGAGGAACTGGCCGATGATCGTTTGGTAAGGGAAATGAAAAAGGCTGACAAAAGCGACTTGCTTTCATTCGATGATGGTAAAAAGGAATTCCGGGCTATAAAAAGAGGTTTGCAAAAATGATAGTTAAATACCGGAAGTCGTTCTTTAACGATGTGCGAAACATCAAAAACATCAAACAGATTGAAGAAATTGAATTTCTTACCGATACGGCAAACCTCTGTATCATGCCCGAAGAAATACCCGGCTTTAAATGGCTCAGGCAGTATCCCGGTCAGGCCAGAATCGAAATTGCACCTTTCCGGGTGGGTGTTGAGATAATTGGCAATACCATAATTTTTAAGCGTGTAATTCTAAGGTCTTATTTTTATCTTCAATTTCCTTAATAAAAATAGAAGCCTGGATTAACCCTTATTTTTCTCAGCTTGGATCAGCTCAACATACTCCTTATAATCCTTGATCAGGTCCTCCTTTTTCTTATCAGGTTCATTCTTCTGCGTTGTATTCTGAGTGGTCCGCAATGTCCATAATCAAACTTTCAGGTATGTTGTCTTTATGTGACAGATTAATGTATCCAATTCCAAAATGTACTACATAACAAGCTCAATCTGCTTTTTTAATTTTCAGCGATAATCACCTTAATTCCAAGTTCAGCAAACCTGCCCAGGTAATTCTTTGGTATATTCTTATCGGTAACCAGGGTGTGAATTTTAGAAAGTGGTGCAAAATTTATGATCCCATTTCTGTCGAACTTGCTTGAATCAACCAATACTATGTTTTCCTTTGCATTTGACATGATTATTTTTGCAATTTGTCCTTCTTCAAGGTTCGAAGTAAAAAGACCCTCCGTATTGATTCCATCTGCACTTGTGAAATATTTGTCAGCCCTGAACATTTGAAAATTTTCGACAGAAGTAACCCCAACCAAAGAGAATGATTTCTTCATAAAAATACCTCCGGGAACAATGATTTTTAAATTATTGAATTGGGATAATTTAATGGCTATATCAAGCGCATTGGTGATTACAGTCAGTTTTCGGAATTTTTCGAGATGGTTCGTGAGCTGCATGAGGGTCGTTCCGGAATCAAGAATAATAGTATCACCTTCTTTTATCAGTGTACTTGCAGTTTCTGCAATGGATTTTTTCATGTCCAGATTTAAAACCATACGTTTTTTCACCGACAGATCTTCTCCAACTTTTACAGTAATCATAGCTCCTCCTCTTGATCGAATTAGGAGGTTTTTATTTTCCAGATAACGCAGGTCTTTGCGCAAAGTTACTTCACTTACATTGAATTGAGTCTTCAAATGAAAAATGTCAACCTGTTTGTTTTGCTGAATCTCTTCCATAATGATCCGGCGTCTTTCAACGGTTGAAATATTTTGATTTCTCTTCATTTTGCTGAAATTTAATTTTTAAAGTGATATATAAATATACAGCCAATATAACAAAAGAACAATCACTTCATGCATCTTCTCGGAATAATATCTGATAGTAATAGTTGTTTAACCGCAGTACTTATTAATTGAACAACCTGACGAAATTAAACGAAATTTAATTCCTGTCAATTGATGCTTGTATATATTTTATATTCAGTTTATAGTGTCATTATTTACCGATTATAAGTTGAAACTATATTTAAAGGTATATTGATTTTTGAAACTATACGAAAGTATAAAATAATAAATACCGAAACGTTGTGAAACAAAAAATATAGGTTATATTTACACTGTTTTTTAAAAATATGTCGCATGGAGATTGATATTAGAAACACTTATGAAGAGTTAAGTCAAAGGGCAAAAGATATCATCATTCAGGAAATAAAAAAAAATGAACGGCTTTTGCTTTGCACTGCCACCGGTGGTAGTCCGTCAGAAACATATCATATGCTTGGTAATGAATATCAGAAACAACCTAAACTTTTTGACGAATTGCGCATAATCAAACTGGATGAGTGGGGGGGAATGCCAATGGACCACCCGTCAACCTGTGAATCTTATTTGCAGGCACACCTCCTTCAGCCGCTCCACATTTCGGCTTCCCGTTACATCGGGTTTAACAGTGATCCGGAAGATCCACTAATTGAATGCCAATATATTCAGGAAAAGCTTAAAAGGGAAGGCCCGATTGACCTGTGCATTTTAGGATTGGGAATGAACGGGCACCTGGCGTTTAACGAACCTGCTGATTTTTTGCACCCAAATTGTCATATTGCTGAACTTACAGAGGAGTCGCTACAGCACCCTATGGCTTATGAAATGTCTGTTAAACCAACTTATGGCCTGACCTTGGGAATGGCTGATATTTTGCATGCAAAAATGATTCTGATCTTGATAGGCGGTATTCATAAGAGACCTATTGTTGGAAAGTTTTTATCTCAAAGAATTACCAGTTTAGTGCCTGCCTCATTTTTGTGGTTACACCCTAATGTTGTTTGCCTGATTGAAAAGAATGCCATTGAATAACTAATACTAGGCGATAAAAATATGGACACATTTAAAGGAGATTTGACCCTTGTAAAAGATGTAACTGTTACATCCTGGGGCGAAACAATGACATTCCATAAAGGTAAAGCAGGAACTTATAATGCTATCGCAAATGAATTATACCTTGATCTTGGCTTTTCAGGATACAATATTGGAGGAGGAAATTATAAATTCACTGTTCGTCAGAAAAAATGAATATCCTTTGAGTAAAATTTAATACTTGAAAGGCAGAAACGGGTGGGTCCGTTTCTGCCTTTCGTTAATATCTGATAAAATATCAATTTTCAGTTCATATCAAAACACGGTATATCACAACGATGAAAAAATCAGTTTTGACAGCATGTCTTTCGTTGACTTTGATAAGTGGTGTCTTTGCACAACTCAAAAAAGGGCAAATTGACCTATCAAAAATACCGGCTCCGAAGGGTCATTACCAATCCGAATATACTTTTGACCAGCCAACGGATACGGCAAGTTGGGCAAAACAGCAAGCGGGCCTAAATGCTGCGTTCGGATTGACCGACGAGTTATATTTAAGGAGCGAAGTGCCTTCTGTAAAGCAGGGATCATTTAGCTGGGAAGCGAACGGATGGAAAGGCGAACGCCTGAATGCACAAATATTGGTATGGTCACCCGACTCTATTGAACAGATACGTTTCCTTGTCAGCGATTTGGTCAATGCCAGCGGAAAAGTGATCAGCAGGGATAATATCAAGCTGAACATGGTCAGGTATGTAGTTTCGAATCTTCCTTATAATGCCCAAAAATTCGATTGCGGGGCGCCAATGGATACCGCCTGGCTTATGCCTGACCGATTTGAAACCTTCGACCGGTTCGATCTTCCGGGTAAGACGGTAAGGCCAGTATGGATTTCATTTGATATACCCCGAAACTCAGAGATAGGTACATATTCCGGTACTATTGAAATCAATTCAAAGAATGAAAAAGTCAATTTAAAAGTCAACCTGACGGTTCAGAAACAAGTACTTCCCATTCCTCACGACTGGAAATTCCGACTTGATTTATGGCAAAATCCCTGGGTGATAGCCAGCTATTACCAGTTGGAACCCTGGTCAACTGAACACCAGTTATTGCTAAAAAAACATCTTAAATTATACGCTGACGCCGGTGGAAAGTATATCACCACCTATGCCGTTCATTCCCCATGGGGCGATAATTCCTATATGATTGAAGGAACCATGATTGATTGGACTAAAAAGGCCAATGGTTCATGGAAGTTCAATTATTCCATATTTGATCAGTATGTAGAACTTTGCATGGAGGCCGGTATTGATGAAGCAATCACCATTTATACCCCGGTGCCCTGGGGAAACCGTTTCAGGTATATGGACGAAAAAACAGGCAATTATAAATTTGAAAGTTGGGCGCCGACTTCAACAGAGTACAAAACCTTCTGGAATGTTTTTCTGGATGATTTAAAAGCCCATCTGAACCAAAAAGGTTGGTTGAAGAAAACCTATCTGGGAATCAATGAAAATCCGCTTGATGTTACTCTTGCATCCATCAAGGTAATCAAAGAAAACTCGAAGGAATGGAGAATTACCTATGCAGGCGACTGGCATCCGGAACTTACTTCGCTGCTTGATGATTATTCGCCGATTATTACCAGTGAGCCAAGCCTGCAGGAACTGAAAGCACGTTCTGCAAAGGGGCTTACAACAACCTATTACGTATGCTGCAATCCTACCAAACCAAATAACTTTGTTTTCTCACCGCCCGTAGAAGGAAGGTATATCAGTTGGTATGCCGCAGCTTTCGGATACAACGGATTTTTACGCTGGGCGTATGATGCATGGCCTGCTGACCCGGTGAGAGATGCCAGACACACGGCCTGGCCTGCGGGAGATTGCTACCTGGTTTATCCCGGAGGAAACAGTTGCATCCGGTTCGAAAAACTAAGAGAAGGGATTGTTGATTATGAAAAAATTCTTATTTTAAGGGAGTTAGCTCTCAAATCAGCCAATAAAAATGTTAAAGGCTTAATGGCAGCGCTTGAAGCACATCTGGCATCGCTTACGGTTGAACGCGATTACAGCAAACGTGATTTTGACGCTGCAAAATTAACTGAAGACGTACAAAAAGGCAACAAGCTAATCAGTGAATTAAGTAATGAACTTTGAAGTTGAAAAATGTTGCAGGTGCAAAAAAACTATTATTATCAGTTCATTTTCAGATGGTACATCAAACATATACAAGAACCAACCTGTGGTTTCAGATCTGCGATTTGTTGAATGAAACCCGTATTCCCATTCCTGATCGGCTTGGCGAAGATCGTCTTGCCAATTTTGGAGCTTACAGGGAGTTTGAATAAAAACTCAAAATCAATTAAACTGGATAATCAAAAATGAATTTAGTATGAAAAATCTATCAAGACGAAATTTCTTAGGCAACATCGGTACAATTGGGGCTGCAGCGGTCATTGCACCAACATTAATGGCTTCAACACCAACATTGTCTCAATCGGATGGCGTTTTCAAACCGCTCGGCCGAAAAATTAAGGTTGGAATTATCGGTTGCGGAAGTGTAATGAACGGAAATTATGCGCCCCATCTGGGAAAATGTCCCTTCGCCGAAATAGTAAGTGTTTGCGACATTAAACCGGATCGTGCTGAGAAGGCAGCCAAAAAATTCAATGTACCTAATTGGTATCCTCACATTGACAAAATGCTGGCCGGTGCTGAATTTGATTTGTTGGTGAACTGTACCGATATGCAGGAACATGGTCGCCTGAACAAGATCGCTATTCTGGCTGGCAAATATGTATGGAGCGAAAAACCAATGGCCACCACTTATAAAGAAGGCCGTGAACTTTTTGATTTGGCGATAAAAATGGGAAATCACATTTGGGGCGCTCCTGCAATGGTTAATAGTCCTCAGTTTGCCTTTATGGCCCGACAACTTAATGCCGGAAAACTTGGCAGGGTAGCAGCAGCCCACGCTCATTACGGGCACCAGGGTCCAGGCTGGTCTGCATTTTTCTATGAAGAAGATGGTGGGAGTATGCCTGATCTGGGCGTTTATAACATGGTTTCGCTCACAGGTCTGCTCGGGCCTGCTAAATCGGTTGTTGCTATGCTCAATGTCATTACTCCTACCCGTAATGTGGAGGACAAAGGATTCATTCAGGTTAAAGCCGAAGATAATGCCCATATTCTTCTGGAGCATCAGAACGGAGTACTGTCGCATGTTCAATGTGGTTTTAACTATTTCAATCCGGCAGGGCATTCAGGTCTGGGAGAAAATCGCCCTACTATTTCTATTATTGGCTCCGATGGTTGCCTGAATTTAATTGGATACGATTGGCATCCGTTAGGAGTTGAAGTTGCTACAACAGAGCATGAGGAATTGGAAACATTCATAACCGACTCTGGCACTTTTGTATGGCAGGAAGGCGCTTCTGTCATTTGCGAGCATTTGTCGACTGGAAAAGAGTTATTAATTACATCTGAACATGCATTGCATGTGTTGGAAATCATGGAAGGCGCCCGTAAATCGCAGGCGACAGGCCAGCGTATTTCGTTACAATCGGCATTTAAATGGCCGGTGGTGGTCTAAGTATTCAGTTGACCGAAAATATGCAATCATCCTTCAATTTCAGGAAAATAATAAAATCTGTCATACTCTCCCGGAATAACTCACTACGGGCGGCATTTCTATTTGGTTTTGCAAGCCTTTCTTCGTGGATTCCGATGTTTAATTTATGGCTGGAGACCAATGGTTTAAGCGGAATTCAAATTGGGATTGTAGCTTCAATCCCCTGGCTGCTGATGCTGATTATTCAGCCATTTTGGGGAATGCTGGCCGACAAATACGGAAAACTTTTGTGTTTAAAAATAAGCCTGATTGGCGCCTTGTTGCTTTTTGTACTTTTCCCTTTGGTGAATTCAGGTATAATAGTTATTGCAGGCATGACGATAGCGCTGTCGCTGTTTAATACTCCTGTCTTACCGTTACTCGACAGTATTGCACTCGATCACGTCGAAGGCAAACAAATCAAGTCGTACAGTACGATCCGGTTCTGGGGAGCAATCGGGTATGCACTCGGAGCTTCAGTTACCGGTTGGCTTATATCACTAATCGGAGTTCAGGCCGCTTTTTTTTCCAGCGCCGGATTTTCGTTGCTGTGTTTTTTTTCAGCCCTTAAAATAATTAACCCGAATCTTCAGCACAAAGGCCTGGATGTCGAATTTAAGTATTTCGGAAGGATCATTTCAAACAAAATTCTCCTGATTTTTCTATTCATTATTGTAATTGTGTCCATTAGTCAATCAGCAATCACCTTTTTCCTGGCCCTCTATATGCGACAGATCGGCGCTTCGCCGGAAACTACAGGTTTGGCCATTGGGATGGAAGGAATCAGTGAATTGCCTTTTTATTTTATCGCGGCATGGCTGCTTCAGCGGATCGCAGCCGGAAAGGTGGTTTTTATAGCCATTATTGCCACTTGCATCCGGTTATTTTTGTATTCAATTAACAGTAATCCCGATCTGGTAATTTTTATTGAAGCCATGAATGGAATGACATGGACCCTTCTATGGGTAGCTTCCGTAGAATTTGTAAATAACCTGATTCCGCCAAAATGGAGAACAACCGGCCAGTCGTTGCTTTGGGCCGCCTATTTTGGAGCAGGTGCAGTATCGGGCAATATTCTGAGCGGATGGATGTATCAGCTCATGCCTATGAAACAGGTGTATGCCACCAATGGGCTGATGATCCTTGTTACCGCAACAGCAGCTTTTTATATTTTCTTTCTCAGGAAAACAAACGAAAATGAAATAAAATGATCAAACTACTTTCTGATGGCATAGTGGACGAGATGATTTCAATGGCCTGTAAACTGGTTGCTGAAAAAGGGATGATGACCCGCAATTCAGAATTAATTGTTGTAGCCGGAAAAAATGGTATGCTGCAGGTAAAAGGTAACCGTATTTTTCCTTCTGCCGAAGCGTTGAAATCATGTATGAACCACCTCAAACAGAATCGCATATCTACCGGCGATTTCTATGAAAATCAGCATGGATGGCCTGATATGCTGATTGATCACCGTGCAACTGACGATTTGGTGATCAAACTGACCGATTTGCCTTACCAGTTTTGCGATCACCGGGAGCGGCAAATTATTCCGCTAACCCGTAACCATGTCATCGAAGGAACAAAATTAATGCACGTTTTATCGGTTCAGCAAAACATCAAAGGTTACAGTTGCGGTGTTCCCCAGGATACTGCCAATCCGCTGAAAACCATCGAACAATACCTCATCGGTTTTCGGTACAATCAAAACGGAGGAGGAACCATACAATCGGTTGCTGCCGAAGTTGAAATGGATTTCAATGAAATCCGGTGTATTGCCGAAGGACGGGAAAATTTTCAGGATCGGAGCCTGATGCTTTTCTCTCCCAGCCCGATGATTCTGGATGCGGATGAACTTTACCTTTGTTTCAAGTCCGGGATCAATATCAGCAGTTTTATGGTCGGGTCAATGCCTATGATGGGAATGACCGGACCTGTTGATCCAATTGGTTCGTATGTACTCGGAATAGCAGAGGTTTTAGGCGCGGCAACAATTTTACATGCTCTTTTTCCGCAGGCTAAAGCTTATATATATCCACATCCGCAAGCCATGGATTTGCGAAGCGGCCAAATGGCATTTGGTACCATCGAACATGCCCGCCTCGAAATGCTCAAATTATGGGTTATGAAAGCGCTTGGACTTCAGTATTATAATTTGAAAGATATCATGACTTCAGCACAAATGCCCGGAAGCATGGCACAAGGCGATAAAGCGCTGGGATTTTATACCGGATTAATGGCGGGTTATAAAGCTTTTAACCTGATGCCTTTATCTACCGATCAGGTGTGGTCGCCGGTACAGGCTCTGTTGGATATTGATGCTTTGAGGAACGCCTGGGCAGCCACCCGTCCAATCAGTAATGCGGATGCGGTAACTAATGCCTGGGAAACGATTTGCGAGGCGATTGACAACGATTGTCTGTTTGCCGAAACAACTGATACGTTGATGAATATGCATGAGAACTATGAGATGAGTTCGATATACAACCGGTTTTTCTCTTCAGAGGTTTGGAATTCAGGAGGACGCCAACCCGAACTACTTGCGGTTGAGGATAAATGTCAGGAATTGATTTCCACCTGGGATTTTCATCCAAACCAGAAAAAACTAGATAAGATCCTGAAAATTTACTACAAGTTGTGCAAAAAATATAATACCGAACCTTTGAAACTCAACTAACAAATCCTATTTTTTCTTTGCCCGTGCGGCTTCACTTTTATCAGTCTTATCATCGGGCGAATTCTCTTTTTTATCAGAATTACCACCGGTTTCCGGATTGTTGGGAGCAACAATACTGCTGGTTTTATTGCTCCTTGAGGAGTTATGATCCTGTGTTTTGGTTTGCGATTTTGCAGAATTTAACTCCGATTTGGCCTTGTAATAATCGTAACCCTTTTTCGAATTTGCTGCGTTATCGCCATCTGATTTGATATCCGTACTATTTTGTCCTTCAACTTGTTGGTTAGCGTCAGGAGCAACTGAACTTGCTGTTTTGTTGCTTCTTGATGAATTGTAGTCCTGAGCTTTTGTACCTGAATCGGGAAGTTTGATAGTTGTATTTTTCTGTTCCTGACCATTGGCAAATTGTGAAGAAAACAGCCATATAGAAATGATTAATAATGCCAGTGATTTTTTCATAACTGATTTTTTAGTGGTGATATTTGAACATAAAATCATTAAAAACTTATCGTAAACATGATTGATTGATCTACCATATCGTTTTCAGACAAATTGAGGTCGTGGACCTGATGATAGTTGTATTCCATTCCGACCTTTTTATAGAACAACCCGGACCTGATTAATATTGACCTTCGGCTGGCATCAAAGTCCTGAAAAAAGTTTTCTCTTGACAAGGCCACAGCTTTGGCATTTAAAACAAAACTCAAGGATTCGGAAATTTGGGAATTAACATTGAACTCGATAATTCCGCTAAATCCTGACTCAAAATCTGATTTCCCTCCACTGATGTCGTTCTGTATTTCAAATTTTTTATTCAAGGTTTGCTGAAAAGCGTAACCAAGTCCGTAAGTTAATTCCCAGGTAGTATTATCCTTGTTTTGATAGGAATAATGTTTTTGCCCCAGAAACAAAGTTTGGTAGAGGAACAAAGGATCAAGAAAGCTGGTTGGCACATCATCAATCGTCCCTTTTCCCATATTAGTCTCGGCAGTAGTTTCCAAAAACAACCTTATAACCGGGATTTTTATTAGCGGGATGGAAGGAGTTATTGAGAGAATAAAGGCATCCTGCAATTTTTTGGCATCCTGCCCCGTAATTTTACTCTTGCCGTATTGCATAAACAGGGTCGAGCTGAAATCAAATTTCTTTCCGATATAGTCAAAGTCGGAGTTTAAAGTACCCAGCCATTGAAGATTAGTAGTTCGTTCCCCATCAGCATTCGAGTCGGAAAATGTTAATCCAAGACTTGGCCGAATCTGAAAATTAACTTTCTTTTTGTCCTTACCATCAGCTATAGAATCATTTTGTTTATACTCTTTGCTGAAAGATGGCAGAGCATACATTTTAGAAAATAATCCTGAAATAATTATCAGAAAGAAAAGCATGCTCCGAATTTTCATGACCAGTTGAATTTTGGTTTCTAAATGAGTTTGTACCTCGCCTTTAATGCTTCTTATTATTTCATAAGGGTAACATGACCGGTTTTGGTATGTTTGGAAGCCATGTATTCTCCATTTTCAACATCAAGGTTGAAAGTAGCCTCATATCGTTTAACCATGCCACCACCGGCCGTACCGACGCTACCAGCGCCCGAATTTGTTTCGCCCCAGCTCCACGAAACAATCAAATCACAGTCGTCGTCTTTACCATCCGAAGGCAAAGTAAACTGACCATTTACTACAGTTAATTTTCTTGATATTCCTTTTGATGTAATCACAACACTTATATCACTCACCGATACTTTACCTGTTGACTGTTTGGTTGGCGATTCCCTGGCCAGCATGGGCGAGCTTTTATCCAACTCTTTAGTAATTGTAAATGGTTTATGCTGTCTTTTCCCGGTAGGCAAACCACTTGCTGCATCACGCGGACTCACAATTTCCTGATCAAAGTTAATGGTACAACTGCCATCGGAACAGCGAATTTTCCCAACGCAAACCACTGATGTCTGATCACTTGATCTGTCATTAGATTGATTACTTTTTGTTTTGGTTTTTTGAATTCCCATTGTTTCCTGAGCAACAAGCTGGAAAGTAAAACCGGCAGTTACGATAATCGCCAGAACAATAAAAATTTTCTTTTTCATAGCTGTTTAATTTTGGTTTATAAAAGATGTTTATGAGAAATTTTATTGAATTCTATTTATTTGATGCCCCGGTACCTTTTGTTTTTATTGCCATACAGGCGCCATTTTCCATGGTTAAAATAAAATGGCATTGAGCATATGATTTCGAGCTTCCCGTATTTGATGCTCCCCAACTCCATGAAAGGATCAAATCACAGGCACCGTCGGGGCAGTCGTTTGGCAATGTAAACTGGCCATTACTTACAGCAAGGTTGTTAAACTGATTCCCTCCCGGGTTTTTGCCTCCTTTCACACTTATCCCTTTAATCGGATTACCAGCACTTCTCATTCCTGAAGACTGACCTGTTGCTACATCACGCGGGCTTTTTATTTCCGACACAGAATTGTCAGTTGAACTTACCGCAAAACTGATTGGTTTGTGCATTCTTTTCCCTGATGCCATTCCGCTTGCGGCATCTCTTGGACTTTTTACATCGTAAGTAAAGGCAATGTCACAGCCAGTTTCGGTACCCGAGATTGTTACCACACAAGCCGGAACATTGGCTGCGACGGTATTTTCGTTGGCGTTGTTACTTTTAGTCCTTGTCTTCATGCTAGCATCAGTTGTTTCCTGTGCAAAAAGATGCCCCGAAATACTCATTGCTGTAAATAAAGCTAATGTAATAAGAGTTTGTTTTTTCATAATCTGAATGTTTTAGGTTTTTCTAATTAAATTCTAAATAAATTAGATAAATTAAAGACAAACAACTCTCTTAATTGTTTAAAAAATATAATTTGAGGGTAAAAGGTTGAAATGGCGGGATCGAATTTTTTATTTTAAGAATAGTTATTCAAAGAATGTTTCAATATATTTGATTAAATTTTATTTAACATCAATCTTCTAAGTAATGAACGAAAATAATTTTCCGAACATTCTTATTGCCGAAGATGTCGAGTCTAACTTTCTTTATTTGAAGGCTGTTCTCAGCAAATTAAATGCAACAGTTTTTTGGGCAAAAAACGGACTCGAAGCTGTAGCTATTTGCAATCCTGAAAACGCAATTGATTTGGTTTTGATGGATCTTCAAATGCCTGAAATGAATGGTTATGAGGCTACCCTGGCTTTAAAAAAGAAATATCCTGAACTTCCTATAATTGCCCAAACTGCATTTGCAATGTCCGACGACCGCGAGAAGGCTATGGATGTCGGCTGTGATGATTATCTGGCCAAACCAATCAAATCAAAAGATCTGTTATTTGTAGTTGGGAAATTCATCAAATTCTAGTCGAAAATAGTCACTCCGGAAAAAAACGTCCTTCCAGAATTTAGAAGGACGTTTTTTGTAATAGGTTGTGTGCAATAAATACTCATCAATCATTACTTTTGCCCAAAAGCTATTTGTGTCAAAGTCTGGCCTGATTAGTTAGATTACTTCAGAAAAAAACCATGGGAACAGAAATAAAAGCAAAACAGTTTCTCCTCGATCAACGCTATTTGAAAATGGCCTCCGTCTGGGCACAGAATTCATACTGTATAAGGCGGCAGGTGGGCGCATTGCTTGTGAAAGATAAAATGATTATTTCGGATGGCTACAATGGTACACCTTCTGGGTTTGAAAATAATTGCGAAGACGAGAACAACATTACTTTCCCATACGTTTTACATGCCGAAGCGAATGCAATAACCAAAGTTGCCAAGTCGAACAACAGTAGTGATGGCGCAACCTTATACGTAACCTCATCGCCATGTATGGAATGTTCGAAGTTGATTATTCAGGCAGGTATAAAAAGGGTTGTTTTTTACGATAATTACCATAAAACTGACGGAGTAGATCTGTTAAAAAAGGCCAAAATTGAGGTGCTCCAGGTTGAAATGGAGGCTTAACCAGAAATTAATACAAAAGATGAAAAACACTAGATTCTCAGTTTATATCCCGGTTTTGCTGGCCATCTTTTTGGTTGCCGGCATTTTAATAGGAAACAGATTGACCCGTAATTCGGGAAGCACTTTGTCGTTGAGGTCAAATTCGAGTAAGCTGGAAGCCATTCTCGACCTGATTCAGAATGCCTATGTTGATTCGATTTCGACCGACACACTTGTTGAAAAGACCATTCCGCAGCTTCTCAAAAATCTTGATCCGCACACGGCCTATATACCGGTAAAAGATATGGTTGGCGTGGAAGAAGAAATGCGGGGCAATTTTGGTGGGATTGGCGTTCAGTTCTCCATTCAGAATGATACGGTTATGGTGGTGGATGTGATTTCAGGCGGACCATCTTCGAAACTTGGCATTTTGCCCGGCGACCGGATTGTAACTGTTAATGACACTTTGCTGGCAGGCAAAGGCCTGAAAAACGAAAAAGTACTTTCAAAACTTCGGGGCGAAAAAGGAACTAAGGTAAATGTAGGAATCAAACGGAAAGGATTTAAAGAACTTTTTGATTTCGAAATTACAAGGGGCGACATTCCGATTTACAGTGTTGATGTCAGCTACATGATTGATTCCACAACAGGATTTATCAAGATAAGCCGCTTTGGAGAACATACTTATCAGGAATTTATGGAGGGTATGAAAAGGATTGATCAGCAGGGTATGAAGAATGTGATAGTTGATTTGCGCGGAAACCCGGGTGGTTACCTGAATGCTGTTATCCGAATGGTGAATGAATTCCTTGATAAGGGAGAATTGATTGTTTATACCGAAGGAAATTCGCAGGCACGAAAAACTTTTCAGGCCGATAGTCGTGGTATGTACCGCGATAAAGGAATTGTGGTTTTGATTGATGATTTTTCGGCTTCGGCCAGCGAGATTTTTGCCGGAGCCATTCAGGACAACGACCGCGGTTGGATTGTTGGCCGCCGTTCGTTTGGGAAAGGCCTTGTTCAGGAACAAATACCTTTTAACGACGGAAGCGCTGTTCGTCTCACGGTGGCACGCTACTACACTCCAAGCGGAAGGTGTATTCAAAAACCATACAACAAAGGAAACGACGAGTATTACAAAGATATCATGGACCGTGCTATTCATGGCGAATTTCAGAAAGCGGACAGTATCAGATATTCGGATACCGTGAAGTACAAAACGCTTTCCGGACGTATTGTGCATGGCGGTGGTGGAATTATGCCCGATTTCTTTGTCCCTGCCGATACTTTGGGATATTCCGAATATTATTCAAAAATCACCCAAAAAGGACTGGTTTATCAGTTTGCACTGGATTATGCAGATTCGAACCGAAAGGAACTTTCGAAATTGACTACAACCGATGAGTTCGAAACTTATTTCCAAAAGACCAGTGTTTTAAACTTATTTGTTGATTTTGCCGATAAGAAAGGAGTCAAATCCAATCAGGCCGACCTGAAAACATCCACCAAAATAATTGATAATCAGATAAAAGCCTACATTGCCCGGAACATCATAGGCGAACAGGGTTTTTATCCGATCATCAAGAATATTGACAAGACTTTACTTGAAGCCATCGGGAAGATCAAAATTCCAATTCAGCAAAATTTAACGACAGTTGTAACAAAATGAAATGTTGATCGTCATACCATGTAAAAAGTAAGCGAACCAGCATGAACGTAAAGGAATACAACCAATCAGTTGATCTGTATTCAGACAATGTTTTTCGCTTTATCCTGAAAAACATCAAAGACGAAGAACGTGCGCGTGATATCGTTCAGGATAGCTACGAAAAATTGTGGAGGAATGCCGAAAATGTAAATGCCGATAAAGTAAAATCGTATTTATTTACTACCGCCTACCATACCATGATTGATGTTCTCCGGAAAGATAAACGCCAGACCTATATGGAAGATTACCGGATACCGGAAGATACCCATAACGAGCAATATTCTGATCTTGCAGAGATTTTAAACGTGGCAGTGAAGCAATTGCCCGACATTCAACGGACAGTTATTTTGCTACGCGACTACGAGGGTTACTCCTATAAAGAAATCGGAGAGGTGACCTCATTAAGCGAAGCCCAGGTAAAAGTTTACATTTACCGTGCGCGGGTTTTCCTGAAAAATTACATCGGAAAAATGGATTTAGTTATATGAATATAACCAGAGATAATTACGAACCGTTTTTTCTCGATTACCTCGAAGGTAACCTGCAGGAAAATATGATTGATCAGTTTCTGGATTTTCTGGAAAACAATCCTGATCTGAAGAAAGAATTGCACCTGTTCGAATACATTCGTTTGCCCGAAGAGCATATTAATTTTTCAGGCAAGGAACAGCTTTATAAAAGTTCAGCCGAAACTAAAGCTCAATTTGAAAATCAAACTATTGCCTATCTCGAAGGTGATATGGAATACGAAGATCGAAAATCATTCGAAACCTACTTGTCCCAACATCCTGAATTACAGAAAGAATACGATTTGTTTTCAAAAACCAGGCTTAAACCTGATATCGGAATCATTTATCAGGGGAAGAATAAATTATACAAAAAGTCGGGTTCTGTTATTCTGATGAACTGGGTTACAAGGGCAGCAGCCGTACTTGTTTTGCTTTGGGGAATAAATTCAGTCATTCAAATGGGCAATCAGCCGGGCACACAAAATTCCGGGCCGGTTATTGCTGAAGTAAATGAGAAACCAGTGGAACCGGTCAAAAAGAATGACTCAGATAATAAGGTGGTAAAGACTGATGCCCCGGAAAAGCTGAAAACAACCAAAGTTTCCAAGTCCGAAAAAACGAAGAGCCTTCGCGAACAAACCAAAGGAAGGATGGAAGAAACACGGCCTGCTGATTCCAATCCGGTTGAGCGGGATTTGACAGCGCCCGCACCAGTTTCTCCCATATTGGCACAACTTGATCGGGCGCCTTTGGAAGCCGGGCTGGCAGTTTCGGGTTCGGTTAACGTGGAAAAAATCAATGATCGGCGGAACATCATGACCATTGAGGAGTTTTTGGCCAGCAGGGCAAAAAAAGTGGGCAATGAGGGTTTACTTTCAGCCCAACGAATTGCACGGGTCGGACTTGGTTTTGCATCAGAACTTTCGGGCGACAGGATTGGGTACAGCGTAAAAGATGGCAAAATTTCAAGCCTCGGTTTTGAAAGTAAATTGTTAGCCTTCTCCATTCCCCTGGAAAAAAAATAAACCGGCTGTAACATTTCAAAACTCCTCGCCGTCATAAAGGCAAAATTTAACATTACAGCCATGAAAACAATTTTTCTTTCTACTATCCTAATTGCTTCATTTATCCTGAATCTGGATGCTCAGCAATTGTCAGATGACGCGAAATCATTCACACCAACTTCCGGGTTAGTTGTTTCTGCCGACACCATTACTCCTTCGGTTGATAAGGACACCTCCATTGTCCGTATTGGTAAAAAAGATGTAAAAGTGATTGATCATGAAAACGGTACCGAAATTCTTTGGGGCAAAGGCAAACACAAAAAAGACCGTTCAGACCGATTCAAGGGCCACTGGGAAGGCGTTGAATTCGGGTTCAACGGATTTGACAAGCCTGATTACAGCGCTTACAACGGTCTGGAATTCATGTCGCTTAACCAGGGGAAATCGGCAGAGTTCAATTTGAACTTTTATGAACTGAACATTGGCCTTGCCAAATCCTATGTAGGTCTGGTTTCAGGAATGGGTCTAAGCTTTAACAGTTACAGGTTCGAAAATCCATACACTTTGCAAAAAGGCGTAAACAGAACTGAACCCAGCCTTCTTGACAGCGAAGGTCTTTCAAAAACCAAACTTGCAGTTTCGTACCTGAATGTTCCTTTATTGCTCGAATTCCAGATTCCGGTCAATCAAAACGAAGGAAGGTTGTTTATTAATGCAGGCCTGGTAGGAGGGGTTAAAATTGGCTCGCACACCAAAGTAAAATATGGTGACAAAAAAGATAAAGTTCGTGACGGATTTAATTTGAATTCGTTCAAATATGCAGCAACTGCCCGTATTGGCTATAAAGATGTCAGTTTATTTGCTACCTACAGCCTGACCCCCTTATTTCAGACTGGCAAAGGGCCTGAACTTACACCTTTCACCATCGGAATCAGTTTTTTAGATTAAAAGGTGCGGAGTTCCAAAAGTTCGGAGTGCCTAAAGTTTTTAGGAATACTATCTGCACTTTTTGTACTTTTGCATAATACATGAAGTGCGGAGTTCCAAAAGTTCGGAGTGTCTGGAGTTAACTTTAGGCACTCCGAACTCTGAACTCCGAACTTTAGGAACTCTAGGCACTTTTTCCAATGAAACGCATATTTTTGATTTTTCTGGCAATCTTCTCTTCTTTTCTGGCATTTGCACAGGAAAATGATTCGATCATTGTCGTAAAAAGTCCGGCAGGAAGATTATCCGGATTGATAGATATTCAGGATTTGGTAAATGAAGGATACAATTTCTGGGACGAGAAATTTGAAGGCCATTGGGCAGGTGTCGAATTGGGCATAAATGGTTTTGCCAATGCCGATTACAGCTTGTATTCTTCTACGGATAACAATTTTCTAAAGAATGATCTGCTTCGCTCCAATATCTTAAATCTAAATGTGCTGCAATATTCGAAGGGATTACAGCAAAACCGAAATACCATTGGTCTGATAACCGGTCTGGGTTTGAGCTTGCAAAGTTACCGGCTGAGTAACAGCACAACCATAATCCTTGACGAAAACCGAAAAGTGAAACCGAAAATGCTAATTTTTGACTCAAACCAAAAATCAAAATTATCATCCGTTTACCTGGAAGTCCCATTGCTGGTCGAATTTCAGATTCCTGTCGGTCATAATGCCAACCGCCTGTATTTTTCAGCCGGAATAACCGGGGCAAAACGATTGGAATCGCACACTAAAGTGAAATACAGGAAAGACGGCAAGCGTGAGAAACTGAAATCGCCGGGCGATTATTCCATTCGTGAATACAAAGTTGCCGGAACATTCAGGATGGGCTATCGCTGGGTGAACCTGTTTGCCACCTACGATTTGGTTCCCCTGTTCGAAGACCGCAGGGGGCCTGAATTGTTTCCATTTGCAGCCGGAATAAAACTAATCTCATTCTAATTGATATGAAACTACTGCTAATCAGCAATTCAACGATGCCCGGCGAGGCTTATCTGGATTATCCGAAACATGAAATCAAAAAGTTTTTAGGTGACCAACCGCTTATGGCATTGTTTATTCCCTATGCCGCAGTCACTTTTCCGTTCGATGTTTATGAGGAAAAAGTAGCTGAACGGTTTGGCGAATTGGGTTATCGGGTAAAAAGTATTCATCATTTCAGCGATTCTGTTCAGGCTGTCAGAGAGGCTGAGGTAATCGTAGTTGGAGGCGGAAATACCTGGCAATTGGTTCGGATGTTACACGATAACCAGTTGATGGATGCAATCAGAGCGAAGGTATTGAACGGGACTCCTTACATTGGCTGGAGCGCGGGCTCGAATGTAGCCTGTCCCACCTTGCGAACCACTAACGACATGCCGATTATTGACCCCCGTGGTTTTGAAACCACCGGCCTGGTGCCTTTCCAGATCAATCCACATTACCTCGATGCCAATCCTGAAGGCCATGGCGGCGAAACACGTGAACAGCGCATCGAAGAGTTTCTGGAAATAAATACAGAAATCTATGTCGTAGGACTTCGCGAAGGTACCATGCTGTATGTTGAAGACAATAAAATGAAACTGATTGGAAACCGTACTGCCAGAATATTCAGAAAAGGAAGTGCACCTATCGAGTTAGGTTCGGAAGACGATTTTGGTTTTTTGCTGTAAACTGAAAGTAATATATAATCCCTGGCAGAGTTCAAAACCTGTCAGGAATACACATACAAAAGGCTGAACCTTGCGGAACAGCCTTTTGTATTTTGATGAAAGTGGAACAATCAGACTACTCCCTGTGATATCATGGCATCAGCCACTTTGATGAAACCACCAATGTTGGCTCCTTTTACATAGTTGATGAACCCATCTTTTTCAGTTCCGTATTTGACACAGGTTTCGTGAATGTTGATCATGATTTGGTACAAACGGGCATCCACTTCTTCGCGGGACCAAAGTAAACGTATGGAGTTTTGTGACATTTCGAGCCCAGAGGTTGATACGCCACCGGCATTGGCTGCCTTACCCGGTCCATATAGTATTTTGGCTTCGAGGAACACCTCAACAGCTTCAGGAGTGGATGGCATGTTTGCTCCTTCAGAAATCAGGTAACAACCATTTTTCACCAATACCTTAGCATCGTCTTCGTTTATTTCGTTTTGCGTGGCACATGGGAAAGCTAAATCACATTTGATTCCCCACGGAGTCTGACCTTCGAAATACTGTACATTGTATTTGTCAGCGTATTCCTTGATACGTCCACGGCGGATATTTTTTAATTCAAGTATAAAAGCCAGCTTTTCTTCATCAAGCCCGGCCGGATCGTAAACAAATCCCAATGAATCGGACATGGTTACGACTTTTGCACCCATCTGGATCAATTTTTCAGCAGCATATTGCGAAACATTACCTGAACCGGAAACAACTGCAATTTTACCTGTTAAATCCTGTCCGCGTGTTTTCAGCATTTGGTCGGCAAAGTAAACTGCGCCATAACCTGTTGCTTCCGGACGTATCAAGCTTCCTCCCCATTCAATGGCTTTACCAGTCAGGACGCCTGTAAATTCGTTCCTGATGCGTTTGTATTGTCCGTATAAATAGCCGATTTCACGGCCACCAACGCCAATATCACCAGCGGGGACATCGGTATCGGCCCCAATAAAACGCTGCAATTCGGTCATGAAACTTTGGCAGAAGCGCATTACCTCGTTATCCGATTTTCCTTTTGGATCAAAGTCAGAACCACCTTTTCCACCGCCCATAGGCAGAGTGGTCAGGCTATTTTTAAAAACCTGCTCAAAAGCAAGAAATTTCAGGATGCCGAGGTTTACAGTTGGGTGAAGTCGCAGTCCTCCTTTATACGGACCAATCGCACTGTTCATTTGAATACGGAAACCTCTGTTTACCTGTATTTCGCCGTTATCGTCAACCCACGGGACACGGAACATCATCACCCTTTCAGGTTCAACCATGCGTTCCAGAACTTTTGCATGACGATATTTGGGATTTTCTTCGATGAAAGGCATCAATGATTCGACTACCTCTTTTACGGCCTGGTGAAATTCAGATTCACCCGGATTTTTGGCAATTACTTTTGCCATGAACTCGTTTACTTTCAGATTTAAAATATCAGCCATTGTTGATTTTTTTAGGGATTGTTAAATCTCGATGATTATTTGGAAGTCCAAAAAACTTCAAGGCTTAAAAATAATACCTAGAAACAATGCTTTTGTATGGCTGACTGAATTTACGTGTTACACGTAAGGGATTTCAGATCTCAATAATATTGTTTTTGATGGCGAACTTCACCATGTCCACCGTACTTTTCAGGTTAAGTTTCTGCATGATATGGTTTTTATGCGACTCTACCGTGCGGACACTGATGAAAAAACGGTCGGCAATTTCCTGATTGGTGTAACTTTCGCCCCATAGTTTGAGAATTTCGATCTGACGTGAACTTAAGTTTCCGATATCGGTATTCTGGTTCATTTCATCAGCTTTCAGGCTCGAAATATAGCGGTTCAGCAATAGATGGGTGATTGATTTGCTGTAGTAATCATGTCCGTTTCGCAGTGTATAAATGGCTTCCAGCAGACTGCTTCGATCCGAGTCTTTCCCCAGAAAACCTTTGGCTCCTGCTTTGATGGTCTTTAGAACAATTTCTTCGCTGTCGATAACTGAAATAATCAGAATTTTCAACTTTGGAATGGTGATATTCAACTGTACGATGAGGTTCAGGTTTCGTACCGAAATGTCGTGCATATTCATGATCAACACGTGAATTTGCATAGATTTAAGCTTTTCGGTCAAAACATCACGGTTGTCGCAATAAAGCACAATCCGAATATCGGTAATGCCCGACAAAAGTCCGGAAATGCCTTCAAGTACCAGCTTGTGTTCATCAAACAGCGCGATATCAATCATTTTCTATACAATTATAGCCGAGGTTTTATGTATTCCATCCATCAAAATGGTCAGCGGTTTTTTAAAACGGATATGTTTGAAATATTTGGTTTCGTGTATCACTTTTTGATTTTTAAACATTTCCCAACGCACGAAATCAACAGGCGATGAATGTTGCACCGAAAAATAGCCTATGTTCATGGAAGTTACATTGTGAAAGAAATGCGAACCGAGCGACGAATCCAACGGATAATTTTCAAGGCTCACCTCCACAATCACTTTGGCATTTGAAATTTGCGACCAGTTTACCGGAATTCCCACAAACCGGTCCCTGCTGCCCCATCGGCCAGGCCCAATCAAAACATAATGCCTGTTTTTTTTGATCATCAGATTATTCAGGGAATCAATTTCAGCCGCCATTTCAATCGTTTTCAGTTTACTAAAAGTTGAAGTATCAACAAAAATTACATCCCGGATATCTTTGATTTCGCCATTTCCAAGGCTCGATCGGGTAAACAAAGCCATTTGCGATTGATCAAGTTGGTCTATTACGATATTTTGCAATACCTGATTGCTAATCAGGGGTTTAATTTGAAGGAGGTAAAAAGTGGGCAAGTCATTTTTTGTACGGTTCAGGTCAACAGCATATTCAATTTCGACCGGAGAACCAAACGCTTCTTTAATCGTGTTCAGCAATATACTGATTGTTTCAGCCAGAGGAATGTAGTTGTAATGAAGTATATCGGCAAAATTTACGATTCGCGGGCCAAAAGTGTTTAACCCTGGCTCAATTCGATCGTTATTGGGATTGTAAACCGAGACACAATGATTCAGCGTTCCATGTTTTTCAGCTTCGCTGATATCTAAAAGTTTGAGAGCAGCCAATTCGCCATTTTCCAAAAAATCGAAATCTGTATCCCGGCAATCGAGTGCGTAAAACTGTACCTGTGAATTATTCAACAAATCCTTGATGCTATGAACTGAAACTTTAGGGTATTTTGGCGAAAACCGGAACGATTTCCAGCCATCAACTACGTAAGTTCCCAAACCAACTGCAGCTACAGCAAAACCTTCATCCGGCTTCATGTTGGCCACCGGATAATAGTTGTACGACTGGGCTACACCACTGATTTGAGGATAATAATAGTCGCCGTATTGGTTTCCGACCAGTTCCTGCAAAACAACTGCCATCTTTTCTTCTTCAACTTTGTGATGGATGATCGAAAAATAATTGCGGGCTTTCTTTGAGAATGTTGAAGCAAAAACCAGCTTGATAGCAATCGAAATCCGCCCGAGTACAAGTTTTTTATTTGTAGCGTGATTGGGAACAATGTAGGTATCAAACACTCCGGCAAAGGGCTGTGTAATGGAATCTTCAGAAGTGCTTGACGATCGTACTGCGATGGGTTTATCTATCTGGGAAACAAAAATCCGTAGCTTTTTCAGGAGCGAAATAGACAGATGAGCATCAACAAAATGTCTTCTGAGTTCGGCATACGAAATGTTCCGGTCAATGATTTTGTCGAAAAGCTTATTTTTCGAGATGAAATGCTGAAACTCATTCGTGCCGATGACTACAGTAATGGGTGCAAGAATGTTGATCCGGTTAGCCAAAGTCGGAAATTCGAGGTTGTAGATAAGCGTGTTGATAAATGCCAGTCCACGGCCTTTTCCTCCAAGCGACCCACCTGAAAAAGAAACAATATTTTTCTCGTCAAGGGTGGATGTTTCATCGAAGCTCAGGATTTTCCCCTTTTTCTTTTCCTCACGATAGTGTTTAATCGTATCGAGAAAAAATTGCCTCATCTCATCCATGTCTTTAAAGGTAGTCGCCGCAACCGGATTGAGTGTCCGTGCAAGTTGTATTTCTCCGCGCGACATGAGCCAGAGCGATAACTGATTTTCGGACGCATGGAGGAACAACGATTCGTCGGGTACTTCCTGAAGCAGGGTTTCGAATTCGCGCAATGATTTTGCCACCCCGATCCGGTTGCCTTCCTTGTCCCTGAAAACAAAATTTCCAAAGCCCAGGTAACTGGTCAGGTAATGTTTGAGGTCGGCAAGTAAAGTTTCTGAGTTTTTATTAATGAATGCCACTTCAAGCTCTTTGGCGATCTCACGATTTCGATCTTCAGACGATTGCAGGATAATTGGTAGTTTTGAAATGTGAGACTTTACATACTTAATAAAAGTAACACCGGCATTTTTATCCATTTTCCCGCCCCGGTCGAACTCCACATCAGAGATCACACAAAGCAGAAAGTCTTTGTATTTATTGAAGATGGCAATGGCTTCTTCATAATTGCGGGCGAGTAATATTTTGGGCCTCGACCGCATTTTTGAAATCTTATCCAGCTCGTTTTTCTCAACTTCAGGCAACAATTGCTGTACCTGGCTAAATACGATGTCGTACAGGTGCTGAAGGTATTTGGAATAATACAGAGGCGAATCTTCAATAAGTAAAATAACTCTGACCAGGCCAATTCTGGTGTCGTTTTCAACATTTACTTTGTCTTCAGTTGATTTCACGATAGCAAACAGGATCAGCGAATCGCCATTCCAGACAAAAAGTTTATCAACCGACCGTATGGTAGGTATCAATTCTTCGAAATACTTGATATCGCTTTTTTTGTTCAGGAGCAAATAAATGGGCAACGACTCATTTTTTTCTTTGATTTGTTCACTTAAAATCACAGGCGCTTCGCGGTCCATGCCCGCCATGAGGATGACCAGATCAAAATGAGTGGTTTCCATTAAGGCAAGCGCTTCATCGGCCGATGACGCGCCGGTAATCCTGGGCACCGAAAAAAGGCTGTACTGGTAAGCTTCGCCCATAAATTTCTCGAAAAACGAATCTTCGCTTTCGAGGGTAAATGCATCGTACAATGTTGCTACAAAAAGAATGTGAGTGATTTTGTACTTCATCATATCGAGATAAATGTACTTATCAAGAGCCTGTTGGTTGAAGTACAACTGAAGTGGCTTTTTGTTTGTCATTAAGGAGTTTCTGAAATCATCAGAGCGATGAATTACCTGAAGCGGTATCCCTTTCCGGTGGATAATTTCACGACCTTTGAAATTATTCAGATAACCACTGATCATCCTGGCAATGTTTATCAGTAAATTGCGCTCTTCAGCCAGGAACGGCCCCTCGTCTTCTTTCGGAAATTGTTTCAGGTAGAAAATTTCGATAGTCCCCTTTTTATTGTCAATGGTCACGAAATTTTCCTGCTGTACCCAATCCGTTTCCAAAAAATTATGACTGGTGTAAGTTTTACCTTCAAATTTGATTCGCGAAGCGGTAAACTTCGGATATTGCCATGATTTTGGTAGGATTGCACAAATTTCAGACAAAGTTTCATCTACCGATTTTCCCTCATCAATAATTAAGGTAGTTTGGTTAATGGCTTTTAGCTCTTTTAACCGTTCGGTGTTTTCGTGGTGCAGTTTGTTGAATACATCTCGTGTGGCAGAACCGGCAATCAGGTTTGCGAGGTTGATCAGCAAATTACGTTCTTCCTTCAGGAATGGGCCTTCATCAGCATCCTGAAATTGTTTCAGGTAAAAAATTTCGATGGTCCCTTTTTTTCTCCCGGGAGCTTCAAAGCCCTGTGCCATTTTCCATTTGGTTTCGCTGAAATTGCGGCTGATAAAAACATTTTTTCCGTAACTGATGCGGGCTGCCGTATATTCGGGATATTGCCATGATTCGGGTAAAATGGAACAGATGATTTGAAGCGACTCTTCAAGCGATTTTCCGGATTGAAGGATCTCCGAAGTCTGGTTTATCCCTTTCAACTCTTTCAGCCGTTCCGTATTCTTGATGAGTAATTCCTGCAGGGCTTTTTTCGATGCCATGCCTGAAATTAAAGCGGCCAGATTGTCAATCAGATTCCGTTCTTCGGTTAAAAAAGGCCCTTCACCAGCTACAGGAAATTCATTCAGATAATAAATCCCGATGGCTCCTTTCGACAAATCAGGAGTATCAAACTTTTGCTGCAACTTCCAGGGGGTTTCCCTGAAGTTGAGGCTCGTGAAATTTTTATTTCCATATCTGATGCGCACTGCCGTTTGTCCCGGATACTGCATGGCCTCAGGTAAAAAGGAACAAATTTCCTGCAGCAATTCATCCAAAGAGGCACTCTTCCTGATGATTTCAGTGGTGCGATTTATTCCCTGAAGCTCTTTCTGGCGTTCACCCATATTGAAGCTCAACTTTTCGAGCTGGATTTTTGAAACAAGGCCAACGAGTAAGCTCCCAATGGTTTTTATGGTCAACTCGGCATCTATAATTACAGATCCTGAGGAATCTGATATGATCTGATCTGACAGAAATAGCTCAATAAGGCTGTGTTTCCGGTCGGGTATATGAAAACCATGTTTCACAACAACCGATGTTTCTTCAAAATTTTGACTCAGGTAGGTTAATCCATCGAATGAAAGACGTACGCAAACTGCATTTTCATTATGAGATTGTAGGGCAATGGCATCACAAAAGCGCTGTAATGCACGATCCATGTCATTTTCTTTTTCAAGAATTTCAATTATCCTGAAGGTAAGATGCTCTTTATTAAATAACTGCAATTGATCTGGAGAACTATTTTCTTTTAGTGAAGTATTTGCGTTTTTAGACATATGATTCAATTTATCCTTAATCTCCGGAACCTGTAACCTTCATCAAAATTAATACATAAATTGGTTGTGTCTGTAATAAATGGCGTGAAATCATCCAAAGTAACGGTCTTGGTGTCTCACGCCATCAGTCGCAAATGCTCGATACTGTTTAAAGGGGGATATTTATTTCGTTACATGCATTAATTTTGTACGGTATTTCTTCTTCATGTCCAAATCGTTTAATCATTTCCCCGAAGTTAGGATAGTAGGCATTAAAATTATACCCATCAACACACACCACCCTTGTTGAGCCGCAAATACTAACTTTAAAAATGCCATGCCCGGTATTTTTGCCGGCATTCTTCAAATACAAAATGGCCTGAGTCGGAATATTGTATTTGATTGTGTGCGCACAGGTAATTTGAATTGTTGTGGCAGGGCCAAAGGCAATAACCTGATTCATTATATTTGTTCTCATGGTTTGTGTCATCACCTGACAAACCGATCCCTTTTCCCCATAACTTCCATCATCAGTAAGTGTAATAACTTCATCCGAAATTGCTTTAATTTCATTTTCAAGTATAATTCCTTCTTTTGTCGGTGACGAAAGAATAGTGATGATACGATTTCCGGCAGCATGGAGTGAAGTTAAAACAGGCAGAAGAGGGACAATTCCTTGTTCCCGGCCTATGCACAGGACATTCCCAAAATTTTCGATTTGAGCCGGATAGCCGAAAGGACCTTCGATTCCAACTATTTCGTTTCCCGGATTCAATTCCGCAAAATGCTTTGCAGCATCGTTGGCAGAATGAACAATAACGGTAATGGTTTCTTTTTCAGGATCGGTTTTGACTACTGGAACCGAAATTTCATGTTCGCCTTTTTCATCCTGAAGAATGACATAATGCCCAATTCGAATCTCATTTATGGCGATTGAAGTCCTGATTTCAAATTTCACCACTTCGTCTGAAATCCTCTTCTTTGCTATGATTTTGTTCATTTGTCACGATATTTTTTAGAGGTTTTGAAGTTAGATTGATTCGACCTCAGAAAAAAAATCGCTGCCAGATTTACGTGTTTCTACTAAGTGAAAAACGGAAAACCTGACTAAGATTCCTTTAATTGTCGAAATACCGGAATGAATTGATTTTGTGACAAATAATCAACTTTAATACTGAAATTTTAGATTAGATCGGACCTTTTTAAAAAAATGCACATAAAGTTGTTGGCAAAATGTATTATATTTATGAATAATACTAATCCTACTCCACCATGAACAAATTTGAAAACTTTACCGGCCTGTATCCCATTTCCAAAACCTTACGATTTGAATTGATTCCACAAGGAAAAACTCTGGAGTATATTGAAAAAAGCGAGATTCTCGAAAATGACAACTATCGTGCTGAAAAATACGAAGAGGTTAAAGACATTATTGACGGTTATCACAAATGGTTTATCAATGAAACGCTCCATGATTTGCATATCAACTGGTCTGAGTTAAAAGTAGCTCTTGAAAATAACAGAATAGAAAAAAGCGATGCTTCCAAAAAGGAACTTCAACGGGTGCAAAAAATCAAGCGTGAAGAAATATACAATGCCTTTATCGAGCACGAAGCTTTTCAGTATCTGTTTAAGGAAAACCTACTTTCCGATCTGTTACCGATTCAAATAGAGCAATCGGAAGATTTGGATGCTGAAAAAAAGAAACAGGCTGTCGAAACATTTAATCGTTTCTCAACCTATTTCACCGGCTTTCATGAAAACCGGAAAAACATCTATTCCAAAGAAGGAATTAGTACTTCGGTGACGTATAGGATAGTGCATGATAATTTTCCAAAATTTCTGGAGAACATGAAAGTTTTCGAAATTCTCAGAAACGAGTGTCCGGAAGTTATATCAGACACAGCCAATGAATTAGCTCCATTCATAGATGGTGTACGAATAGAAGATATTTTCCTGATCGACTTTTTTAATTCAACATTTTCCCAAAACGGAATAGATTACTACAACCGAATTTTAGGTGGCGTAACAACTGAGACAGGCGAAAAGTATAGAGGAATCAATGAATTTACAAACTTATACCGTCAACAACACCCGGAATTTGGCAAAAGCAAGAAAGCTACCAAAATGGTGGTACTATTTAAGCAAATACTGAGCGACAGAGATACGCTTTCATTCATTCCTGAAATGTTTGGCAACGACAAACAAGTACAGAATAGCATTCAGTTATTTTATAACCGTGAAATTTCACAATTTGAAAATGAAGGTGTAAAAACTGATGTTTGCACAGCTTTGGCAACATTAACGAGTAAAATAGCCGAATTTGATACCGAAAAAATTTACATTCAGCAACCCGAACTGCCCAATGTTTCGCAAAGGCTTTTCGGTTCGTGGAATGAGCTGAATGCCTGTTTGTTTAAATATGCCGAATTGAAATTTGGAACAGCCGAAAAAGTGGCCAACAGAAAGAAAATCGACAAATGGCTGAAATCCGATTTGTTCAGTTTTACTGAGCTAAACAAAGCTTTGGAGTTTTCAGGAAAAGATGAACGAATTGAAAATTACTTTTCTGAAACCGGAATTTTTGCCCAACTGGTGAAAACGGGTTTCGATGAAGCCCAATCCATTCTGGAAACGGAGTACACCAGCGAAGTTCATTTAAAAGACCAGCAGACTGATATTGAAAAAATAAAAACTTTTTTAGATGCATTGCAAAATCTGATGCACCTGCTTAAATCGCTGTGTGTGAGCGAAGAGGCTGACAGGGACGCTGCTTTTTACAATGAGTTTGATATGCTTTACAACCAACTGAAACTGGTTGTGCCGCTTTACAACAAAGTTCGTAATTACATCACCCAGAAGTTGTTCCGTTCTGATAAAATCAAAATCTATTTTGAGAATAAGGGACAATTTTTAGGTGGTTGGGTGGATAGTCAAACTGAGAATAGTGACAATGGAACCCAAGCCGGAGGCTATATTTTCCGCAAAGAAAATGTAATTAACGAATACGACTATTATTTGGGGATTTGTAGCGATCCAAAACTGTTTAGAAGGACAACCATAGTCTCTGAAAATGATAGAAGTTCTTTTGAAAGATTGGATTATTATCAGTTAAAAACCGCTTCCGTTTATGGAAATAGTTATTGCGGGAAACACCCATATACTGAAGATAAAAATGAATTAGTAAATTCAATAGATCGATTTGTACATTTATCAGGTAATAATATCTTAATAGAGAAGATTGCAAAAGACAAAGTAAAAAGTAATCCAACAACAAATACACCAAGCGGTTATCTTAATTTTATTCATAGAGAAGCACCTAATACTTATGAATGCTTACTTCAAGATGAGAATTTTGTATCTCTAAATCAAAGAGTCGTTTCTGCTTTAAAAGCCACCCTAGCAACATTAGTCAGAGTCCCTAAAGCATTAGTTTATGCAAAAAAAGACTACCACCTTTTTTCAGAAATAATAAATGACATTGACGAATTAAGCTATGAAAAGGCATTTTCGTACTTTCCAGTTAGTCAAACTGAATTTGAAAATTCCTCGAACAGAACAATAAAACCACTACTACTTTTCAAAATATCTAATAAGGATTTGTCCTTTGCTGAAAATTTCGAAAAAGGAAATCGGCAAAAAATCGGCAAAAAGAATTTGCATACTTTATATTTTGAGGCACTAATGAAGGGCAATCAAGATACTATTGATATTGGTACAGGCATGGTTTTTCATAGAGTAAAATCATTGAATTACAATGAAAAAACTCTGAAATATGGTCATCATTCTACACAACTAAATGAAAAGTTCAGTTACCCAATAATTAAAGATAAGCGATTTGCCTCTGACAAATTCTTATTTCATCTTTCGACAGAAATTAATTACAAAGAAAAAAGGAAACCTCTAAACAACAGCATAATTGAATTTTTAACAAATAATCCCGACATCAACATTATTGGACTTGACCGTGGCGAACGGCATCTGATCTATTTGACCCTGATCAATCAAAAAGGAGAAATCCTGAGACAAAAAACATTCAACATTGTCGGCAATACCAATTACCATGAGAAACTGAACCAACGCGAAAAAGAGCGCGATAATGCCCGAAAAAGCTGGGCAACCATTGGAAAAATCAAAGAGTTGAAAGAGGGATTTTTGTCGCTGGTAATTCACGAAATAGCCAAAATAATGGTGGAGAACAATGCCATTGTAGTACTCGAAGATTTGAATTTCGGATTTAAGCGCGGTCGCTTTAAAGTTGAAAAACAGATCTACCAAAAATTTGAAAAAATGTTGATTGACAAGTTGAATTACCTGGTATTCAAAGACAAAAAAGCCAATGAAGCCGGAGGTGTTTTGAAAGGTTATCAGTTGGCTGAAAAATTTGAAAGCTTCCAGAAAATGGGTAAACAAAGCGGTTTTCTATTCTATGTTCCTGCGGCGTACACCTCGAAAATTGATCCAACAACCGGATTTGTAAATATGCTGAACCTGAATTATACCAACATGAAGGACGCACAAACACTGCTGTCAGGAATGGATAAAATCAGTTTCAATGCCGATGCCAACTATTTTGAGTTTGAGTTGGATTACGAAAAATTTAAAACCAATCAGACCGACCATACCAATAAGTGGACCATTTGCACCGTGGGCGAAAAACGCTTTACTTATAACAGTGCAACCAAAGAAACCACGACTGTAAATGTAACCGAAGATTTAAAAAAGCTGCTGGATAAATTTGAGGTAAAATATTCGAACGGTGACAATATTAAAGATGAAATTTGTAGACAAACCGATGCTAAGTTTTTTGAAATAATACTTTGGCTGTTGAAACTAACCATGCAAATGCGCAACAGCAATACCAAAACTGAAGAAGATTTTATCCTATCGCCTGTCAAAAACAGCAACGGTGAGTTTTTCAGGAGCAACGACGATGCCAATGGTATTTGGCCTGCCGATGCCGATGCCAACGGAGCTTACCACATTGCGTTGAAAGGTTTGTATTTGGTAAAAGAATGTTTTAACAAGAACGAAAAGAGCCTGAAAATAGAACATAAAAATTGGTTTAAGTTTGCACAAACTCGCTTTAATGGCTCCCTAACAAAGAATGGTTAAACTTTATTCAAAATAAACTATGAGCAGTTTAAAATTATTTCAGGATAAAAGCATCCGTTCGTACTGGGACGAACTGGAAGAACAATGGTATTTTTCGGTCATTGATGTGGTTGGGGCCCTTACCGACAGCCTGAATCCGAGGGATTATTGGTTTAAAATAAAAAAACGGGAGAAAATTTCAGGAATTGAACTGTCGACAATTTGTCGTCAGTTGAAACTACAAGCCCCCGACGGTAAATTAAGGGAAACCGATTGCGCCAACGTGAAAGGGTTGTTCAGGATTATACAATCGATACCATCGCCCAAAGCCGAACCCTTTAAACTATGGCTTTCGCAGGTTGGGTACGACCGCCTTCTGGAAATAGAAAACCCCGAACTGGCCCAGGAACGGATGAAGGAACTGTACGAACAGAAAGGTTACCCCAGAGAATGGATTGACAAACGCATACGCGGAATTGCCATTCGGCAGAACCTGACCGATGAGTGGAAAGTCCGCGGGATGAAAGAGGAGCGCGATTATGCCATCTTAACTGCCGAAATTTCAAAAGCCGCTTTCGGATTGACTCCTTCGGAATACAAGGAGCTTAAAGGTTTAGAAAAAAAGAGCCAAAACCTGCGCGACCACATGACCGATTTGGAATTGATTTTTACCATGCTGGGCGAACGGGTTACTACCGAAATATCGGCCAACGAAAAGCCCGATACGTTTGAAAAGAATAGAAAGGTAGCCAAACGCGGAGGGAATGTTGCAGGTTTTGCCCGGAAGCAAACCGAAAAGGAATTAGGCAGAAGCATCATTTCCGATCAGAATTTTCTGTCACTCCCCGCCAATCCGGATCAGCCAGAACTGAACAGCGAAATTATTAACTGATAAATGGACGAATATATCCTCATATCAACGCTCAACGATTTTATCTTTTGTCCGTATTCAATCTATTTGCACAATGTGTACGCGGGTGGCGACGAAGATTTGGTTCACGCCACACCTCAAACACAAGGTAAAGCTGCTCATACTGCTATTGATGAAAAAACTTACAGTAGCAGGAAAGATGAACTTACCGGGCTTTCGGTTTTTTGCGACGAATTGGGTGTGATGGGTAAAATAGATTTATACAAAAGCAAAGAAAAACGGTTGATTGAACGAAAATATCAGCTTAAAACCATTTATCAGGGTCAGATTTACCAGCTTTGGGCGCAGTATTTCTGCATGACCGAAATGGGCTATCCAATTGATATTCTGGAGTTTTATTCTATTTCGACCAATACTACTTTTCCGTTAGCTATTCCAACAGCCGGGGATAAAAAGGAGTTGCAGGATTTTATTCTTCGATTCAAACAATACGATCCGGCACAAGCGATACCGGTTAATATCAACAAATGCACCCATTGCATCTATTGTAATTTGTGCGATAAAATCGAATCCGAAAATGTTTACTGTTTACAGCTAAAGACATTGAATATCGTTCAGTATTTGTGATCAACTGCATCGAAAACAAAGCGTTACGTGTATCGAACGGCGCATTACTACTCGAAGATACCGAAGAGAAAAAGACAATAACCAAACTGCCGTTTCAAAAAATACTGGCTTTGTTTGTGATCGGTCACATCACCATAACAACGCCTTTGATTGAAAATTGTACCAGAAACGGGATACCTCTGGTAGTTATGAAACCCAATTTCAGACCTGTGTTTTTCTTTTCTGTAACAGCCGAAGCCAATTTCCTGTTAAGGCAAAAGCAGCACGAAAACGACAAAAACAATTTGCAGATACCCAAAATACTGGTGGCAAATAAAATACAGAACCAATTGCGTTTGCTTGAAAAAACACGACAAAAGACTGATGCCATTGTGAGAGCAAAGGGTCAGTGTGCAAAATCTTTGTTACTTATACCTGATGCTGCAGATTATGAAATAGTTATGGGCTTGGAAGGCCGGGTAGCAAAATCATTTTTTGCCGCTTATTTTGAGCAATTGGATTGGAAATCACGCTGTCCACGAACTAAAATCGATCCGGTTAATGCAACGCTCGATATTGGTTACACCATTCTGTTCAATTACGTGGAGGCTTTTGTCCGTTTATTTGGGTTCGATCCATACATTGGTGTTTATCACAGGCTTTGGTTCAAACGCAAATCACTGATTTGTGATTTGATGGAGCCTTTCAGATGCCTGATTGACCAACAGGTACGCAAAGCTTTTAATACCAAACAATGCAAAGCCGATGATTTTAAACTGTTTAAAAATGAATATGTGTTGAAACACGAGAAAAGTAGCGAATATACCCGGATGTTCTACGATGTATTAATTGAGCAAAAATCTATGGTATTCAAATATGTACGGGATTATTACCGCTGTTTCATGCAGCAAAAAAGTACAGCCAATTACCCAAAATTTTTAATCAACTAATAAGCTAATGCTGGTAGTGAGTTATGATATTTCAGACAATAAACTTCGCACCCGTTTTGCGAAAATGTTGAGCAAACACGGAGGTGTTCGCCTGCAATACTCAGTTTTTGAGATCAATAACAGCAAACGAATACAGGATATCCTGAAAGTTAAAATCGAAGCTGTTTTTGCCAAAGAGTTTGAAGGGAGCGACAGTATTTTTATTTTTGAAACCGACCTGCATAGAGCAACAAAATATGGCAATGCCATTCATCGCGATCAGGAATTAATTTTTTTCGATTAGCAAGGCAGCATCTTTATTTATTTCAATAATCCATTCAGTTTTGTATATAATTTTGAATATCTGTTCATTGAAATATTGGTTTTAATTTTTAGTAAATGGGGGGGGTAAAAATACCTGTTCCATAATTTTGAAAAAGCCTGAAAACACGTACATTTGCGAGCGGGGTTCAACGGACTAGAGTCTGGCCCCAAATTTTAATTTCTACTGTTGTAGATACCCTAACCATCAGAGCAGAAAAGGGGAGTCTGGCCCCAAATTTTAATTTCTACTGTTGTAGATTAGTTAATTGAATTGGTTTGTTTCTGTGTCTGGCCCCAAATTTTAATTTCTACTGTTGTAGATCTTCATTGGTTACACGTACATCGTTACTGCCTGGCCCCAAATTTTAATTTCTACTGTTGTAGATAAAACCACGGATAAAACCCAACAAAAGTCTGGCCCCAAATTTTAATTTCTACTGTTGCAGATATTTTCTTTTGCTACGAATGGCCAATAGCATCAATGCTTTAGAAAATAGGAGTCTTTCCATTTACTTTTTAAGTGATTTCGTTCAGTAACAGGCAGGTCCATTCACGGGTGGCCCACAACCTCGCCATACTCTGGGCCAGGCAATACCGCAATGCGAATTTTTGATGTAACGCCATCCTTCAGGATTTGGACTGTTAATGTTTACTGGTCGCAATGAGGTGGGCCAGGGTATGCAACCTGGAGCCGCGCAGGCAGGGAAAAGATCGTAACAATCATCCGATAATACTGTTTTTGAATCAATCTGGGCCTGCTTAATCTGCGATTCGAATTCTGCTGGTGGTGTTTTATCTTGTTTCAGATAGTACAAACTGACATTGTAAAAACTGACAGTTTTTAAAGCTGATTCATTGAACCCTGTAATTTGAGTAAGGAACTGCGGAATTGAGCTTTCGATACTTGCGGCTAATTGCTCGGCACGTCCAGCCCGAATTTCTGAAAGTACATTCATCATATTCAAGAATTCCGCCGAATATAAATCCTGTGATTCTTGCAAAGTCATTTCCATATCCCCCGAGGTTACTTTCTCATCTTTAGGCAAGCATGAAAAAAAGATCAAAACCATTGCGATCAACGACAACCTGGTTTTCATTCCGAACCTTTGTACAAATAATTGTTTTTTCATTGTTTTAAGTTTTTGAGTTAATATTAAGTTTTGCAACGAAACCCGGAAAGCACCATTTACGAATATGCAGATAAAAGGATACATATATCTTATATATAGAAGGAATTTTTATTTGAAATATTTTTGGGGAAGTGGGGGATTCGATTCTATAACCTTCTCTTTTTGAAGGCTTATGGGATGTGGGCAGAAACTACATGGATATTCGTAGTAAGCAAGAAATTCTTATTTCACCTCTCCCGTCAAATACCTTCCCGAAATAAACCGGATGGGGTACCAGGCCGCCAGAAAGCCGATGCCGGTAACGAGCAGAAAAATAGCCAATAAATCGCCAATACGGATTTCGACCGGATAGCTGGAAAAGATGAACGATCCTTCGTTCCCCGGAATTTTCAGGATTCCAAATTCAATCTGAACCCAGCAGATCAGGATTCCAAGGATCAGGCCGAAAATAGCCCCGGCCAAAGAAATCATCCAGCCTTCGAACAGAAAAATCGTGCGGATGAGTTTCTGGTTAGCGCCCATGCTTTGCAGAATGGCGATGTCGGCCTTTTTATCAATGATGAGCATCGAGAGCGAGCCCAAAATATTGAAAGATGCGATAATAAGCACGAATCCAAGAATGAGGAAGATGGCCCATTTTTCGGATTTCATGACCCGGTAAAAGAGTTCGTGTTGCTCGAACTGCGTTTTTACTGTAAACTTTTCGCCCAACAGCCTTGTAATTTCAGGTTTTACCAATTCTTCTGAAACGCCCGATTTTAGTGCAAGTTCAACCGCGCTTACCCGGTTTCCCATCTGAAAAAGTTCCTGGGCATAACCAAAAGGGACCAACACGTATTTCGAATCAATTTCCTGTTGGTTGGCAAATATTCCGGAAGCATAAATCGTGCTGTGGTTAAACGCATTGGCCAGTGAGGGCTGACCGCTCGTACCTTTTTTCAGGGTGTAGATATGGACCGGATCGGTAAAATTCAACCCGACTGACAAATAATAGGCTACACCCTGGCCGACCACCGCGAACGGAGAATTTTTGGCTTCCAAAATAAAGCGGCCACTGGTAATGCTACTGGTGTCAAGCCCTGAAATTTCGTTGTAATTGGCCGGAACGCCTTTAATTGTTGCAAAGTATTGCCTTTCGCCATAGCGAAGCAGTGCATCTTCTTCAATTACCGGAGTTACCGATACAATTCCGGTTAAATTTCTGATGGCCTCAAAGTTTCCTTCGTTCAGGTCGAATGATTTACCTTTTGCAGCCGTTATTTTGATATCAGGATCGAAAGAAGAGAACATGGATTTGATAGCAGTATCGAGCCCGTTGAAAACAGAAAGGATGACGATCAGAGCAAAGGTGCCAACAGTAACTCCGGCCACCGAAATGCCGGAAATAAGGTTGATCACATTGACCGATTTCTTTGAAATCAGGTAACGACGGGCGATATAGAAGGCAGTCTTCAATTTATTTCCAGGCTTTAACGATCAATCCGGTTCCGCTTTGGTGTTTCATTCCAAGATCGAAGAAATTCAGGATGATGGCAAAAGGATAAACAATCAGGTAATAAAACGGAAGGATGACAAAGAATATTTTGCTTGTTCCCAGCATCAGGATCGGATATTTCATCGAAAGTTTCCAGGATATTTTCCCTGGAACCCCATAAGAATAGCGGGCTTCAACCTGCGTAAATCCGACCGATTTCAGCTTGGTTTCAATCCCCTCAATGTTATATCCATCCCGAACGTGTTCGTCAATAAATCCGTGAACGCCTTCTTCGTGATCGTGGTCGTGCGAATCAGATCCGCCCTGATCGGAGGGTGTCGAAATCAGCAACATCCCGCCTTTTTTCATCGAAGTATAAAAATTCCGGAATACCTGGACATCTTCTTCAATGTGCTCCATTACATCCACCGAAAGTACCAGATCGTATTTTCCATTCTCATTAAATTGGGTCAGGTCGGCCAGCTCAAACTTTACACGATCCGACAGACCAGCTTTTTGCATAAAACCTATGCAATCTTCAATCTGTTCAGGTTTAATGTCAACAGCTTTGATTTTTGCCTTTGGAAACCATTTGGCCATACGGTAAGTATATTGTCCGAATCCCGAACCGGCATCGAGTATATCTTTTACTTCCGGAGAAACATGGTTGCGCTTGCGAAGTTCTTTGCGGATGTGCCAGGCCCGAAGCAGAAGCATATCGAGCAGATGATAGAATATTCTGCGTAAAACCGGATTTTGGTTAAATACACTTCCCAGCGAACGTTTTATCGGATCGTATTGCATAATATCAAAAAAAAATGAAAAATGAAAAATGAAAAAAGTGATCAGTCGCAGTGATCAGTCGCAGTGCTTTACATTTCTGAACACTGAGACTGAACACTGAGACTATTCTTTCAGTAGCCGGTCTATATTATCAATGTAATCGAGGCTGTCGTCAATGTGAAAATCGAGTTGCGGAACAATCCTTAATTGTTTACCCACTTTCAGCCCAAGCAAACCGCGTATTCTGGATTGATGATGTTTGATTTCGAGCAAAGTTGCAACGCCTTTTCCAGAAGGGAAAATACTCAGGTAAACCCGGGCTATGGCGAGGTCGGGCGAAATCCGGACATTGGTTACACTGATTATAATCCCGTGAAACAGGTCTTTTCCTTCCTTCTGCAGGATTTCGGCAATATCCTTTTGTATCAGGCGCGATATTTTATTTTGGCGGGTAGTTTCCATTCTGTTTTATTTTTGAAAATTAAGCGTTCAAAGGTAATATTATTGCCGGGCAAACACAAGATTTGGATATAGAACCGATACCTCAGTTTATTCGGGATCATACATGAAGCCTTGTTCTGCGTTTTCTTATTTTTGCGTCATGAAAACCGAACAAGCTTTTTTTACTTGATTTATGGAAGGACTTTTTGATTACAGCCTTTGGGGGCTTTTTCTGGCCAGTTTTCTGGCAGCTACAGTTGTGCCTTTCAGTTCCGAAGCAATTCTTACTTTCCTGATTGCCAACGGAACGGATGTCACTTCAGCAGTTCTGGTCGCTTCGGCCGGTAACTGGCTGGGCGGCATGAGCAGTTTTACCATAGGATATTTAGGCAAATGGGAATGGATTGAAAAATACCTCCGGATTAAACGCGAAACCATCGAAAAATGGCACAACCGGTTGTATAAACGCGGGGCTATTTTTGCTTTTCTGAGCTGGGTCCCGGGAGTTGGCGATATTTTTGCAGTCGGACTGGGACTTTTGCGTGCCAACATTTGGATAACCGCCATTGCCATGCTTGCCGGCAAATTTATGCGCTATGTGGTTTGGGCCTGGCTGAGCGGATTGGTTTTTTAAAAGTCTCCCCTACTCGGGACAAAATCCAGACCTTCAATCTTTTCGCTACCCGAATATAATTCTAACAGGATTTTTCATCCATTCATCAATTTATTATCAACTATGCCTGAACAGCCGACGACAAAGAAAATAAGTGAAATACATGGCTGTGAATCCGGCACGAAAAAAAGAAATGCCTGAAACACCGGCTTAAAACAAAAACTGAAAAGCAAATTGCGGGATGGCAATTATCTGTGCAGATCGAGAGACGAAAAGTACGGCTCGCATGGGTTTAGATTTTTATTTATGGAAAAATAACAGTTGTAAACTTTATGAGGGAGAATTTCTTTATATTTATCAGATGCAGTGAAAGAAACAATAAAAAGTACTATAAACTTTCCGCTTTTTACTAGGTATGTGGCATTGTAAAAAAAACAACAGATAACATATGAAGAACATTTACAAATACTTCCTTATCCCCCTAATTGTCGGATTAATAATTGCCGGTATTCAATTCGGTTTGCCATATTTTTTTGGCGACAAAAAAGAATTAACTTATAAAATCTATGAACCTATAACATACTTTGACAAGAATACTGTAGGAGAATTGAATATCGTTATAAATGGAATCGAATCTAATGCACTTTTCTCAAATCAATTTTTAATAGAAAACACTGGACAAATACCCTTAAAAAATATCCCAATAACAATTAAATTTGACACACTAGACTCCTTGTTTAAAATTTATAACTACACTATTCAGACACAGCCACCATTAGAATTCGGGAATATTGACAAGAAATTAAGCCGAACAAACCTTTCAATTAATGTTGATCTTATTAATCCTAAAGACAAAATCCTAATAAACATTCTGACAAATAGTAGAAATAAATCAGGTCTATATTCTAAAAGCGAAGGAATGATTTTAAGTAAAGCCGAAATAAAGGAAGAAAAGAAGGAAGATAAATTCAGTTTCCTACTAGCATTACTTGCTTCAATTATGTCGACAATATTGTCATTTTTTATATCGCCAAAAACATTGAATGCTTTAGGAGCCTTATCCAAGGTAATTGACAATCTTTTCAAAGCCAAAAACCAAAGTGGACTTAAAGTAGTATCGGCTTTGTATGGGAACAATGAGACTTATATTGACATTACAGAAAAATTAAACCAATTGATTGAAAATGATAAATTATCTGTAAAGGTTTCTAACGAATTAGCTGGTAGAGATCCTTTACAAAACGTCAAAAAAGAATTAAAATTAATTTATTCACTTGGAAGCAAAATAGAAACAGTAGTTGTGGACGAGACACAGGATTTAAAATTGCCGATAGATGAGAAAAACGCCACATAGCAAGCTATCCGCAAGCCGGGTTTGGTTGATTTGTTGGCAGGAAATTAGGATTATTCATTTGATTTATTATCCAAAAAAGATACACCCATGTCCGACAAATTTCAGGATAAATACCGGATTCCATCGGCTCGGTTGCAAAATTAGGATTATGGTTGGAATGCGGCCTATTTTATAACCATCTGTACAAAAAACAGGGAATGTTATTTTGGGGAAATTGTTGAGGGGAAAATGATTTTATCCGAAATCGGAAAAATTGCTGATCAATATTGGAATGAAATTCCTGATCATTTTCCATTCGTTGAATTGGGTGAATTTGTTGTGATGCCCAATCACATACACGGGATAATTGTAATTAATAAACCGGATGACGGTCGAAATCATGAAACCAATAACATGGAATCGCCATCACCCGTAGAGACGCCCAATTTGGGCGTCTCTTTACCGGATACGGGATTGTATGTTCAGACGCCCAAATTGGGCGTCTCTACCATTCCCACGATCGCAATCATCTCAACAAAACGAACATCTGCCGCATCCGAAAAATGGAATCCTGAAACATTGGGCGTAATAATCAATCAATACAAACGGATTTGTACCATTGATTCACGAAAAATTCATGCCGGGTTTGGTTGGCAATCGCGTTTCCACGACCATATTATCCGAAACGATGAATCATTTCAACGTATTTCGGAATACATTCAAAATAATCCGGTAAATTGGCGTACCGATAAATTTTACGATGGAAAGGAATCCTAACAACCACATAACCATGAAAAAGCTTTACCAATTTTTGCTTGTTGTGATGATGTTGTCAATAGGCCTGATGGTCCATTCACAACCCCAATTTCTCAAACCCGATACATTAAGTTTCAAACCATTTATCTGGAAATCGGAAACTCCTGCCGGCTGTCCGTTTGAACCATCGAAAGAATTAACCGGTATTGGGTTTTTGGGCATCAAGAGCGGGTTTCATTACGGCGACACCTGGTATCCTGCATGGGCTTCGAACGATACTTTATATTCTCCGTGGACAGATGGGACAACCAAAAGATCAGATGGTTATTCGGATGAATCCAGTTCAGGGGATGGTAAGTTGCATAATTTTACTGGTCAGGGAGTAATGATCGGCGATGACCCGACCAGCATTCAGGCATACAGTACCGGCATTTACAAATCGCCGTCTGCACCCTATCAGGGCCGGTATCCCTGCGGATCGTTGATCTTCAACAATATTTGGTATTATGGAACCTATTGCCTTGATCCTTTGGGCGAAACAAAATACGGTGATCAAACAATTAATTGGCCATGGATGGGACCATTCGTTGGGTTCCGTTATTCTAAAGATTACGGACACACCTGGAAAGAATGTCCCCACACGCCCGAAAAACCTTTGTTTGGAGAAACAGGAATAAACGGGTATCCGGTAAAAATTGGTTCACCACATTTTATAGATTTCGGGAAAAACATGCAGTATTCTCCTGACGGCAAAGCCTATTTAGTAGCGCATGGCGCTGATACCACCGATACCAAAGGCCGTTTTTGGAACGATAGCTGGATTACCGGCGACCAGATTTATCTTTTACGGATTACTCCCACAATAGAAAATATGAACGACCCTTCGAAATATGAATTCTATGCCGGAAAAGATTTAAATGGACGTGCAATTTGGACCAGAGATTTTCGGAAAATCAAACCCCTGCTCGAATGGAATAACAACATGGGCTGTGTGACGATCACTTACAATGCTCCGTTGAAAAAATACCTGATGTGCATTACCGACGGAGGCAATACATGTTCGAAAATGAATACTTATATTCTTGAATCAGATCAGATTACAGGTACATGGAAATTAGTTACGTATATGAAAAACTTCGGGGAACAGGCCTATTTTGTCAATATTCCTTCAAAATTTATCAGCAAGGATGGTAAAACTGCCTGGCTTTTATATTCCGGAAATTTTGCACCCAACTGGAATGGCGAAACAATCATGTCAAATCCTCCGGGCAGCCACTATGGTTTAGTCCTCCAGAAAGTTGAACTTTTAAATCCTGACAGTTATAAGAAATTCAATAAATAACCTCTTCATAATAACCATGAAAAACCTAACTAAACCGCTGATTATTTTCATGATATTCCTGTTCATTTTGGTACCAGCAATCAGGGCACAGCGCGATCCGCTCAAATGGCCTTTCTCCGCGAAATCTATCTGGAACATGCCTATTGGTTCGGAGGCCATTTATGTTCATGCGCACATCGAAAAAGCCCTTGCGCAGGGAATGACCATTGACGAAGATTACATCGTTATGACTCCCCATGCGCCTTTGATGGAAATTGTCGAGAACCGTGCGGGTTGGGACAAGAACAAAGACCGATGTACTACCGATGGCAAACTGTTGTTCAGTGCACCAATTCCCCAATCATTTATAGTCAGTCACGAAACCTGGGACGGGGATACACCCAATGCCGGTTTGGCTGTGCTCATGCCCGATGGGCGCACCATCAAACAAACACAGCCTTTTGCACACTGCACTTCCGGAAAGCCAGGTACGTCGCAATACGGATTTGCCGATACCGATATTTATGGTGAAGGAATGTATGGCGCTCATGGTGGCTCAGGACTTTCTGCCATTGGCGGATGCCTTCGTCTTGGTGAACTTACGCCAACATCAGGGCCGATCAGACATGCCCTGAAAGTGAATATTTTTGCAAGAAAGAACATCTGTTATGATGACGAAACCAAAGGTTATCGCTGGCCGGCCAAACAATCAGATGGCTATGCTGCCAATAATTACTATAAAGACCGTAAATCGGTTATTGTGAAAGCTTGCCGGATGGGAGCTTTACTTGCTTTGCCGGCGAAAATGAACCTGGATTCACTGGGTTTCGAAACCAAACCTGCCCGTATCCTGGCCGAAGCCTTTCAAAATTACGGAGCCTATCTGGTTGACGATACTGCATGGGATGTTTATGCCATTTTAACCGAATGGTCTCCCGATGGGCGATTCAACGATCTATTTAAAAAAAACTGGGGTTTCTCGTTGAAAGAAAGCAACAAAGATACGCCCTGGGCCAGGGATATGGACCGGATCTTCCTGAACCTGCACGTGGTTGACAACAATTCGTCGTCAAACATTGGCGGAGGCGGAAAACCACGAATGCCTTTGGCGCCGGCCTTTAAAAAGTAAAATAATTCGGAACAATGGATTACAAATACCTGATCGTTAAAACCTGGGTTATACTTTTTATCAACCTGACTGTTTATGCCCAGCAATGGCAAGCTGTACCGCTTGTAACCAAAACCTTGAAAGACCTCGGAATGGTGGGTGGAGAAGGCTGTCAGGTTGTTCAGTCCATCGAAATTGACCAAACCGATGGAATGTTTCTGCTAATGGGTACCGACGTGGGCGGCATTTATCGAAGTACCGATGGCGGCAAAATCTGGAAACCCTGCAACATAGGCTATACTCCCCGCGGAAATGCCGGCTTTGCCATTGACCCGGGTAATAATCAACGGGCGTTGGCCGTGGGAGCGAACAGCATCAAAAACCAGAGTCACGGGCTGTACCTCACCACCGATCAGGGCGCCAGTTGGAAACAAGTGGTTCAGGAAGGAAATTACGACGGCTACCGGGGTTTTGCCGATAAAGTTGAATTTGTAAAAAGCAGTTTTGATGCCACTCTCAGCTATTCCAAAGTGGCTTACTGGTTGAACCCGGCAGGTGGAATTTACAGATCGGCCGATGGCGGTTCGAACTGGAGTAAGGTGAATACCCAATATGGCAATTCTATCCTGAAGGTGAACCATCAAAACGGCGATGTGTATGCGGCCAATTCAACCGGATTTTACCTTAGTACTGATGGAGGTGTGAATTTCACTAAAAAACTTGCCGAAAATGTGGCCGATATGGATGTTTCAATGGCTGCGACCGGACAAGTGTTTGTAAGTACAGCTTCAAAGCTCTTTGTTTCAGTTGATGGCGGTTCAACCTTTACGCAGGTTGCATCTGCTAACTTACCTACCAAAGTTGCAACTTTGAATGTCAGTCAGGCCGACCCCAATTACATGGTCATTTGCAACAAAATTAACGACTGGGGCGGCCCGATCTATTATTCAACCAATGGCGGCCATAATTGGACTATTGCTCAACGCAGTAACACCAGGGCATTTATGCCATACAACGACCGGCTTCAGAAATTTGCCTGGCACCCCACCGATAAAAACCGGGTTTGGGCGCTTGGCGGAGACTGGATTTCGAGCAGCAAAGACGGTGGAAAGAACTTTGCCTGGGATGCCAATGGGTACAACGGAATTTTAGTGGGAGGGTTTTTCAATTTTAACCTTGCAGACCCCAATCTTTTGCTTGTAGCTTCGCAGGATTATAACGGGGCATTTACCAAAGACAACGGCCAAACCTGGAAATACTGCAACGCCAGCAACCTGGGGTGGGGTGGTTTTACATACGGTGCTTATGCTGCCAGCGCCAATGTGTTGGTCACCCAGAATTCGCCTGGATGGGAACAGGATGGAAAACTCACCATCAGTAAAAATGGAGGCAGTACTTTCGTTAGCACAACGCTCACCTGTACCGGACTGGATGTGGGCTGCGGCGATCCGAAAGACCCGAATATCATTTATTTCAGTAATTATTACAGCAAAGATTTAGGGAACACATGGACCGGGATGCCAGACTGCAAGGGCGTTCTGATTGCCAACATTTACGGTGAAAAGGAAGTTTATGGAGCAAATGGGAACAGGGTGGTAAAATCGGTCAACAAGGGCGAAAACTGGACAACAGTTGTTACGCTGAATTACAACATAGCCGATATTGCCATTGATCATGTGCTTAACCGGCTTTATATCGTTACATCGGGCGACCGGCTGTTTCAGTACGATTCATCCGGCTTGAAAGAAATAACTTCCCTGATACCCAAAGACCAGTTCAATGCAGTTGCCATTCAATCGGTGGCAGTTGATCCGCAAGATCCCAAAGTGGTTTACTGTGCCGGGGCCAAAAATGTGTATAAAAGCGATGCAAGTGTCAAACGATCGGTTGATGCCGGAAAAACATGGGCAATTATTACCCCGAACAACCGGACCAACAATGGCATCGAAGCTGGAGATGGCGCCAACGAAGTATTTGCCATTCGGGTAAATCCGCTTACCCGAGAGCTATGGGCTGCCGGAAGTTGTTATGGAATCTGGAAAGAAGCCGGAGTGAAAGGCCTGGCCGTTTCAATCAGTGAACCAGCCAGCAACAGTACAGCAGTAACCGGTACTGATTTGGTCATCAAAGTGGTTGCTACGCCCGGGGAACAGGCAATTTCCAAAGTGGAGTTCTTCAACGGAACCGACAAGCTCGGCGAAACCAATAGCGCACCATACCAATTTACCTGGGCCAAAATTCCTCAGGGAATCCATCAGATTCAGGCTAAAGTCACTGACATCTCAGGCATGACCGGAATTTCGCCACCTATTACCATCAAGGTAAATGCGGCCTGGGGACCGATTGAATACTCCGAAAACTTTGACGACGATCTGGCTCAAAACTGGACAGCGGGAAGTGGAACCTGGATGGTTGAAAACAAACAACTTCACCACAGTTCGAACAATGGCATTGACCTGAATATTTATGATGCAACTACATTTTTCAACTTCAGCTTCACTGCCAAAATACAACCTGTATGGGACAACAATTATGGCGTGGTTTTCAATTACAGCGACAGCAAAAATTATTACCGCATTGAACTGGATGCCAAACCATTGACAGCAATCATCTATGAAGTCAAAGAAGGCGCTGAAAAAAAACTGGGCGAAACCACTTACACCGATGGCGGAGCTGGTGTTTATTCAACCATTAAGGTTACCAACGACGGAAGAAATACTTCGGTGGAGGTGAACGATAAAGTGATTTTTTCGAATATCGCCACCACAGTTTTTCCTTATGGCAAAATCGGTCTTTATGCCTGGTGGCAGCCTGTTTGGTACGACGAAATTCAGGTATCTGCCACAAGCAGTGAACCTCCGGTTGATTGGAATGCCTTGACAGAATGGGAAACTTCAGCAATGATGTTCCCGAATCCATTGTTGGATGGAAACCTGAGGGTTCAATTGGCCAAATCAGGGAAAAATATTCGGCTTGAAGTTTTCAATTTAGCCGGACATAAGATTTGGTCTGATCAGAATCCTGAGCCTGGTTCCTTTTCGGTTCCATCGGATGTCTTCCCTTGCAACGGATCCTATATCATCAGGCTAAGTTCTGAAAAGAATTTTTATCAAAGCAAAATTTTGAAATTAGGCAACAAAAAGTAGTTATCGAAAACAACAATGTTTAAAGAAACCCAACCATGAATAAACCTAAACCTCAAATCATCATCTTTCTGATTCTGTTAGCTTTTCCGGCAACCGCCATATTTGCCCAAAATACACCCATCAGCCTGAATCCTGAAAATCCGCACTACTTCAGTTATCAAGGCAAACCAACCATTCTGATTACTTCAGGAGAACACTATGGAGCCGTGATGAATCCTGATTTCGATTACAAAGTCTATCTGAAAACTCTTCAAAAAGATGGGCTCAATCTGACCCGCACCATGACAGGCGCCTATTTCGAACCTGCGGGCGCTTTCAACATCTCCAAAAACACATTGGGACCGGATAAGCAAAAATTTTTATGTCCGTGGATGCGGATTGGTTCGGAATTAAAATTTGACCTCACCCAATGGAACCCGGCCTATTTTACCCGCCTGAAAGACTTTGTTGCAGAGGCCCGGAAACGTGGTGTGATAGTCGAATTGTCGCTGTTCTGCCCGTTTTACGAAGAGATGCAATGGGAGCTCAGTCCTTTTAACATCAAAAATAATGTCAACGGGTTAGGTGCAATTCCCCGTACAGAGGTTTATACGCTCGATAAAAACAAAGGACTTTTACCTGTTCAGGAAAAAATGGTTCGCAAATTAGTTGAAGAACTGAAAAGCTTTCCGAACCTTATTTACGAAATTTGCAACGAACCCTATTTTGGCGGAATAACCCTCGAATGGCAGGAATATATTTCGAAAGTAATTACTGATGCCGAAATATCCTTCACCCACAAACACCTGATTTCGCAAAATATAGCCAATGGTTCGCAGAAAATTGAAAATCCAAACCCACTGGTATCCGTGTTCAACTTCCATTATGCTGCACCGCCAACCACTGTAGGCCTGAATTACGGACTGAATAAAGTGATCGGCGATAACGAAACCGGTTTCAAGGGGCAAAAAGATTCGACCTACCGCAAAGAGGCCTGGGAGTTGATTTTATCCGGAGGCGGATTGTTCAACAACCTCGATTATTCATTCACCACCGATAACGAAGACGGTACTTTTCAGTATCCTGCGGCACAACCCGGAGGTGGTAGTGTGGCTTTCCGGAAGCAATTGAGCTACCTGAAAAAATTTATAGATTCGTTCAACTTTATAGCCTTGAAACCTGTTACTACGGTCTATTCGGATGGATTACCAAAAAAATGCGAGGCTTTTATTCTTTCTGAAACGGCAAAACAATATGCCATTTATGTGATGGGCGGCAAACAAGTCAATCTTGAAATCAATATACCAAAAGGTGATTATTGGTTGGAGTGGATGAACCCGCTAAGCGGAAAGGTAGAAAAGAAAGGAAAGCTCAGTCATTCAGGAGGAAAGTTAAAGCTTGAATCACCCATATATCAGGAAGATATTGCCTTAAAAATGGTCAGGAAATAAATATTTAAATTCAATCAAAATGAACCTATATCTTCTAAAACGAATCCAGTTAACAGTTTTGATCCTCGTGATTGGTCTGGTCGCATTTTCTGCAGATAACAAAGGCCTTAAAGATGTTTTTCAGGGAAAATTTTACCTCGGAACAGCGCTAAATACCAGACAAATTACCGGAAAAGATTCGGCCTCAGTCCTGATTATCAAACAACATTTCAACTCCATTACTGCCGAAAACTGCATGAAAAGTGCACTGATTCATCCGGAGGAAGGGAAATTTAATTTTGCACTTCCCGATCAGTTTGTGGAATTCGGGCTACAAAACCAGATGTTTATGGTGGGCCATTGCCTGGTTTGGCACTCTCAGGCTCCCAAATGGTTTTTTGTTGACGGACGAGGTGACGATGTTTCGCGCGAAGTTTTGATCAACCGCATGAAAACACACATTGAAACAGTGGTTGGCCGCTACAAAGGCAAGGTGAAAGGCTGGGATGTGGTGAACGAAGCCTTTCTGGACGATGGCTCATGGCGCGAAAGCAAATTTTATAAGATTATCGGTCCGGAGTATGTAAAACTGGCTTTCCGGTTTGCCCGCGAAGCCGATCCGGATGCCGAATTATATTACAACGATTACAGCATGGCGCTCCCCGGAAGGCGCGACGGTGTAGTGAAGCTGGTGAAAGAACTTCAGAAAGATGGAATCCGCGTTGACGGAATCGGGATGCAAGGCCATTGCAGCATGGATTTTCCGAAGATCGAAGAATTTGAAAAAAGCATTCTTGCTTTTGCCAATCTGGGTGTTCAGGTACATATAACTGAAATGGATATTTCTGCCCTTCCAAACCCAAAAGACAAACAGGGGGCCGATGTTGATTCGCGGGTTGATTATGATGCTGAATTGAATCCTTATACCAATGGACTGCCCGAAGAGGTCGAAAAAGCCCATGCCAAACGCTATCAGGATTTTTTTGATTTATTCGTGAAACATCAGGATAAAATTGCACGGGTGACCTTATGGGGTGTTCACGACCGGCAGTCGTGGAAAAACAATTTTCCGGTTCCGGGGCGGACAGACTATCCGCTGCTTTTCGACCGCAACCTTCAACCTAAAAGTTTTGTGAAAAGCTGGCTTTCCCAAACTTCTTTTGAATAAATTAAACAGTCCTCCGGATGAAAAAAACAATCCTGATCATTGCGTTTTACCAGTTGCTCCAATTTGCCTATGCCCAAAATAAAGACAGTATATGGGTTATAAATAATTTTACCAAAATCGAGCGGCAAATACCGATGAGGGATGGAATACGCTTATTTACCTCGATTTATATTCCAAAAGATACATCCGAAAAACATCCTTTTTTGCTGACACGTACGCCTTATTCATGCCAACCTTACGGGGAGGATAAATTTGCTCCCTTCTGGAAATCTTATAAAATGAACTATTTAAAAGAAGGTTATATCCTGGTTGTGCAGGATGTGCGGGGCAAATGGATGAGCGAAGGTGAATTTGTAGATGTCAGGCCTTTCATTGCAAATAAAAAAAACAATCAGGAAACCGATGAGGCCAGCGACACATACGATACGGTTGATTGGCTACTTAAAAAAATACCTGACAACAATGGAAAGGCCGGCGTTTACGGAGTTTCCTATCCGGGGTTCTATTCCACCATGGCGGCTGCTTCCAATCACCCGGCCATTTTCGCGGTTAGCCCGCAGGCGCCGGTTACCAATTGGTTTATCGGAGATGATTTCCACCACAACGGCGCTTTCTTCCTGATGGATGGTTTTAGTTTCTATTCCCCATTGGACAGGGGATTTGGAATGCCTCGCCCCCAGCCGACAATGACCGGTCCAAAAACCGCAGGGTATCCGGTACATGATAATTATAAATTCTATCTCGAAACAGGACCTCTCGGCAACTTTGCAAAATTGACGGGCGACAGCATTATCTTCTGGAAAGATTTATATGATCATCCCAATTACGATGAATGGTGGAAGGCCCGTGATGCGAGGAACGCGACAAAAAATCTTTCTCCGGCCATCCTTTGGGTTGGCGGATTGTTTGACGCCGAAGATAACTGGGGAACCTGGAATTCATACCAGTCAGCAGAAATGAATAACCCGGGCAAAGATTTTAATAAAATCGTTATGGGGCCCTGGTCGCACGGTCAATGGGAGGGTAATGACGCTGCACACCTCGGAAATATCTGTTTTGGCAACAATACTGCAGCCTGGTACCAACAGAATGTTGAAATCCCTTTTTTCAATTTTTACCTGAAGGACAAAGGCAATATTTCACAAATAGCCGAAGCTACCATATTTGTTTCAGGCGAAAACTCATGGAGGAATTTTAAGCAATGGCCTCCTGCCGAAAAGGTGGACAAAAGTTTGTTTTTACTAGCCAATGGTGGGTTAGACTGGAAAAAGCCTGTTGCAAAAACAAGCTCCACCGAATATATCAGTGATCCGGCAAAGCCTGTTCCCTACGCGGAAGGGATCCATTTAATCAGAACGACTGAATACATGACCGATGACCAGCGCTTTGCCGAACGACGGACGGATGTGATCGCTTTTAAAACTGAAGTGTTAACCGAAGACCTTGTCGTTACGGGGGTAGTCAAAGCCAACCTGTTTGCCGCAATTTCGACAACCGATGCTGATTTTGTGGTCAAAGTGATTGATGTTTTCCCTGATCAATTTTCTTACGCCGATACTATATATTCTGACAACAGTTCTAAAAGAAGATATCCAATGGGCGCTTATGAGATGCTGGTGCATGGCGAAATCATGAGGGGACGGTACAGAAACAGTTTGGAGAAACCCGAACCATTTGTGCCGAACCAAATTGAATTGGTCAGTTTTAATATTGGCGACATTGCTCATACATTTAAAAAGGGGCATCGCATCATGGTACAGGTTCAAAGCAGTTGGTTTCCTTTGGTTGACCGCAATCCTCAAAAATTTGTCAACATTTATACTGCTTCCGAAAATGATTTTCAAAAAGCTAGGATCCATATTTATCACGATCAAAAGCACCCAAGCCATGTTATTTTGCCAGTTTTGAAAACCTTGAGCTCGGCTGAAAGTAAATAATTCGCAGCAATAATTCGACTGAAATCACATTTTAAGTGCCAATAGTGTGATTCTGAGCAATATGAAAGATTGTTGAACTTCGATTTTATCTTAATGATTTTGAATACTTTTGTTGTAAATTATTCTTTTCGGAGTGGCCTCAAATCTGATTTTCAAAATAAACGTAAATAAAAACCTAAAAACACCATGACCAAAAATCTATTCTTTTGCTTCTTTATTGCCCTGAGTTTGTTGGCCTGTAATCCAGCCTCAAAGCAACCAACCATAACACAAGCCACCTTTATCAAAATTGATGGCCAAAACCTGATCGCCCCCAATGGTGAAAAGTTTTTCATTCAGGGAATTAATCTTGGCAACTGGTTAAATCCTGAAGGTTATATGTTCAGCTTTCAACGGACAAGCTCAGTTCGGTTGATTGATGAGGCTTTTTGCGAAATGGTTGGTCCTGATTTTACCAACCTTTTCTGGAAACAGTTTAAAGATAATTACATTACCCGCGACGACATCCGCTACATACGTAATACCGGGATGAATACCATTCGAATCCCATTTCATTACAAATTATTTACTAATGAAGATTACATGGGATTGTCAGTCAATCAGGACGGATTTCAGCGGATAGACAGTTTGGTTAGCTGGTGCCGCGAATCGGAGATTTACCTGATTCTGGACATGCACGATGCACCTGGCGGGCAAACTGGCGACAACATTGACGACAGTTTCGGCTACCCATGGCTGATGACCAGCGAGGAAAGCCAGAGCAAGTTCGTGGCTATCTGGAAAAAGATTGCAGAACATTACCAAAATGAACCGGTAGTTCTGGGATATGATTTGCTGAACGAACCCATTGCCACTTATTTTGGCGATGAAAAGGAAAAACTGAACGCCGCCCTCGAACCCGTCTATAAAAAGGCTGTTGCAGCCATTCGCGAAGTGGACCAGAATCACATCGTTATACTGGGAGGCGCACAGTGGAACAGCAATTTTAAGGTTTTCAAAGACTCGAAGTTTGATGATAAACTGATATATACCTGTCACCGGTATTGGTGCGACACGCTTCAGGCCAATATTCAGGATTTTGTCAGTTTCCGCGACTCGGTCAATTTACCTATATTTATGGGAGAAACAGGCGAGAATACCGACCAGTGGATCGGAGCCTGGACCCGGCTGATGGAACGCAACAACATCGGCTGGACCTACTGGCCATATAAAAAGATGGGAAGCCCCAGTTCGGTGATGAACATTGCCCAACCCGAAAACTGGGATAAAATCGTTGAATTCACCGAAGCGCCGCGCAACAATTTTGATGAAATACGCAAAGCACGCCCTGATCAGGAACAGGTAAAAAAGGCCATGCTTCAAATGATCGAAAACTGCAAATTCAGCAATTGCATAGTGAATGAAAACTATGTGAGGGCAATGGGAATGAAGCCGTGATTGAAATTTACCAATTTCCCAACTCCTTTTCAAATTTAGCCTTTTTTGCATCAACCGATCCGGGAACCAGCAAGACCTGAATCGTTTGTTTTTGGTTCGGTTCCAGTTGAAATTCGAAACCTACCAGCGTTTTTCCCGGATTCGGGGCATCGTACCTGGTTGTTGGTTCGGTTGACCAGGTTTTCATCATAACCACAGCCGGAGAATTAACCTGTAAAACCAGTGAATGGCCTTCTTTTAAAAAGGTAATGCTGTTTTTTCCCAATTCAGGAACAGCCGAAGTCAGCATGGTCCAGCGAACAGTGGTTGGTTGATCCGGTGCAATCAGTTCGTCCCTGATCACAACAAATTTTTGGTCAACAATAGCAACGCCGCGTTTGGCTGATGCCAGTTGGGTTTCATAAACTGATGAAATATCGGAAATAGCGTACATAAAATCAGGTTTGTCAGAGAATTGATCAATTTTGGCGTATCCTTTTACCTGCTGAAGCTGGTCGTTGATGGTAAGCGTGTTGTGTGCCCTGTTGTTTATCCTGAAAATGCTCCAGCGTTGCGCATCCTGGGTGCGACCAAAAACCTGAATGCCTTTTGATTCGAGCGATTCGTAATCCTGCATGCCAAAATCGGTGGCCCAGCGGGTTCCTTCAGATTCCATGATGAAAGAACCAATATCCATGTGTCCATGATTGACTGAAGCCGATCCTGCTTTGAACCCGAGGTATATGGCATTTGGGTCGGTCCACGAAGTTCGCATCATACAAACCGGGTTCGCGCCCTGACCTTTCCATGCTTTATAGCCGGGTTTCGATATTTTTTCCAGAGGAAGATCTTTTCCCCAGATCATTATGGCGGGGAACAGTCTGTCGTTGGTGAACGAAGAATAGTCTTCTTTTTGCAGGTATCTTTTTTCGATCCATAACAGCGACAGGTCGTTGTTGCGCTGAGCCAGCCAGAACATGGCAGGACTAATATCACCACGCGGACCACTGTCCCCCCAGTTAAAGCACAAGGTAGAAACAGCAGTCATATTTTCATAGAATCCGGCAGTTTGAAGAAACCCCGGTGAATTATTTAATCCGAAATCGGTAGCAAAGATTCTTTCAATGGCGCTTAGAAACATGACATTGAACGAGGTTCCGTATTCCCAGTAACCAAATCCTTCCGGATAAGCGCCATCGGGATTGTATTCTCCCATCGGCAGCGTGATGGATTCAATGGCCCGGGTGATCATGTTTTTTGAAAGTTCAGGGTAATCTTCGGCAACTGCCAGCGCACCGTAAGTCATACCGGCATTGCAAACCTGGTTCCAGTTGTTTGTTGACTTGACCCAACCATTGTATTTTGAATCAAGCGATGGATTTAATCCTTTATTGACAATGGCTTCACGAATGATTTTTTTTGAATCGTCGGATAATTTTGGATACAACCAGTCGTAGCCAATGGAAACGGCCATAGTCATTTCGGCCACATCAAGAAAATGCGATGGGTTCCAGTCGGAAAATTTGGAAATTGCAAGCATTTCTTTTTCGCATCGGTCGAAATATTTTTGTTCACCGGTCATCCGCCAGGCATACGAAAGATGGAAAATGCGGCGAAGCGCTTCGCGCGATTTATCGAGCAGGCGACGGCCAATCTGTATGCGTTCGACCGGAGGCAAAGTAATGATGTTATCACATTCTTTCAGAATGGCTTCGTGCATTTTCTTCCAGATCGGGTTGCCGGCAATTGATTGTTCTATCAGGCGTTCTTCACCGTTCAAAAGCAATATACGCGGATGGTGTTTTTCGGTAATGGTTTTTACTGAAACGGAATGTTGTGCGAAACTGATACCGGGAAAACAGATTACCAAAGATAGAATCAGGATAGATTTCAGGTAGTTCATGTGATGTATGAATTAAGTTTCTATGTGTTAAAGTTATTCAATAAATCTCATTAAACTTCGCTTTTACAATCTCCTTTACTTCCTGCATATCTATTTTCCGGCCAAGCTCTTTTTCGATTGAAGTAACTCCATAAGTCAAAAATCCGCACGGATTGATGTAATTAAAATATCGCATATCGGTATTTACATTCAGGGCAAAACCATGCATCGAAACATACCGGCTAATCCGAACTCCAATGGCACTTATTTTCCTTGCTTTCGCCGGGATGGTTGAATCGAGCCAGACACCGGTTGCCCCGTCTTTCAGAGCCCCTTCCAGTCCGTATTCGGCAATGGTTTGGATAATAGCCTGCTCCATTTTATAAATGTAGTCTTTTACGCCGATTTTGTAGTTCTCCAGATCGATGATCGGATAACCAACCAATTGACCCGGTCCGTGGTAAGTAATATCCCCTCCGCGGTTGATTTTATAATAAACGGCATCAATTTTCTTCAGAAAATCGCCGTTGATTAAAAGGTTGTGTTCGTCGCCGCTTTTGCCCAGCGTGTAAACATGCGGATGTTCAACCAGCAAAAACCGGTTGATTTCGCTGCATCTTTTCCCGGCCAGTTTGTCGGCAACAATTTCAGCATGTATGGTTTCCTGATAATCCCAGCATTCTTTATAGTCTTTCAGGCCAAGGTCTTCGTAATTGAAATTTGCCATGTTTCTGGTCTATTGGTAGTCATTTATTGTCATTAGATAGTCATTCATTGTCGCTGAAGCATACATCAGTCCTTCAGTAATTCAGTCCTTCAGTTTTTTTGCGTCCGCATGCAACTCAGCCCGGTACGATGACCTTACCAGCGGACCACTCTCAACAAAACTAAATCCTTTTTCCAACCCAATAATCCGGTATTTTTCAAACTGTTCAGGCAAAATATACTCCACAATCTGGATGTGGCTGAGCGTTGGCGCCAGGTATTGCCCGATGGTCATCACTTTGCAGCCAACAGCAAGCAAATCATCCATCGCTTGCAAAACTTCAGCTTCGGTTTCGCCCAATCCCAGCATAATTCCCGATTTCGAAATTATCCCCGAGTTGGTTATGCAGCGGATTATTTCCAGGCTGGTTCTGTATTTGGCCATGGAACGTATTTTCGGCGTCAATCGCTCAACGGTTTCCAGGTTGTGTGAAATCACTTCAGGAGCAGCTTCAATCACTTTCTGGATCAATTCTGTTTTTCCCTGAAAATCGGGAATAAGCGCTTCAATTTTTGTTTCAGGATTCCGTTTTTTCACTTCCAAAATAGTTTCTGCCCAGATTCCGGCGCCCAAATCAGGCAAATCGTCGCGGTCAACCGATGTGATTACAGCATGTTTCAGTTTCATGATACGCACCGATTCGGATATACGGTGAGGTTCTCCGGGATCAGGAGGCAGTGGTTTGCCTGTAGTGACACCACAGAATTTGCAATTTCGGGTACAAATATCGCCCAAAATCATAAAGGTCGCTGTTCCCCGGTTCCAGCATTCGCCAATATTTGGACAGTTTCCACTGGAACAAATGGTATGTAGCTGATGCCGGTTCATCAGATTCTTAATCATCGAATAGCTTTCTCCTTTGGGCATTACCATTTTCATCCATCGCGGAAGCCTTTCCCTTTCTATTGTTTCAGCGCTCATCCCTTTCAAAATTTCAGTAAAATTAGATTTTAATTCTGAAGTTGCAGGTTCGTTCCAGGCAATTCGGCCCACAATTCTTAGTTAAGTTTACCGGAAACGTTTTGGTTTGTTATTTTTGTGGTTCAAACCTAAAATCAGTTGATGAAGACTTTGATCCTATTCCTTTTTTTACTGGCTCCTTCCTTTGTTTTCGGACAGGCGCAGGATATTCAAAACATGTCTGTTCTGGCCAGTCAGTATTACCAAAATAAAGAGTTTGGGAAAGCATCAGAACTTTACGAGAAACTGTATTCGGTTACCAAAGCTGAGGGTTATTTCAACATTTACCTTGATTGTCTGCTTGGGATTCCGGATTTCGATAAAGCTGAAAAAGAAATCAGAAAAGGGCTGCGTGGCAATTCTACTGATGCCTACTGGTATGTTCAATGGGGCTTTGTGAAAAAGGCAGAAGGGCAACCCGTTGAAGCGATAAAATTGTATGAAAAGGCACTCTCTTCAATCTCAGACAATCCGGCTGAATACCCGGTACTGGCCAATCAGTTCATTGGCCGGCGTGAGTTCGAATTCGCCGAAAAAGTATATCTCAAAGGGCGTTCCGTCTCACCCGAAAACCAGTATAACTATGAACTGGGCCGTATCTATTATTACATGCGGAATTACGACCTGATGTTGAAAGAATACCTGTCGTGGATAGATCAAAAGGAAAGCAACATCGAAATTGTAAAGAGCAATATCAGTTCGGTATTATCGCTGGATAACGATCAGGAGATCAGCAAACAATTGAAAACCTATATGCTGAAACGTATTCAGGCTGAACCCGGTCAAATTTCGTACACCCGGCTTCTCATCTGGCTATTCATTCAGGATAAAAACTTCACTGCCGCCACCCGTCAGGCTATTGCGCTCGACAAACGCACCGGAACTGAGGATGGCAACATCTTTGGGCTCGCCAACGTTTCGGCTGCTAACAAAAATTACGACGAAGCAGTTAAAGCCTATGATTATCTGATTGGTAAAGTCAAAAAATCGGAATATTATAAACTGGCCATTTTGCAGCGGATGCAAATGCATTACGACCGTTTTGTCGAAGAAAATATTCAGGATTTTATCCGTGCAACAGAATTAAAGAACCAATTTATCCAAACATTCAACGAACTCGGTATGATTCCTGAAACATCAGGACTCCTCACCAAATATGCCCATTTGCTTGCTTTTTACCTCAAAAAACCCACCGATGCCATTCTATCTTTAACTGATGGACTTTCTATAAAGGGCATCAATATCCAGCAAATTTCGGCATTAAAGGCAGAACTTGCGGATGTGTCTGTTTTTTCGGGCGATTTATGGGAGGCTGTAATTACCTATTCGCAGGTGATTGAAAGCAATAAAGGCACTTTACTGGCCGATGATGTAAAGTTTAAAAAAGCCCAATTGGGTTATTATATGGGCAATTTTCAATGGGCCAAAGCCCAACTCGATGCACTCCGGGCGAGCACTTCGAAATTGATTGCCAATGATGCCATGGACCTTGCCCTTTTTATCAGCGAAAATATGGAAACTGACACCACGGCTGTGCCGCTTCAAATTTTTGCCCGTGCCGATCTTCACTTATTCCGGAATAATTTTCAGGAAGCTTTGGCAGCCCTCGATTCTGTCAATCAATTATACCCATTTAATTCACTGACCGATGATGTCAATTTCCGCAAAGCAGGTATTTTTCAGAAACAGGGAAAATATGCTGAAGCTGCTCTTTTGCTTGAAACGATTATAAAGGACAATAGCTGGGAAATGCTGGCCGACGATGCCCTTTTTCAACTGGCAGCAATCTATCAGAATAGACTGAGCCGGAAGGACGAAGCGATGGCCCTTTACAAAAAAATGCTGACCGATTATCCCGGAAGCGTGTATGTAGTTGATGCCCGAAGAGAGTACAGGAAATTGCAGGATTCAACAAAGCCATGAAACAGGTATCAAAAGCATATATCTATGCACTTTGTTCGGTCGTTCTGTGGTCCACGGTAGCTACTGCATTTAAGCTTGGATTGCAGGTACTTTCTCCTCTTTACCTGATCCTGACTGCATCTGCTGTTTCATTATTTATCTTTTTTGTCGTCATTCTTGCTCAGGGAAAAATCAGGGAATTGTTTGCTGTTAATTGGCCGGGGTTGGGAAAGTCAGCTTTACTCGGGGCATTAAATCCATTTGGGTATTACCTCATTCTTTTTGAGGCCTACAGCCTTTTGCCCGCACAGGTTGCCCAACCGCTCAACATGGTATGGCCTGTCACGCTGGCTTTGCTTTCAGCGCCGTTACTGAAACAAAAGATTACCTTCCGGAATATCATTGCTATTCTCATCAGTTTTATTGGTGTAATATTCATTTCCTCGCAGGGAAGTCTTTCAGGAATACAACAAACAAACCCCACAGGAGCCATACTGGCAGTTGGAAGCAGTATCGTCTGGGCGCTTTTTTGGATATTTAGTGTACTCGACAAACGCGACGAAATCATTAAGTTATTCTGGAATTTTGCTTTTGGCCTGGTTTATCTGCTGATTGCCGCATTCTTTTTTACCGATTTTCATTTTCCCGGGCTGAAAGGCATTCCTGCCGCCATTTATATTGGCTTATTCGAACTTGGGATCACCTATATTCTCTGGATGAAAGCCATGCAGTTGAGTGAAAACAATGCAAAAACCGGCAACCTCATCTTTCTGTCACCTTTCCTGTCTTTGGTATTTATTCACTTTATTCTGGGAGAAAAAATTTTCTTCACCACATTTATCGGCCTGGCCTTCATTATTTCGGGCATTTGGGTTCAGCAAAAGAAGTGACCTGAAATAAGCCCCTCCCTAACCCTCCCCGAAAGGGAGGGAACTAGCGGGCACATCAGAAATATGGGTTCCAACTTTTTAAAGAGAAGAAATCCCTGTGCCAACCTTCAATCGCAAATATTAATTTCAAATCCTCAAATCTTCACATCCACCAATCATAAATCATTTACCTTTGAGCATTGATTTGATATATGATGGACAAAAAACCTCTCAAAATACTTGGTATTGACCCCGGCACCAACATCATGGGTTTCGGAATGATCGAGGTAGTGGACAATAAACCTCGCATTCTTCAGGTGGGTGTGATTAAAACCACCGGGTTCGGGGATCATTACCAAAAACTGAAACATATTTTCGATCGCTCCAATGCTTTACTGAATGAATTGCAGCCGGATGAGCTAGCCATAGAATCCCAGTTTTATGGCAAAGATATTCAGGCTATGCTGAAATTGGGACGTGCGCAGGGTGTTGTGATGGGATTGGCATTGAGTAAAAACATCCCGGTTTTTGAATATGCCCCGCTGAAAGTGAAACAGGCGATTACCGGAATGGGGCGTGCGGCCAAAGAGCAGGTTGCCTTTTTTCTGAAAAACATGTTCAGCCTGAATGAACTTCCAAGGGAACTTGATGCAACCGATGCCATTGCAGTAGCTGTTTGTCATTACCTCCAGATGAGAAATCCGGTAACAAAATCAGGGATAAAAAGCTGGGGCGATTTTGTCAAAAAAAATCCGGACAAAGTGAAAAAATAGTGTTCAGTGTTCAGTGATCAGTCGCAGTTGGTATTCGATATGTCCGGGTGCTGTCCTTTTCTGAACACTGAGACTGAATACTGGTTACTGGCACTCTTTAGCAATAGCGGCGGTTATTTCCGCCATTTCTTCTTTGGTAAGCGACAACTTTTTTGAGAAATGGAGCAGATCGGCTTCCGATTGCATCGGCACCAAATGAATGTGGGCATGAGGTATCTCAAGCCCTAAAACCATGACACCCACTTTTTTGCATGGAATGGCCCTTTGAATTCCCAGAGCTACTTTTTTGGCAAACAACTGCAATCCGGCATAGGTTTCATCGTCGAGGTCAAATAAATAATCAACTTCCTTTTTCGGGATTACCAATGTATGACCTTTAGCTACCGGAAAAATATCGAGGAAGGCAAAGAAATGTTCATCCTCGGCCACTTTCCATGCGGGTATTTCACCGTTTACAATTTTGGTAAAGATACTGGCCATTTTTTGTTGTATTAAATTGCAATATCAATAATCTCAAACTGCATTTTGCCTGAAGGGACCTGAATTTCGACTACATCGCCAAGCTTTTTTCCCATTAATCCTTTGGCGATGGGAGTCTGAATTGAAATTTTTCCAAGCTTCAGGTCGGCTTCATGTTCCGACACAATGGTATATTGCATGGTTGAATTGTTCGTTTTATTCCGAATAGTAACTTTATTCATTATCTGAACAGAAGATGTATCAATTTTGGACTCATCAATAATCCGCGCCGAGGCAATTTGTTCACTTAATAAAGCAATTTTAGCTTCGAGCATTCCTTGTGCATCTTTTGCAGCGTCATACTCGGCATTCTCCGAAATATCACCTTTTTCAATGGCTTCCCCAATCATTTTCGAAATTGCCGGACGTTCAATTTTGGTCATCCGGTCATAATCTTCTTTCATTTTCCGAAGGCCTTCTTCTGTAATATATGTAACCTTTCTCATGGTATTCTCCTTTTTAAAAAACTATATTAAAACAAAAAAGAATTCCGGCACAGCGGAACTCTTTTGTGACACAAACTTATATAAAATTTTTAATCTTTACGAACCAGTATGTTTTATAAAATAATCATTCAATATTTACGCTGCATGATCTCGGAATAAACAAATGCTTTGCGTAATGAAAAATCTTCCAGGTAGCCTGGGCTATCCAGGTTATCCGTCCACTCTTCAGGTTCCTCCGATTCGGTTTTACGCAACAAAGTTTGAATGGGCTTTTTCTTTTGTTCGGGCAAGGTACTTTTAAAGTCCATGTGATAAATGCCTGACTGACTTTTGGGCCTTGGACTAACTACAGGCTCTGTTCGTATAACGGGCTTTACCCGAACCGGTGGTTTAATTTCCCCGACCGGTTTTTCAAGAAAATTTTCACCCAACAATTGATCCAGAAAGAAATTCTTTGGCCGAGGAGCTTTCTCAGTCAATGGATTAGCCGTTTCAGTCATTTTCTTCTTTTTATTAATTGCACCGAAAATGGAAAGCACAATAGCGATAATAAGAAAAATATAATCTTCCATTTTTGAATGATTTTTAAGCCGAATAAAATAATTTGTTCCTTACTTTGTTTTATGAAGGAATAAAGATATAAAAAAATGAATCAGCTTTCCATGAAAGTTTACAAATCAGTTTTGCTCTGTTTCGCTTTATTTATTGGCATCAATAGCTGTAAAGACGATTACATATCGGTTATTCCATACGTTTACGTTGATATGAACATTAATCCTACCAACTTCATCGAATTCAATATACCTGGCGGATCCTACTATTTTGGCAATTATGGTTATGGTGGCATCATTATTTTTCGAGATCTGGCCGACAGTTCAAATCCTTTTCTGGCTTTCGATGCTGCCTGCACTTATGAAGTTTCGTCAACCTGCCGGGTAGTTGCCGATGGGACCGGATTAGCCAAATGTCCGTGTTGCGGCTCTCAGTACATCTTGTTCGGGGGGAACGGAAGCCCTTCCAAAGGACCAGCCATTGAGCCACTTAAACAATACCGTACGAGTTATTCAACCGGACGCATTACGGTCAGAAATTAATCCTGAATTTCCAGCTCAAACACTTTCCTGTTTTTTAATACCTGTAATGTTCAGGTTTATAGGGCCCTTCTGCCGGAACTCCAAGGTATTCGGCCTGTTCCGGGGTCAATACAGTAAGCTTTACCCCGAGTTGTTCCAAATGTAAGCGCGCAACTTCTTCGTCCAGGTATTTGGGCAACCGATATACATCAACAGCATAATCGTTTTTCCAAAGTTCTAACTGGGCCAGGGTTTGATTGGTAAAAGAGTTCGACATTACGAACGATGGATGCCCCGTGGCACAACCCAGATTTACCAATCGGCCTTCGGCAAGCAGGAAAATGGAATGACCATCAGGAAAAGTGTATTTATCAACCTGTGGTTTGATGTTTGTTTTACGGATTCCAGGCCATCCTTCGAGGCGGGCCACCTGGATTTCGTTATCGAAATGACCGATGTTACACACTATGGCCTGGTCTTTCATCGCGGACAGGTGTTCGACGGTGATAATATCCTTATTCCCGGTGGTGGTCACAAAAATGTTCCCTTCCGATATCACATCTTCCATGGTTTTTACTTCAAACCCTTCCATGGCGGCTTGCAAAGCGCAAATCGGATCAATTTCGGTCACGATTACCCTGGCACCGTAACTGCGCATGGAATGTGAACAGCCTTTGCCCACATCACCGTAACCGGCAACGACAACCACTTTCCCTGCAATCATCACATCGGTAGCGCGTTTGATGCCATCGGCCAGCGATTCGCGGCAACCGTAAAGATTATCGAACTTCGATTTGGTAACCGAATCGTTCACATTAAAAGCAGGGAAAAGAAGCTTTCCTTCATTCATCATCTGGTACAAACGATGCACCCCGGTAGTGGTTTCTTCCGAAACTCCTTTGATATAGGGCACCTGACGTGTCCAGCGCTGCGGATCGAAAGCCAGTACTTCTTTTAAGGTATTATTCAGTTCACGTTCATCTTCTGCTTCAACCGGAACATCCAGAATGGATGGATCTTTCTCAGCTTCATAGCCACGGTGAATCATGACCGTTGCATCGCCTCCGTCGTCAACCAGCAAGGTTGGGCCAAGTCCGGCTCCGAAATCAAGGGCACGTTCGGTACACCACCAGTATTGGGCGAGAGTTTCACCCTTCCAAGCAAAAACAGGGATTCCGGCAGCAGCAATGGCTGCGGCAGCATGATCCTGAGTACTGAAAATATTGCAGCTTGCCCAGCGAACATCCGCGCCAAGTTCAGCCAAAGTTTCGATCAGTACCGCCGTTTGAATAGTCATGTGCAGTGAACCCATTATGCGGGCGCCTTTGAGAGGTTTGGCGGCAGCATACTTTCTCCTGACAGCCATCAATCCGGGCATTTCCTTTTCTGCAATTTCAATCTCTTTTCGCCCAAAGCTGGCCAGCGATATATCGGCAACTTTGTATGCCAATTGTTCCAATGTTTTTGTAGTCATTTTTATAATTTATAATAGTGGGTGCAAAGATAATTAAAACAATACGTAAATACTTTAACTGATATTAACAAACCACCGAACCTCTAGTTTGTCCGGGCTAAAAAATCAATTTTTGAAATACGGAACAGACTGAAAATAAAATAAGGTATCCACTTTATCTTTCTCCAGTTGATATTTTAAATCTTCGAGAGAATTAAATTTTTGCTCTTCCCGTAGTTTCTTGAAAAACATCAACTCAATCGGAAGATCATAAATGTCGGCTTCAAAATCAAAAATATGGACTTCGATGCTCCGGTGATCGGCATTATTGTTGACTGTTGGCCGGTTCCCAATATTCAGCATTCCCTGATACCATTGCCCCTGAACATTCACTTGCACGGCATAAACGCCAAAACCCGGAATGATCTTATCCGGATCGGAAGCTGCCACGTTTGCCGTCGGAAACTGAATCTTCCTTCCGAGTTTTTGCCCTTCAACAACCTTTCCGTGAAGCGTAAACGGATATCCCAAAAAGGCATTTGCTGTTTCAACATCACCTCGCTGAATGGCTTCACGTATTTTAGTGGAACTGACACTGGATTCGTTCATCAGTAAAACATCCAGCTTTTCAATCTGAAAATCCAGACGGGCCGCGCAATTCTTCAGGAATTCAAAGTTTCCCTGACGGTTTTTCCCGAATTTATGATCGTAACCAACAACCAGATATTTGGTATGAATCTGCCCGACGAGAATATCCTCAACAAATTGCTGGTAACTCAATTGCGAAAATTCAGCAGTAAACGGATAAATAATCAGGTGATCAATGCCAGATTGTTCGAAAAGTTCAATCTTTTCGTCAAGAGTAGTTAAAATACGCAGGCTGGATTCGTCCGGAGCAACCACTTTGCGGGGATGGGGATCGAAAGTGAAAATGACAGATTCGCCATTCATCTTCCTGGCCAAATCACATAATCGGTCTATGATTTTTCGGTGGCCCAAATGAACGCCATCAAAAGTGCCGATAGTCAGAACCGGATTTTTTGCCTGAAAACTATTCAGGTCTCTGTGTATCCTCACTTGTCAAGGGTTTTAATTTTCGCTGTAAAATTAATCTTTTTCGTTGTGCAGGTGCAGCAAAACATGCGGTATGTTTCAAAATCTGACCAGCAACGGTAGTAATGAAGGCGAAATTATTATTTTTATGCCCTTTATTGGTCAATATATTTAGTAAGGTGAAAAAAATAACTTCAATAGCGATCGTGCTGGCGACTTTTATCGTTGGTTGCAACAAACCTAACGGATTTGTAATCAGCGGAAAAATAACCAATGCCGAAGAAAAATATCTTTATCTGGACGAGTTAAAGGTCTCTTCAAGTATCCTGGTTGATTCGGTGAAATTAAAAAAAGATGGTACGTTCAAATTCATTGGCAAGATCGGTTATCCAAATTTTTACCTTTTACGCATTAATGAAAAGAATTTCATAACACTTCTGGTTGATACCACCGAAAAAATTACCGTTTACGGCGATGCCTCCAATTTTGCACACGATTACATCGTTGAAGGTTCGCCCGGTTCATTGCTCGTTCAGGAGCTGAACAACAGACTTACAGTAACCAAACATAGAATTGACTCGATCCGCAACCGGATTGATGCTTTCCGTTCTCTGGCCGATCCCGTTCAAAAAAACAAATGGAATTCGGAATTAGCTGAGATCAAGCAAAATCAGATCAGGTATTCAACCGAATTTGTACAGAAACATCCATTTTCTATGTCTTCGGTATTGGCCTTGTATCAAAAATTTGATGACTCCAACTACGTCATCCAGGATCTCCAGTCGCTCAAAGTTGCAGCATCTGCCCTGAATTCAATTTTTCCGAAATCGGAGCATGTAAAAGCCCTGTATGCTAATACTCAACGACTGATGGTTCAGGAAAAAAACGAGAAACTACAGGCGTTCATTGCCGAAAACGGCGAAAATTCGCCCGACATTACACTGCCCAATCACAACGGGCGCGATATTTCGCTGTCATCGCTAACAGGGAAAATCGTTTTAATTCAATTCTGGTCGGCCTTAAACCGTGATTCCAGGTTTCAAAATCAGGCGCTGGTTGAACTCTACCATAAATACAAATCGAAAGGACTTGAAATTTATCAGGTCAGTGTGGATACCGACCGGAATGCCTGGTTAAGCGCCATTGAAGAGGATGGCCTGAACTGGATTAATGTTGGCGATATGAAAGGAAGCGTTTCGTCCCGGAATAATTACAACGTCCAAAACATACCTTTCAATTACATCCTCGATCGTGAAAGGCGTATTGTTGCCCGGGATTTAAAAGGACCTGCACTCGACCAGGCTATTGGGAAACTTACCAGATGATGAAAAATAAAGACAAAAAAGCATATTTTGTATCCGACATTCATCTTGGTGCCCCGGCTTTAAAGAACAATAAAGAACGGGAACTTGCATTCGTCGGTTGGCTCAACGAAATTAAGGAAGATGCCTCACATCTTTTTCTGATGGGCGACATCTTTGATTTCTGGTTCGAATACAAAACTGTTGTTCCCCGCGGATTTACACGAACTTTAGGGAAAATTGCCGAAATTGCTGATTCAGGAGTTGAAGTCCATTTTTTTACCGGAAACCATGATGTCTGGATTTTTGACTACCTGCCCAACGAACTGGGATTGACCTTGCACCGCAACGAATTCAAAACCGAAATTTCAGGAAAGAAATTCTATCTGGCTCATGGCGATGGCCTCGATGCAACCGACAAAGGATATTTATTGCTGAAAAAAATGTTTACCAGCAAAACTCTTCAATGGCTGTTTGCACGGATTCATCCCAATCTTTCAATTTCTCTTGGACGCCATTGGTCCAAACATTCACGCATATCAAAAGGAGTGATTGGCGAAGAATATAAAGGCGCAACAAACGAAGGAATGTTTATTTTTGCAGAGTCAATTCTCCATCACGAAAAATTTGATTATTTTATTTTCGGGCACCGGCACGTCATGATTGACAGCCCAATCGGGGAAAACAGCCGATACATCAACCTGGGCGACTGGATACATCATTTCTCGTATGGAGTTTTTGATGGAAACGAGTTTAAACTGAAACAATACAATTACCAAGGCCAGCGTGGCCACTGAAAACCGGATTATGAACAGACAGGTATATACAAAGATTGTGGGGACTGGAAGCTACCTCCCATCGTGCATAATCAGCAATGATTATTTCAGAAATTATTCTTTTTTTGATCCTGCAACCAAAAAGCCTTTTGAAAAAAGCAATGACGAAATTATTCAGAAATTTAAAGAAATTACCAATATTAGCGAGCGCCGATGGATCAGCGATGAATTGAACAATTCGGATATGGCTTTTCTAGCCGTTAAAGATGCCTGTGAATCGGCTCACATTGATCCTGAAACGCTTGATTTTATTATTATTGCGCATAACTTCGGCGATGTTGATCCGGTATCTACCCGCGTTGATATTCTCCCCAGTCTGGCCAACAAGGTTAAAGCCAAACTAAACATTACTAATCCGGCTTGTTTTTGCCACGACCTCATTTCAGGCTGTCCGGGATGGACCCAGGGAATGATTACCGCCGATGCCTATATCCGTAGCGGAATGGCAAAAAGGGGAGTGGTGGTAGGTTCTGATGTTTTGTCCAGGATATCGGACCCGCACGACCGCGACTCGATGATTTATGCCGATGGCGCCGGTGCAACTATTGTTGAAGGAGTTGAAAGCAATGAGCCCATTGGAATACTTTCTCAATCGAGCAGGTCTGACTCGGTGCATTACTGGAATTTACTGACGAATGGAAAATCCATTAATCCAAAACTCCGGGGGAACGACCAGTTTATTAAAATGCACGGCCACAAATTATATGTTTATGCCTTAAACTTTGTTCCGGGAGTGGTGAAAGAAAGTATCGAGAAAGCGGGACTGCAACTGAGCGATATCAAAAAAGTGCTCATTCATCAGGCCAACGAAAAAATGGACGAGGCCATCCTGAAGAATGTTTTTAAGCTGTACCACGAAAAACATATCCCGAAAGGAATTATGCCCATGACTATCGAAAAACTCGGAAACTCATCAACGGCAACCGTTCCAACTTTACTCGATTTAATCTTGAAGGGTAAATTGGACGGGCAGGAAATCAATGAAGGCGACCATATTATTTTGTGTTCTGTGGGCGCGGGAATGAATATCAATTCGATTGTTTATAAAGCATAGGTTGTAAATACTCACGGGGTGACTGAGAGTCACCCCGTGAGTAATATAAACGGGACAATACACCTTCTCTTACTTTTTTTGGAGCCAGGAAACATTGTTTAGATAGAATATAAAGATTTTCTCAGGGGAAAAGTCTTTTACCACTTCACAGGTTCTTTTCCGTACTCAATCAAATACTTATTGGTTGTCGAAAACTGTTTGTTCCCGAAAAAACCACGGCTGGCCGATAAAGGAGATGGATGGACTGATTTCAGTACCAGATGTTTTTGCGAATCAATAAACTCGCCTTTGCTGATAGCATAATTTCCCCAAAGAATAAAAACTACATGTTCGAGCTGGTCTGCTACCAGATGGATGACCGCATCTGTAAATTGTTCCCATCCACGTTTCTGGTGCGATCCGGCCTGATGGGCACGGACAGTCAGGGTGGCATTCAGCAGTAAAACCCCTTGTTTGGCCCAGCGTTCCAGGTTTCCGCTGGTTGGAATTGGAGCCCCGGTATCGTTGTGTATTTCCTTAAAAATATTACGCAAACTCGGAGGAAACTCCACTCCGTCGTTCACCGAAAAGCAAAGTCCATGGGCCTGTCCCGGTCCGTGATAAGGATCCTGACCTAAAATCACCACTTTCACCCGATTGAACGGACACTGATCAAAGGCATTAAAAATCAATTTGGCGGGTGGGTAAATGGTTTGGCTGGCATATTCTGACCGCACAAATTCGGTTAACTGCTTAAAGTACGGTTTTTCAAATTCTGCCTGAAGCTGCATTTTCCAGCTTTCTTCGATCCGGACATCCATGATTAGTTTGGTTTTTTCGATTGAGAAAAACAAAGTAGCCAAAAATTCGGGAAACTTTCAACAATTTGCCAATTTGTCGATTTGAAGATTTGTCAAATTGAAAATTAACCCAGTCATTCAACAATCCAACAATTAAGCCATCCAACCATTTAACCATTTATCACAATTTCCTGAGTATTTTCAAGCTCCATCGAGCATTTGCACATTCCTTTTTGTATTTTTATTCAAAAATCTAAACATGGATATTCTTTTTCTTTCAGCGGGCCTCGCCCTTGGTATTCTTCTTGGCTTTCTTTTCCTGAAAGGGAAACTTCAAAAGCAACGTTCTGATTTCGAACTGGAAAAACTTTCCGGAGAACAAATACTGATTCAGCAGAAATTTGAACTGGATAAAGAAAAGTCTTTGTTCGAAGACCGAAATCAGACCCTACTGAAAGAAAAAGAAGAGTTAATTCAGCAAATTCAGGCGCTGCGTACCGAGAACTCGTTTCAAAACCAGCAACTGGCCAGGGCCGAAGGCGATTTCCTTAACCTTCAGGAAAAGTTGGATACCCAAAAGAAGGAAATGGAAAACATTCAGCAAAAATTCACCACGGAATTCGAAAGCATTGCCGCCAAAATCCTGAAACAGAATACTACAGAGTTTTCGGCTACCAATCAGAAGAGCATTACCGAATTGCTTTCACCATTAAAGGAAAAAATTCAGGTTTTCGAGAAAAAAGTGGAAGATACTTACGAAAAAGGATTAAAAGACCAAACCGACCTGAAAGCTGAACTCAAAAAACTGCACGACCTGAACCTGAAAATCAGCGATGAAGCGAACAATCTGACCAGGGCGCTGAAGGGCGATGTCAAAAAACAAGGAAACTGGGGCGAAATGATCCTGGAACGAATCCTGGAACGCTCTGGCTTGACCGAAGGTCGCGAGTACATGAAACAGGAAAGCGTCCTTTCCGAAAACGGGCAGCGGTTTCAGCCCGATGTGGTCATTCATCTGCCTGACCAGAAACATATTGTAATTGATTCGAAGGTTTCGCTGGTGGCCTATGAGCGACTGGTTAATTCCGACAATGAAACAAACCGGCTTGGCTTTGTCAAAGAGCATTTGCAAAGCGTCAGAAATCACATTAAAATCCTGAGCGAAAAACATTATCAGCATTCGCCAAATTTTAACAGTCCCGATTTTGTGTTGCTGTTCATCCCCATCGAATCGTCGTTCAGCATTGCCGTTCAGGAGGATCAGGATTTGTTTTCGTATGCGTGGGACAGTAAGGTGGTGATTGTTAGCCCGTCAACTTTACTGGCAACCTTGCGCACCATTGCTTCCATCTGGCAGCAGGAAAACCAAAACCGGAATGCCCTGGAAATTGCCCGGCAAAGTGGTGCACTGTACGACAAATTTGTGTCGTTTATCGACGATATGGAATCAATTGGAAAAAGCCTCGAAAGCACGCGAAAAACATACGATCAGGCAACAAACAAGTTGTATTCGGGTAGCGGGAACCTGGTCAGGCGGGCCGAAAATATCCGTAAACTGGGGGCTAAGACTACTAAGGAATTGCCACTTGAAAAACTAACTGAATAGTGTTTTTTAATAGTTGAAAAAGCTTTTCCATCTGTGTGTAACATTAGTTACATATGGGTTCGTAAGATACCTGTACTTTTAGGTCGCAGAATAAAATTCAACTTTTTGAATGCCTGCGGCAAATCTCAAGCATTATGAAACTAATATTGCACCTTCTTCCGCCCAAACCATGGAGGTTCCCGGTATTGCTGATTGCCGGAATCTTCATCGGACTGTTTTTCTTCCTTTTTTATGTGAGCAAAGCTTATTCTTATTTGTCAGATAATCCTGAAACCTGTGTCAATTGCCACATCATGTCGCCACAGTATGCCACCTGGAACCACAGTTCGCACCGGCGGTACACCAACTGTAACGACTGCCATGTACCGCACAATAATGTTTTCAACAAATACTTTTTTAAAGCTAAAGACGGGATGCGCCATGCTTCCATGTTTGCACTCCGCCTGGAGCCTCAGGTTATTTTTATTCATCAGGCCGGAAAAGATGTGGTTCATCAAAATTGCATCCGTTGCCATTCTAAATTATTGCTCGATCCGAAGTTAGTTTCTTCAGTAAAAAATCAGTCTGTCCATGCTACCGATCGTGTTTGTTGGGAATGTCACCGTGAAGTTCCGCACGGACAGGTAAATAGTTTGAGCAGCACACCGAATGCGAGGGTTCCGTTGCCCGAAAGCCCTGTGCCGGATTGGTTGAAAAAAGCGATTGCAAATTAACAACAAACATAATACACTCTTATGAAACCCATTACACAAATTATTGAGAATAGGCCGTGGATGGCCTGGCTCATCTTTCTGATCACCATCATTATAGTTTTTATAATCGGTTTACTGGCCTCATCGGTGATTGAGCGACGTGCTGAAGCTGTTTTTGTGAATGTTCCGAAAACCGAAGTTTCACAATTTGAACCCCGGAATTCGGTTTGGGGAGAAAACTATCCGCGCGAATTTCAGTCGTATTACCAGTCTGCCGACACTTCATTTGCCAGTAAATACAATGGAAGCCAGATGATTGACATGCTGGAAATTGATCCCCGCTTAGTCGTCCTTTGGGCCGGATATGGCTTCTCAAGAGATTACAGTCAGGGACGCGGGCATTTTTATGCTGTTGATGATATCCGTAATAGCTTGCGTACGGGTGGCCCAACCAACGAGACAGACGGACCTCAGCCTTCAACCTGCTGGACATGCAAAAGCCCTGACGTTCCGCGAATGATGCAGGAAGAAGGGGTTTCCGAATTCTACAAGGGAAAATGGTCGCGACTGGGAGCCGAAGTAGTTAACCCGATTGGTTGTGCCGATTGTCACGACTCGAAAACCATGAACCTGCACATTTCCCGTCCGGGACTGATTGAAGCTTTTGAACGCCAGGGCAAAGATATTACCAAAGCCTCACACCAGGAAATGCGCACGCTGGTTTGTGCCCAGTGCCACGTTGAATATTATTTCGACAAGCACAAAGCGGAAGGCGCTGCTTACCTGACCTTCCCATGGGATAAAGGGATGAGCGCCGAAGCTATCGAAAAATATTACGATGAAATTGAATTCTCTGATTGGACACATTCCATGAGTAAAGCGCCCATGCTGAAAGCACAACACCCGGAGTACGAAACGTATTCACTGGGCATTCATGCTGAACGTGGCGTTTCGTGCGCCGACTGCCACATGCCGTATAAAAGTGAAGGCGGCCAGAAATTTACCGATCACCATATCCAATCGCCACTGAATAATGTGGCCAATTCGTGCCAGGTTTGTCACCGCGAAGAAACAGCCAAACTGATCCAGAACGTGTACGACCGTCAGGATAAAATTATAGAAAACCGAAACAAACTGGAGGAGTTGTTGGTTTATGCACATGTGGAAGCAAAAAAAGCGTGGGATTTGGGTGCGACCGAAGCCGAGATGAAAGACATTCTGATGGGAATCCGACATGCACAGTGGCGCTGGGATTTCGCTGCTGCCAGTCATGGGGCATCCTTTCATGCTCCGATTGAAACAGGCCGGATTATTTCGACCGGGATCGCTATTGTTGGAGAAACCCGCATTAAACTTGCACGATTACTTGCCCGCAAGGGTTTTAATCAGGAAGTTTCTTATCCTGATATTGCAACCAAAGAAAAAGCACAGGAATTTATTGGGCTTGACATGAAAAAGTTAAAGGAAGAAAAGCAGGCCTTCAGGCAAAACCTGTTGCCCAAATGGATTGAAACGGCAAAAAAACGGGAAGCCGGATATGATAAGAAAGTGGGAATGTAAAAAAGAATGAATTATCACAAATTTAATCATTGGATCAAAACATGAGAAAATCAATTATTATCGGAATCCTCTGCTTTCTTGCAGGCAGTCAGGTGAAAGCGCAATTCAGTCTTTCAGGAGAGTTAAGGCCAAGAACTGAATACAATCACGGATATGGTACCCTGGCAGCCGAAGATCAAAAACCATCTATATTTACTTCACAGCGCACCCGTTTAAACTTCGATTACAAAATGGATTTGCTGAAATTTGGTATTGTACTACAGGATGTCCGTGTATGGGGAAATCAGGTGCAATCAGTCTCCAATGAAGATTTTGCAGTTTCTATCCATCAGGCCTGGGCTGAAATGAATTTGGGCAAAAGCCTGACCCTGAGAGTTGGCCGGCAGGAGTTGGCTTACGACGATCAGCGAATTTTAGGAAGTGTAGGGTGGTCGCAGCAAGGTCGTTCGCACGATGTTGCCGTATTTAAATATACCAAAAAACTGAATGTTCATTTTGGGATTGCACACCACGAAAACACCAACCGCAAAAACAATTTCTACGATGGGCCTGATGCCTATAAAGATTTACAATTCGTTTGGATTAACCGGAAAACGGATCAATTTAACCTGAGTTTTTTGTTTCTGAATAACGGAAAGCCCGTAATGGTAGGAACCGAACAGAAATCGAAATACAGTCAGACCTTTGGAACCCATGTTGAAGTACCGGTTGATAAAGTGGCATTCTCGGGCAATCTCTATTTCCAGACGGGCGAAGATGGAGCAAACAAATCATTAAATGCCTATAATCTGATGGCCGAAGCGACTTATAAAATCTCGGATAAAACACAATGGAACCTGGGTTATGAGATACTATCGGGCTCGGACTACAACCAAACAATGAAGAACAACTCATTTGCTCCTTTATATGGGACCAATCACAAATACAATGGATTCATGGATTATTTTTATGTGGGAAATCACTTGAATAATGTAGGATTGTCGAATGGCTATGTCAAATTCGTTACATCCAAAAACAAAACAGCTTTCAATGCTGATTTGCATTTTTTTGCCAGTTCGGCTAAAATTTCAGCAACTGCCGATAATTATCTGGGAACAGAACTGGATTTGAGCCTGGCACGGACTTTAAGCCCCGCCACTAAAATTACCTTTGGTTACTCGCAAATGTTTGGCAGCGAAAGTCTGGAAATACTGAAAGGAGGCTCTGCCGGAACCATGAATAACTGGGCTTACATCATGATTGCCGTAACGCCGAAGTTTATTCAGTAAAAGAGTTAATTAAAAGATAAACCCGAATTCACAGAGCAATTTAAAATGTTGTTCCATGAATTCGGGTTTGATTATTTTCTAAAAGTAGTTTGGAAACCATGCGGGAGTCTTGGCTGCGATCACGAGTGAATTAAATCGGGCATTAAAAATTGTACTTTCTCTATTCCCTGTTTCCTGTGTATCTGAATTCTGCTTTTTTTATCCTGTCCATAATAGCAATTCCCAAACCTAATTCTTCCACCGGTTCAATAAAAATCTGAAGGATGGTTGGGTCATCCTCCATGGCATGTAAAGCAGTAAATAAATTAGCTGCAATTTCAATCTGATTTCCATTGTCCGAAGTATGAATTGTGTTCGATGCATTTGTTGGCAAACCGGTTTTTTGGTGTAATATCAAACCCGAATTTTGGGGAAGGGAATGAATATCCTGCTGCAATATATATAAAGGTTTATTTGGCGAATAATGGCTTTTCAGCAAACCGGGAGACGGTAAATCTTTGCCTTTTTTACTTTGGTCAAGATGGCAACAGGGCACTACTTTTTGAATATCGCTTAAACTAATTGCACCCGGACGCAGTAAAAAACATTGATCACCATCAATCGAAATTACGGTTGATTCAATGCCTGCCATTTTATCGTTTCCGGTCAATAAATATTCAATGCCTGTGAGTTGTTTCAGAACGTGTTCAGGTTTTGTTGGGCTCAATTGGCCAAAACGGTTGGCGCTCGGTGCTGCTATAGGTGTCTGGGCCAAGCGGATAAGCTCAAGTGCCACCGGATGCGATGGCATCCGCACGGCAACCGTATTTAAGCCGGAAGTGACCAAATCGGGTACGATGCCTGATTTTCGGTGAACAATTGTTATTGGTCCGGGCCAAAAGGCATCTGCAATTTTGTTTACCAGTGGGCTAACCGGATGGTCAAACAGCATTTTAAGTTGACTGATTTCAGAAATGTGAACAATCAGCGGGTCAAAAGCCGGGCGCCGTTTAACTTCAAAAATTCGTGCAACTGCCTGCGGATTCAAGGCATCTGCTCCCAGACCATAAACCGTTTCGGTAGGGAAGGCGACTAAGCCGCCTTCCCTGATACATTTGGCCGCAAAACCTACATTGGTTCCTTTTTGTATCATCTTCCCCTTTTATCGGGTTTCTGTTCCTGAAACTGAAGCATCGTCAGCAATAAGCTTTTGCCTTTGTTCTTCCTGATATTCAACGACCTTGCTTCGTATCTTTTCGTCTGAAAAGGCAAATATCTTAGCTGCTGCTAGGGCCGCGTTTTCAGGCTCAAGAATTACCATTGGGGCAACGCCTGAAGGCATCCTCAGGCTTGAATAAATGTCGCTGCCACCAAATGAATCGCTTGGCGGAGGGCAGGCAATCACCGGACAATAAGTTTGGGCGTCGGTAAAACCACTTAGCGCATTGCTTCGGCCTGCTATCGTGATAAAAACTACGCCAATCTTTTCCTGTTCTTTTATGATATCATAACATATCAATGGAACTTTGTGCGCGGAGGCAATTCTTATCTCCGAATCAATCTTGAATTTCTGAAGACCATTTGCAATTTTTTTCGCCCAGTCGAGATCGGCTTTAGAGCCCATTATAATCATTACTTTGCTCATAATCTTTAATGGATAAAAATGAATATTGATAGTTCATAGGAATAATAGAATTATAATCCGAAACAGAAGCTCCTGCCAAACAAGCCTCGATAATCCTTCTTCCGGTAGCGGATAATTCAGGAGTAAGATATTTCGGCAGTTCCTTTTTAAAGAAATCATATAAGATTTCCGCACCTGCATCGTAGCCTTCAATTCCAACTTCGTGTTGACGGTGAACCTGAAGAAACCGTGATGGAATTTTTGCCCCTTCAATCGTGAGATAATTTAATTCATAACCCAAAAGGGGGCATCTGGCGTCCTGATACTGGTCGCTTCTAAGTTGTGCATTTCCCCTGCGGGTAAGGTATTCGCGCATTAAAAGCTGTGGCTTGAACCCAACCTTCCAAACACCAATGTGTTGATTTGGCACTAAAGTATAACGGGTTCGCGGAGTTTGAATGATTTGCTCAAGGATCATGTTGGCATGGATCCCCATTTTGCCTGTAGCGAATGGCCAGTACGATCCGACTCCTTCCGATTCCATTCCACTGCCGCCAACGATACTTGGGTTGGCATGACCTCGCGGAGCGACTAATCGCCACAACCAGGCCAATGCTGGTGGCAGAATATGGAACAAACCAAGAATACCATAATTCGGATTTTCTGACGAACATGGAGGAGTGCGTACACCGAAACTCCGCACATCTACTGTTACCGGCCTGTTTATTACATCAGGAACGATATTCCGTGGCAAAATTACCCTTGGGTTCGGACAGCTCATTCCCGGTTCATCTTCCGTGTGATCCCAGATAAGCGCCGTGCAATCCGGATTGGATTTAATATTCAGGAATAGCAACGGACTCCTTGGTTTAATCGTAATTTTCTCCAGGAACGGATCGTCGCCATAATCTTTTATGCTGTCAACCCGAATAAACCAGGCATTTTCGGCATCGAGTACCGTTAATTTGCCATTATCCTTTTGAATGGATGGATGGCACAAAGCCATATCGTCGGTAACCGGATTAAAGGAGCAAAAAAGTGGAAGGTTGATTAAGCGTTTTTCTTCCGTTATTGTATTTTGTCCGATTAAAACCTGGCCGTCCGGTTCCCTGACAATATTTTGCAACATCTCACTTTTACCTCCGCCGCTTGCACCTTCGTGCATAAATGTCGTTTGGTTATCGTAGGGGCTAATTACCCTTACGGTCGAACAATGCGCTGTTATCCATCCCTCTTTTTCACCTTTCGACAGCAGTGTTCCATACAGGCCTTTTTTTGCGCTTGGTCCCGGATAAAGATTATATGAAAAAATTTCGTGCAGGTTTTCAGAGCGGTTGTGCACAACTACCTGTTTACCATTAAAATGCGTGTGGCGAAATGTTGGGGCAACATAAATGACAGAATTAATTTCGAAATCAGGTTCTAATTCATTGATGGGTATCAATTTTTGAAGCATGGCTAATCCCATTGCAAAAAATCCGGCATTTGCTGGTGCAATGGCAATTCCGCCAACTCCAATTTTACCATTGCCGGCAAAATAGAAAAATACTGCCAGCTCCTGTTCTTTGAGCCATGAAAAGGTTTCAGCTTTTAATGAACGGAAATTATATCCAAATTTATCTTTAAAGCGTGGTTTGTCGGTCGGCAAATCATCCGAAACCGACATGGTGTCCGGGTCGCGCCGGCGCATGTAGGGATCGGTGTAATTAGCCGATATCCCGTTTGTTACCCGGTGAATTATTGCTTCAGTATATTCTCCTTTGCCAGGGATGTCGTATTTCACTTCAAACGTATTGCTGTTTTTATCACCAACGGCAGCAATTGTAAGTTCTTCAACAGTATTGAACAGGGTAAATTTCTTGCAACTGTTGAGTAAAACATAAACATCATCAGGTAAAGCAATTTTTTTCTTTTCGAGTACTTTAAAAAAATCGTTCATAATCGTTCATGGTTATTTTTATAACTAACAATATAGTTCGAAGCATCTAAAACATTTTTACAGGTTATTACCTCTTCAGTGATTTCATGCTGATGTTTCTTCCCATGCCCGGTCAATACGTAGATTGGTTTAACACCTGCATTGATGCCGCAATAAACGTCGGAAGGATGGTCGCCGATAATAAATGATTGAGCCAGATTTAGATTATTTAACCCGGCAGCTTTGTTAATAAAATATGGATTTGGCTTTTTACAGGAGCAATTATCTTCTGTTTTATGAGGGCAACTGAATAGGTCATAAATCGCAATTCCCCTAACTTTTAACAGTTCGACAAGGTGTTTATTTACCTTTTCAACCTGGGGTGCTGTTGTAATTCCTTTCGAAATGCCCGATTGATTGGTAATAATAAAAAGCAGGAAATGATCCTGCAATAACTGAAGCGCTCTAAAAGTTTCAGGATAGAATATCATATCCATCGGATCTTTAATGTATCCGTTGTCTTCTATGATTGTCCCGTCTCTATCTAAAAATACCGCAGGGTGCTTTGCCATTTGTTCTTTTTTACAAAGGCAAATGTAATGAAGTGATAATTAATAAATAAAGGAGCTCTTTACTTTTAGTGTGTTTTAACCATTATTTATTATTGAAGGAAACGTTAGTAGTTTGGAGGGGACAATATCAATAGAAGGTCACAAAGCTGTTCTGTGTCATTTTTTGCGTTGTATTGCGATTTTGAATTGAAATAAATACTGTCTCCTATTTCCAGGGTATAATTTTTATCATCTAATTCAAATTGGACTGCACCTGACGTGACATAACAGTAAATTTGGGCGAAAATATTGGTAAATAAGCCTTCCAGTGTTGAGCCTTTCACAAACCTGACCAAATAAGTGTCCATTTGTTTATGGATGTCGTGGTGTGAAAGCAAATATATTTCTGTTCCGGAAGCATTCTTTTCAACGAACTTAATTTCATCTCGGCGGACAACAGGATTGTTGCTTAATGTTTCATTTTCGCCAATCAGCTCACCTACAGTTGTATGAAGATGTTCGGCAATTGATTTCAGTGTTAGAATAGACGGGAAGGCTTTGGACCTTTCTATTTGTGAAAGGGCACTTGAACTTACACCTACTTTTTTAGCCAGGTCATTTAATCTTAGGTACAGAAGTTCCCTTCTCCTTTTTACTCTTTCACCGATACGTTTCATAAAATATGATTTTTATGGCTGCAAAAGTAAAAATAATTTAATTAGTTAAGGTGTGCTTAATTTAGGGTTTGTTTGAATGATAATAAAAACACGATTTTCCCAGATGAAAAAGGGTATGGATAATTGTTAGTGAAGTCACTTGATCCGGATTATCTGCTACATGGTGATTGCAGTAACACCAAAGTTTGTATTGTAATAAAATCAGAAGAAACTCCTGGATATCAATTCTATTCCACCGCAAACAAAAAATGCTGCGTCCTGAAATATAGCGTGTTTCCTGAAATTGCAGGAGTAGCCATGCATATATCTTTGAGTACATTTTTTGCTAACAGTTTAAAGGCAGGTCCGGCCTGAACTACATAGATATTGCCGTCTTCGGAACTGAAATAAAGTTTTCCGTCGGCGGCAATGCCTGATGCCGTAAATGCTTCTTTCAGGCTTTCCTTATACTTCTCTTCTCCGGTCAGCGCGTCGAAACAGGTTAATTGGCCGTTCACCTGAAGGTTGTAAAGGTACCCGTTGTAAACAAGCGGTGTTTGCATGTAAGCGCCGCCCCGTTTTACGCTCCAGGCAATGTATTGGTTTTTGGTACTGTCATCGGCCAAAGTAATGTCGCCTTTGGCAGTTGGGCGCACCGCAAAAATCGGCGAGAACTTTCCATGTGCACCGTTGAGGTAGATCAGATCATTCGCGATAACCGGCGTTGGGGTAGGTATATCACCTCCGTTGCCAAGTTTCCAGATTTCATTTCCGGTTTCGAAATCGTAGCCACACATATCGGTAAAACCATTTGCAACAACCTGAGTCTTTCCATTCTTGGTATATATGGCAGGTGTAACATAGGTTTGAGCTTTTTCTTCGCGTGCAGTTCTCCAGATTTCATTGCCCGTCGGAAGGTCGAATGCGGCAATAAACGGATTTTTCGGAATGTCGCACTGTACAATTATTCTGTTTTTGAAAATGATTGGTGAACTTGAATAGCCCCACTCAATTCCGGGAACGGCAGCGAAGCCCGGATTAATTATTCCCATATCCTTTTTCCAGATAAGATTACCCATAAAATCATAACAATACATTCCTTCCGAACCAAAGTGAACGACCAGATATTTACCATCGGTGGCCGGAGTGCAGTTGGCCTGTGAGGCTTTGGTGTGTCGCTTCGACTTTGGGATTCCTTTGTGTGCAAGCCTTTCCCAAAGTATTTTCCCGGAGGATTTGTCGAGGCAATACACTTTGAATTCATGTATCGTACTGTCGTTGGCCTCGTCAATATCGCCGTAAAGGCCAACTTTAAGCGATTCGCTGCTGGTGGTACTGACGGCCGTAGTCACAAACAGGTAGTTGTCCCAGATCACAGGGCACGAATGACCTAATCCCGGAATCGGAGTTTTCCACCTGATGTGTTCTCCCGTTTCGGCATTCCAGATAGTGGCGATTTTTGCATTTTCGATGAATCCCAACGCAAACGGGCCACGGAAGCTTGGCCATTGCTGGTTGTAATGAGTTTGGGAAAATCCGCTTAAGTTGAATAAGAAGATCAAAATAACAGACAAACTGAACGAGTTGATTTTGGTTTTCATAGAAACTATTTTGGTTTTAAGATTACGTGCGATTGGAAACAAAGGTAAATTTGGGAAAAAATTATGCAAGTCCGAATTTTACACCTTTTTTATTTTCTGATGATTGGAGGTGTTAAAAGACTGCAACACCAATAATTTGCCTGATATTTTTGATATATTGACTCGAATTCATGTGAACCTTGCAGAATCAAAGTTTTTCCCCAATTTTGCTTTACTTATAAAACCTAACCTGGCCAACATGAAAAAGATACTTTGTTTTGCCCTGCTGACTTTTACGCTCAGCTTTTATTGTTTGGGACAAGGAGTTACTCCCACTCCCGATTGCAACAAGGATGTAAAAGACCACCGTGGAAAAATGAAGCCCTGGAAAAAAGGCGCCCATGAAACCGGAAAATACAGGAATGTCTTTCTGGAAGCCGGTTACAAACAGGCCGACATTGATGCCAAACTTGCCAAAGCTTATCACGATGTTTTTGAGGGACCCGACCGCGTATATTTCGAAGTGGGTGATTCGATGGCCTATGTTTCCGATCTTAAAAATAAAGATTGCCGTACGGAAGGTTTATCCTACGGACTAATGGTGGCGGTACAAATGGATAAAAAAGAAGTTTTTGACAAACTGTGGCGATGGACCAGAAAATACATGCAACACCAGGGCGGACCACGTGATGCCTATTTTGCCTGGAGTGTCAACAATAAAACCTTCAAGCGTAATTCAGATGGCTCTGCTTCCGATGGCGAACTTTATTTTGTAACCGATTTGTTGTTTGCTTCCAACCGTTGGGGGAACGAAACCGGAATCAATTACTACGCCGAAGCCCGCCGTATTCTCGATGCCATGTGGAGCAAAAACGGTACCCAAGGCGTTACGAATGTGATCAATACCGAACACAAACAAATTACCTTTGTGCCTGATAAAGGTGGCTATACCTGGACCGATCCATCGTATCATTTACCTGCTTTTTACGAAGTCTGGGCCGAATATGCCAAAGACGGACATGAACAATTTTACCGCGATTGTGCCGATACTTCCCGCATTTATTTGCACCGCGCCTGTAATCGGGAAACCGCGCTAAACTCTGATTATGCCGAGTTCAGCGGTGCTCCCCGGAATTTCTGGAGAATGCAACCGGCCTTTCGGTACGACTCGTGGCGGGTTCCGATGAACATTGCAATGGATTATTCCTGGTATGCCAAAGACACCAAATGGCAACAGGAATACGGCAAACGGTTTCAGAATTTCCTGTTTTGCCGGGGCATTGATACTTTCGAAGATCAGTTTATGATGGATGGATCATTACCGGAACAGAAAGAAATTCTTGGAGCTGGCGGATTCCAAAAACTAAGGCATTCGCTGGGTTTGGTATCCACTTCAGCCGCTGCGTCCATCATGGGAACACAAGCCAAAAGCTGGAAATTTGTGGATGGTGTGTGGAACGCCAAACTCGAACCTTACGAAGATGGCTACTTTGATCCGTATTACGACGGCCTGCTCTACCTGTTCAGCATGATGCACCTGAGTGGAAATTACCGGATTATTACTCCGTGGATGAAATAAACAAGAGGCTGCTCTGGGAGCAGCGCTTTAAATGACATTTACATGCCCGTCCGCTGAAGCGGGACGGCAAAGGATATTACCTCGTTGAGATACATTTTCGCTCGTTCATAGCCAAGACAATCTTTTGCTGTTGGTTGCAACAAATGACCCGATTCTCAAATTAGTTTGAAAAATAGATAACCTGTAATTAAATGGCAACCTTGTCCGTTTGCAGAAGCGGGACGTGACAGCCGATATAAAAAAAGGGGACTCTTTGCGGAGCCCCCTTTTTGCGAATATAAAAATCGTACTAGTTGAAGATGTAACGAATTCCAAGTTGCATGGAATAAGTTGAAGCATAACCAACATTGTCACGATAGGTCGATTTCAACATTTCGTTGTTGTACGGATTAAGTCTGAATGCGGGTTTAACTGTTCCACCAGCAACTACACTTGAATTATTGGTATTTACAAGGATGTTGTTCTGGTTATAGAAATCAGCTTTACCCCAGTCTTTATTAATGAGGTTTCCAACATTTAAAATATCAAGACTTACCTGAATTGTATTGCGTTTGCCGCCAACATTAATAAAGAATTCGTGCATGGCTTTTACGTCAAACAGATTTCTCCAGGGCATAACAGCACCATTGCGTTCGGCGTACTGTCCTTTTCTTGAGCTAAGATATTTATCCTGATCAACATATTTGAAGAAAGCTGCGCTTTGTTCTTCTGCTGTCCAAACTGTACCATTCACTGTTTGGTTTACAAAAGTAATTTCAGAAGCATCTTTAGGTATATAAATCAGGTTGTTTGAGCCTGCACCGTCGCGTACAAAGTTGCTTGAATACACATAAGAAAAACGACTTGGAGCACCTCCTTCATAGAAAACAGACAAGGTAGTAGCCATCGCTTTCAGGTATTCGATTTTGTAAGAAACATTGGCGATAACCTTGTCAGGAGTAACATAGCTGGTGTAGCTTTTTTCAACGCTGTTAGCACCGTTTACATTGGCGTTTCCGTTCCATGCCGAAGCTGCCTGATCGCCTGCTCCGTCAACAAGATTTTTTGCTTCACTGTGAGTATAAGCAATTAAACCATAGAAGCCGTTTTCGAAAGATTTTTCGAGTTTAGCTGTTACCGAAGCATAGTAACCACCTTTTTCGTTGGTAAGAACAATTGGAGTAACACCGTTTCCAGTTCCGGCAGCAGTTGTTACAGCAGTTCCTGCAGAGTTAATTAACTGATAGTATTTGTCTTTGGTTGCCGAAGGATAAATAATACGGTTGTCAGGATATCCGGCGATATTCATTGGCTGGCCACCTTTTAAGCCAGAATTAACAAAGAATGCGGTATTGATATCGCTGTTGTATAATCCTTCCAGAGTACCTTTGATTCCCCATGGAAGTTTTGCGTCAATAGCAAGACTTGATTTCCATGACTGTGGCATTTTGAAATCATCAGAAATGATTGTAAATGATCTTGGAATGATTGTTCCAACAGCTGGCTGTGTTGCAGGATAGTATGCCCTTGGATCAGGATTGAAAGCCCCAGGAACATCTGCTCCTGTGAAAGTTTGGGTGGTCTGAATCATACCGGCATCACTCACCTGACCCACAATCCAAACGAATGGAACACGACCTGTGAAAATACCCGATCCTCCGCGAACGATTAACGAACGGTCGCCTTTAACATCGTAATTAAAACCAACGCGTGGAGCAATCAGTAATTTTGATTTTGGTAAAGTAGCAGTACTATATTTCTCGTCACCAAATGTTAAGGTCGAAACCAGAGGATGTTCTGCTGCAGGTTGCGAATAAGTTGGAAGGTCAACACGGAACCCGGCTGTTACTTTCAGTTTTTCATTTACAGCAATTTCGTCCTGAATGTAGGCTGAATACTGATTGAATTCAAAACTTGGGAATGCCTGCTCGTATCCTGGAGTATTAGAAAATGTAATACCGAAGTTTTGTGGTTTAACTCCGCCAACAAAATCTTCCCACGATTTAAACACATAAAAGCTTGATCCAAAACGCATGAATCCGTTTTTGGTAGCATTGTGCTCATACTGAAGACCGGCAGTAAAGCGGTTTTTACCCATCGACCATGAAAAATCATCGGTGATAGTTGTAGTTTTTACTTCACGAAGGTTTCCGTAAGAAAACAGCTCTGTTCCGAATGAAGTAAACGCCTTACCATCTTTCAGGATATCAACAAACGGGAAAGTTTTACCATCTGTACTGCGGGGTTCGTCCTGAAAAGAATAAGTTACACGCAATGTATTTGAGAATTTACCTCCACCAAATGTTGAGTTTAACTCCGACGCCAGTGAACTAAAGTTTGTTTCCTGATAGTATCCTGCATTCTTAAACCAAATAGCATCCA
>DMSQ01000015.1 GCA_003457135.1 Prolixibacteraceae bacterium
ATATCTTTAATCAGGAGTAATTTGAGATCGGGACGTGCTTCTTTATGGATGGTATCAACAATTTTAGAAAGACTCTGATAAGCCAGATATCCTGAAACAATTACCACAACTGCAATGCAGATGGTTAAAAGGATAACCTGTATTTCAATCTTTAATTTTTTCATCACAACTGTTTAGTAATATTTGCTTTCCTTCAATGTTTCATAGATGGTAATTACCATCAGTAACATCAAAAAGAAATACGAAAAATCTTCGACTGGAATATTCAGGATACGGATATTCAGGATTTGAGTTGTATTGTATTCAACAACAGGAAGCGAAGTCAGGATTCCATTGACAACCATAAACGGGACGAGCGTCACGAAATAGGCGAAATAGAATTTGGTCATGTATGGTTTGAACCTATTCCGAATAACGGTAATCCCTAAATAAACAGCCGAAAACAGGAATGTAAGGAATGTATATGCCTGATTCCTGAAAAAGTAACTAATCAGCGCAAAGCCAACAATCAGGAAAAGACTGACCACCAAAAATGGTTTAGGATATTCAAAAGATTTCAGATAATACTTCAGCACTTCATAAATAAAAACACAGGCATAAGGGATAATGATAAAGAACAGCCATTCTTCTATAGGTAATCCTTTCATTTCTAAGCCTACGGTATAAGCTGAATTAAAACTCCAGACCTGTGCGGCAGCAAACCGGATGTCCCATATCCAAAAAATGATTGCTGTAACTAATATGGCTGGCAAAATGTATTTCAGATTTTTATAGTACCGGACTTTCGTATCAAAACTCAGGGCTAAAGGAGCGCCAAGTGATACCATCAGGAGTATCAGGTAAGTGAAATTTTTAATTTCCATGGAGCGTTATAATGAAAATGATGCATCAAAGATAGTTCACTTACTATATCAGAATTTTTATTTATTGATTTTGAAAAGAAAATGTCAAAAAATAGTATTCGAGGTACTGTTAAAAAGCTGTAGTTCTCATCCTGCCAGACTGTTTGGCTTGATGAGAACTACAGACCAGGAAATGTCAACTTCGGGATTTATTTTAGCCTATTTTCTGCTTAGGCCCAAATCAACCACTTTATTACCCTGGTTTTGTTATTAAAGGCTGATAGTCAGTGAAGCAAAATATTGCGAGCCAATATAACCAGTTCCGGGTGCACTAACATATTCGTTTCCTCCAATATTAGCACCTCCGATTTTTATAATTGATTTCAATTTCGGCAAGGAATAATTGATCTGAGCATCAAGAACAGTGTTTGCCGGAACCATTGCATCTATGAAACTTGACTCCCAGAAATATTCATTATTCCATCTAAAGTTGACATTAAATCCAAGGTTTTTATAAACATTTGGATTACCAATGGAGGCTTTAATTTTATGTTCCGGGGTATTAAAGCCGGCTTTATAATCAGGATCGGTTGACTGGTCAAAATCAAATTTAGACCATGTGTAATTTAGGCCAACGTTATAGTGATCGAAAATTTTTGATGCTAAACCAGCCGCAATTCCGTATGATGATATTTCAGCCTCTGAATTTGTGTAAACCTGAAATGGTTTATAATCACCATTAGCTAAAGCAATTAATGCATTTGGCTGTTTAACTACAGGATGAATATCCGAAAAATCAGCTTTTCCGTAAAGTGGAACCACAACAGTTTTATTTCCGATAAAATCGTTATATACATTGTAGTAACTACTTAAATCGATTGAAACTGATCCCATTGCGCCCCTGTACCCAATTTCAAAAGCCTTAACTTTTTCGGGTTGAACGTACTGAAAATTAGATTTCTGGGGAGCTCCTTTCAGGATTGAGGAATAGGAAAACGAATTGTCATAAGCTGCTCTGCCTGATAATACTACAGAAGCAGGATTTCCTAAAGCCTGACCAGTTTTACTGACAGGTATTGGTTTAGAAGTATATCTGTCAATATTGTCAGGTGAAGATCCGACTAAAATAGCCCTTCCGGCATCCAATCCGATATATAAATCCTGGGTGGTTGGGTTTCTGAATCCGGTTTGGTAAGATACCCTGAAATTGTGGTTTTTCGCTTGATCGGCAAAATACACCAATGCAACTCTTGGCGAAAAATGACCATCAAAATTCTTGGCTTTATCATATCGTATTGATCCGGTAAACTTTAACCGGTCGTCGGCAAACTTCTTTTGTAACTGCATATAAGCTCCAACTTCACTGTAGTTGATTGCTTCGTTATAGTCGGTAAATATGGTGCCCGAAGAATTCAAAGAATATTGTCTCCATGAACCACCGGCTTGAATATCAGCAAATTTAATCAAGTGGACAAAATTGTAATTGGCATCAACATGATATAATTTGGTATCATCTACAAATTTTGCTCCTGTGGCTAAGTTTGGATCTGAAATTACTTTATTGAAAGCATCATTAAACGCCTGAGTTCCGGGAACCAATGCCCCCGTTTGTGCAGCAGTCCTGGCAGCCTGATGTATTATCGCCGGATTGGGAGTCCCTCCTGCCATGATTGTTCCAACATAAGTTTGAACATATTTTCCGGCATAATCTTCAAACCATTTTTGGTCAGTCTTCCAGTTTCTGTTAATATTTATTGCAGCAAATCTGGTGTCATAAGATTTTCCTGCTGATTCACCGGTTGTATATGCCCGCACAAAGAAATGATCGTTGCTCACTTCCAATTTATGTTGCGACATGGTGAAATCCTGTATGGAATACCGGTTGGCGCCCTGATAAATGGTGTTTCCTTGACCGAATTTGGCATTGTAAACAATTTCCAGATCATCGCCATTAGGCCGGTAATTGAAAGAAACATCGGCTTTAAGACTTTCTGCGCCATAGTCAATTAAATCAAGTTCATTATACCCTGTCCTTGAAACGATTTGAGATCCCATTGTATTTGCAATCTGCGCCGGAACGCCAGCTCCCAGGGCAATTTGCTTAAAATCCAATTTTGTTGATACTTCGTCGCCATAAACGTTCAACCCATCATAGGCAGGATTGCTTCTGTCAGCACCAGGATTGTAATAGTCATCGTAATCCGTGGCATACCATTCTGTCCCGTTTAAGAAAGATAACGATGCTTTTGCAGCAAATTTATCACTAAAGGCTTTGGCAATCCTGACCCCGGCATCTACAAATTGATTGGTTCCTGCAGCTTTTTGCCTGGTATATCCTGTTTTGCCATAAAAACTTACCCCTTGAAACTCAAAAGGATTTTTACTTTTCATGAACATAATTCCATTAAAAGCATTGGCTCCATATAATGCCGATGATGCGCCTGGAAGTATTTCTACTGTATTAACATCAAGTTCAGAGATTCCCAGCATGTTTCCGAGCGCAAAGTTTAATGCAGGCGATGAATTATCTATCCCATCAACCAACTGAACAAACCGGGTATTTGCAAATGTTGCAAATCCACGGGTGTTAACCGATTTAAATGTGAAACTGTTTGTATTTACATCTACTCCTTTTAAGTTCTCCAATCCTTCATAAAAACTGGGAGACGATGTGTTTTGAATAGTCTTTATGTCCATCCTTTCGACGGAAACAGGCGATTCCATAATCCGTTCCGGATTTCTTGATGCCGAAACGATTACTTCATCCAACTCTGTGGCCATTTCTTTTAAACCAATACTTATTTTCTGAGTATTGGAGTTAACTTCGATAATTTGGGATACAAATCCCACCATAGAAATTTCCACCATAAAAGGAAACTCCATATTTACCTTGAGTGTAAAATTTCCGGCAGAATCAGTCGTGGTGCCGACCTGTTTTCCTACCACAATAATATTAGCTCCATACAAAGGAACTCCGGTTTTTGCTTCTTTAACGTTGCCACTGATGGTGGTTTGGGCGAAAAGCGTAGTTCCGAAACAGAACACAAAGAATAAACTAAATAGAATTTTCATAGGATTTTAGGATTTATTTTATTTAGATGATTTGAAATGTACATTTTTTTATTATTCCTATTGATCATTCTACTTTTTTTTTTATTTTTTTTTACCCAGATACACTCCTTTTAAGGATGGGCAGTATATTTTGAATTTATAAGTCGATTATTCAACTTATATTCTGCGGAATAATATTAATCCAGGTTAGGTGCTGAAGTCTTCAAAAATTCGTTATTCATTCAAAGATTGAAAGATACATTTTCCCATTTTGAATGAATAACGAATCAACTAAAGATGAATGACTTCACCATAAGCGGCGGCTGCAGCTTCCATGATAGCTTCGCTCATAGTTGGATGTGGATGGATTGATTTCATTAATTCGTGCCCTGTAATTTCCAGTTTTTTAGCAACCACCAATTCAGCAATCATTTCGGTTACATTCCCTCCGATCATGTGGGCGCCCAGTAATTCACCGTATTTGGCATCGAAAATTAGTTTGACAAAACCTTCTTTTTGTCCCGACGCACTTGCTTTTCCGCTTGCCGAGAAGGGAAATTTTCCTACTTTGATCTCATAACCGGCTTCAAGGGCTTTTTGCTCAGTTAATCCGACTGAAGAAACTTCCGGATTGGTGTAGGTACAACCGGGAATGGTGGAGTAATCAATTGGATGCGGATTTAATCCTGCAATTTTTTCAACACATGTAATTCCTTCAGCCGAGGCAACGTGCGCCAGTGCTGGTCCGGCAATGATATCGCCAATTGCAAAAATGGTATCCACATTGGTCTGGTAGAACTCGTTTACTTTAACTTTTCCGTTTTCGAGTATGATCCCTAAATCTTCCAATCCAATATTTTCCAGGTTGGGTGTAATTCCAACTGCCGAAAGTACGATTTCAGCTTCGATAACTTCGTCGCCTTTTTTTGTTTTTACGGTTACCTTGCACAAATCACCCGAAGTATCAACTGCTTCGACTGTTGCATTGGTAAGGACTTTCATTTTCATCTTTTTGAAGGACCGTTCAAGTGTTTTTGACACTTCCTCGTCTTCGTTTGGAACTACATTAGGCATAAATTCAACTAAAGTGACTTCCGTTCCAATGCTTTGGTAGAAATAGGCAAACTCACTTCCGATAGCTCCTGAACCCACCACCACCATCGATTTGGGCAGTCTGGGCAAAGTCAGGGCCTCCCGGTAGCCGATTATTTTTTCGCCATCCTGTTCTAAATTGGGTAATTCGCGTGAGCGCGCGCCCGTGGCTAAAATGATATTTTTGGCTGAATGAAGGGTGCGTTTTCCGGTTTCATCGGTTACCTCAACCGAATTAGTATCTATAAGCCGGCCATAACCATTAATCACTTCAATTTTATTCTTGGTAAAGAGAAATTGAATCCCTTTGCTCATTCCTTCAGCAACACTTCTGCTTCGTTTGACCATCGCTTCAAAGTCAGCTTTTACTTCTCCTGTGATGGAGACTCCATAATCGGAGGCATGTTTGGCATATTCCAGCGCCTGTGCGCTTTTCAGGAGCGATTTGGTCGGAATACAGCCCCAGTTCAGGCAAATTCCTCCGAGGTTTTCTTTTTCAACAACCCCAACAATTAAGCCTAACTGCGCGGCTCTGATGGCAGCTACATAACCGCCCGGTCCACTACCTACAACTATTAAATCGTAACTCATAAATGATAGCTTCTTTAGATTATAATCAAACAGCATAATAACACCCCGTTCACTGAAAAGTTTGCTCCTTAATCAATAATTCAGGGTGTATTGAAATGCAAAAGCCACCCGGGAGTGACTTCTGCTCTATTCAAGATATTATTTTCATTTCTGTAGAATAATTCCATTCTGTCCGAAAAATATGGAGTTTATTTTAAACTAAGGAAATAATGCGCTCAGTTTAGCAGCAAGTTGTTCGCTCCTTAATCCCTTGGCGATGATTTTACCATCCTTGTCGAGCAGGTAAGTCTGAGGAATAGCATTCACTGCATACAAACGCGCAACCGAATTTTGCCAGAACTGAAGATCAGAAACATGAATCCAGCTCAGTTGATCCTCCTTGATAGCCTGAATCCAATTCTCTTTGGTTTTATCGAGCGACACGCCAATAATTTCAAAACCTTTTTCGTGGTATTGATTATACAATTTAACCACATTCGGATTTTCCTGACGGCATGGAGCACACCATGAAGCCCAAAAATCAATCATGACTACTTTCCCGCGTAATGATGAAAGCTTAACCGGTTTATCTTCCGTATCGTTCATTGTAAAATCGGGAGCTTCAACTCCGATGGCCGTTTTTTTCTGTTCCTGAACCAGTTCTTTTAATTTAACCACATATTCGGAAGCGCTTATTTCAGGAGTAAATTTGCTGACGATGGAATCTAATTCTGCACCTTCAATCTGACTGGCCAACTGCACCAAAGTGATGTAGGCAGAAACAACTGAGTTTGCATGTTCCCTGACAAAGTTTTTGGTGTAAAAAGTGTTGTTATCAACCATAGCCTGATAATCTATTTTAGCTTTTTCAGCTTCATTGGTATCTCCGGTCGTCATGGCGTTTTGATATTTTCCCTGAAGGGCCATCGCTTCTTTGTTCAGTTTTTCCATTTCAGTAATATAAATCTGAAATATATCCTGAGAGGGAGAACCTGTAATTTTGGTGCCCCGAAGGCTGTCTTTTCGGGCTTTTACAGTGATACTGGAGTTGTCGAGAAAAAACTGGGCAAGATAATCTTGTTCGTTCAGGCGAAGAAGGCGAATATCAGGCATTTCCATTGTGCCTTTGAAATTGAATTTACCGTCAACCACATCAGCGGTATCAATAATTTGTGGCAGGTCATCTACAACCTTTAGCAGGTAAATTTTACCAGTTTCAACACCGGAAATCGTTCCTTTGATTGAAAACTCATCTTTTGCCGTTTGGCACGAAAATACAGCCAGGGCACAAACAATAATTGTTAAAACATTTCTCATGAATGGGTTATTTAAAGTGTGTTAATTTTTCTGATCTGATCGTAAAAGTCAAGCAATTTTTTTGCTGCAACAAACGACGAGATTTCTGCTTTCAAAACTTTTTTCTCTGATTCTTCCATCAGCGTTTTAATGTGTTCATTCTGATAAAATTTATTTCGGAGGTGTTCGTTGATCGTTTCGTACATCCAGAATTTCGCTTGTTCATTTCTCCGGTGCTGAAAATAGCCGTTATTCTTTACATGTCCAAAATATTCATTAATGGTTTTCCAAATTTCAACGATTCCTGTTTTCATCTGCGCAGAACAGGTAAGTACCCGGGGCTTCCATCCCGACTCGGTTGCCGGAAAAAGATGCAGTGCATTTGAATATTGAATTCGCGCCAATCCGGCTTTTTCGATATTGTTTCCATCGGCTTTATTTATGGCAATCGCATCGGCCATTTCCATGATGCCGCGCTTTATTCCCTGCAATTCGTCGCCGGCTCCGGCCAACATCAATAAAAGGAAAAAATCAACCATCGAATGCACAGCGGTTTCACTTTGTCCAACTCCAACCGTTTCAATAAAAATAGGATCGAAGCCTGCAGCTTCACACAAAACAATAGTTTCGCGGGTTTTGCGGGCAACCCCTCCGAGTGAGCCTGCCGATGGGGAAGGACGGATGTAGGCATTCGGATCAATTGACAAATCCTCCATGCGGGTTTTATCACCTAAAATGCTTCCTTTGGTTTTTCCGCTACTCGGATCAATAGCCAGAACAGCCAGTTTCTTTCCCTGCGAGGTGATGTATTTCCCCATAGCCTCAATAAACGTGCTTTTGCCTACGCCCGGAACACCGGTTATACCTATTCTGACTGAATTTCCACTGAATGGCAAACATTTGACTATGATTTCCTGTGCTGTTTCCTGATGTGCGGGTTTCGAACTTTCGATTAAAGTAACGGCCTGGCTCAGAATGGTAATGTCGCCTATCAGAATACCATCTACATATTGCTGAACTGATAATTGGCGTCTTTTCTTATTCTTGAGAAATCGTTTTACTGAATCTTCGCTTACCGGGGGAAGTGGTTCAACGCCCTGATTTACATTTAAACCCGAGTATTCGGGGTCATTTTCAATATGGTGATGAGATCGGTCTCCGAACATACTTAATAATTTTATGCGAATGTAACGATCGGCAAAGAATAAAAATAAATGTGGATGGAAATATTTTGAAAATGCCCGCATTTTAGAAAGAAAGAAGCCGGCTCAACTTTCTGAACCGGCTTCTTTAATCAGATATAATGCGATCTTATTGTACTAAAATGTTAGACGAAATCCTCAAAATAGTAGTCGGATTTTTAGGATCATTGGTAATAACAGTAATGGTTTTATTCTGACGGCCACTTTTCCCGGTTGCATCGAACACCACTTTTAAAGGAACGCTTTCGTTTGAAGCAATCATATTTTTTGAAGGTGAAACCGCAGTACATCCGCACGAACTCTTCACATCGCGGATAAGCAAATCACGTTTGCCGGCGTTCTTCAGCATAAAGGTATGCTCTACTTTTGAGTTTGGTTTGATGTCACCAAAATCAAACGATTCGGAATCGTATTTTACTTCCGGGGCAGAAGCTAGTTCAGCGGGTGTCAGCTTCGAGAAATCTTCTTCCAGTGTTGTGCTCACAGCAATTGAATTTTTATAGTCGTCCTGACCGTCAATATTCAGATAAATACGGTGCATAACAAAACCAAAGGCTTGAATTTTATTGGCATCAAATGAAACAATGATATATCCTTTTTGCTTAGGGGCAAGTTTGGCTGGTTTAAAAACCGCGCTGAGGTGAGGTGGAGGAGTTTTAAAGCTTAGTTGCACAGGTTGATCAGAATGGTTGACAATTTCAGTACTGTCTTTTTTAATCTGGTTTTGTTTGATCGAAGCAAATGCAATGTGATTTGTTTTGGCACGCAGAGGTCCAATTTCATTTGGATAGTCTTCTTCAATGGTGCGGGCACGTGGGGTTACATCGCCCAAAATGGAAAGTACTACATCGGCATTTTCGGCATTAGAACTTACCCGAATGGTTTTGTTGAATACTCCCGGACGGTTTCTTGGATCATAACTAACCTTAATCATCCCTTTTGCACCGGGTGCCACAGGTTCTCTTGTCCATTCCGGGGTAGTACAACCGCATGAGGCCTGCACATTGTTGAGGATTAATGGTACTGTACCTTCGTTTTTGAAATTGAAAGAAACAGTTTGCACACCAAGTTCTTCCTTAAAAGTACCAAAATTGTACTGTAGTTTTTCAAAAGTAATTTTAGATTTGGGCGTTTGAGCCTGATTTGAAAATGGCAGGCAGATGAGAATCGCCAGAAGAAATGAAATACTAATCTTCATATTGTTTCTTTTAGAGTTTGTATGATGCTGAAATTTTACTCAAAGATAAAGCTCAAATTTATATTATTGTTCTGTTATCGTCACAAAACTAAAAAACCTTTTTCTGAATTGCTGTTAATTCCAATAAACTTTTGTTAATGAGATGTTAATGAAGAAAACCGATGTTTTTTTTAAGTAGTTTCGTAAAGTGAAACCAAAAGATTTGGTACTGTATGAAAAGGAGTTCGATAGGGTTTTTAATTATTATAGGTACTGTTTCAGTATTGGGAATACTGCTCATTCAGTTTTTCTTCCTGAAAAACTCTTATGATCTGAATGAGAAACAGTTCCATCAATTAACCACCAGCGCTCTGCGAAGTGTTGCTACTCAGATTAACGAATACAATGCCAGGGTTTTGAATCGTCCTTCCAAAACCATGCAAGGTGGCCAGGTCGAACAAATTTCAAACAATTACTACGTTGTAAATGTCAACGATGTAATTGACCCAGGTTTACTCGAACATTTCCTTACGGCAGAATTTAAGAAACGGAACCTGAACGTAACTTATGAATACGGCATCTACGACTGCAACTCAAAGAGAATGGTGCATGGCAGCGCCATGATGCAGGACTCAATCAATCCAATCCCTAAGATTTTAAAAGATACGGATTCGATTCGTTGCAGTGTAGAAGAAATCATGTTCGAGAAACACTATAACAAGGCTGATATTAACTCAGGAAAAAAGAAAAAGGTCTGCAATTTACCGACCTGCGAAAAATTTACCTATTACTTTGGCGTTCACTTTCCCGATCGCTCACAATTTTACAATTCGCGCCTGATGGTCTGGTATTTTTTAAACGGCATATTGTTTTTTGTTGTGATTTTCTTTGGTTACGCCTTGTACGTAATTATTAAACAAAGGCAACTTAGCGAGATTCAGAAAAATTTTATCAATAATCTTACCCACGAGTTCAAGACACCTATTGCCTCCATTGAACTGGCTGCAAAAGTTCTGGCAAGTCCCAAAATATGTGAGCAACCCGATCGGCTGGCCGAGTATGTGCGAATAGTGGGGCAGCAAAATAAGCGGCTTTCCGCCCATGTCGAAAAACTGCTTCAAATGGCAACCATCGAAAAAACCAAGTTGCATTTAAATCTGGAACAGATTGAACTTAATCAATTTATTCACGAGTCTGTTCATGAGTTCAGAAATAGTCAGAATGGAAGGATCTATTCGGTAGTTATTGAATCAACGGTTGTGAATGCGACGATCAGGGCAGATCAACTGCATTTTTCAAACCTGGTTTTCAATATTTTAGATAATGCTATCAAATATTGCAAAACAGATCCTGAAATTTTAATCAAACTTGAAGAACGCGAAAATTATTACCATATTTCGTTTGAGGATAATGGTATCGGGATTCCGAAAGACTGCCGGAAGAAAATTTTTAACCGGTTTTTTCGGGTGCCAACCGGAAATGTTCATGATGTCAAAGGCTTTGGCCTGGGATTGGATTATGTGCGGAAAATAGTTCAGCGACATGGTTGGCAAATAAATGTGACTGATAATTCGCGGAAAGGCAGTACATTTATCCTTAAAATTAAGAAACCTGTATAATGAACTTTCAAGGCGAAAAAATTCTGTTAGTCGAAGATGACCAAACCCTTAATTTCATTGTAAAAGACAACCTGGAACAAGCGGGATACGTGGTTACTTCATACGAAGATGGCGAATCGGCCATAAAGAATTTTGCTTCAGGAAAATTTAGCCTGTGTTTATTGGATGTCATGCTTCCAAGAAAAGATGGTTTTACTGTTGCCAAAGAAATACGGATCATTGACGATCATGTGCCGATAATTTTCCTTACAGCCCGCTCGATGACCGAAGACCGCATTACCGGGTTGACTATTGGCGGCGACGATTATATAACCAAGCCATTTAGCATGGAAGAATTACTGCTCAAAATCCGGATTTTCCTCAAACGAAGCCTTACAAACAATGAGCCCTTGACCGACCAAAACTATTATAAAGTGGGGAGTTTCAACTTTTTCTTCGACAGTTTGGTACTTGAAGGCAAGGATGAACGTAAGACTTTAACTTACAAGGAAGCGGAACTGTTGCGCTATTTCTGCGATAATCCAAATAAAGTTCTGAGCCGTTCTGATATATTGAAACAAGTTTGGGGATCGGACGATTACTACCTGGGACGAAGTCTCGATGTGTTTATTTCGCGGTTGAGAAAATATCTAAGTAATGACAACAACATCAAAATTCTAAACCTGCATGGTATTGGATTCAGGTTTAATGCTTCAATTACTAAAAGCTGACCTCCTATTATTGAGTTACATGGCGAATAATTATTACCTTTAAAAGGAAAAGTTAAACGAATGTTTTTTGATAATTACAAATCACATCAGGAATCCCAGATTCGGAAATCTTTACTTTGGGAGTATAATTTGGATCAGTTCAACTGGACAGCAATGCGTACACTTGTTGTACAACGCGTTGTAGAACGTGGCCGGAAGAATGATTTTTATGCTATACTGAATCTCTATGGCCTGAAAGGGATTAAAGAAGCAATTAAACAAATAACCTATTTGAATGCAAGAGATATTTCGTTTGTATGTTCTGTTTTTAATTTGAAAAGAGAAGACCTTCAATGTTACACAAAGCAACAATCAACAGTTCAACACTGGGAATCTTGAACAATCTATGTGAAATAATATGTCAGTCACACAAATCATATTACTTGTTATTATTGGTTTAATAGCCGGTATTTTCAGTGGTTCGCTTGGAGTTGGGGGAGCAATCGTTATTATTCCGGCGCTGGTATTCTTTTTGGGCCTTTCGCAACATCAGGCACAGGGTACTTCACTGGCATTCATGTTACCTCCGGTTACTCTGCTGGCCGCAATCAATTACTGGAAGCAGGGTTATGTGAACTGGAAATATGCCCTGATCCTGGCCATTATGTTTTTTATCGGCGCTTATATCGGTTCAATAATTTCGGTGAATATTCCTGAAAAGGTACTGAAAAAGCTTTTTGGGGCTTTGCTGTTATTCGTGGCCATGAAAATGATTCTTTCGAAATAGATACTTATTAATCCGAAATCGTCACAAAGCAAAAGCGGCAGGATTATTACTTTGAATAAACCTGCCGCTTTAATATTACTGAAAGTCGAATCTAAAAACCGACCTCATCTTTCGATTTTACCAACCTGGATTTTGCTGTGCTGCCAAAGTTGGATTAGCATTGATTTCGTCCTGAGGGATTGGCCACACGAAACGAAAATCGGAATAAGGAACAGCGACAGTACCCAAAGCTCCGGTATAAGGAGTTCCAAGTGTATAGGCAGTTCCGGCAGGCATACCATTAGCTAACTTGGCAGGAATACCATTTATCGGAAAATACGGACATTGCTGTAAACGGTGAATATCGGGCCAGCGACGACCTTCCATCACAAATTCGATTCGCCTTTCAACAAGGATAGCGCCAAGTAACTCTACATTGTCTTTAAAGTTTGCAGCAGTATATGCCTGCGTGGCAGGAGTTGCCAATGCACGGTTTCGGACCATGTTCAAATAAATCAAACCATTGGCTACATCACCTTTCCTTGCATAAGCTTCAGCCATATTGAGGAGGACTTCAGCATAACGCAACATTGGTGAAGGATCGGTGTAGTTGGTCTGATCCTTGTATTTGTTGGTAAAAATAACATTAGATACTTTAAAGGTCATTGCCCCGTCAGCACGTCTTTTATCGTCAGCAAGCCACGATGGATTTCTCCAGATAATCGGGCTTACGCAAACCAGTTGCCGACGTCCGTACTGAGAAGCCAAAGCAGCATTTACACCCGGATTATTCGTTCCTGAATTTTCCATTCCGAAAATAGATTCCGTATTGGCATATGGAGTAACGAATGGGCCTGAGGGATCGGCGGTTAATGAATAAGTGCCAGCCATCGCACCGGTAGTGAATTTTGTTCCCTCGGCAATTACTTTATCCATATCCCACATGTGCAGATAAATCCTTGTTTTTTCGGCCACGGCAGCGCCTTTGGTTGCCCTTACCAGTTTAAAGTTGCCCGTCCGGACAGCTTTCAACGGAAGACTAGTTTCAGCAAAATCGAGGTCAGCAAGAATTTTTGCATAAACTTCAGCAACAGTACTTCTTCCGGTCGCAAAACCTGCATCAATGGCAGCCTGAGTGGTGAATGGCGTTTCGAAATAGGGAACTCCCTTACTAGGGGCGGTTGGATTGTCTTTAAACGGGCGCGCAAAATGGATAAGCAACTCATGATAAGTCATGGCTCTTAACAAGCGGGCTTCGCCCTCGTATTCTGCTGCCAGCGCTGCCGGAATTACATTTTCGGTAGCAGCTTTTTTCACACCTTCAATAACAATGTTACAACGGTTGATTAACCGGTAAGAATCTTTCCAGTAGTGTACATTATTGGCTGTAGTTGGGCTGTATGTGGCCGTGTAAGTGAGTTGGTAAAAAGTAGCTACGTTTACCACATCCTCGCCCCGGTTATCACCTTGCTGAACAAATGCAGCGCCAAATGGATACCCGCGATATGCCCCATCGTAGAAACCCAATTGGGCAGCCTGGTACATACCTGTTACGGTTAGTGCAATCAGTGCCGGACTTTTAAAAGCCGCAGTTTCAGAAACCTGATTGAAAGGCTCCAGATCAATATTTTTTTCGCAGGAAGTAACTGCCATGCCAAGAATAAGAACCGGAACTATACTTTTGTGGAGTACTTTCTGATAAATTTTAAATATGTTTTTCATAATTGTATAGTTTTAAGGGATTATAATTTCAGGTTAATACCAAAAGTTACTACACTCTGACGGGGAGTACCGTTGTAGTCAACACCTCCTGATTCCATTTCCGGGTCAATACCAGTATATTTGGTAAACATCAGTAAATCCTGTCCCTGAGCAAAAAGTCTTAAATTCGAGATGCCAATCTTATTTAAAACTGACTTCGGAAGAGTATAACCAAGTGTAACAGTCTGTAATTTGATGAAGTCGCCTTTTTCAACCCATCTTGTACTCGAATTATCGGTAAGGTTAACAAATGTTTCACCTGCATACCATAAACGTGGGGTCCATCCGTCGCCAGGATTATCAACACTTTGCCACCTTCCCAGAATTTCTGTTCCGTTGTTCTGGAATTTCTGGTTGAGCAGATCCATACGTGTACGGTTCATCACATAGTTGCCACCACTGTAGCGGAACATCACATTCAAATCAATTCCTTTGTATTCAGCTTTTAATCCAACTGATCCAAAATAAGTTGGAATTGAACTTCCCAGAAGTTTCCGGTCGGCTGAAACTAACGATGAGGCAACTGAAATATCTGTAGGATTTGCCGGATCATACCCTTTGTACGTTGATGTTGGAATATTGCCCTGAACCAACGTGCCGTCAGCTTTCCGGTAAATCGGGTTACCATTCGACATGTTAACTCCCACATAATCATACCCAAATATTGAACGGATTGATTCGCCTTCGCGGATAATGGTGTAGGTTTGGAGAATATCCTGATGAGCAACCAATTCGATCACTTCATTCTTTACAATCGATAGGTTTCCGTCAACCGATACTTTCAAATTTTTGTTACTGATCAAAGCAACATCAAAACTGAATTCATATCCCCAGTTTTTCAGTTTCCCAATATTCTTGGCAATTGAGTTTCCGGGAATACCGAATGCAGGCGGTGTTGGGGCATTTAAAATCAATCCGTCCTGATTATTTATGAAATAATCGAAAGTAAATTTGTATTTGCTGTCTGCAAATGATGCGTCAAAACCAATGTCAGTTTTTTTACTGGTTTCCCATTTCAGTTGGTCGTTTCCGATCTGTGAGAAAGCAATACCATTGTAATCAGCATATTTGGAATTCGAATACAACCCGAGGTATGGATAGTTGCCAATATCAACGTTACCAACTTCGGCATACGATGCGCGTACTTTAAAATCAGAGATGAAGGTCAGGTCCGACAGGAATGATTCTTTCGATATGGTCCATCCCACAGAAACTCCGGGGAAGATACCGTAGCGGTTATCTTTTGGAAGTGAAGATATTCCATCCCGGCGAACTGATGCCTGAAAAAAGTATTTTTGTGCATAGTTGTAGTTTACCCTACCTGCCAGTGAGTTAAATCCATTTTGGGTCATTGATCCACCTGATGCCTGAGTTCCGTACGAACCATCAATCAGGTTATGGCTGAAGAAAGAATCGGACATATTGGTTCCTGCGCCGTAAAATGAATTCACTGTTTGTTGCTGGAATTCGTTTACCACATTAACGTTAATGTTATGGATTTCGGCAATTGTTTTGGTGTAGGTCAATACATTTTGCCAGTTCCAGCGGGTCAGGTTTGCAAAATTGTTGTTGATACGGCCATTAACACTTTGTCCGTCGCCGTGGAAGGGGTTCCAGTATCGGAAACCTTCAGTTCCTTTGGTATCAACTCCAACTTGTGTCCTGAAATTCAAGTCAGATGTAATATTAGCCATAGCGTATGCACTGGCAACTACACCCATTGTTTTCGATTGAAAAACATTTTTATCAAGGGTATAACGGATGTTTGGCAGGTTATCGTCCACTTGTTGGAGGTTTTGCCCACGACCGGCATAATTGGTGTTGATATCATCAATGTTGTACCCGGTTAGATCGTTCGGATCGAATACGGTTGTATTAGGCAACATTCGGATTGCAGAAAAAATATTTCCTGAAAGTGAATTTGAACCAGTATTTAAACCAAAATATTCAGATCGGGTAATGGCAGAATTTAACCCGATAGTCAACCAATTCTTGACCTTCTGGTCAATGTTTGATCTGAAGGTATAACGGTTCATTTCATTTGGACGGGAAACTCCTTCCTGGGTCGTGTAGCCCACAGAAAAATAGTAGTTAGTCATATCGGTTGCACCCGATATTCCCAGATTATGATCTTGCTGGAAGGCATTTTGGCGAAGTACTGCTGCTTGCCAGTCTGTGTTTATATCGGTACCTACGGCAATGGCTGTCTGACCGCGATTTGATCTTTTCTCGTTAGAAATAGCTACAAAATCAGGTGTTTCCAACAGATCGAACAAATTAATCGGTGAGGCAATACCAAGGTAGTTGTTGTATGTAACACTGAACTTTCCTTTTGACCCTTTTTTGGTAGTAATCAGGATGACGCCGTTTGCAGCCCTTGAACCATAAATTGCGGTTGCTGATCCGTCTTTCAGGATTTCAACCGATTCGATGTCGGCCGGATTAATATCTCCCATAGCATTGGTCGAGGCATATCCTCCAACATCACCCGTAAATATTGGCATACCATCAACAACAACCAAAGGATATGTTCCCTGAGAGATAGAGCCAATACCACGGATACGGATACGGGGAGCTTCACCCAATATACCGGTACCAGCAGTTACCTGAACACCAGCCGAACGACCGGCTAACTGAGATTCAAAACTTGGAGTGGCCAGATTGGCAATTGCATCACCTTTTACCTGAGAGATGGCACCGGTAACTTCCCTTTTTTTCTGGACACCGTAACCAACTACTACCACCTCGTCAACTGATATGTCCTGAGCTTCAAGCCGAACATTGATGACCGATTGGTTGCCGATAGTGATTTCCTGAGTAGCCATTCCAACAAAGGAAAAAACAAGAGTTTTAGCATCAACAGGAACTTTAAGGACATATTTCCCATTCATGTCGGTAATTGTCCCCATCGAAGTCCCTTTTACCGAAATTGATACGCCTGGCATAGTACCTCCATCGTCGGCAGAGGTTACGCTGCCTGTGATTTCCCTGGTTTGTGCCAGAACGACATTCAAACCAATTGCAAAGAATGCAAGCAATAACGCGATTTTTTTCATAGAGAATTATTTTAAATTTAACAGCTTCAATTAATTTGACATCTAATGTAAAAAAATGTTAAAATATTCTGATGAACTATGTTTTATAATATGCCTAAATATGCATTTTTAACTTAATCATCAACCTGGATGAAGGGAGATATGAAACTACCCGATAAGTTCATTGCAATAACTTCCAAGTTTTTTTAAGTGATCATTTATTTTTAAATCAAGCTTGTTGATTTTAATGAATTCTTTGATTTCAGCCTCGTGATCCGGAAAAATCTTCAGGAATTGCCTTTCGGTTGTAAATTTATACATTTCGTTTTTAACCTTAACCCAGTAAACGGTTGCAGGAGAGACAATTACATTATCGGGTAATTCAAGATTTCGGACCTGATTCCCTGCTCCTACAGTGGTAACCCGTGTAGTAGCATTTGTTTGCGAAGTAAGTCCATAAGCAGTAGGCGTACCTGCTGTAGTAAAACGGCTTTTGTGCTGAATAAACAATGAAATACGGCCACTTACCAGAACTTCGTAAAAAGCTTTGCCGACAGGTACAAATTTACGGTCATGAAGGTAGATCGTATCAATATCTTCGGTATGCTCCACAATCCGGAAAACTCCCTGCTGATCAAAAATCATTTCTTCATCAACCTTATTGTAGTTAAGCAATGCAGAACTTGTATCTCCCGATTTCATCCTGATGGTGCTTTTGACAAATTCAGGGAAAAGTAGTTGGGGATATGGATTAGCAGTATTAGTTTGTCCGGCAAGGTCAACAGAAATACTGAACAGAAAAAGAATCAGAAATGCCAGGCGACTAATTTTTTGTTTGCATATTCGTTTCATAATGTGAGTTTTTAAAGTCAGTTTGTAGAGTCTGTATATAACGCCAAAAGATAAGAAAAAAAAAGAGGCTGAACTCATTGAGCCAGCCTCTTTAATTAAAATCGAGAAATTATCTTGGTCCTTTATAGGTATATTTCTCAGTTACTAAACTTCTAAGTACCGGACTAACGTTTAATTGGCTCAAATAATAAGCAACATTCATCGTCTTGGTAGCAGGGTCATATTTATTAATTGCACCCTCGCCGGTATATAAAACGGCAGTTCTTCCACGTGCAGGCGAATCGGTAGTTGTATTAAATACATTCACATTATTATTTGCATCAAAGCTGAATGCAGGGGTCCATGCTCCAAATTGACTTGCACCACCTCCGGTTTCGAAAATGTATCCGTAAAGTCCGTAGTCAGCATCATATTTACTGCAAGTATTCGCACCCGTTGTTCTTAGTTCAACAATTTTTGGATAAATTCCAGTCCATGGTGCATTTAAATAGTCCACGAATGTACCGGTAACGGTATATACTCCATCCCATTTATTTTTGGCCAGAACTTCACAAACAATTGTTTCATCAACATCAGCGCTCAGTTTTCCGGTACCTGAAACCGACAGGATTTTGAAAGCAAGAGCATAGCTCAGGCTAAAATCGAAGTTTCCGGCAGCCGGGACATTAATCATAATGGCTTTCCCGGTTTCTCCGGCTTCTAAAGTAACAGTCAATTTTCCTGCAGTTATAGCTGGAGATACCGTCCCTAAATTAGCTGGCAGCGGAACATAGTTGGTTTTATGGTCTGTATTATACTTCGTAAGCAGTGAACCATCGGCATCGTACTGTAATACAACTGTAGTAGCGGTATTTAAGTCTTTACTGTTTGGAACGTCTCTTCTGATTTCAAAAAGGAGACCAGACTGCGGGGTAGTTTTTGCATCAAAAGCCAACATGTTATACACCGATGGGTGCAGCTTCACAAATGTTTGTCCTGCATCGCCTATTGATTGCTGCTCTGGAATGCATGAAACCGCGAGGAGTGCAAAAAACAAAACATAAACCTTGATATTTAAATCATGAAATCTTTTCATATCTTTTTGTTTAAATTATAAATTTCAATTTGCGGTTAATATTACTGGTCCCACCAAACTTTGGAATCCATTTTATCTCCACCGGCTAATCTTGCAACTGCAGCTTCAACACCGGCTTTGGCAAGCGTATAATCCGAAGTTCCGTACATGAACCTGCGAGGTATCACTTTCGGGTTATTGGTCGCATCAGGAGCCGGGGTTAATGCCGGAATACCTGTTCTCCTCCAGTTGGCCCATCCGGAACATCCGTCAGGGAAATAAGCTACATAGGCTTGTTTGGCTATTTGAGGCAGATTAGTTCCTGCTGCACCAAGAGCGATATTTGCATTGGCAAAATAGGCTGCCGGAGGTAATGCAAGTCCCCATTGTTCGAAGGAAGCATTGATACCTGCTGTGTATAACGTAGCTGTTGATTCAGATGTCCATCCCCTGTCGGCAGCTTCAGCACGAGATAATAATATTGTTGAAGCTTTAACAATGAAAATAGGAGAAGTCTGAGTACGGTATGCCGGAGCGAATACATACGCATAATCTGGATTCTGACCAGTCCATGGATCAATAAAAGTACGCGCCCTGCCGTAAGGAACACCTTTTGTTGTGGCCGCGCCCGATGAAGTAGCGCCAAAAACAGCCTGACGTGCATCACTGCCCAGACTATTCAAAAGAGTTGTCATCGTTTCACTTTCACCATAATCTTTACGTCCGTCATACATGTTATAGAAAGGATTTTTGAAAGCGCTTCCCGGATATTCCAGTTTGAAGTTGTCGGCATTGGTTGCAATTGATCCGGCGGGATCATTAAGTGCAGCTTTAAACTGGGTTGCGGCGTAATCAGATGCTCCCGGATATTTCTTTGAAAGCCTCAAAGCCATAATCATCCTCATCGAATTGGCAAGTTTCTTCCATTTGGTCATATCTCCATTGTAAGCGATATCGCCCTTAATCGGAGCTCCGGCAGTAACCTGCGCAACAGCTTCGGTTAATTCTTTCAGCAAATCTTTATAGATTGATTCCTGAGTGTCAAAAGCAACATTTGGATCACCTTTAAGCGCCTGTGAATAGGGAATATCTCCCCAACGGTCGGTCATTCTCTGAAAAATGAATGCTTTCAGGATACGTGCGATGGCAATCTGATTGGCATTTGCTCCATTCAGGGCAGCAGTTGCCTTTGTGTCTTCAGCAGTATTAGTAATGATTATATTCTGAAGATCATACAAGTATCCAGAATAAGTACCCATCGGACTGGCCGTGTTAGCTGAATAGTTGGATACATCAGGATATTGGGTTTCGGAGAAATACTGGCAATATAATGCGGTTACCCTCATATTAGCCAAATCGCCAAACCCGGAAAGAACATTGGTTAACAAAGCGGATGTAATCGGTTTGTTGGTTGCCGCCGGATTCACATTGGTGCTTCCAAAGTCTTCCAGTTTACTACAGCTCATAGTAGTCAGAACTATTGCCAGTACAAGAGTCCCTATTTTATAAATTGATTTTTTCATCTTTTAAAATATTAAAGTTTATATAGCAAATCCTAGAAGTTGATCTTAATATTCGCGCCAAAAGAACGAACACCTGGCAACTGACCTGTTTCACCGCCTGCTCTGGAAATTTCAGAAGGATCAAAGTCTTTGGTTTTAGCATAAATAAGCCATGGGTTCTGTGCAATGAGAGAAATATTTACGGACTGTGCATATTTGTTCAAACCTATTCTATTTACAGGAACATTGTATCCGATACTTAATTCCCGGAGTTTAATATAAGTCAGGTCATGCACATATTCGTCATAGTACTGATTGTCATAAGTTCCATGCCAGTATGACTGAGCTTCAACATACATGTCAACCGGTTTACGGGTAGTCTGATCAACACCGAATACATGGATGCCACCACCATTGGCCACTGCATCACGAATCGGATTGCCCAAATCGTTCAGACCAGAAGTTTTGGCTGTAAGCCCTGAGTAAGTACCCCACATGTCGGACAGAGAGAAGAATTTACCTCCAAACTGATAATCAAAGTTCATGGTTAAAGTGAAATCTTTCATTATTTTAAAGGTATTCTGTACCCCACCGGTTACTTTTGGCAATACATTTCCAAAATATTTATTTTTGTCTGACACATAGTAACCATCACTGGTTAGCAATGGCAAGCCTGTAGCTTCGTCAATCGTTTTACCGGCGCCAAATATTTCACCCCATGCATGGCCTACTGCGTGCACCATAACCGGAGTTCCGCTTCTGGATTCTCCAGTGGCTGTGGTCCACTGTCCTTGTACAGTAAACCTTTCAACTCCTTCTGCAATTCTCTCAATATCCATCTTCATCAGATAAGCAAAAGTTGCGTTGAAGTCCCATGAGAAATTGGAAAAGTTTACAGGTTTCAAGTTTAAAGCGAGGTCAACACCTTGTTTCAAAATCTTACCGGTATTCAGATATTTGGATCCAAAACCGCTGTAGTTTGCAATTGAAATGGCATAAGGAATATCGTTTTCAGAGCCATCCCAGAATGTCGCAGTAATTCCGGCTTTACTTTCAAAGAACCTTAATTCAAGACCAAGTTCTTTCTGAGTTTTAACAGCTCCCCGAATGTTTGGGTCAACCAACTGATCAGGAGTTGACATCAGGAAATTACCATTCCACTGATTAGCGCCTACTCCGTAAGCAAAACCAGGATAGGAATAAACTCCGATAGCTGTTGGAATTTCACCCCAAGATGCGCGAACTTTTCCGAAATTAAGCCAGGAAAGCTCTAACAGGTCGCTGAATACGAATGAACCGCCAAAGGATTTTGACAAAATAGAATTGTTATCTGATGGCAATACAGAGTACCAGTCGTTACGCAAAGTGAATTCTGCAAAAAGGAAATCTTTGTAGCCCACATCGCCACGTGCAAATGCAGCCCTGTATTTTTCATTGTACCGGTCGTTGCTGATACGTGGCTGGTCTTTAGAGTTCGTTATAAGGTACAGGTTCTTAATATTTAGACCATTGACCGTTTGTGCGGCATTGTACTTGTAAACCGAACTGAAAAAGTCGGTTCCTAAGTTCGCGTTAACCTTAAAGTCATTGAAAGTCTTGGTGTAAGATACTAATGATTCGATGTTTTCACGCGTGGAATAAGAAGTTGAGGTTGAATAATATCCTTTAGCTTCAGGTGAGTTTCCTGTTGTCTGAGTACCGCTGTCCATCAGGTCGCTGCTGTACATGGCTTCTGCCCAGGTGTTGTTTTGCTGCCTGCGGTAAGTGGCTTTTACAGAAAGGCCATCCATAATCTTGTAATTTAACGAGATATCGCCAAATAGCCGGTCGGCCCTTGAAGGGATTTTTACCAAATCAAACCACTTATAGAAATTATACCAATAGTTACCAGCATAAAAAGGTTTGGTATTATTGGGGTCGTATGAAGTTGGATTATTATGGTTCCAGCTTGCCCAAATTCCATCAGGAGTTCTAAGATCTTTCAGTTCCTTCATTTTGTTCATGTCAAGGTTCCGGTGGAACCACTGATTGAACGAACCTGTTGACTGGTTAGAATAACCATCGTCAAATTCGCCTTGCGTTGAAGTGGTAAAGAAATTTACATTGGCGCCAAAAGTCAAATTTTTGTTAATATCATAGGTGGTTTTTACAGTAAAAGTCGTTTTGTTCAGAGTAGTTTGCGGAAGTAGTCCTTTTACTGAAATATTGCCTATCACAGCTCGGAAATTAAAACCTTCCGAAGCTTTTGATATCGCCACTGAATTGTTATAGGTCAGGCCGGTATCAAAAAAATCCCTTGAATTGGTGGGTTGAGGGACCAGCGCTGTTGTTGTGCCGGTATATTTTGATCCCGGATACCACGAATACCATGGAATGTATTCCTGGCCTGCCATTCTTGGGCCCCAGCTTGCATCATCGGAATAATCGGGGTAATACTTACCGTCGAGAGTTTTCCATTCAACCGGATCGGTTGATTTGTAGGAGTACCTGTACATATCCTGCACGTTTCCACCCGCATAATCATTCTGATAATTTGGCATGATATAAATAGACGAAGCAAGAAATCCGCTATTTATTTCAACGTCCATTGTTTGCCTGGCATTCATTTTGGCTCTCTTGGTGGTAATGATGATTGCACCATTAGCTCCCTGTGAACCAAGAATAGCCGCAGCGCTAGGACCTGAAAGTACGCTGATATCTTCAATGTCGTCCATGTTAATGTCGTTGGAGTTTGGTAATACAGTTCCATCAACAACATATAAGACACCACTACCTGTGCTAAAACCACCATCGCCACGTAAGCGGATATTTCCTGTACGCCCAAGAGCAGCAGCAGATTGACCCTGGAACTGAATCCCTGATACTTTTCCGGCTATAGCGTTATTTACGTTGGTTTGTCGAACGACAGTCAATTTATCAGCAGTAACAACCTGGTTTAAGGCTGAAGAACTCTTCGGAGCCCTTTTTATACCATAACCACTTGTCACAATAACTTCCTGAACCTTTACCACTTCAGATTCAAGCGTGACAGAATAACTGGAAGCACCGGTAAGAGTTACTTCTTGTGTCGTCATTCCTACGAATGAAAAAACAAGAGTTTTGGCATCTTGTGGTACTTTCAGACGGAACACGCCTTCCATGTCAGTAATAGTTCCTAATGTCGTTCCTTTCACTGACACAGAAACACCAGGAATTGAACCTCCATCGTCAACGGAGGTCACCTTGCCTGAGATCTCCCTGGTTTGGGCCACCAAAGCCTGCAAACCAATTGCAAAGAATGCAAGTAATAACGCGATTTTTTTCATGTAAAATAGTTTTAAATTAAACAGCATCATTTTTTAATGAAAAATAAGGAAGGTAATATCACATCTAAATTCCCCATTTAAGTTAATCAACTCAAAATTTGATTCCCCCAAACCAAATTTATTGGGAATTTACGATCCGATTTTTTAAAGACCCCCTTTCAAAAATCAACACTCTGAATGAGTCAGGAATATTGATTCGTCTCACAAATTTAGAAAAATGTATATAGGAAGGTAGATATATGGAGAAAAAATAAATACATATTTTAACAGTGTTAATAAATATTAAAAAACAGGATGGTTTTTTAGTAGATGTCTTGTTTTTGTAATAATTTGAAAATTAATTTAATATGACTCATTCAGGAAGGAATACCGGGATGCTATTAAGAACCAGTCTAAATTACAAAATCGTAATTAATTCTTTAATTTCATTGATAAACCACGTTCTGGTTTGATGTTTTAGTACTAAATATGTACAGTTTGGTGAAGTTTGAATTGATTTTACCGCATCTGGTATGTCGTGTAATCCGTGATTTAAAAACATGATCTGGTCAATTCCGAATTCAAGGGCGCCTTCGATATCTGTTTCCCATGAATCACCTATCATTATACTTGTTCCTTTTTTCGCATTGGTCGTTTTCAGGGCATGTTCGAAGATCTTCCTGTGCGGTTTGGTGGTGTGAATTTCTTCTGAAATAAAGATTTTCGAAAAGAACCCGGCCAGTCCGCTGTTTCTCAATTTATCGCGCTGTACCTCGCTGAATCCATTGGTAATTATGTGCAATTGATATCCCCTGGCATTTAAGGTTGTTAGGGTTTCAATTGTACCAGGGAACAATTCAGTTTGGAGCGCCATATTTCCGAGGTACTGCCCGTTAAGTCCGGCCCAGTCCAAACCGGAAATATTGAATGCCTGCAGTGATTTCGAAAACCTTTCGATGATTAATGTCTGTTTGGTGATTTTTCTGGAATGGTAGTCATTCCAAAGTGATTTATTAATTTGTTCATATACTCGGAAGTAGGAATCAAAAGAACTCAATCCGGGAAGGATTTCGTTTTGACCGAGTGTTAGTTCCATTGCCCTGTACGAGTTGGCTGTAAAATCCCAAAGTGTGTTGTCGAGGTCAAAAAAAAGATGATCGTATTTTCTCATTTGAGTTACGGGTTGCGGGTTGTCCAATGTCTGGCTAAAAGCAGTAAGTATCAAGGATCAGGAAAAAGTTTCAAACAAAAATTCCAGCGACTCTTCAGGGCTAAAGCCCTGTTTTTTCTGTATTCCAAGATCCGTTCGCTAAAGCGAAACGGCAAAGGATAGTGCAATGATCACTTGTTGAGCGATATCCTTTGCCGTCACATTCATGTGACGGATATTGAGGTTCCATCTTAATTAGGGCTTTAGCCCCATTGTTCCCCTAGCTTGACGGCTATGCCTTGCGGAGGGGGCTAGGGGGAGGCTGTAACCCTTCCAATACAATCACAATTTCTCCTTTGATGGTTTTCGAACTAAAATATTCAATTAATTCGGCCAATGTTCCCCTGCGGTTTTCTTCAAAGAATTTTGACAATTCGCGCGACACGCTTGCCTTTCTGTCCGGGCCCATATATTCGGCAAACTGTTCCAGGCTTTTGATTAAGCGATAGGGTGACTCATAAAAAATCATGGTACGGGTTTCGGTAGACAATTCCCTGATTTTTTTTTGCCGGCCTTTCTTTTGAGGAAGAAACCCTTCGAAAGTGAAGCGGTCGGTAGGGAAACCAGAATTGACCAGGGCGGGTATCAGGGCGGTTGCGCCGGGCAAACATTCAACTTCAATATCCTTTTCAAGGCAGGTCCTGACCAGAAGGAATCCCGGGTCACTGATTCCCGGTGTGCCCGCGTCTGAAATGAGGGCTACGTTTTTTCCGTCTTCAATCTGCCGGGCAATCATTTCAACTGTTTTGTGCTCGTTGAATTTGTGATGCGACACTAATTTATTCCTGATTTCGTAATGAGCCAATAGTTTAGCCGAAGTTCGGGTGTCCTCTGCTAAAATAACATCCGCTTCTTTTAATATCCGGATACCCCTGATGGTCATATCTTCCAGGTTTCCGATCGGTGTTGGAACTAAAAATAGTTTGCCCATTTATTTAGTGAACCGTCGTTTAAGGAGATCAACAAACTTCAGACTGGTTTCATTTTTCTGCAAGGTGAGATTTGCTTTCAGATAATCAACGGCTTGTTGAATGGTTTCCAGTTTGTCGAGATGATCAATCACCAAATTGTATTTGTCGGTGTTATTACTGAATATTTCACGAATGAAAAGGAAACGGTCATTTAATCCGATTGATGATCTCAAACTGGAAATAGGAACATTGCCCAGATTGGCTTCAGCCGGTTTATTCTCACTAATGACATCATTCAGCGAACGTTCTTTCCGGAAAGTTTCACCTTCAACTTGTTTTTCTTTCAGATTATCTTCAGGTTTTGGAATTTCGTGCATCACCACACGAGTTGTCGGGCCCGAAACAGGGGTAAAGTGAATAGTCCCGTCTTCTTCTTCATCCAGATCTTCGATTTGAATTTCGCGAATTTTGGAATTAGAATCCGGTTTAATTTCATTGATCTGTACCGTTGGTTCAGGTTGAGGTAATTCTTCCGGTTCTTCCTCTTCAATTTCTTCCTCGTTCTCCTCCTCCTCTTCCTCCTCCTCTTCCTCCTGAATTTTTTCAATATCTTCAACGTCCTCTTCGTTTAGGGCGATATCTTCGTCCACTTCAGCAGGTTCATCTTTTTCTTCTTCCTGAACCTCTTCCTCAGAATCTTCCTCTTCGTCTGAATCATAGACTATTTCATCTTCATCGGCCAAATCCTCAGTTTCTGAAAATTCCTGCTCTTCAAAATTGATAATTTCAAGTTCCGGATCAGGAAAATTTGAATTGGAGACTTCGTCTTCAGCGTCGTCTTCCATATTATCTTCTGTTCTGTCAACTAAAGTTACCGGTTTTTCAGAAACTTCCCTTAATAATTCTATTTCCTGACATAATAGCCTGGCCCTGCTCAGCGCCAAATCAATAATCAACGATGAATCGCTTTCTGATTCAGCAATTTCGGAGGTTAAAGTTTTAAGTTCTTCCAGATCTTTATTGATAATCCGGATCAAATTGTTTGTATTCATTTTTATTTTTGATTTAATCGGTCATTCAATCTTGTTTCTATCCGTAAAGATTTAAATTTATCTTTGTTTTCAATAACGGCATTGCATTTTCTGAAACATCGGAGTTCATTAAGGATGCAGTAATTGAAGCAGGGTAAAAGTACAAAAATCTTTAGCAAATTACGTACATGTTTATTGAAAGGGGCATCAACAGACAAAAAAAGACCGGCAGTATCGAAGTCATTGCGGGTTCTATGTTTTCGGGGAAAACAGAAGAATTAATCAGGCGGCTGAAACGGGCAAAAATTGCGAAATTGAAGGTCGAGATTTTTAAACCAGCCATGGATACGCGTTATTCGGTGGCTGAAGTAGTTTCGCACGACGAAAATTCGATATTAAGCACGCCGGTTGAGAATTCAGGAAATATTATGCTTTTAACCGGTGATGTTGATGTGATTGGGATTGATGAAGCGCAGTTTTTTGATCATGGACTGATCGAGGTCAGCATCTCGCTTGCCAACATGGGCATTCGGGTGATTATTGCCGGCCTGGATATGGATTTTAAAGGAAAGCCTTTTGGCCCGATTCCGGGACTGATGGCCGTTGCCGACCATATCACCAAAGTACACGCCATTTGCATGAGATGTGGCGATGTCGCCCAGTTCTCGTACCGTTTTTCGAAAGCCGATAAACTGGTGCTGCTGGGCGAAAAAGATGAATACGAACCTTTGTGCCGTTCCTGTTATACTAAAGCTATCCGGTAATGCCCATTCTTTCAGTTGGTCAGATCTCAAAAGTTTTAAACGGGGAATTGCGTTCTTCCGATATGGATCAGGAATGGATGATTTCTTCCATAGCAATTGATAGCCGTACTATTTTTGATCCGGAATCGAGCCTTTTTTTTGCCCTGAAAAGTGATCGGAATAACGGTCACCGGTATGTGGCCGATTTGGTTCACATGGGAGTCCGCGCCTTTGTTGTATCAGATTATTCTAAAGAATTTAGCAGGTTTGAACATTGCAATTTCATTGTTGTACCCGATACCCTAAAGGCTTTGCAGGAACTGGCCATCTGGCACCGGTCTCTGTTCAATATTCCGGTATTGGGAATTACCGGTAGCAACGGGAAAACCATAGTAAAAGAGTGGTTGTTCGAATTGTTGAGAGATCGGTCTGTAATCCGCAGTCCGAAAAGTTATAACTCACAGGTGGGAGTTCCGCTTTCAGTCTGGAACCTGAGCGCTGATTACGAGCTGGCCATTTTTGAAGCCGGAATTTCGAAGCCTGGTGAAATGCACCATTTACAGAAGATTATCTGTCCAACTGTTGGCATCCTTACGAATATTGGAGAAGCCCATCAGGAAAATTTTACCACAAAACAACAAAAGCTTGAAGAAAAACTCAAACTGTTTGAATCGTGCCATACCTTAATATACTGCATGGATCAGGAATTGGTACATTCCTGCATCCAAAACGGAGGAGTAAATTCCAGGATCAGACTTTTCGCATGGTCGTTTACCAATGAAACGGCTGATTTATTTTTCAGAAAAAAGGAACTGAACGGAACAGTTGAAATCGCCACAGAATTTGAAGGAAAGAAATTCCGGGTCGAATTGCCATTTCAGGACGAGGCAAGTCTCGAAAATGCCGGTCATTGTCTGGCTTTGATCCTTTCGCAGCATTATGCCGAACCTTCGGTAATGAAATTGTTTGCCAGTTTGCAGCCGGTTGCCATGCGTTTGGAAATGAAGGAAGGGGTAAATAATTGTCTTTTGATCAACGATTATTACAATTCGGATATTAACTCGCTGCAGATAGCATTGGCATTTTTAAACAATCATGCCCGACAACCCAATTTGAAGAAAACAGTAATTTTGTCAGATATTCAACAAGCAGGAATTCCTGACGAGCAATTGTACCGGGAGGTCTCGCGGTTACTTCAGTTGAATAAAACGAACCGTTTGATTGGAATTGGGACGAAAATAAAAAATTATGCCTATCTGTTTGAGCAGCCTTCAGAGTTTTTCGAATCCACTGAATTATTTCTGGAATCATTTCAATCTGCAGACTTCCGGCAGGAATGTATCCTGCTTAAAGGCGCGCGTGATTTTCATTTTGAACTGATTTCTTCTGTCCTTCAAAAAAAATATCATCAAACTATTCTGGAGATTGATTTGAACGCCCTGGTTGGAAACCTGAATTTTTTCCGGAATGCAATTCTTCCTGAAACCCGCATTATGGTAATGGTTAAAGCTTTTTCGTACGGAAGCGGAATGGCCGAAATTGCACGTATTCTTCAATATCATAAAGTTGATTACCTGGCCGTAGCTGTGGCCGACGAAGGCATTGAGCTTCGTCAGGCTGGTATTGATTTGCCTATTGTGGTGATGAATCCTGAGGAGCACAGTTTTGAAAGTATGATCGAGTTCAGGCTCGAACCTAATATTTATTCGGAAGAAATTTTTGATTTGTTCCGGAAAGTACTACAACAACATGCCGTTGTTCATTATCCTGTTCATCTGAAGTTCGATACCGGGATGAACAGATTGGGTTTTGATTCGACAGGGGAAGTTGAGCGACTTGCCGGAAAATTGCAGGTGCAGGAGGAAATAGTGGTCAGGTCGGTATTCTCACATCTGGTTGGGGCCGAAGAACCGGTTCATGATGAATTTACTTTGGGCCAGGTTGAACAATTCCTTCAACTATCTTCCATAATTACTAAAAAATTACCTTATAAAATCTTCCGTCATATATTGAATTCTGCCGGAATTGAACGTTTTCCCCGGTATCAGTTCGAAATGGTGCGTTTAGGAATTGGGCTGTATGGCGTAAGCGCCTGCGGTAATAACCAAATCAGGAGCATCAGCCGGTTGAAAACCTGTATCTCGCAGATTCGCCTGATTCGTGCCGGACAGACTGTTGGTTACGGGCGCAAAGGCGTGGTTACCCGCGATGCCGAAATTGCCGTTTTGCCTATCGGTTATGCAGATGGTTACGATCGTCGTTTAAGCAATGGGGTGGGCAAGGTCTATGTGAAAGGACAGATTGTTCCGGTTATCGGAAATATTTGCATGGATATGTGCATGATTGACGTAACTGGTTTGCAGACTTCTGTCGGCGATGAAGTTGAACTGATGGGCGAACACATTTTGGTAGGAGATATTGCAGAAACAATAGGCACTATTCCCTACGAAATACTCACCGGAATTTCGCAAAGGGTGAAACGGATTTACCTTCAGGAGTAAAAGTGTTCAGTGTTCAGTCGCAGTTGGCAGATAAAAAAGTTACGAGTTACGGGTTACTAACTCGCAATCCGCAACCCGTAACTCGTAACTCTTCTACCCCAGTTTGCTGATTTTCTCCAACCGGTGAAAGTCGAGAATACGGATTTTTCGGCCATCAATGGCAATCACCCTTTCGCCTGCGAAAGTAGAAAGGGTGCGGATGGCATTTGAAGTGGTCATGTTCGAAAGGTTGGCGATATCTTCTCTCGATAAATAAACTTTAAGGGTTGCCCCATCGTTTTCCCATCCATATTTTTCTTTCAGGAGCAAAAGTGATTCGGCCAGCCGGCCGCGGATATGTTTTTGGGTAAGGGAAACAGTACGCATATTCGAAAACCCGAGTTCCCGGGCTAATTTCTGAATAAGCCGTAGCGAAAAGTTGGAGTTCTTTAGCAACTTCGTATGCAAGTAATCAGGAGAAATGGAACCAACGGTCGAATCTTCAAGTGCGATGGCTGAACCAATGTGCAGTTCATCTGCCAATAATGCCCGGTAGCCGATCAGTCCAAGCGGTTTGGTCATGCGGATAATTTGCTCCCGGCCACCAACTCCTTCTTTGTAAATAATGACTTTCCCATCCAACAGGAACAACAAACTGGTCGGTTTTTCGCCCTCCTTGAAAATGAATTCATTCTTTTTGTAATAGGATAAATTAAGGTGGCTATGCAAATCTTCTTTTTCTTCAGGGGTAAGGGTACTGAAAATTGATTTTGGATTTTCAAAAACTTCTTTCATTCCCATTTCATGACTCGGCATAGAAATAAATTTACATGTTCTGCAGCATCAAAGTTAAGTAATTTTGCCAATAAAGAAAATTTGGACTGTTTATTTTCAATTTATTACTGAGTCCTGTCTATTTTAATTTTTTAAGTGTAAATACCTGATTAATATCAGGAATACCTTGCAACTAAGGGCATCCGGCGGCCAAATCCGAAGGCCTTGGAACTGATTCGCAGAATAGGTGGAGCCTGAAAACGTTTGTACTCATTGTTGTTTACCATCCTGACGGTTCTCAGCACAGTATTTTCGTCAAATCCTTTTGCAATAATTTCAGAAGGAGATAGATTCAGCTCGATGTAACTGAATAGAATCTGGTCGAGAATATGGTAATCGGGCAACGAATCGGTGTCTTTCTGGTCGGGTCTCAATTCGGCAGAAGGTGGTTTCAGGATTGTATTTTCAGGAATAATTTCATGATCGCTATTGATCCATCGGGCCATTTTAAAGATGTCGGTTTTATAAACATCCCCGAGTACAGACAAGCCACCGTTCATATCGCCGTAAAGTGTTCCGTAACCAACAGCGCATTCGCTTTTATTGGAGGTATTGAGCAGGATGTTTCCAAATTTGTTCGAAATAGCCATCAGTAAAATTCCGCGGGCCCGCGCCTGAATGTTTTCTTCGGTAAGGTCGGCTGGCAAACCGGCAAACACCTCCGAAAGGCTCTGTTCAAAACTATCCACCATCGCCTGAATAGGGATGATCTCATAGTTTACATCCAGGTTCATAACCAGCTTCAAAGCATCTTCGACGCTGTGATCAGACGAGTAGCGCGAGGGCATAAGCAAAACGCGAACATTTTCAGCGCCAAGCGCTTTAACGGCCAAAACAAGGACCAGGGCAGAATCAATTCCTCCGGACAAACCCAGTGTCGCTTTTCTAAATCCCATTTTCCCGAAATAGTCGCGAATTCCTAAAATCAGGGCATCAACTATTTTTTCGATGTAGCCGGTTTCCGGCTGGAGCATTCCGGAATAGATTTCGGTATCAATAATCCTGAAATCTTCTTCAAAATATTTCAGCTCCTCCTGAATGGTGCCATTTTTATCGAGGTAGAAAGATCCCCCGTCGAAAATCAGTTCAGTTTGCGCACCCACCTGATTGACATACAAAATAGGCAACTGGTATCTGATCGCATTTTTGACAAGGATATTTTTTCGCCAGTTTTCCTGATTATATGAAAATGGCGAGGCTGAAAGATTAATGACCAAATCAGGATTAAGGGCTGATAATTCTTTCAACGGGGAAAGCTGGTAAAGCTTTTCGCGGCCAAATTCGTTTTGGGTTTCCTGTTCGTCCCAAAGATCTTCACAAATGGTGACCGCCAGTTTTTTGCCACCAAAATCAATGACCGTAAATTTTTTGTTGGGTTCAAAATGTCGGTATTCGTCAAAAATATCGTAAGTCGGTAGCAGTGATTTGCTGACCACATGCTGAATAGTTCCGTTGTTCATGAAAAAAGCCGAATTGAAGAGTTTTTTGCCCCTTGGTTCAGGGTTGATGCTTGGACCGCCGACAATAGCTGCAATTCCTTTACAGTGAGAAGCTATCTCATGCAGAGTTTGGTTCGATTGCTCTATAAATTCTTTCCTTTCGAGCAAATCGTGCGGATAATATCCGGTCACCGATAATTCAGAAAAAACCACCAGATCGGCGCTTTCAGCTTTTGATTTACGAATACAATCAATAATTTTTGATGAATTCAGCGCAAAATTACCAATGTGATAGTTCAGTTGTGCGATGGCAATCTTCATGGTAGTTTTTCTTAAAAGATCAGTGCAATCCTGATTTTGAGCGAATTGATAATGGTTTTATCGTTGAAAGCATGGTTGGTGGTAACGTCAATCAGCCCGTTTTGAAAAATTAAACCTGTTGAAATCGAATTGCTGCTGCCCAAATCAAAATCGAATCCGATTCCAACATTCATCGCCAGATTGAACGGGTTAATTTCGTCGTTAATACTTGCCTTTTTAAGTGTTCCGTTGTTGTTGTCGCCTTTCGATCCGATATTTACCATACCTGAAAGGCCAAACATGCCCCAGTAACTTGTCCGTCGAATCTGATCTGTTTTCAGTTTAATAGCCAAGGGTATTTCAATATAGCGCAGGCGGTACTTTATTCTGCTTACAGCGGGTAAAGTGACACCGGCGAATTGAAAATCTGAATGGGCTCGGTACGCTATCTCTCCGCCAGTGTTCGTGATCAGTAATCCGGTCAGCAACGAATATCGTTCGTCTTCAGAAAAATAGAAATCGGCATTCAGCCCAAAGTCATAACCAAGTTTCGTTTTTTCGTCCCTGGCAACGGTGTTGTCGGTAGCCATCCAGTTTAACGAAGGACTGCCGGTAAATGAAAGCCGGATGTGTTTTTGGCCAAATCCTGCGAAAACTGTTGCAAGAAATAGAAAAGATAAAATAAATTGTTTCATCGCTTTTTTGTTTTGTTTGCCCGACGTATTATTAACGCAAGAATCACTTAGTTTTGTGTCCTGCAAATCTCGAAATTTTATATTTAAAATGACAATAAAAAATCGCTTCATGCGTATTTACCAAAAAAACAAAAAATGAAACATTTTTTTCTCTCTCTTGGCCTGATGTTAATCCTGTTTGCCTGTCATCGCAATCCGCTGAAAGTAAATGTTTCGGATGTTCCTGTTGATTTAAAAATAAAACATCTGGATATTGATTTATTGAAACTGAAGCAAGATCAGATTCAAACTGCCATTCCAGAATTGAAAAGGTCTTACACCGAATTCTTTGATATTTTTACTTACCGGATGATTTCGATAGGTGGTTCAGATCAGGAAAAATTTCAGGAGTTGCTTTATTCGTTTATTTCTGATTCGCTGATCAGGGAACTTGAAGTAAAAGTGGCTGAAGAGATTGACACCGTTCGACTTCGGAAAGAATTGGAAACAGCATTTAAACATTACGTGCATTATTTTCCCCAAAAAGAAGTTCCGGTTATTTATACCTGCATTTCAGGATTTAACCAGTCGGTAGTAACCTCCGAAAATTTAATAGGATTAAGCCTGGATAAATTTCTGGGCGCCGATAGTCCGTTTTACAAAAAGTTGGGTTTGCCTGAATACAAACGCAAAAATATGCATCAGGCAAAAATAGTTCCGGATGTCATGTATGCATGGGCAGTGACTGAGTGGCCGAAATCGGAGCATTCCAACAACCTGCTTAGCCAGATGATTGAGGAGGGGAAAACGATGTATTTTGTTGATGCCATGCTACCCGAAATACATGATTCGCTAAAAATTGGTTTTACCAAAAAACAGCTCGATTTCTGCATGAGGAATGAAGCTTCGATGTGGACCTATTTGGCCGAACATAAACAACTATATTCAACCGACCGGATGAGCATTAAGCGGTATATGGACGATGGCCCCTTCTCTGCTTCATTTTCAAACGAATCGCCTGCCCGCACCGGAGTATGGTTGGGCTGGCAGATTGTTCGATCGTACATGAAACAACATCCCGAGACAAAATTGTCAGATTTAATGAATAATCATGATTTTCAGGGAATTTTGAATCAGTCGGGGTATCAGCCATAAAAAGTTGCAAAATCCAATTTGAATTTCAGAATTGAAGTTAAACTGCATTGCCTCTTGTTTGAGCGTTAGCGAAAGACAAGCGCAATGCAGTTTTGCTTTTAAATGTAGGCCTGCTGTAGTTATTCCATTCCATCAAAAAGATTGGAATTTTTATACGTACTGTCGCAGTTTTATCAAAGTCATATTCTCCCAGAACAATACTTATGTTGCCAAACATGTGATACATGTAGCAACCTTTTGGTGGTTTTAGAATCAATAGTATATGTTAATTTTTATCCACCCTAAAAAGCACAAAAATGGAAAGATCGCCACCAAAAAAACGCAAAACAAAATGAATCAAAATACTTTTAACCTTTAAAAACCAAAATCATGAAAATTACAATCTTAAAAATTAGTGTATTCGTCCTGCTCCTGAGTTTAATGGGAGCAGGGTGTAAGAAAGATGAGGATAAAAATCTAAAAGAATTAGATGGATATATTGTTGGTTTTAATCCGTGTTCGGTTCATTATCATTACCGGATTGGATATGTTATAATATCAACTGATTTAAAAGATACATTGGCAACCTACAATTTATCAGATGAGACTTTCAAAATGCCTGCCTCTGTATTATTTCATCCTTCAGATACACTCTATAAAATTCCGGAATCATATTTCAAAAATGGCTGGGGTGGCATGTATTTTCAAGCTTCATCTCGCTATGAGTTTAAAGTCAAAGGTACATATCGGTATGCAAAAGAAAATGAGAAAAGTACTCAGGTATGTACAAATGATTTAGATCCAAATCTAGAACAGATAATTATTATATCAGCAACAAAATAACTAACTAACATTATATAGTTATGAAAAACAAATATTTTATTATAGGATTAACTATCCTATCTGTGGTTGTGGCAATGAGTTTTACGCATTCTAACGACTCAAAATTCTATTATGCCTATAATGAAAAAATCTTTCTTGACGAACTCAGTAATAAACTCATTATAAGATATAAGCTAAACAAAAAATCTGACAGAACACAAATGTCGTTGAACCTGGAACTTGTAAATAAACCAATTGAATGGAAAGATGACAGCACTTGTATAATTACACTTGATGCCAATGAAAAAGAATTGCTTAAAGCTAAAATTTTGAAACAGGCGGATGTTAAATCATGTAATCCGGTTTATGCCATCAATACCGGATTAGAAATGGGGGTAACTGATGAATTTCTCGTTAAGTTCAATGAAAATGTTACTCAAGCTGAGATTGAAAATTTTCACAAAAAATATGGAGTTAATGTAGTAAAAACAACAGACCTCTATCAATTACTAAAAGTACCGGATGGTACAGACGCGTTACAGATTGCAAATATTTATCAGGAAAGTGGATTGACGCGATTTAGTCATCCAAATTTTTACTCTAAAGTTGAATTACACCAGGTGATTCCAAATGATTCGTACTTTACCAATCAATTCTCTCTCAACAATACAGGCCAGGTATTTACCGATGGGCATTCGGGAACAAATGATGCTGATATTGATGCCCCGGAAGCATGGACTATGTCAACAGGGAACAACAATATTATTATTGCAGTATTGGATCAGGGGGTAACCTCAGACCATCCTGATTTGCCAAATACCCGCCAGGTACGGTTAAATGGGAGCAATTTTGGAGATGGGGATCCTAATAATCCTTCTCCAACCGGAAATTATAATCATGGGAATGCCTGTGCCGGAATAATAGGTGCAACACAGAATAATAATCAGGGAATCTCTGGAATAGCTCCAAATTGCAGAATAATGCCCGTTAGAGTATTTAACAGCAACGGAACATGGATTACTCCAGATAGGTTTGCTGATGCTATAGATTTTGCCAGACAAAATGGCGCACATATTATATCAAATAGTTGGGGTTTTGAATCGGATAATCCCAATTTTTATCCTGTTATAAAAGATGCAATAACAAGAGCCACAACACAGGGCAGAAATAATCTTGGTTGTGTTGTTGCTTTTTCAGCAGGAAACAATTTGCCAAACAACGGCTATGTGCATTTTCCAAGCAATGTAGATGTTGCAGGTGTTTTAACCGTAGGAGCCTCCGACAGATATGATTTTAAGGCATTTTACAGCCCGCTGGGCAATCCTTCAAGTCCTAATAATCAATTAATAGACATAGTTGCTCCTTCACACCGTGCATATTCAAATCAAATTACTGGTGAAACTTATGAAGCATGGTCAATTGACATTCCAGGTGATGCCGGATATAACTCGGTACATGAAACTGATAATTTAGCAGGCAACTTGCCTGTTATTGGATCAATTTTACCAAACACAGGTGTGAATAATTTAGCCTATACTGGTCGTTTTGGTGGTACATCCTATTCATGTCCAGAAGTTGCAGGAGTTGCAGCGTTAATGTTATCAATTAATCCAAATCTGACTCAACAGCAAGTTTTCGATATACTGACAGCAAATGCTGACCAAGTTGGAGGATATACCTATACTAATGGGCGTAGTAATGAATTGGGTTTTGGAAGATTAAACGCTTGCAGAGCAGTATCCCATGTATTACCAACAATTGCAACCCTTTCAGGCCCCTCAACAGTCTGCTCTTCCGGTACACAATTTACTGTAAACAATGTACCTGGATGCACCGTTAGCTGGACACGCAGCACAAATATTACATTCGATAACCAAACCGGTAACCCCAAAGTTTTTACAGCCAATGCGACTGGCGCTGGTTGGATACGGCCAACTGTCATCTCAAATTGTTTTCAGTTTGACCTGCCGCAAAAAAACGTTTGGGTAGGACCATATTCGAGTTCCAATTATCCCATAACCGGCCCAGGTTCGGCGCCTTGCAGGCAATATGTATATTATTCGATCCCTGCTTTAGAAGATGTCATTTCAATTAATTGGGTTTGGCCAAGTAGTTGGACTTATGTTTCGGGACAAGGCACACGTTATATTGCTTTGCAAACGGGCGCAACAGGTTCCGGGGGGATTATTGGAGCACAAGCAGTTAACATTTGTCTTAATCCGGGAAGTTATGCTACAATGTACACTTCTGTTACCGGAATTTGCGGGTACAGCTTATCTGTTTCGCCCAACCCAGCCACAGGAGAGGCAACCATAGAACTTGTCAGCGATAGCAATGAAACACTTGCCGGAGGAACAGAATGGGAACTGGAAGTTTACGACTCCATGCAGGGACTGAAAGAAAAGAAAACGAAAATAACAGGCAACCAAGCCAAAATAAACACTGCCAATTGGAAAGACGGCGTTTACATAGTCCGTGCAAAAATTGGAGATGAAGTAATTACCGAAAAACTGGTGGTGAAACATTAAGCACTTAAAGGATTCCATCCTTCGAAAGTGGGATGGAATCCATTTGTATTCGTTGCAGGGATTAATAACTTTAAACAATTAATTGATTCTATTTCCGGATGTGGAAAATCAGACGATTCGAAAAAGTTTAATCCTAAAAATTAATTGCATGAGAACTCTAACCTTGGCATTCATATTTCTTTCTTTGTTTTCATACAGTTGCAATAATTCGAAAACCGATTCTCCTCCTGCTGACTTGAAGGTTGATGCAACTGTTGCAGCCAATAAGAGTGGCAATGTGTCGTTTATAGCTTCAGCAACCAATGCCACATCCTATGAATTCGATTTTGGTGATGGCAGCACCCACGCTGTAACCGAAACCGGAGCTGCCACTTACAAATACTTTGGTTCAGGTACTTATAATGTAGTAGTTACAGCCAGTAATTCAACCGGAACAACTATTTCCAAATCGATTTCGGTAACCCTTGATGTGGAGCTTTCACTGGTATGGTCGGATGAATTTAATACAGACGGTCTCCCCGATCCTGCCAAATGGGGTTACGACCTTGGAGCCGGTGGGTGGGGAAATGCTGAGGCTGAATACTACACCAACCGAAAGGAAAATGCTTCAATATCAAACGGAACTTTAAAAATTACTGCATTGAAGGAGAACTATAGCGGCAGCGCCTATACTTCAGCCCGGATACTTACCAGGGATAAATATGCTTTTACTTTTGGCAAAGTTGAAGCTAAAGCAAAGCTTCCTTCCGGTGTGGGAACCTGGCCTGCGATCTGGATGCTGGGAAATAACATTGGGACGATCGGTTGGCCTGCCTGTGGCGAGATTGACATTATGGAACATTTGGGAAGAGAGCAAAATAAAATTTACGGTACATTACACTATGCCGGACATTCTGGTGGCAATGCGGTTGGCAGCACCAGAATGATTTCAAATGCCTCCACCGAATTTCATATTTATAGTTTGGAATGGACGCCGAACGTTATTAAAATTTCGGTTGACAATCAGGTGTACCATAATGTCTTCAATTCCAGTGAACTGCCTTTTAACCGCGACTTCTTTATTATAATGAACCTTGCAATGGGCGGAAACTTTGCTGGTCCGATTGATCCGGCCTTCACCAGCGCAACTTTGGAAATAGATTACATCAGAGTTTACCGGTAAATCATCATTTACAGCTTATTAAAGGGACAAAAAGGGCCACCGTTTTCGGAGGCCCTTATAGATGGTGATTCAATGTTGGTTAGATAAGGTCGTCATTGCGAACGAAGTGAAGCAATCCATCGATTTACAGATTGCTTCGTTCCTCGCAATGACGGTTATATCCAGTTTGTTATCTTAACTAAATGACATTGGATTGTAATTGTTCAAAATTAATCAGTTACTTTAATTTTTACGTTGCGGTACCAAACATCGTCGCCATGATCCTGAAAAGCGATCAAACCTTCTTTGGCCACATCAGCCCAGTTTGGATTCAGTTCCGGAAATTTACTGTCTTTAACCATGTTTTTCCAGTCATCTGTCCATAAATGGAATTCGGCCACTTTTTCGCCATTCTGTTTGAAAAGAATTGTTCCTTTAAAACAGATGATTTCTACGGCATTCCATTCGCCAACAGGTTTGGCATTTTGTGGCTTGGCCGGAATCAGGTCGTACAACGAACCAGCCTGACGGTTACCATCTTTACCCATTTGTGCATCAGGGTGATTTTCGTTATCCAGAACCTGCATTTCAGGCGCAGTTTTATAAATTGGCCATCCCGGTACTTCCTGCCCAAGAATGAAAATGCCTGAGTTTCCACCCTTCGAAATTTTCCACTCGAGTTTCAGGGTAAAATTCTTGAATTTTTGGTCATAAATAATATCTCCGCCGTTTTCAGCGCCAGCTTCTCCGGTTCCGGTTCCAATGCAATGCAATGTTCCGTCAACGACTTCCCATCCTTTAGGGAATTCTGTTTTGTTGTAACCTCTCCATCCGGTTGAAGTTGTTCCGTCAAATAAAAGTTCCCAGCCTGCTTTGACTTCTTCAGAAGATAATTTATTGATCTCAGGAGCTTTTTTCTGACAACCCTGGAATGAAAGCCCAAAAAGAATGAGGCCTGCAATTAAAAGTGAATAGAATTTTTTCATTGGAAAATAATTTAAGTTCATTAATAATTTAACCTGGTTTTAAGTTGTGATAGACAAAGTTAAAAAACTTAATTTGTTTTTTTAACTTCGGTAAGTTTTCTTGAAAGTTAGTTTGGATAAGTAAATAAAGAATTTTGTCATGAATAAGAGTAAAGTAAAAAGAATTGGCATTTTGACTGCCGGAGGCGATTGCCCGGGATTAAATGCTGCGATCAGGGGCGTTGGTAAAACTGCCATTATTGAATACGGGATGGAGGTGATCGGTTTTTCGTCGGGTTATACAGGTTTGATTTATAAGCAATATGTGGAATTGAAAGAAAAAGATTTGTCGGGTATATTAACCCTGGGAGGCACCATTATTGGAACTTCGCGCGAAAAGCCATTTAAAATTGTTACCGACGAAGCCAATGATAAACCAGCTTTGATCAAGCAAAACTACGTTGATCTGGGCTTGGATGGATTGGTTTGCATTGGTGGGAACGGAACCATGAAAACCGCCCATTTATTGTCGAAAATTGGATTGAATGTGATTGGAATACCGAAAACCATTGATAACGATGTTTGGGGAACTGACCTGACTTTTGGCTTCGATTCGGCAGTGATTATTGCTACAGAAGCGATTGACCGTTTGCACAGCACTGCCAACTCGCATGGTCGTGTCATGATTATAGAAGTGATGGGCCACAATGCAGGCTGGATTGCTCTATATGCCGGAATGGCAGGAGGGGGCGATATCATCCTCATTCCTGAAATTGAATACTCGATGGATAAAGTCTGCGCCAAAATAGAAGAACGGTATGCAAATAATAAACCATACTCGATCGTAGTGGTTGCCGAAGGTATTGAACATCCTAAAAACATGTCGGCTGCCAGGTATTTAGCCGAATGTATTCAGTCGCGGGTAGATGTTGAAGCGCGTGAAACCGTTTTGGGTTACACACAACGCGGTGGTAGCCCTTCGCCTATGGACCGTATTTTGGCTACACGCTATGGCGCTTATGCAGCGCAATGTATTGCAGAAGAAAATTTCGGTACTATGGTAGCGCTAATCAAAAACGAACTGACAACTGTTCCGCTCGAAGAAGTTGGGGGAAAACTACGTTTGGTTAGTCCCGATAATAATTTGGTGATAAAAGGACGTAAAATGGGTGTTTCTTTTGGCGACGAGTAGGCTGTGATCGTTAGGAAAAGAAAGCCGGTTTATTTGAAAAGGAATGAATTTGAATAGTGAAAAGAAAAATCATTTGTAATGAAAAAAACAATCTTCATCGTTTTATTGGGCATTTGTATGCTTCAATCCTTTGGCCAGTGGAAAGCTGCTGGCGATAAAATCAAAACCGCATGGGCCGAAAAAATGGAAGTCAAAAATGTTCTTCCTGAATATCCACGACCCATTATGGAGCGAGCCGAATGGATGAACCTGAACGGTTTATGGGAGTATTCAATTCTGAAGACCGGATTGGCTGAACCCAAAACTTTTGAAGGACAGATATTGGTTCCTTTCCCTGTTGAGTCGAGCCTTTCAGGGGTAATGAAAACCGTTGGCGGAGAAAATGAAGTCTGGTACAAAAGGGCTTTTGAGGTTCCGGCCAAATGGAAAGGAAAGAACATATTGCTTCAATTTGGCGCTGTTGACTGGAAAGCCGATGTTTGGGTAAACGACATCAAAATCGGGTCGCACACCGGTGGCTACACGCCATTTTCGTTCGATATTACTCCTTTCCTGACTAAAAACACAAACCAGAAACTGGTAGTCCGGGTTTGGGATGGAACCGACAAAGGATTTCAGCCTCGCGGGAAGCAGGTGAGCAACCCTAACTCGATCTGGTACACTGCTGTAACCGGAATCTGGCAAACGGTTTGGCTCGAACCTGTAGCCGCCAAACATATCGAAAACATTCAGACTGTTCCCAATATAGACAAAGGCCAGGTGGCGGTTTCGGTTGATACTGACGGCGCAGCTTATGGCGATGTGGTGGAAGTGAAACTGTTCGACGGTGCAAAAGAAATGGCTTCAGGCAAAGCAACTTCAGGCGAAAAAATTGAAATCAATGTTCCTGAAGCTAAACTGTGGAGCCCCGAATCGCCTTTCCTTTACACCATGAAAGTGAGCCTGATCAGCAACGGTGTGGTTACCGACCAGGTGGACAGCTATTTGGCCATGCGTAAAATTTCGGTCAAACGCGACCAGAACGGGATTATGCGTCTGGAGCTGAACAACAAACCATATTTTCAGTTCGGTCCGCTCGATCAGGGCTGGTGGCCCGATGGTTTGTACACCGCACCAACCGACGAAGCCCTGAAATATGACATTCAGAAAACCAAAGATTTTGGGTTCAACATGATCCGCAAACACGTAAAAGTGGAGCCCGCCCGTTGGTACACCCATTGCGACAGGCTTGGAATCCTGGTTTGGCAGGATATGCCAAGTGGCGACCGTTCGCCTCAATGGCAAAGCCGCAATTATTTTAACGGAAATGAATTCAAACGCAGTCTGGAATCAGAAACTAACTACCGCAAAGAATGGAAAGAAATTATAGATTTATTGTACTCAAATCCATGTGTGGTAACCTGGGTGCCGTTTAACGAAGCGTGGGGGCAATTCAAAACTTCGGAAATTGCGGAATGGACAAAAACTTACGACCCCAGTCGTTTGGTCAATCCGGCCAGTGGGGGAAACCATTATCCAACAGGCGACATGCTCGATTTGCACAATTACCCCGGACCGGAAATGTATCTGTACGATGGTCAGCGACCAACAGTACTGGGAGAATATGGCGGAATTGGCCTTGCCCTGGAAGGTCATTTGTGGAATGCTGATAAAAACTGGGGATATGTTCAGTTTAAAAACTCAAAAGATGTGACCGATGAGTACGTAAAATTTGCTGAATCAATTTTAAAATTGGTCAAAGCGGGCTTCTCTGCCGGAGTATATACGCAAACCACCGATGTGGAAGGCGAAGTGAATGGATTTTTGACCTACGACCGAAAGGTGGTTAAAATGGACGAAAAGTGCGTTAGGGAAATCAACCAGAAGATTTGTAATTCGTTGAAGGAATAGAAGTAGATGTTAAGTGATCGGATGACTTGGGTCATCCGATCACTCTGTTCACGCTAAGGAACATAGTTTGAAATTAATTTTCTTCGGGCGCTGACGTGTGCTTTAAGTTCTGAAACAGCATTTGTATAAGATATACTCCCGGTCAGATAAGTGTATCCGGGTTTTTCTCCTTCAGCGCCAATGGCATAAGTTGAAATCATCGTGTTGTATTTGTCTATCAGAGTATTCATGGCCGTTTCTGTGAATACATTCTCACCAAACTGTTTTAAAGAAGTTTTATATTTCAACATATACACTTCATCGTTGGCGATATATCTGATTAAGGGCCAATCCATTCCAACTTCGTTCATGCTTAGCGATAAGCCTGACCGGCCACTCGGACCTGGAGGATTGCCGCCGGATGGTGTACCGGTAATTCCGGGACTCCCGCTCAGCGATTCGTTAAGGTCCCACGGAATCCAAATTAATTTTTTTACTGAATGGTTATACAGATAGTAGTTATGTGCCATGATTCCATAACTGTCCCAATTCACAATGGCATTGTTTACAGCGAGGTATTTGATGAAATGGCCAACATTAAAAACAGCTTCCAAACCAGTCCTCCACTGAGCCGGGCTGGTTGTGCGCAAATTGCTGTTCAAAGCAGTAATCATCGCTTTAACATCGCTGAAATCAGCTTCAGTTTCGTTGTTCTTTTTATCAAATTCTGATTGGATGAAATGGTTGAATTTTGATTCCGGTTTATAGATATTTCCTTTTTCTTCACCAAACTGAACTTTTATCATATGGTCTTCGGGCAATTCAACTGCAGCATAGATGCCGCAATATTTCAGGCCTGAACCAAAGTCAATAAAAACCTGGTAAAAAGCTGTTTGGGCTGCCGGAATACCTACCATCCTGAAAATATCGGCAGCCAGTTTTTCACGCATCAGCGTCTGATCTTTGAATCCCGGAGAAAAAGAAAGCTCCTTGAATCCATAAAAATGCTGGTTATTTGTTCCGGGATAGGTATCCTCAAATTTGTCGAAATTCAGCTTAAACGGTAATTTGTAATTTCCCTGTTTCCATGCCGAGTTAAGGCTTGAGTTCCCCTTAAGTCTGAACCCTACGTTTTTCCAGACTTTATTTTTGAATTTCAGTAAAACATCCACATAATCAGTTTCCACATCGCTTAATCCCCCACCCGGAGGAGCCCCACCTGTATTGCTGCCAAAATCAGAACCGTACAAATTTTTCATATTGGTTTTGATGCTGTTCCATTGTGCCAAAGTCATGATCAGCTCAATTTTGTTGACTGAACTTTGCTGAAAGATTACCGAATAATCCGGATTTGCTTTTCCATGTGAAAGGTAGGTCCAGTCAGGGTTATAGGTCAGTGAATCGGTTAATGCCGTTTTTTTATCTTCAGGTTTATATCCCTCCAGGTCGTTGTTCTTTTGGCACGAGACCGTTAAAATTGTTAGTAGTGAAATCAGAAAAATATATATCGGAAACTTCGTCATTGCTTGAATTTTTTATCAGATTACTGAATATAATGAGAAATGCCCAACTCAAAAATACCGAAATCTTTCAATTTCAGGAATATTTATTTCACCCTTTTAAAACGCAGCTTATTTTCGGGTGTCATTTTTTCGCATGCATATTGAATGATTAGTCGTGGGGAGTTACCTTTCCATTTTTCGAGGAATAGCTCAACCTCGGAAGGACTTATCTTCCATGCTTCGCGTAAAAACCAACCCATTCCCTGGTGTACTTCTCTTTCTGAATCTAGCATTAGCTTTTCCACAAAAAGGATTGAAGGCATCACCTGTCTGGTCTTCTTGATATGCTTGATCAAAGTTACCGGAACGCACCTGCGCTGAAATTTGAAAGGCGAACCGAGCCATGAAGTGAAATCATCCATCACTACGATTTTTTTATCCAGAAACCGTGGTAACAGGAACATTCCGAGCGTGTCGGCATGTGCCCAGTTGTGAATGCTGAAACTGAACCAACTGCCTATGGATTGAAAAGTTTCCGGAGTGAACTGCTTCCAAAGTCCGTCAATCAGCAACAATGCCATCGAAATTTCTTCATACATACCGTTTTTCATTAATATTGGGGCTGCATTCAGAACGGTTGGCAAGTCAAAGTCGCCACTTTTCAGCATTTCTTTTACCTTCGAATAAACTTGTGGTGCAGTAAGTCCATAACCCACAAACTCCTCTTTAAAATATCGCTGCGATTTTTGAAGCCTTTCAGCATCGGCATTTGCTACGCAATACGATCTGATTTCCTGAACAAGTTCGGATGGCGACATTTTTTCCATTTAAACTAGTTTTATCTCAGCAAATTCCCTTGCAATTTTATGCAAGGCAATTTCAATTTTCATTACCTGATTTTCAGAAATATATTGATGGCCTGTTTTATATTGTCTCATCAATGATGGATTGATTCCTGCGGCTTTTGCAAACTGACTAACATTAATGAAGCTGTAATAGTTGAATAGGGAGGCTATATCATATTTGAATTCAAATTCAATATCAATCAGTTCCTCCGGAATTTGTTTTCCGGTTTCCTTATGGTATTGCAAAAGTTCACTCGCTGAATTCAAAAAATCAGTTTTTGCTTCGTCAACTGTATTCCCTTCGCCAATAATTGTACTTTTTAAATCAGGAGTGAAGACCCCAAAAGTCCCGTCTTTCCCTTTTTCAATTAAAGCAGTCGTTTTCATACTGTTTCCAATTAAAATCCTATTTGTTTTTTGAGTTTATGAAATAATCCGGTTTTAACCTCATGTGAATCATGTCGCGGAATCTATATCTCAAAATCTTTTTCAGGATGGGCATAAATATCGTGTTCCTTTCCATTCCTGACAAGATACCAACCTGCCTTTAATGCTTTTCGTTTTAGTTCAGACCATTTCACTTTTCAACAATTAAACAAATATATAACAAATATGCAATACAACAACTAGCTACATTGAAGTTTTTACGACAAACCATTATTTCTGATCCGGTTTCTTCTTTTGCTCAAGTTTGTCGTAAACGAAACTAAGCGGTTGACACGGGTCTCTTCCTTTTTTGCCGAGGTAATCCAATTGATATATTCCTTACGATGGGTGTAGGAAAGCTTCTCGAAATAAGCCAAAGCCTCCGGATTTTCGCTCAGTACCGACTGGATATCATCAGGAATTATCACTTCCCTGATTTCCAGATCGCGTTCGAGTTCAACATGAACCGGATCGCCAAATGCTTTTTGAAGTTTGTTGCGTATTTCCTGTGTCAGCCCAAGCGTATGGCAGTTCCGGCCCATGTTGGCCAGGCTGCCACGGTATTCGACCTTACCGTCAAAAAGCGCTTTAACCTTTACTTGTCCCCGGGTACCGAAGAGTTTTTCCACACTGAACGGAAACTCAATGTAAGCAGCATTCATCCCTTCAACCTGGATGATGTTAGCTGTAAAACTAATTTTTTCTGAATTCATAGTCTGTAGGATTAATGGATTGAGAAACTGTTTAAAAATTTCCCGTAGGGAAAATCTGTCGGTAGAAATGTCGAATTACGAGATATGGATTGTCCCGTACGGGACAAAAGACATGAAAATTTTCATTTATTCTACCGACCTTTTGTTCCTAACGGAACATGAAAACAAAATTTAAACAGTTTCTGAATTTTTTGCAAGTAGCCAGCAACTAGCCTCTGGTAACTGAAAACTGAGACTGCCTACTTATTTTCTCGTGTCAAACTTTTAATTACATCCACTTCTTCCTGTTTGTATGGAGTTCCATCGGGCTGAAATATTTCATGAAACCACAGTTTCGGTTCCGATCCATCGGCAATAGGTTCGTCCCATGCATATTTGGTATTTGATTTTCCGGCAACAAGTCCCCAATTGATAGCGCCAATGTTCTGCTCTTTCAGCATTGGCATAATGTTGGTAAACAAACTGTTGTTCCGGCGCGCCATATACTCAGTACAAACCAGTGGTCGGTTGTATTTCTTCAATGTATCAATAGCAGCCTGATGGTCTTCTGGTCCTGAATAATTGTGGTAAGTAATGATATCTGAATTTTCAGCCTGAAATTTATTCAGATTTTTAAGGTTCAAACTCCAAACTCCAGAAGATAAAGGTTGAGAAGGACGGATTTCCCAGCCCCATTCAAACACTTTTTTCAGCAACGGAAGCGATTTATCTCCATATCCAGAATTTCCGGGTTCGTTGTACAAATCCCAGATAGCAATGCGCTTGTCATCCTTGAAAGTGGTCAACACATCTTTCACATAGCTTTCTAATGTTTTGATAAGGGTTGTGTCAGTGTAAAGCAAATCGCCCGGATCGCGAACCCAGCCCGAGTTGTGGACTCCCGGTTTTGGATCGGGCTGCTTGCCTGCTGCGTACGTTGGGTTCCAGCAATCGTCGAAGAAAACGAAAACTGTTTTAATACCGTGTTTCCCTGAAATATCCAAAAAAGCTTTCATCCGGCCTTTGAATCCTTCCGGATCAACCTGCCAGGCCAGATGGTGAAGGTAAACCCGCATTACATTCATGCCAATTCCTCCGGCCCAGCCGAGTTCGCGGTTGATGGTGGCGGTATCGAACGATTCGGCCTGCCAGGTTTCCAATTGGTTGATAGCAGTACTCGGGTTAAAATTACTTCCGCGGAGCCAGCCGTTTTCGGTACTCCATTGCTGTGCCTGGGCATCAGTCCAACGGGTTGAAACAACATCTTTGACTTGTGGTTTTGGCTGGCAGGCAGCAAGAATAATCAATGAAGTAATGGCCAGAATGAGTAAGTTGGTTTTCATTTCGGATTGAGTTTGGTTATGTTTCAATTTTCGAATCTTGGGTGAAAGTAAAAATAAATTCAGAAAAGTAATTTATTTTTCTCCTGATGGTACATTTATAAGTTTTCCGGCAGGAATGGCTTCGCCAAAATCAGGCGTTCCATCAGCCTTCCATTTAAAGGGTTGCATACGCACATCGCGCTCCCAACCCGGAGTTGTACTTTTTTTAGAATGGTAAATGATCCAGTCTTCAGTATTATCCGGCGATTTTATGAATGAGCAATGTCCGACTCCATGAACCTGTGAATTTCCCTGAAATACCGGGCCGGTCTTTCTCCAGTTGGCCGGATCCAACAAATCGCCTTCAGGATTAATCAATTGAATCATTCCCAGTCGGTATTCTACCAGCCACGATTCGCGGCACGAATAAATTACAAATAACTTATCACCATTTTTCAGAATTTGAGGGCCTTCATTCAGGTTAAGAGGGCCTCCGGTTTCCCAGCTTTCAACAGGTGTAGAAAGTTTCACACGTTTGCCTTTCATGGTCCACGGATTTTCCATTTCCGAAATGTACAGGCGTTGTTGCGTGGCATCGGTGGTTTCCTGTTTGATCCAGCCAGACCAGATGCAGTGTAATTTTTCTTTGTGTTCCAGAATGGTCATATCAATGGCCCAAACATTTGAAGCCGGATCGCTAGGAGTATCGCCGGTGTACAAAACGCCCATATCTTCATATTTGCTATGTACATCATCTGTTTTCGAGCGAAGTACGCCCGTTCGCTGATGAATGAATGGCGGGCCAGATTCTCCGGCAGCATAATAAACATACCAATGTCCCTGGATAAAATGAATTTCAGGAGCCCAAACACACGAACGGTTCCAACCGGAAGCGGGCACCTGCCAGATTTTTTTCGTTTCGCCCTGTTTGGTCATTTTCGCCGATCGGGAAATGTTGATCGAATTATTGGCCGACCAGCAATAAATGTATTCATTGTTTTGCTTCACCATCCACGGGTCAGCGCCATCCCAAACCGGATTGGTGAATGTGGAGTCTGTGCCAGCCTGGCTAAAACAAAAAAACGGGAATAATGAAATGATCAGAAATAATAATGATCTCATGAAAGGAAAATGATTATCAAAATCAGTTGTTTATTCTTCTTGTTGCCCCCGGCTATTCCTTCGGTACTTTCAGCCGGTCGCCGGTTCCCTGAATCATGATGCGTTGCCAGTCTTTGCCGTAACCGGGTTGTGCAGGCGCTTTCGGAATGTTTTTCCCGTTTCCGTTATCCAGTAATTTGCGGCCGTCCGAGTTTTTCACATTTCCATCCATATATTTCATGAACAGGTACTGGTA
>DMSQ01000008.1 GCA_003457135.1 Prolixibacteraceae bacterium
CACTAAAAGGGACAAGTCAGGAATGATAACAATGACAACAACTACAACAATGACAACCACGACAACAATGATAACCACAACAACCAAACCTCTTTACAGACTCCTTCTATTCGTAATCCTATTGGCTCCTTTTAGCGTTTCGGCACAAAGCAACAAACCCCGTCTGCTGGTCCGTTCCGACGATATGGCTTCGAGCCATGCAGCCAATGTTAGTTGCCTCGAAGTTGCAACCAAAGGCATCAGCCGTTCCATTGAAATTATGGTGCCTTGTCCCTGGTTTTTCGAAGCGGCTCAGATGCTGAAGCAAAATCCTGCTATTGACGTGGGCGTTCACCTCACCCTGACCAGCGAATGGGACGGCATTAAATGGGGACCAATCACTCCTTCGCCGTCACTGGCCGATGCTGATGGAAATTTTCTGGCCGGAACAGGTGAATGGTACAACAAAAATTACAAAATGGAAGAAGTTGAGGCTGAGTTGAGAAAACAAATTGAACTGGCCAAACGCGAAATACCTAATGTGACTCATCTTTCGTCGCACATGGGCGCGCCTGATGTGAAGCCTGAATTGAAAAATCTGGTGAAGAAACTGGCCAAAGAATACAACCTGATTTACGAAACCGAAAATGTGGTGTATGTTCCCGATTTTGGCTGGAACAAAGCTCAAAGCTTTCAGGAGAAAGAATCTGCTTTTATTGAAATGCTTGTCAATTTGAAACCCGGCAAAACTTATTTGTTTGTTGAACATCCGGCCAACGAATCGGACGAGATGAAAGCCGTCGGAAACAAAACCATGCTCACTGTTGCTCGCGACCGTAATTGGGTAACCCAGGTTTTTACCAGCCCGAAAGTGATAAAAACCATTCAGGAAAAAGGAATTGAACTGATTGATTACACCAAAGTTGGGGTGAGAGGGAAATAGCCTTACCAATGTTAATTTTTTCTGACGTTTACATCTCCAAATGATCAAAAAGGATCATTTCAGGATACTTTTGATGACCTTTTTTTTAGGGTCATTTATGCTCTCTGCCCATTTAAAAAAGCCGGGGAAAGGCATTAAAAAGTATAAACGAAAATATTTATTTGGAGATGGAAAATTCAAAAAACCAGGATGCATTAAATTACCACAAGCAGGGCAGACCGGGGAAAATACAGGTGGTACCTACGAAACCTTACAGTACTCAACGCGACCTATCGCTGGCCTATTCGCCCGGAGTTGCCATTCCGTGTCTCGAGATAGAAAAAGATCAGCAACTGGCTTATGATTATACCGCTAAGGGGAATTTGGTGGCAGTAATTTCAAATGGCACAGCCGTTTTAGGTTTGGGCGATATTGGCGCATTGGCCGGAAAACCGGTAATGGAAGGGAAAGGCTTGCTGTTTAAGATTTTTGCTGACATTGATGTGTTCGATATTGAAGTGGACGAAAAAGATTCGGCGAAATTTATTGAAGTGGTAAAAGCAATTTCGTGCACTTTTGGCGGCATTAACCTCGAAGATATCAAAGCTCCTGAATGTTTCGAAATTGAAGAAAAACTAAAGGAAGCCCTCGATATTCCGATCATGCACGACGACCAGCATGGAACGGCCATTATTTCAGGAGCAGGATTATTGAATGCACTGGAATTGGTTGGAAAGAAAATCGAAGATGTCCAAATTGTTGTTAATGGCGCAGGCGCTTCGGCATCAGCCTGTTCGCTGTTATATATTCGGTTGGGGGCTGACCCGAAAAAGTTGGTTATGGTTGACAGTAAAGGCGTAATTTCAGTTCGCCGTACCGATCTGAACAGCCGTAAATTACCATTTGCCACCGAACTTCCGTGCAATACCCTTGCTGAAGCTATTGCCGGAGCAGATGTTTTCCTGGGACTTTCGGTTGAAGGAGTTCTTACTCAGGATATGGTCCGCAGTATGGCAGCTAATCCCATTGTATTTGCTCTGGCCAATCCAAATCCTGAAATATCATACACCGAGGCCATTGCTTCACGTACCGATCTCATTTTTGCAACCGGTAGAAGCGACCACCCTAACCAGGTAAACAATGTATTAGGCTTCCCATATATTTTCCGCGGCGCGCTCGATGTACGATCAACCGCGATTAACGAAGAAATGAAGGTTGCCGCAGTGCGGGCTATTGCCGAACTGGCCAAAAAACCTGTTCCTGAAGTGGTGACGGCAGCATACAACACGTCTTCACTGAGTTTTGGCCGTCAGTACATTATTCCAAAACCACTCGATCCCCGATTGCTGGTAACCGTAGCACCCGCCGTGGCAAAAGCTGCCATGGAAAGTGGCGTTGCCCGGAAACCAATTACAGATTGGGAGAAATACGCTGAAGAACTGCTTCAGCGAATGGGCCTCGACAATAAGCTGATTCGCGGATTGACCGAAAAAGCACAGGAAAATCCAAAACGCGTGGTTTTTGCCGAAGCCAATCACATCAACATGTTAAAAGCAGCGTCAGTGGCTCGGGCAGAGGGTATATGCATTCCTATACTTTTGGGAAATGAAGAACGGATCGAAAAACTGATCCGAAAAAATCAGATTGAACTTGATGGAGTCGAAATTGTTAATCTTCGCCACGACCGGGAAAGCTCCAGAAGAAAGAAATATGCCAAAATGCTGACGGATAAACGTCAGCGCGAAGGAATGACTTTGGACGAAGCTTTCGAAAAAATGTTTGACCGGAACTATTTTGGGATGATGATGGTTGAGGCGGGCGATGCTGACGCTTTAATTACCGGTGTATATACCAAATATCAGGATGCCATAATACCTGCGATCGAAATTGTTGGGATGCGCGAAGGTTTGACCCACATTGCAGGTATAAGTATTGTAACCACTAAGCTGGGCACCTTTTTCTTTGCCGATACGATGGTAAACAGTCACCCGACGAAAGAAACCTTAATTGATATTGCCAAGCTGACTCATGGTGCGGTAAAATTATTTAATACTGAACCGGTGATGGCAATGCTTTCGTATTCAAATTTTGGCGCCAGAGCTACAGGAAGCCCCGGCGTGGTGCACGACGCAGTGGCCTATTTGCATGAAAATAATCCTGAAATGATGATTGACGGTGAGTTGCAGGTGAATTTCGCACTCGATAAAGATTTGCGCCACGAAAAATTCCCCTTTTCAAAAATTGATGGCAAGAACGTAAATACCTTAATTTTCCCGAACCTCAGCTCTTCAAACATTGCCTATAAACTGATGCTTGAATTCGGGATGAGCGATACGATCGGCCCAATTCAGATGGGATTGAATAAACCGATTCACATCCTGAATGTGGAAAGCTCGGTTCGCGATATCCTGAACATGGTTACCATTGCAGTAATTGATGCCCAGGTTGAAGAACAGAAGATAATACACCGTTTATAATTTTTTTTTCGTAATCAGCACCTTATCAATTTTATTATTGTCTATGTCAACTACTTCGATGGTGCAATCGGCCAATACAACTTTGTCGCCCAATTCAGGAATCTTATTGATCTGGTTAAAAACATATCCGGCAACGGTCGAATAGTCAATTTCGTCGAAGTCAATGTGGAAATCTTCAATAAGGTCAACCAGCGTTTCAATAGGGGCATCGCCGCTAACCAGCACCGATTTATCGTCGCGAACAAACACTTCGGGCTCCAGGTTCTCCCCTTCTTCCGGAACATTCCCGATAATGTTTTCAATGATGTCGTGCAGGGTAATTATTCCTTCAAAACTTCCGTATTCGTCAACAACTACCGCAAGATAATTTTGCTTTTCGCGGAACAAGTCGAGGACTTTCTGTGCATCGGCATTTTCAGGAATTACAATAGGAGCAATAAGTAACGAATCAAGCGGTTCAGGATTTGGCGAATAGAAATTGATCAGGTATTCTTTGATATTCAAAACACCGATAAAATCGTCTATACTGTTGCGGCCAACGATGATTTTACTGTGCCGGAGTCCCAGAACTTCAGCATGAAACTTTTCACTGGTTTGTTCAATATCCAGCCATTCCACATCTTTCCGGTGAGTCATGATGTGCTTGGCCTTTTTATCAGAAAAATAAAATACTTTTTCGTGCATCCTGTTTTGTTCGACCTCAATCACCCCTTCATGCGAGGCAAATTTGATCATGTGGCGCAACTCTTCTTCTGTCACCTGACCTTCTGAATGCCTGATACCCAAAATTTTATTGATCAGGTTGGTCGAAAAGGCCAATAAACGGACAAACGGATAAAATGCTTTACTGAACCAGAAGATGGTTGGCGCTACCCGCACCGCAATTTTTTCAGGATTGCTCAGCGCGATGGTTTTTGGGACAAGTTCGCCAATCACGATGGAGACAAAAGTGATGACCAGTACCGTGAGTGAAAGCGCTATTTCGTGCGCATAAAGCCTGATGGATTCATATTTTTCGAAGAAAGGAGTGAGGTCGCCGGCAATGTTGATCCCACCATAAACCCCGGTCACAATGCCGATCAAAGTAATTCCAACCTGAACGGCTGACAGAAAGTTTTCGGAATTTTCGAGTAATTTGAGAGCCACTTTCGCCCCGTTTTTCCCTTTTATTTTGTATTGTTCGAGCCTTGCCCTTTTGCTCGAAATCAATGCGACTTCCGATAAAGCAAAAAAGCCATTCAGTAAAACCAGAAATCCAAGTACAAAAAGTTCCATTTTAACATCAAATAATTTACCGCGAAGGTAATACCGTATCTTCAATTATGACCCGTTTTTGAATTTTATATACCGGATATTGATTAAATCCCCTTCCCCACTGCGGTAAAAGGTAGCGATCCAGAAAATTCCAGGTCATTAGGCCATCGTTGCTCTGTGGTTCCAACAAGTATGAAGCAATATTGGCCAGTGGTTGAGCTGTGCGGATTACAAAGGTTCCGGCCTTGAATTCCATCTGAACTTTGGTCCAAACTCCGGAAGCTGTTTGGTTATAATGTCCCTGATTGAGCCTGCTCTCCGCTTTGAGTTCATTCAGTTTAAAAGTCTCCAAATCAAAAGTCTGGCTTCCGGTGAGCTGACTTACCTGAATGCCATGTTTCCGAAGCAGGTTGATAACCATCGGATCTGAAACATTAAACAGGTACGCAAACGGAAATTTATCGCTTTTGGTAGCTTCGTACCGGGCAATGTATGGAACCTGAACGGTCTTTTTCCGATCAGATTTCCTATATGTTTCGCGTCCTTCGCTATTTGTAATTACATCAACCTCAAAAGTTTTAATAGTCACTTTCTCCTGAATTGGTTTACCGGTGTAACAGACCGGAAAGGAATCGGTTGGTGCAGGATTCAATCCCCGATCAATGGTTTTCTGATCGGCCGTCCGGATCAATTCTTTAATTTCGGCGGCATGATTAGCAGCATAGTCGGCAATGGAATGCAGTAATCTATAACATCCCAGCACCCTTGATTGATAATCAGCATACACATAATTTTCATTCAGGATGGCCAGCCGGTTGCGTACGCCGATGTAATTGGTCAGGTAACGGGGTTCAGCAGCGCTGTACTCCCAACCTTTTTCGGGTGTTTTCATGTCAATAAATTCACCGTAGAAACAGTTATCGGTTTTGTACTCATTCCTAAGTGTTTCAGACACTTCCGGCATCATTTGTTTTTCCATGAAATCGGTAAGCGAACGGTCTCCTGCCGGATTCATCATCCAGGTAAAAGTCACCGGTTCTTCGTGATACGAGCCGTTGGTGGTATGGCAATCAACCATTAGCTGAGGATCCCACATCAGCAAAACATTTTTCAACAACCCGCTCATTTCAGGAGTTTCAAGCTTCATGGCATCGCGGTTAATATCCAGCATCTGCCCATTGTAACGCAGTCCAACCCCATTTCTGGGACCGTTCTGATACGTCCGGTTTTTTATACTGATGGCTTCATTTCCATCAGGATTAAAATTGGGGCAGATCAATACAATCACATTCTTCAGAACCTCCTTTTTCTTTCCTGAAATCAAATCGCGGGCAAACATAAGTGAAGCTTCTTTGCCTTCCACTTCTCCGGCATGAATATTGGCCTGAATGTAAAGAACAACCCGTTTGTCGGTTGCGAGTTTCGCGGGCGACTTTACCATCGGGTCGGCGATGATCAGCAACGGGATGGCCCTGCCTTCGGTTGAAACAGCCATTGTTTCAACTCTCACTACAGATGAATGTTTGGTTATTTTTTGGATGAAGTCGTTGACGTCCTTTTCGGTTGAAGTGGATTCGAAATTGGAACTTTCGGCAATGGTCAGTGGTTGTGAAAAAGCCTGAAAGAAAATCAGGATAAAGGCAAATGACAGGGCAATCTTGAACATGATGAATAGTTTTGGTTGAAAGCCAGTTTGACAAATGTATCATTTTTCGGGCTGGTTCAAAACCGACAATTCATGAGTAATAAGTTTTTTAGATTTATGATGCTTTCATTTCAACATTGACACCGGCAGCGCTATTCTTGCTGAACAATCTGATTTGTTTAAATGATTCTTCATTGATTTGCTTTTCCTCTTCAAGGTCGAAATCGTCCTGTAATCCAAGCCAGAATTTGGCAGAATTTCCAAAATATGAACTCAATCTCAAAGCAGTATCAGCAGTAATTCTCCTTTTCCCTTTAATAATTTGAGATATCCTGGTTTGTGGAATATGAATGTCTTTTGACATCTTATAGGCTGTAATCTCCAATGGGACCATGAATTCTTCAAGCAGAATTTCTCCGGGGTGAATGTTTGGTAATTTTTCCATAGCCTGTTTTTATTTGTGATAATTAAGAATTTGGATTCACTTATAATTTGATCTCGAATTTGGCACGCAGGCCAAAGGATGGTGCGCCAAGTATGGATTTTGGAGTTACCCGCCATACAGCTTCAACCCTGAACAATCTGAAAATATTCTCGACACCTGCTCCCACCTCCAGATAAGGATTGCTCGATGGAATTATAGTCACCGGAAAATCCACAATTTCCTGATGCTTGTCACTTAAAGTTCCAATCATAGTTTTTGCCGAAAAAACCTCGCGTAGCCCGATCCGTTTTAGCATAGGCAGGCGGTTAAAAACAAATCCGTTAAGGTGATATTCGAGGTAAGCATGCAGGTATTTGTCATGAACGTATTCCATAAAGTTGAGCATGTTAAAATCGTAGGAATAGTATCCGAAAGTTTCGTTTCCGCGTGGTATATCGAGCATGGTATAAGGCAGTTTTCCAAAGTAAATACCACCTTCCAGCGCATAGTTGACAGCGGTTTGCCCCAGTCGGAGGTATTGCTCCATAGTGGCGAAAACCCTTCCGTAGAAGTTTTCGTTTCCCGAATAGAAAACTTTTCCGCCACCAACAGCAAAGTGAATAATCGGATAATCGGTTGCCATATAAATACGCAGAAATTTATCATCTATTACCTTTTCCTGCCACGAAAACCTTGTATCCAGGCTGAGTTCAACTGCCGACACATGACCGATCAGGCTGCCATTCTTCAGGTAAGGATAAAATTCCGGTGAATAATGCCGGGTATAATTGGCGCTCAGCTTATTCATCAGGCCGGGATGCCACTCGTATTCCCAGGAAGCAGCCAGTTTCTTTTCGCGAAATAGTTCGTCCAGCTCGTTGCGTTTAAAAATCTGGGAAACAATGTTGTTCTCGGTCGGAGAAAGGGAATTTTCGTATAGAAAGAGGATTTTCTCGTTTTCACCTGCACGAACAATCTTATCATCGTACGACACTTTCATCAATTGCCGGTGAATGGTTGGAAATTTATAACCAAAGCCAGCTATTCCGTTGATTTTTTTATTCCGAAAGCCATATCCCAATCCACCCCAAAGCATATATCGGGTACTGATTTCACTACTGGTGCGGGCGCCTGCAAATACATGCAAACCTTCAACCTTGTTGGTATTAATGACATTTGTATAAGGGCCAAATTCCCATTTCCCCAGATCGTAATAGCCGGTCATAGCCATGCGGCTCAGGTTATCTGCAAACCTGATGACTTTTATGTTACTGACAGAATCAATCGTAGCAGAAATCAATACCTCACGTTCATCGAGCTCTTCCAGACGGTGATTATCCCAGTAATTTTTATCGCGCTCAGTAGCATCGGGCAATTTAATGGTTTCGTACCGTCCGCTGTTGGCGTTAAGTTTTACATCTTCGCTTTGACTGACAGAAACACTGTCAATAACGGCTGATTGATTAAAAAACAGGCTGATTGGTTTTTTGGAAGGGTTGTTATTCAGAGGAACATAGTTGAAAATGGCATTTATCTGATTACGTCGGAAGAAAGGAATACTGTCTTTCACCAATTGATAATTTCCTTTCAGACGCATCGTTTTCAAAAAATTCAGGTTGCTGGTTGTTGTCAGGGTTCCCTCCAATTCAACCAACGAATAGTTACGGCTCTCGGTAGTGAAATATCCTTTAAATACCTTATCTCCAGTTCGTCGTGGAAAATATTCGATCCGGTATTCTTTGAAACCGTTTGGCAACAGGATACTATCGGCCAAAAAATATTTGTAATAAAACCAGCCGTTATCGGCCAGGGGGCTGACAAAATTCTGTAAAAACAGATTGATGTAATTGTCGTAGAAGTTCACTTCTATATCCAAAGCGCTGGTGTAGCCTGATATTTCGTAATCGTCGAGAACGCCAACTCCCGAAGTTTTGTCGGCCAGCACAGTTGACTTTTGTTTCAGGGGATTCCGCTGAAATTCGTTAAAAACCAACTGTTCAGAGAAATAAACCGGCAGGTATTTGGTGCTGTCACTGTCTGATTTAAATAATGACTGATCGTTTCGGAAGAGTTTGGATTTGATGAGTTTTTCGCCTACATTCTGAAGATGGTATTCCCATTTCGTGTATTTGCGGTACGAATACCGATCGTATTTGACCGGATTATTCAGTTTTTTACGGTCAACCATTATTTTCAGCATTCGACGGACCGGGCCGTCATCGGGCATAACCTGAATTTCGGAAAGTTTGATCGGTTCAGGTTTAAGCCTAACTACCAGATCGTTGGTTATTCCCGCTTGTATTTTAATTGTTTTGCTGAGGTAGCCAACATTTGAGAAACTCAACGAATCAACTTTTTTTTGGCTGGTTAAAGTAAACAGGCCCAGCGAATCGGATAAAGCGCCAATCCGTGTATTTTTAAACAAGATATTTACATAGGAGACAGGCTGACCGGTTTCCTGGTCAATAACTTTGCCGCTTACCCGGGTTGGCTGTGAAAAACTTTTCAGGGCGACAAGAAAAAAGATTAAAATCAGAAAAACCTTGCTTTCGGAGCAAAGTACATCCGAATTTAGTTTGCTGTACATGTTTTGTTCCCAGTTTCGAATGCTGATTCAAACGAATGACCTTATTTAAGGTAATTGTTGACAAACTCATTTTTAGGATTGAAAACCATCGGATCCCAGCTTTTGCGTTGTTCGGCATTTGGCCAGCTATGTTCACGGTAAGGAACAGGATAAATGATCTTTATGCCTTTGGCCTGATTAATTGCCGCATATATGGAAGTTGAGGGACAAGTCTGATCAACCAAACCAATTTCAACAACAATCGTGGCTTTCGAATTTTTCAGGAGGTGAGCTGCATCAAAATAGGGCAGAACATCCAGCATTTTTTCTTTGTCTCCTTTCCGTTCAAACGGTTGTGGCCAGCCACCTTTGCGACCGGCAAGTATTCCGCCCCAGTCGCACATTGCCGGAACAGTTGCTACTACTGCCGAAACCCGGTGGTCGAGCCCGGTGGCAGCCAGCGCTTGTCCCCCACCCTGACTTTCACCAATCACGATAATTCGCTTGCCATCCCATTCGGGTTGACGGGTCAGGAATTCGATGGTCCTTAGCAAACGAAGGTACATGCCACGGAAGTAAAATTGTTCACGATCTTCCAAACCCTGAACAGAGTAATCCTTTAATTCGCCGGTTTCCAGATTGCTGTAATACTCTTCGGGCTGACCATTGAGCATTCCATGCGCATTCAGGTCGAAACAAAGCGCTCCTTTTTTTGCATAATTCACCGCATTCGAAACTTCAGAGCGGCACCATGAACCCTTTACCCCGGCTGCCTTAACAAGCAAAACGATGGGAAGCGATCGCACCTTTGCACCTGAAGGCTTGGCGAAGTAACCCCGGGCAGGTTTCGGCCCTGTACAGTTAATTTCAATATCCTGACATTCGTATCCTAAATCTTTCAGTACCATTGTTTTGGTCTTAACTTCCATCCGGAGTGCATTCAAGGCAAGTTTTTCCAAATCCCAAAAGGCTTCAAGGTCCTTGGGATATGGACTTCCGGGTTTAAGTTTGTTGGGAGATACAACCAATCCAAGAAGTTTTTTGCTTCCTTTCTGTCTGGCTTCAAGCATAACCGAACAAGGCTCTTTGTACGCGCTTTCAAAAATGACAAGTGAATCCTGATCGGGTAAAATCGTTTTTTTATATATGATCTGGTCATTATTTTTCCAGACTTTTACTGAAAGGGAATCGTCTGATTTCTGCTTCAAAACAAGGGTAACCCTGAATTTCTCGTTGCTTTTATATACACCATTTTCATGGGTTTGCTTCAGTATAAAAGATTGTGCCTGAACAGGAATATACAAACTGATCAGGAAAAAGATGAAACAGGTTAAACGAAAACAGGATTTCATAGCAAATAGCGTTTTGGCGTTTGGAATAGTAAAATTATAAAATTAACCCACACAAAGGAAACCTTATTTTCCAACCCCAACTTATCGGGCAAGCGGGCAAAAAAAGGATAAGGAAGTTGTGGCAGCTAAAAACAGAATCGATTATTCATTGATGAGCTTAAGATTCCCCTCCATTTGGAGGGGTTAGGGGAGGCTATTTTCTTCCGGAAACTCGGCGGCCAGTTCTCTGTCTTCAGCTTCGTTCTCTTCGTAAATTTCAATGATTGGTTCAGTAAACGATTTGCTTACCAGCCGTTTATCGAGTGAGAGCAGTAAAGACGGAAGAACCATTACATTGAAAAACATAGCAATCAGAAGTGTGGTCGAAATCAGAATTCCCAACGCCTGGGTTCCTCCAAATTCAGAAACAATAAATACACTGAAACCCAGAACCAGAACGATACTGGTGTATATCATACTAAATCCGGCTTCGTGCAGGGCGTTTAATGCTGATTGTTTTATGGCCCCATTGTTAACTTTCAGTTCGTGCCGGTAGCGCGAAAGGTATTGAATCGCATTATCTACCGAAATTCCGAGCGCTATACTGAATACGATAATGGTTGATGGCTTTATCGGGATGCCTGTAAAACCCATAATGGCAGCAGTAATCAGCAACGGAATAATGTTGGGCACCATCGAAACCAGGATCATCCGGAAAGAAGTAAACAAAAAAGCCATTAGGATTGAAATCAGGATGATTGCAATGATCACACTTTCAAATAAATTTTTAATCAGGAAATTGGTCCCCTTGGCATAAACTATGCTGTTACCAGTTATTTTCACCGTGTATCTGACCGGATCAAATATGCTGTCAACCTGAGGCAGAATATTGGCCATCAGCGAATCCATGTGATTGGTACCCACATCTGCCATCTGAAAACTAATACGGGTCATCTGTTTGGTGCTGTCGAGAAACGACTTCAGCAATCCGCTGCCGTTTCCCTGAACATCCTGAGGAATATAACCAAAGATGAAGTTTTTTTCCATCGAACCGGGCAGTGAGTATTTGCTTGAATCGCCATTGTAGTAGGCCTGTCGTGCGAATTTGAAGACTTCGATTAACGAAAGTGGTTTCGAAAATTCGTCGTGTGAGCCTATCAAATTCTGGAGTTTGTCAATTTTCTGTATGTTGGAATACGTCAGGACTCCATTCGGTTTTCGGGTATCAACTGAAATTTCATAAGGCATCACGCCGCCAAAATTATTTTCAAAGAATTTCAGGTCCAGATAGGTAGGGTCATCTTTTCGGAAATCATCCACAATTTTTCCTGAGGTTTTCATCATACTTAAGCCAATGAAACCTATAACGACCAATCCGCCCGCAATGCTGTAGATCAGATTTCGCCTGTTACTGATCAGGTATATGACTTTATCCAGAACAGCCCCAAAGAAATTATTGTCGAGGTGCTTGATGTGTTTGGGTGAAGGAGGCGCAAGTAAACTGAAAATGATGGGCAGCAAAACAATAGTCAGTACGTAAAGTACCATGATATTAATGGAGGTTATCACTCCAAATTCGCGCAGCATTTGGTTCGGAACGAGTATGAAAGCGGCAAACCCCAGTGCAGTGGCGGCATTGGTCATGAGCGATGCAAACCCGATCCGGTGAATAACCTGCGATAAAGCTCTCATTTTATTGCCGTGGCTCCGGTACTCCCAATGGTATTTATTAAGGATGTAAATACAGTTTTCGATAACAATGATCACAATGAGCGAAGGAATTACCCCGGTCAGGATTGTGATTTTATAATTGAAAAGTACGAGTGTTCCTACCACCCAAATAATACTTACACCCACAATCAGAAGAGAACTGGCTACAACGCGCAACGACCGGAAAAATAAAAACATGATAAAGGCCGCCACGGCAGTGCTGATAATAATGAACAGGAAAAGCTCATGTTTTACCTTTTGCATTGTAACTGTCCGGATGTATGGCATTCCGGAGTAGTGAATCTCAACCTTATTTTGAACACGGTAAGCTTCAACCGTTTTTACTATATTGGCGATAAGAGTTATCCGGCTGATATCATTCAGCTTTAGCTTGTCAAGGGTAATCGTCATCAGTGTAGCCTGAGTTTTAGGATTGAAAAGCATTCCCTCATAAAATCTAAGGCTAAATATGAGATTTTTTAAACTGTCAACCTGAGCTTGTGAAGTGGGTTTTTGACTGACAATAGGTTGGATATTAAACTGATGAGTTTCTTCATTTTTAATCAGGTTTATTGCCCTTGAGATGCTTACTACTTCCTGTACCCCTTCTATTTCCCGGATCCGTCCACCCAAATCATACCATGCATTAAACTGATCGAGTGTAAATAAATCAGGATTAATGGCTCCGATAACAATTACATTGCCATCTTCGCCAAATAGTTTCTTAAATTCCAGATATTCTATTCTGGTACTGTCCTTTTCAGGTAATAAAGAAGCATTTTCGTAGGATAAGGTGGCATCCTTACCTTTGTAGGCCATAAAAGCCGTCAGCAGTGCAAGTATTACGATTAAAAAAGTTCGGTGTTTGAGTATAAATCGGGATATATGTGTAAACATTACTGCTGTTTAAAGGCTGAACGATAAGTCAGATGATTGAATAAATCTCAAATTGCAGTCAAAAATAGAACAATATTAGTACTTTACAAAGTTGAATTAATAAAACACAGTACCTCTACTCAGCCTTTACTTTTTGAAGATCTGATTTGGAGAACCATACGGATAACTACAATAGGTTACAGGTCATCAGGAGAAATATGAACACTGTACGAAATTAATACCTGATTTTATGCCAATTTTAATAAAACTGAACTAATTTTGCTTCGTTTTTTTCTATAAATATGTTATTATCCAAACTGTCTTTTTTAAAATCTAACTGGAAAAAGGATTTGCTCAATCTAAGAAGTATTATCAATTGGATTTTATTTTTGTTCACATTTGGCTTGTTTGTTCTGGCTATTCAGGATATTGGCTTTCCTGGAACTGAGAAATCCTCGCAATTTCAGATTCATAATTTATATTTCAGGATTAGCTATTTGATCATCGGGTTTTTATATCTGGCCCGGGCTGTCTTGTTTAAGGGAAGCACAGGAAACAAAAAAGTATATATTACTCAGGTAATAATAGGTATTTTTCTGGTCCTTTTCTTTCTCCCGATTTTTGTGGTAAGCTATGGTGAAACGTTTGAGTATTACCTTTATCAGACCTCAGCCATTCAGATGTTGGCCTTTTTTTTGTTTTTCCTCGAATTATCGAGGATGGAAATCAACATGCTGATAAGAGTACTGAATCCCGCCCAGTTATTCATGTCAAGTTTCGCTTTTATCATCTTTGTTGGCGCCATGTTCCTGATGATGCCCATGGCAACCACTGTACCAATCAGCTTAACTGATGCCTTATTCACCGCTACCAGTGCAGTGTGTGTTACCGGTTTGACCGCTATTGACACGGCAACCGGATTTACTTTTTTGGGGAAATTTGTGATTATGGCCCTCATACAGATTGGTGGAATTGGGGTGATGACGATCACCAGTTTTTTTGGCATATTTTTCAAAGAAAAATCGTCCCTACGAGAACAGTCAATGCTTCGCGATTACCTGAGTGAAGATAGTTACAGCGGGATCATTAAATCGTTGATGAAAGTGGTATTAATCACTTTGCTTATTGAAGCTATCGGTGCCACACTAATCTTTTTATCGCTCGAAAAAAACGCCTTAGGTTCGGCCAGCGACAATCTTAAATTTTCGATATTTCATTCCATATCGGCATTCTGCAACGCTGGATTTTCAACACTGTCAGACAATTTGAACGATGTCCGTATCCGGACAAATTATAGCGTCCATATCTGGATTGCCAATTTGATAGTGCTTGGGGGCATTGGATTCCCTGTTTTGCTGAATTTATACCAGTACTTCAGAAGTCAGTTGAGATGGATTGTCGAATATTTCAGGATCCGCAAGTTGTATGTACACCGCGTTAACATGATTTCCCTCAACTCAAAAATTGTCATGTTTGCAACATTTTTACTGTTGGTTTTCGGCACTCTGGCGTTCTTTTTCTTTGAAGCTGATAATACCCAGCAGGGAATGGACCTGAAAAGCAAACTGGCTATGTCATATTTTCAGAGTGTGACCCCGCGAACCGCCGGATTCAATAGCTTTGCAATGTCAGCTTTATCCATGCCTTCGATTCTGGTCATGATATTTTTAATGTGGATTGGCGCTTCACCGGTTTCAACCGGAGGTGGTATTAAAACCAGTACATTTGCCATCGCTATCCTGAATGCTATGCGCATCATAAAAGGCAAAAATCATATCGAGGTACACCGCTACGAAATTCATGAATATTCTGTAAATAAAGCATTTGCAATTATTACACTATCTATTTTTACCATTGTATTGGGTGCATTTGGAATTTACTTCTTCGATGGAAAATTGGGTATGCTCAAGATTATTTTTGAATGTTTCTCTGCATACGGAACTGTGGGTTTATCCCTCGATCTGACACCAAAACTTTCAGATCCATCTAAATATATTCTCATTTTATTGATGTACATTGGACGAATGGGAAGTATTACCTTACTTTTATCGATGGCGAAAGCTTATGGAAGCGCTTCGTTATACCGTTATCCGAAGGAGAATTTAATTATTACTTAGCGAAAGCCTTTCAGGAGCTTGTGCCGGGCATAAGCTCAATGAATCAACAAGAACTAAAAAGAAATTGAGATGAACATTGTTGTAATCGGTTTAGGAAATTTTGGCGCCTCACTGGCAAAAAATCTAACATCATTAGGGCATGATGTACTTGGTGTTGATAACGATTTGGCCAAGGTTGAATATTTTAAAGATTCAGTGGCCAATACCATTTGCCTGGATGCCACAGATCCTCATGCGTTGAGGATTTTACCAATTAAAGAAGCGGATGCATTTGTGGTCAGTATCGGCAGTGATTTCGGGATTTCGGTACAAATAGCTGCACTACTTAAAAAACTTGGGGTACTTCGAGTTATTTGCCGGGAAAGTTCTTCGATCCATTTTACTGTTCTTAATGCCATCGGTATCATGGAAACCATAAACCCGGAATATGAATCGGCCAAGATTTTTGCTCAGAAGCTTCCGTTAAAAGGAATTCAAAACTTGTTTGCAATCACCGATTCATTTAAAATTCTTGATATGGTCATGCCAACTTCATTAGTTGGGCAAAAATATTCGCCGGCACTTTTCAGAAAAGAAACCCACCTGAAAATTGTTGCCCTAAAACGAAATTTCAGGATAGTTTATTCTTCTGCCCTTTCGGCTGAAAACGAAGATAAAAACGAAATCGAATTTAAAGAAAACGACACTTTGGTTCTGGCGGGCGAAATGAAAGATATCAAGCGTTTCCTTCATGAGTAGTGTACCGATTGATTGAAGAATTTTCTTTTGTTTTTGTCCCCGTTCAACGTTTTCTATTTCTGTTCTACAATCATTTTCTTCATTCCTTCAGAGAAGAAAACCTCGTATTCGCCCTGTTGATTGCTGTACACCAAATAAACTTCAATGCCGGGAAGTTTTTGCAACAGGTCTTTGCTTTTTTCAACACCCAGCACCATAAACGCGGTGGCATAAGCATCGGCAGTCATACAATCGTCACAAACAACGGTAGCGCTCAGCAAAGAATTTCGCGCCGGAAAACCGTTTTTTGGATCAATCGTATGCGCGTATTTAATGCCGTTCTCCACAAAAAATTTGCGATAGTTTCCGGAAGTAGCCAGCGCTTTGTTATTAATTTCGATGATAGCCTGAAGGTCTTTGCCAGGTTCCATATTTCCATCTGAAGGTTTGTCTATACCAATGTGCCAGAATTTATTTTTGGCGTTGGTTCCTTTTCCACGAACTTCGCCGCCAATTTCGACCAGATAGTTTTTTATACCTTTTTTCACAAAAAAATCACAGACCACATCAACCGAGTATCCCTGAGCGATGGCATTTACATCTATTTTCACACCGGGATACTTCCTGACAACTTTTCGCCCTTCCAGTTTCACTTTATCCATACCAACAAACTGCAGTAAACTGTCTATGTGCGCTCTATCGTGTTTGGCAACCGGGCCGTTGGCAAATCCCCATGCTTTTACAACCGGACCAACTGTAATATCGAAAGCTCCTCCCGAAACAGAATTAATTTCTACCGATTTGTTGAAAACATCAATAAACCAGTCGTCGGCCTCAACCGCCGGATCATCATTATTAATCCTTGAAATAATGGAATTTGAGTCGTAAATAGATAGCGATTTGTCGAAAGCTTTCAGGATAGAATCAATGTCGCTGGCATAATCTTCGTTGTTCGAATTTTCGTAGGTGATACTATAGGTCGAACCTTGTGCAAATCCTGACAATTTCAGGTATTCACTTTTTTTTGGCTGACAGGCTGCCAGAAATACAATGACCAATAGAGTTACTGAAATGAATTTCATGAATTTAAATTTTGAAAGTTGAACCAAAACACTTTTACGCAATTTGGATTTAATTTCTGACATTCTCAAAAGGATTGTCTATTTTTGAACGGAGCAATTCTAATGAGAATGAAACATATTGATTATAAAAGGCTAATAGTTATTGTTTTTCTATTGATTCTGATGGCATTGATTGCTTCGCTTACCATCGGAAAAGACATTTACGAGAACAACGAGAAAAGTCTGATGTCGTTTGGCATCATAAATTTTGCGGGTTATTTATTCTTCTTCCTTTTTATGCCCATGGAACTGGCATTCATTTATTACCTCCGTTCAGATTATGATCCTATCATGCTTAATCTGGTTGCCATTGCGACTTCGTTTGCAGCCCAGGTAATTGATTATCTCATCGGTTATTTCTTCAGTTCTGGTATCATTGACCGGCTGATTGGGCGAAAACGCTACGAAAAAGCAGAAGATGAAATCCGCAAATACGGGAATTGGACGCTTTTCCTGTCCAACCTTTTGCCACTTTCTTCACCAGTAATTTCCCTTGCAGCCGGAATGTTGAAATACCGCGTTAAAGAGGCTTTGTTTTTCAGCCTGGCAGGAATGGTTTTGAGATATTTGTTGCTGACATTGATTTTTTAGCAATTTAATTGCCCTGATCCTAAAACATTTATTTCCGGTTAAAGTAAAAGGTTCTGTTCCATTTATCCCTGGTGCCCGAAGCTACTATCGAACCAGTATGGTCAACAAAAAGGCCTCCAACATTTGGTTCGGCCAGAAAAGTTTCAAATTCGTCGAAGTTTTGTGTTTTCAGTACTCCAAATTCTGGAGCCAAGACATAATAATACTTTCCCTGATTCTGAATGTGAGATAGAAAAAAAAAGATAGCTGAGCCAGTAGGTATATTATTTACCTGCTTAAAAGACTTGCCCAAATCTGATGATTTATAGAATCCAAGCATGCCATAATGGGTAAATACAATAATATCTTCGTTTTCGGTAACATAGCAATAGGTTGCATTTGGAGGGGATTCAATGATGCTCCAGGTTTTGCCATTGTCTTCTGACTTCATGACCGAATGCCCGACTTCTGAAAATGATATAAGCAAACCGCTTTTTAGCCTGAATGCCCCAAACAGTAAGGAATTGATTGCAACACCCTTGTCCTGATTGGACCACGACAGCCCACCATCGCCCGAATGCCATACGTCCTGTCCAGAAACGGTTGCCCATAAATCTCCATCATCGCTTATCCTGAAGTAGAAATGATTCGACCGGTTGGGTATCGGATTAGTACATTTGTTCCAATTTACGCCATGATCGGTACTTTTAAATAGCTCACCGTTAGAGGTTCCAACATAAACAACCCCTTTCTTATCAATTTCAATATCTATGGCCCCACTTAATTTTTTGTCAGGTACAAGTATCCAATCCAAAAAATCAGCTCCACGCTTATATACCCCACCCCATGAAACCATCAGGCTAATGTGGGCAACAGTATCAGTTGCAAGATCATAAAGCATTGAAAGTGGTTGATAATCCACTTCATTCCAGGCATTGTAAAGCACTCCATGTGCCAGAAATCTGGCTTCAGGAAGAAATTTACCATCTGGGCCACAGATTTTAGCGGATGCAAGCTGGATAAATGATTCGGTGCCCAATTTCCAACGGGTCGCAGCCTTTCCATCTTTTCTGGTCTTAACTTGTTGCTGATCAACCGAACCACCACCGGTCAGCACATGAAACTGAACCGTAAATCCGGCAACTTCCATCGGGAAATTCAGATTCCGAACCTGAACGTATATACTGTCATTCAGGTACTCTCCGCCAATTGAAACCTGGTTCGTATTGGTATAATCGAACATGTAATCGGCTAATATTTCAACCGATGGGTCAGGGCCAAATGTACATGAGTTGACAAGCAAAACGAAAAGAGCGACTAAAGCTTTATTCGTTGTCAGGAAATTCCTGAAGAGCCTCTTCGAAATATAATTCCCTGACTTTTTCTGACTATCTCTAACTGAAAACATCGTTCAGGTTTAATTGATTATTGAGTAATGGGTATCTGAATTCCAAATTGAACGGAAAGGCTGGCATTTTTTATTGACAGGTCTTCGTTCGCATATTCGTATAATTTTTCATCGGGTTTATTCAGCACATTATTAAAACTCTCCGAATAGTGAATCCCCAAATCTAATTTCATCCTTTTTCTGATGGGAAACTGAAATCCAAGACCTGACAGGTAGCCAAAATCAACTCCTTTAAAATAACCTTCAACAGCATCATTCAGGTTAATTTTTTCGATATGGTAAGCATATTCGTTTGAATATTTGCTGATAACGGAACCCTGGCATATTGCATTAACCATAAATCCGGTATAAATACCAAAATCAACATAAAAGGTAGGCCGTTTGCCAAATTCAAGTTTGAAATCTATTGGAATAGTCAGATAATCAAGAGAAACTTTGGTGTCAACTGGATATCTCGGAAATCTGGTGTCAGAAACATATCTGTGATAATACAGACTGGTGTCGGTCAAAGCATAACCCTTTCTTTCAAACTGAAACCCAGTTTGCAACGAAACCGTTTTGTCCAGCCTGTAACCAACGATGAGTCCAGTATTGGAGCCGGTATTTCCGGTATAGTTTCCCAGTTTCTTCTTCTCCGAATTCCAGGCCATCGTCAGCCCAATCACAGGCTTAATATATACATGCGAAAATGAAGTGTCCGGGTCAGACTGCTGCCAATTGTCGGTTCTGGCATTCTGGACTGAGCCAGGAGTATATTTAATTCCGAAAAGAAGTTCCTCCGCCCCATTTTTTGCACGGTATTGTTCGATGAATACCTTTTTACCTGTTGAAAGTCTTCCGGAAACGAAGATCCGAAAACGATTGGCTACCGGATAAGAAAGATCGGCCAACAACAAATATCCCCAATCATGGGTAGGCGGATAAATGTCATAGCCATATTTTTCTGCATTATTCCGTTCACTCTCGGTAGTACCGCCTTTCGTTAGGATCGAATAAAAAACACCTCCACCCATTCCCAGTTTCAACCGGGTTGAAGTATTGTATTTCAAGAATAACGGAAAGCGCAAAAACGAAAAATCCCAGATATTTGATTCCCGGTTTGAACTTAAATTCGATGATAGAGTTTGAAACGAAGAACTACCGGAATAGTTCGCAGGCAGGTTTCCTGCTTTTATCCTGATATAGTCATAGGATTTTATTCCATAGTGATGAGTCAGGAGCCCAATTTCAGTTTGCACCGAAAACGATCTGTTCAAACAATATTCCATAAAGAATCCAGATGACAGGCCGGCTTTTGGTACCCATTTTTTTGATGTCAGATTTCCGTAGAGATTGGAGAAATTAATGCCTGTAAATTCACCGAAAGATAGTTTTTGTGCAAAAGAAGTCGTCGGGAAAGTAGCAAGTATAGTACAAATACAAACAGTCTGAAGGATTTTCTTCATTGCTGGTTCTTTGTTGTTAGATGAGGGCAATCGTTAAATGGTTGCGTTATGTTGAAAATGATATTAAATATAAACAAAAACTCTGGAAAATCATCTTCATTGAAGGTTTTCCAGAGTTTAGACTACTGTAAACTCCAGTCCTGATCAGAAAAAAATATCTTGTCAGGTCAGATTATTTAAAAAATATACCGTATTGAAAGAGCGCCACCATCTCCCCAGAATCCTGACGCACCTACCAAATTCAGGGCAGGTTTCCAGTCAATACTCAGGTTGATGGGCATAAAATCAAAATTGTATTCCAGTCCAAGAATTCCGTCAATTCCGATAACCGTGTAATTGTCATGATTATCGGCCCAACCAACGTTTTTCCCATTCCAAAAACCGATGTGACCGCCAAAGCCATAATACCAGTTCAGACGATCAACTTCGAAAGCCTGGTTGTGAATCTCGAACAAACCGGTAAGGCTAAACCCTCTCCAGCGTGAATCAAGTATTCCTTCTACAGCAGCCTTCTCACCTAAAAAATGTTTGACGGTCAATCCGGTACCCCATCCTGCCCGAAGACCGATTCCTGTGTAATAATCCTGGGCTTTGGATTCAAATCCAAAAAGAAGGGCAATGAGTAAAATAAACATTAACTTTTTCATGGTGTAAAATTTATTGATTTTGATAATGGTTTCTCCATATAACAGTTAAACGAAACAGGTTTGAACTTGTTTTTCACAAATCGTTAATCGTACTTTGCATCAATAAAAATTTCAGCTATGCGGGCATCCAAATCATTCAGGCTTCATATCGGTATCTTCGGACGCCGCAATGCAGGCAAATCTTCTATTTTAAACGCATTGACCAGTCAGGAAGTTTCCATCGTATCCGAAATTGCCGGAACAACCACCGATCCGGTAGAAAAACCCATGGAACTGCTGCCTCTTGGCCCGGTGCTTTTTATAGATACCGCCGGAATTGACGACACCAGCGCACTGGGAGAAAAACGAATTAAGAAAACGATGCAGGTATTCGACCGCACCGAACTTGGCTTAATCATTTCAAAATCGGACGAATGGGGCGATTTTGAGGAAAAGATTCTCCGCGAATTAAACGATCGTGCTATTCCGGTTATTGTGGTATTCAACAAATGTGATATAGTTTCGGACAGCAATTTTTTTTCAAAAAGTTTCTCCGAAGAAAAAATTCCGGTAATCGAAACCTCTGCCATAACCGGACATGGAATTCAGAATTTAAGGCAGGCCATCCTGGATTTTGCCCCCGACGATTTTATCAACCGCCCGGGCATTGTTTCCGATCTGGTCGGCCCAGGCGAAATGGCTGTATTGGTTGTCCCGATTGATAAGGAAGCGCCAAAAGGGCGGATCATTCTGCCACAGGTCCAATGCATCCGCGACCTGCTCGATAACGACTCATTTTGCATGGTGGTAAAAGACCGTGAACTGAGTGAAGCTCTTGGACGGCTGAACAAACTACCAAAATTAGTGGTGACCGATAGCCAGGCTTTCCGAAAAGTGAATGCGGATACGCCTCCCGAAATACCAATTACCAGCTTCTCCATCCTGTTTGCCCGTCTTCAGGGCGACCTTTCTGAAATGGTGAAAGGCGCTATGTCCATTGACCAACTTAAAAAAGGCGATAAAGTGCTGATTGCCGAAGCTTGTACTCATCACCCGATTGAAGAAGATATAGGAACCGTGAAAATTCCCATTTGGCTCAATCAGTATGTCGGAGGGAGGCTGGAATATACACATCACCGCGGACATGACTTCCCCGAGAATTTGTCTGAATTTAAACTGATTATTCATTGCGGAGCCTGTATGTGGAACCGCCGGGAAATGTTGTCGCGACTGATGAAAGCCCGGATGGCAGGCGTTCCATTAACCAATTACGGGCTTACAATTGCGTATTCCCTGGGAATTTTTGAACGGGCGCTGCAACCGTTTCCTGCGGCATTAGAGATATACAAAACCACCAAATAACCAACCCGATGGAACAAAAAACAACCGAATTATGGCACAAATTCAGCGACAGCCTGCGCCGTTTCATCCTGAAGAAAGTGAAAAATGAAGATTTAGCCGATGATCTGCTTCAGGAAACCTTTATCCGGATTCATTCGAAAATAGACAGCCTTCGCGACGAAACCAAAGTACAATCGTGGATTTACCAGATTGCCCGCAACATTATCACCGACCATTTTCGAAAAAACAATCCAATTTCTGTGGAAGAGATCCCGGAAGTAATAGACCCGGAAACGGAGTCGGATGAAGCAATGACTCAAACCATCCGTGATATGGTATTATTCATGAAAGACCTTCCAGAGAAGGATTGCCAGGCCCTGTGCCAGGTTGAATTTGAAGGGAAAAGTATTAATGAGTATGCTGATAAAGCTGGTCTTACCTACACCGCAGCCAAAACACGCGTGGCCCGTGCCCGTCATAAACTGAGCGATCTGCTCATGAATTGCTGCCATTACGAATTCGACAAATACGGCACAGTCATCGGGTACCACCCCATTCATTGCTGTTGCTGCAATCAGAATAAATAGTATTTTCCACCGCTCACTGCTTGTCGAAAGTCGTCTGGCAAAGAATTCATTTGTATAGCTTTGTATTGTTTTTTTCAGTTTGGTAAATACAAAGAAAATTCATAAAAATGTATTTTTCACGACTTCCTCAACAGTTATTTTTCATAAATTGCAGAATAATAATTCATCTATGGCTTTAGGTTGGAACGAAATAAAAGAACGTGCGGTAAAATTCTCAAAAGAATGGGCTGGTACATTTAATGAAGAAGCAGATGCAAAACCATTCCTTGTTGAGTTTTTTAATGTATTTGGGATTAATAACCGCAGGGTTGCTTCATTCGAGCATCGTATTAAAAAGCTTGGCGATTTAGATGGATACATTGATCTGCTTTGGAAGGGTACTATTTTAATTGAAATGAAAAGCCGTGGGAAAAATCTGGATAAAGCCTTCCAGCAAGCAAAAGAATATCTACACGGACTAAAACAACACGAACTTCCCAAATATATTCTGGTTTCCGATTTCGAAAACTTCCGGCTTTTCAATATGGAAAATGGCATCGAAAATTCATTTCTACTGAAGGAGTTGGTGAATAATGTAAAACTGTTTGGCTTTATTGCCGGATATACCCAACAAACCTTCAAAGCTGAAGACCCAGTAAACATTGAGGCCGCATACCTGATGGGCAAACTGCATGATGCCTTAAAAGACGCTGGTTACACCGGTCACGAACTCGAAAAATATTTGGTGCGTTTACTGTTCTGTTTATTTGCAGAAGATACCACCATTTTCGACAAACGGTTGTTTCAGGAATACATCGAAAATAAAACCAACGATGACGGGACCGATTTAGGTTTGCATCTGGCTCAATTGTTTCAAGTGCTAAATACCCCGCCCGAAAAACGGCAAAAAACATTGGACGAAAGCCTAACAATGTTCCCTTATGTCAATGGTGAGTTATTCGCCGAGCAGCTTTCGTTTGCTTCCTTCAACAAGAAAATGCGGCAGTCGCTTCTCAATTGCTGCACACTGGATTGGAGCAAAATTTCACCAGCTATTTTCGGCTCTATGTTTCAAAGTGTAATGGACGAAAAGCAGCGCCGTAACCTCGGCGCTCATTATACCAGCGAGAAAAACATCCTGAAACTCATCAAACCTTTGTTTCTCGATAACCTATGGCAGGAATTCGAATCCATTAAAACCAATACCAATAAGCTAAAATATTTTCAGCGTAAGATTGCATCTCTCCGGTTTTTCGATCCGGCCTGTGGTTGCGGCAACTTTCTGGTAATTACTTATCGTGAATTGCGTTTGCTCGAACTCGAAATTCTAAAAGTCCTCCAAAAAGGGCAACGGGTATTCGATCTCGAATCGCTTATGCAATGCAATATCGACCGGTTTTATGGCATCGAATACGAAGAATTCCCAGCTCAGATTGCCCAGGTTGCTCTTTGGTTAATCGACCACCAAATGAACATGCTTATCTCTCAGGAATTTGGCGAATATGTTGTCCGTTTGCCTTTGCTCAAGAGTGCAAAAATTGTTCAAGGAAATGCTTTGCGTATTGATTGGGAAAGCCTTTTAAATCCGGAGAAAACAGTTACAATTTATGCAGAACAATTAAATTACATCGAATCACACTCTGCCGCCAATGAACCATCGTTGCATTTTAAAACTGCCAATGTTATAGCCGAAAAGGCTGACAAAGTTGAGCAATTTCCTAAGGAACCGAGCTATAATAATGTTAAATTCGATTATATTTTCGGTAACCCACCATTTGCAGGCAAGCATTTACAATCAAAAGAACAGAAGGATGATTTAAATATGCTGATGTCTGAGATAAAATCCGCATCTGATTTAGATTATGTTTCTGCGTGGTTTTATAAAGCAGCAAAATTTATAAAATCGACACAAATACAAGTAGCATTTGTTTCAACAAATTCAATTACACAAGGAGAGCAAGTTTCCCTATTATGGAATTCACTAATTAATTTCCACGGTATTAAAATTAATTTTGCACATCGAACATTTAAGTGGAATAACGAAGCTAAAGGTGTCGCAGCAGTTCATTGCGTAATAATAGGATTTGCAACTTTTAACTGGAATATAAAGCATTTATTTGAATATGAATCTGTATCATCAGAACCTCACGAATTGATAGTACAACAAATAAATCCATATTTGAATTCTGGACCAGTGGTTATTATTAATAAAAGAACAGAATCAATTTGTGGAGCACCCCCAATTAAATATGGTAATAAACCAACGGATGATGGTAATTATATATTTAATGATTCTGAAAAAGAATTATTTCTGATAAATGAACCAAAATCAGAGCATTTATTTAGAAGATTTCTTGGATCTGCTGAATTTATTAATAACATTTCACGGTGGTGCCTGTGGTTAAAAGATATAGATCCCAAAGAGTTAAAAAACCTTCCACATGTATTAGAACGAGTTGAAAAGGTTAAGTTATTTAGAGAGTCAAGCAGTGCAGAACCAACTCGAAAATCTGCATCACTTCCTACCTTGTTTTTTTACACATCTCATCCAGAATCAAATTATTTGGTCATACCTGAGACTTCATCTGAGAGAAGACGGTTCATCCCTATTGGCTATATGACTGCTGACGTAATTTCAAGTAACGCAGTTTATCTAATTCCGTCTGCTTCATTATTTACATTTGGCATCATGTGTTCAACGATGCATATGGCATGGACTAGAACTGTGTGTGGAAGACTTAAAAGTGACTATAGATATTCGGGTTCTATTGTTTACAACAACTTTCCCTGGCCAGAAAATCCAACAGAAAAGCAAAAAGAAACCATCGAAAATGCTGCTCAAAAGGTATTAGATATTCGTGCAGAGTTCCCTGACAGCAGTCTGGGCGATTTGTACGATCCGTTAACCATGCCTCCAGCACTGGTAAAAGCCCACAACGAACTCGATAAAGCGGTTGATTTGGCCTACCGTCCGCAGCCATTTATTAACGAAACCAAGCGCATCGAGTTTCTGTTCGAACTCTACGATAAATACACCGCAGGGCTATTTGCCAAAGACAAGAAGAAAAAAGGTTAACCAAATTGGAAGGATATATAAATCTAAACATCTCATCATTACCCTAACCTTTTCTTTTTCAGCAAAAAACGATAAATAAGTCTGAAATTAGGTGGTTTGTCGGATTAATGTCTAATTTCGCACCGTAAACATAAAGGCCGGTCAAAAAAGTTTGACATGTAAGCCTTTCCAAATTATTAAAATGTTATTTGAAAATTTAAATTTGATTGAGCCCATCCTGAGGGCTTTAAAAACAGAGGGCTACGAAACACCTACTCCCATTCAGGAACAAGCAATACCCATCATACTTCAGCGAAAAGATTTATTAGGTTGTGCACAAACAGGAACCGGAAAAACGGCAGCTTTCGCTATACCGATCATCCAGATTCTTTACGACACGCATATTCCCGCCAAAGGAAAACGCAAAATTAAATCACTGATTGTAACCCCTACCCGCGAACTGGCCATTCAGATTGGCGAAAGCTTTGCAGCTTACGGCCGGTATGCCGGATTGAAACATACCGTTATTTATGGCGGTGTGGGCGAACGCCCTCAAACCGATGCCCTGCGTCAGGGAATTGATATCCTGATTGCAACGCCAGGTCGTTTGCTCGACCTTTTCAACCAGGGTTATATCGACTTCAGGAGCATCGAATTGTTCGTTCTCGACGAAGCCGACCGGATGCTCGACATGGGTTTTATTCACGACGTAAAGCGCATCATTGCCGAATTACCCAGGGAGCGCCAGTCTTTGTTCTTTTCGGCCACCATGCCTTCAGACATAGTCAAGCTTTCGCATACTATCCTGAAAAATCCGGTGAAGGTCGAAGTTACTCCTGAAATAACCACTGCCGAAAAAGTTGAACAACAGATGTACATGGTGAATTATGCCGACAAACGCAGTCTGTTGCTCCATTTGCTGAGAAACCAGAAAATCGTTTCTGCCCTGGTATTTACCCGGACCAAACATGGCGCCGACAAAGTGGTTCAATACTTGCAGAAGAACGGACATCATGCACAGGCCATACATGGCAACAAATCGCAGAATGCCCGCCAAAAAGCCCTTTCTGACTTTAAAGATGGAAAAATCAGGCTTTTGGTTGCCACTGACATAGCTGCCAGAGGGATTGATATTGATGATTTAACTCATGTGATCAACTTTGAGATACCGAATATTCCGGAGACATACATTCACCGCATCGGAAGAACCGGACGTGCCGGGCAAAGCGGTATTGCACTTTCGTTCTGCGACAATACGGAAATCATTTTTCTGCGCGATATTCAACGGTTGATTTCCCAAACTATTACGGTGGTTGAAGATCATCCTTATGTGCTCACTGATTTTACTCCTGTAAAAGCGCCTTCCAAAGTTGCCCGCAAACCTATTGTCCGTCAACACAACGGACAAGCTGTAAGGGAAATTTCAGGAAACAGGGAAGTTAAACCAAACAATCATCCTTCAGCTCACCTTGAACTAAAACCCAAAAGGACGTTCTGGAGCAGAAGGCCGTAAGAAGAACTATTCCTGACCGTAATGTAATAAATTGTTCTTGTTTTGTATATTTGCTAAAAATGGCATAATCATGGATAAGCTCATAGTTACACCGAAAAGTAAAAAGGAAATAGTTTTTTTGACACAGCTACTCCGAAGCCTTGGACAAGTTGAAAATGTAAAAATTGTAAAGGACTCTGATGAGCTTTTTGCCACTTTATCAGAAAGTAGCTTATTGAAAGAATGGGATAGTCCGGAAGACGAACGCTGGGATAATTTATTGAAACAGAACATTTAAGTATCATGATTTATCAAAAGGGAGATATTGTGATTGTTCCTGTTCCTTTTACAGATAATCTCAGGTTTAAACTTCGGCCTGCTTTAGTATTGTCGAATGATTTGGTGCACAAAACCGGTGATGTTTTGATTGCTCAGATTACTTCAAAATCAGTTTCAGATGGTTTAAGTTTTCCCTTAAGCGAAAGTGACTTAACGGTAAAATTACCTTTAACAAGTTATGTTCGTATTCATAAACTTTTTGTTTTGGAAGAGGAATTAATAAAAGGAAAGGTTTCACATTTGAAAGAAGAATCTTACCAACAGCTTGTTGAAAAAATTATTGATGTAATTTCCTGAATACAAATGATGCGATTACTCAAAGCGGTCTTACATATCTCTGTCCAAATGTTCAAAAACTTTAGAGAGACAACCCCCCAACATGTATATGCATAGGACGAAATGAAATGGAGTCCTATGAAAAGAAATCATTGAAAAACCTCATCACAAGTGGGGTTTTCCTTATTTTGATGAACCTTTTATCGAAAATATTGTCTTTGTTTGTATATCAAATAATTTATTCGGGATATGGAATTGTTTAACGAAAACAGCAAACTCGCTTCGGTTATTCACAAAGATCATTCGTTGTTGCCAGTCATCAACCGCCTGGGTATCAAACTTGGCTTCGGAGATAAAACAATCCGGAATATCTGCGAGGAAAATAAGATCGATCTCAACTTTTTCGTTGAAACCATTAATGTTTTCCATTATGAGGCGTATTTCCCCGAGAAACGCTTGCTCGACTTCCCGATTTCGATGGTTATCGATTATCTGATTAAGACTCATCAATATTACAAAGATTACCTGATCCCGGAAAACGACCGGCTGATCGAACTTTTTCTGTCGGCAAGTCCGGATGAAAATACAGAAAACGAACTGGTCCGGAAGTTTTATGCCAGGTTCAAAGAGGAATTCGTCATTCACATCAATTTCGAAGAGCGTGAAATGTTTCCCTTTATATTAGAATTAAATGAAGTGATAGAAAATCGGGCAATACGCGATCAGTTTACCAAAAAGTACCCATCCTTTTCTATTGAAAGCTTCGAAAAAGAGCATTCGAACATGGACGATAAAATGGACGATCTTAAAAACATTATCATTAAATATTTACCCCCGAATTACGATCAGAATCGCGGAAATGCATTTCTGACGAATTTATTCCTTTTCGAAAAAGACCTGAAGAACCATTCCAGGATCGAAGATCACATTCTGATGCCAAAAGTAAAACAGCTCGAAAAACTGTTAGAAAGCTATGAATAGCAATCAGAATATATCGGTTGTGGTGATCTGCCAGTCGGACATGGTGTTATCCGGTCTTTTTGAAATACTAAAAAGTAGCCTCGCGAGTGAAGTCATCTTGCTTCATCGTGGCGACGAATTGATTGATTATGCCGCAATGAGTGGTCCGGTTTTAATCCTGGCTACTTCAGAAGAACAGGAAAAAAGCAGCTCGTTTATCCGCCAAATACTAACTTCGGTCCAAAATATACACTTCATAACACTCCATTTGAATTTCGATTCGGTGTATTCCAACCAAACTATTAACCTTTTCGATGCCCCAACTCTGATTTGCTATAAGGTGAACGAAATCCTTAATTCGTTCCTTTCAGACCAAAACAAAGATACTGACACGGAACTCACCAGGCGCGAAATTGAGGTTCTGCAACTCCTTACCAAAGGCTATTCGAATAAAGAAATTGCCGACCAATTGTTCGTAAGCACGCACACGGTAATCTCGCACCGTAAGAATATCTCCGAAAAAACAGGCATCAAATCGGCTTCAGGATTAACCATGTACGCCATCCTGAAAAAAATCATTGATGTTTCAGACATAAATCCTGACGAACTGATTTGACCAAATATTCTTCGGATGATCTCATTCAACGAGTAAATCCGAAACTTTCTTTCTATTGGAATAGTTGTCCGCTTTCCATACTTTTGCATACCCAATTGAGCCTAAGGATAATCCTCTGTGTTCAATACCGGTGCTGCTCCTGAAAGGGTTTAAACTGTTATGCTGCCACATGAATCTAAGCTTGAAATTGAAAATTGAAACCCCAATGAAACGTGTTGTTATTGGGCTGTCGGGAGGCGTTGATTCGAGTGTTGCAGCATATTTGCTGAAGCAACAGGGATATGATGTGGTGGCTTTATTCATGGTTAACTGGCACGACCGCACCGGAACTGTTACATCGCGCTGTACCTGGGAAGACGATGCCATGATTGCTGAACTGGTAGCAAAGAAACTTGACATTCCGTTTCATATTGTTGACCTCAGTAAAGATTACAAACAACGGGTAGTTGATTACATGTTTGCCGAATACAGCAAGGGGCGGACCCCTAATCCGGATGTGCTGTGTAACCGGGAAATTAAATTTGATATTTTTCTCGATGAATGTCTGAAATACAAGGCCGACTTTGTTGCAACCGGTCACTACTGTAGAAGATCTGAATTTGAAAAAGATGGACAGGCGATTCATCAGCTTCTCGCCGGAAAGGATAAAAACAAAGACCAGAGTTATTTTCTTTGTCAGCTAAATCAGTATCAGCTTTCGAAAGCCATTTTCCCGATCGGCCATCTGGAAAAGCCTGAAGTGCGTGAAATTGCACGCCAGGCAAACCTGCCAACTGCTGAACGCAAAGATTCGCAGGGAATTTGTTTTGTAGGGAAAGTTGACTTACCCACCTTTCTTCAACAACAACTCGAACCTAAAACCGGAAATGTGATTGAAATTACAGCCGATTTTATCGCAAAAAAGAAAAATATTGAAAAAACAGAGGAAAACTTTAAAAAACTTTGTTCGGCATTTCCTTACAAACCCTGGAATGGCGAGTTGATCGGCGAACATCAGGGAGCCCATTACTATACCGTTGGCCAGCGAAAAGGCCTGAATATTGGCGGCCATCAGAATCCTTTATTTGTAATCGGGACCGATGTTACCCGGAATATCCTGTATGTGGGTGAAGGCGCCGACCATCCTGGCTTGTACCGTCCCGGACTTTTTATTCCGAAAGACGAAATCCATTGGATACGCCCCGATCTTGTAATGAATTCAGGAGAAAGCAGAAGATACGATTTACGGATCAGGTACCGTCAACCGCTTGAAAAAGCAACCATGCATCAGCGGGAAGATGGCATTTATATTATTTTCGACAAGGAACAACGTGGTATTACCTCCGGACAATTTGCAGCATGGTACGAAGGTAAGGAATTGATTGGGTCAGGAGTGATTGCTTAAAGAGAAGTCGGAAGACAGAAGACGGAAGTCAGTAAAAAATAGAATATCAGGTTATATTTTCAAACAATCAGATTTTAGAATAAATTCGATCTCAGACGTGGCATCTGTGCAGCCTTTTTACTTCTGACTTCCGTCTTCTGACTTCTGACTCAACATTTTTCCTTTTTCCTTTTTCCTTTTTCTGTATCTTTAGCAGCTTAAATCCATAATTTATGATCAGATCAATGACTGGGTTCGGAAAAACCGAATTCGAAGTAGGAAATAAAAAAATCACCCTTGAAATTAAGTCGCTAAACAGCAAACAACTCGACATCAACACCCGGATTCCTGCTATTTACCGCGAAAAGGATATTGAAATCCGACGGTTAATCTCAGAAATGCTTATCCGTGGAAAAGTTGATTTTGCACTTTATCTCGATAGTCTCGGGACTGAAAGCACTTCGCGTATCAATGCGGAAATCATCAAAGATTATTACAGGCAGCTCAAGGATGTCCATCAGGAACTGGGGATCGAAATAAACGTATCCATCATGAACAGCATCATGCGGCTGCCCGAAACAGTTAAAATGGTGTACGACGAACTGGATGAATCGGAATGGCTGGTCGTTCGCGAAAACCTGATCAAAACGCTTGACGAACTCAACCGTTTCCGCGATCAGGAAGGGATAGCCCTTCAAACCGACATCGTTAACAATATTCAGAATATTCTGGATTTACTCGATCAGGTTGAGCCGCATGAAACCCGGCGATTGGAAAACGTGAAGACCAAAATTATGGATAGCCTCAACGAACTGCAATTGAATGGAAGTGTTGACAAAAACCGTTTCGAACAGGAGTTGATTTATTACATGGAAAAGCTCGACATCAACGAAGAAAAAGTCCGCCTGACCAATCATTGCAGTTATTTCACCGAAACCATGTCCGAGGTGGAACCTTCAGGCCGAAAACTGGGTTTTATCGCCCAGGAAATCGGCCGCGAGATCAACACGCTCGGCTCAAAAGCCAACGAAAGCAACCTCCAGCGCATTGTTGTCCAGATGAAAGACAACCTGGAAAAGATCAAGGAACAGGTATTGAATGTATTATAAAAGGTCCGAACGATGCAACCAAACAATAAATATATTGAGCAGTTAAAGACCAACTTGAAGGCAATCGATCCATATATGGTATTGCTATTTGGTTCGTATGCTTATGGGAGTCCTGATGAAGACAGCGATCTCGATTTGTTTGTTGTATTGAATGAACATACTTTTCCGGCAACTTTCCGCGAAAAACAAGAACTTTACCTTAAGGTTAGCCAGTTCACACGTTCTGTTGCCAAACAGATACCAATTGATTTAATCGTGTTAACAATTCCAATGTTCGAACAGTTTAAAATTGCCAGCACCAGCTTTTCAGAAGAAATACTCACTAAAGGAATCGTGATTTATGAAAGCAAGTACCAGACAATGGCTTGAATTTGCCCAGACTGATTTACGCAGTTGCGAAAATAACCTGAATGATGAATTTGTAACTAATGTCGTTGCATTTCATGCCCAACAAGCGGTAGAAAAAGCATTCAAAGCACTGATCGAAGAAAAAGGGATTAAGATGTCCCGAATTCATAATCTGACAAGATTGTATGCCTTAACAGAATCCTTCCTGATGAATCCGATCAATGAAACCGAACTTGAAATGCTTGATAATGTTTATACCAGCTCCCGTTATCCTGGAGAAATAGGCTTATTATCAACAGGCAAGCCCTCAATAAAAGAGAGTAAAGAGCTATTCGGAATTGCTCAAAATATTTTTGATATTCTTCTCCTTTCCCTTGAAGCTGGGAAAAAACAAGATTAGAAAAATGATCAAAACAGGACTCTACTTTGGATCATTCAACCCCATTCATATTGGGCACATGGCCATTGCCAATTACATGGTCGAATACACCGATATTGGTCAGCTCTGGTTTGTAGTGAGCCCTCAAAATCCATTGAAAAATAAAAAATCACTGTTGGATGACTACCAGAGACTGGAGTTGGTGAACCGTGCTATAGGCGACGACCTGCGTTTCCGAGCTTCGAAAGTCGAATTTAATCTGCCCAAACCTTCGTACACCATAGACACGCTGGCTTATTTGAGCGAAAAATATCCAACACACCAGTTTTTTATCCTGATGGGAACCGACAATCTGGAAAACATACACAAATGGAAAAATGCCGATGTGCTGCTGGCAAACTACGACATCATTGTTTATCCACGCCCCGGCTTTAATCCTGAAAGTATCCGGAAATATCCACGGGTTCAGGTTGCCAATGCACCTTTGATGGAAATTTCGTCCACTTTCATCCGTGATTCTATAAAAGCCGGAAAAGATATACGCCATTTCATTCCCTGCCGTTCCTGGGATTATCTGCAGCAAATGAACTTCTACAAAAAGTAGATAGAATCTTGAATTATGAATCCTGAATGGCGAATGAAACCCCAAAAGGTTAACTCATGATTCAAGATTCAAGATTCCTTGCCGTTCATCCAGGATATTTCTATATTTGCATACGTATAAACTCCGAGTTTTGCAGGCTAAGTTCGATGAATAAGTCACCAAAACCGAAGGGTTGAAGGCGGAAACGTTTCAGCCTCCCGAATTCCGCAGTGGCGGAAGGACTTTGGAAAGGAGAAAACTACTGCCCACCATTCCGGTCGTCAGCAAACGTCTCCTTCCAGCAAATTTTTTTATAGACATTCGAATGACCGAAATTTCTAACCATATTCTTTTAGTTTCAGGCTCCGGACAAAACGTTGGTAAAACAAGTTTTATTCGCCGGGTGATTGCTCAAAATGCAGGTCAAAAAATAGCCGCTATCAAAATTACGCCGCATTTTCATGAACCGACCAGAGGATTGGCTCCAATGGTCGTTACCGATAATTACCGCATCTTTCAGGAAACCGATTTAACCTCGGGGAAAGACAGTTCGCTGTTTTTACAAGCTGGGGCCGATCGGGTTTTTTACATTCAAACATCTGATGATTATCTGGAAGAAGCGTTTAGCCTGGTGTTGGAACAATTGGATCCGGTAAAACCAGTTGTAATTGAATCAGCAGCCTTGCGCAAGATACTTAAACCAACATTTTATCTTTTTATTCAGAATAAATTTGAAGACGTCAAACCAGTAGCTTTGGAAATGCAAAAACTTGCTGATGTAAATGTGTATTCCGATAGCGGACAATTCAGCATTGATCCTTCCGCATTTAATTTTGATCAAACCTGGAAAACAGAACAAGATGATATCTCTTGAACAAGCCATCGAAATTGCGTTTTCGAGGGTTAAACTCCTGGATGCCGAAAATGTGAATTTTTTACATTCATCGGGTCGTATTTTGGCTGAAGATGTATTTGCCGATGCCGATGTGCCGCCTTTTAACAAATCGGCTATGGACGGATATGCCTGCCAGCGGGCCGATTTGGGGCAGGAACTTTTTGTCATCGAAATTATTCCGGCTGGTCAATTGCCAACCAAAATTATTGGCCGGAACCAATGCAGCAAAATTATGACCGGCGCACAGGTTCCCGAAGGGGCAGATACGGTTTTTATGATCGAACATTCTGAAGAAGTTGCCCCCGGAAAGGTCCGGTTTACCGGAGCAATATCCAATGCAAACATCTGCCTGAAAGGCGAGGATTTGAAAGAGGGTGATCTGGTTTTAAGTACTGGAACTCCTTTGAAGCCTCAGCATATTGCTATACTTGCATCGGTTGGTTGTACCAGTCCATTGGTATATAAAAGACCCGTTGTCGGAATAATTTCAACCGGATCGGAACTGGTTAATCCTGAAGAAAAACCAAAACCTTCTCAAATTCGAAATTCGAACGGGCCACAAATGTATGCGCAGGCAACCAAATATGGCTTTCCGGTCAATTACTACGGAATAGTGCCAGATGATGAACATTTGACCGCCCGGATTATTCAAAAATCGGTTGATGAAAATGATGTGACGCTTCTTTCAGGAGGAGTTTCGGTAGGCGATTTTGATTTTGTTCCCCGCATTATCAAGGAACTTGGATTTGAAATTCATTTCAGTAAAATCAATATTAAACCCGGACAGCACACCACTTTTGCCTCGAAAGGAAACAAATACATCATCGGCCTGCCCGGAAACCCGGTTTCATCGTTCATCCAATTTGAGGTTTTTGTGCTGCCTTTTCTTTGGAAAATAATGAACTACACCCGGAACGAGATCCGGTTATCCTTGACAATGAGTCATAATTTCAACCGAAAAAAAACAGACCGGGAAGAATGTTTGCCCGTTCAAATAACCAATCAGAACGAGATCCGGATGGTTGATTACCATGGTTCGGCACATATTCACGCCTACCATCAGGCGTTTGGATTTATTAAAATTCCGGCAGGAAAAACTGAAATCAAAAAAGGAGAAGTTGTTTATGTTCGACCGCTATAGTAGGCCAATCAATTATCTGCGTATTTCAGTGACCGATCGCTGTAACCTGCGCTGTACTTATTGTATGCCCGAAGAAGGTATCCGGTTGATGGAACATTCCGATATACTGAGCTATGAAGAAATCACTGATTTTGCACGAATGGCTGTGGCTAACGGAATTACGAAAGTGCGCCTCACAGGTGGTGAACCATTGGTTCGAAAAGATATCGTTGAACTGGTTGGGATGCTTGCTGCAATAGATGGAATTGAGGATTTGGCGATGACCACCAACGGAATACTATTGTCGAAATATGCGCTTGATTTGAAAAATGCGGGACTGAACCGCATCAATGTCAGCCTCGATACGGTGAACCCTGATCAATACTGCCAAATCACCCGGAACGGTGAATTGGCTGTGGTTCTGGAAGGAATTGAAACTGCCATTCAGGTTGGATTGCGGCCAATCAAGGTTAATTGCGTGCTGCTTGGACAACCCGATGATGAAACACAAAAACTAAAACAATTTTGCGAAGACCATGGCCTCAGCCTTCGTTTTATACACCAGATGAACCTGAAAACAGGAGAGTTTTCGACCGTTGAAGGAGGAGAAGGCGGTAACTGTGGCAAATGCAACCGGGTTCGTTTACTGGCCAATGGCGACATCAAACCCTGTTTGTTTAGTGATTTAAGTTACAACATCCGTGAACTGGGACATCAGGAAGCATTAAACCTCGCTTTGGGCAACAAACCGAAGAGTGGAACTTACAATCAATCGGGTGAGTTCTACAATATCGGAGGATGAAAAAGTGAACAGTGGTCAGTCGCAGTTTTCAGAAATGAATGTTACGAGTTTCGAGTTTGGACAACCTGCAACCCGTAACTCGTAACCCGTAACTCGTAACTAAAATATATGAAAAAACTAACCCATACCGACGAAAAAGGAAAGGCAAAAATGGTTGATGTCAGCCAGAAGCCTGATCAGGAGCGCGAAGCCATGGCAAGTGGTTTTATCCGGCTTAAATCCGAAACCATTGAATTGATTCGCCAAAACCAGATGAAAAAGGGCGATGTACTGACTGTTGCTGAAATTGCTGGTATCCAGGGAGCAAAACGGACCAGCGAACTGATTCCACTTTGTCACCCGCTTCAGCTCTGGAAAATAGACGTCAAATGCAGCCTTCTGGAAGACGGTGTTCTGGCAGAATGCACTACGCTTTGTTTTGGAAAAACCGGAGTCGAAATGGAAGCCCTCACCGGAGTTAATGTGGCCCTGCTAACCGTTTATGACATGTGCAAAGCGGTTGATAAGGATATGGTGATAGAGCATGTCAGACTGGTGAATAAGACAAAAAAATGAGGTCCTAACCCATTTGTTTAAAGCTCCTTTAGGAGCAAAATATTTGTAGCCCCGGCTTTTAAGTCGGGGAAAAGCGATCAATGATGTCAGTGCGCCGCGAAACAAAACAATAAAAAGCAGTAATTTTTTTTCGGCGCAATGGCTTGAATTCAATTTAAAGTTTATGCCTGCGTACAAATCAAAGAATCAAATACATAAGGAAATTAAAACCATGAAAATAAAGATCCTATCAGTCAACACTTCCGAAAAAAAGGGAACAGTCAAAAATCCGGTAGAATCCATTCAACTCACCGGAATTGGAGTTATTGGCGATGCCCATTCAGGAAAATGGCACCGGCAAATCAGCTTGCTGGCATCTGAAAGTATCGTAAAATTTGCGGCCGATGCCGGCCGGAATATTCAATACGGTGAGTTTGCAGAAAACATTACCACTGAAGGTCTTTTGCTGCACGAATGCAAACCATTGGATCGGTTTCGGAATGAACATCTGGAACTGGAAGTCACCCAGATCGGTAAAAAATGCCACGGCGATAATTGTTCTATTTTTCGTGAAGTGGGCAATTGTGTCATGCCCAAAGAAGGCATTTTTGCACGCGTTATCCGTGAGGGAACGCTAAAGCCTGGTGATGAACTAACCTATTTCCAAAAAATCGTAAACATCCAAATTATCACCCTGAGCGACCGCGCCAGCGCTGGTGAATATGCAGATAAAAGCGGCCCGCAAATCAAACTTTTAGTTGAATCGTTTTTTGCAAAAATCAACCGCCAAATTGTAGTTGCCAATCATCTGATTCCTGATGATCCAAAACAACTTGCAAATTTGGTAAACGATGCCATTTCAGCAGGCGCTGACGCAATTTTTACCACAGGAGGCACAGGTATTGGGCCACGCGATATTACCCCCGAAACAATCCGACCGGTTCTTGACAGGGAAATTCCAGGAATTATGGAACTGATTAGGGTTAAGTACGGAATGCAAAAACCGGCTGCTCTCTTGAGTCGGGGAATTGCAGGCGTTTCAGGAAAGACTTTGATATACTGTTTGCCAGGAAGCGTAAAAGCAGTTACTGAATATTGTGCTGAAATTCTGCCCACTATCGAACATTCGCTTTACATGATTGAAGGAATTGACAGCCATTGAAAAATTCGTCCTGATTTGCTCCTGAACAAATAGGTAAACTGACTGTTTATTAACCCATAGCACCGGAATTAATAAACTTTAAATCCAGAAAACATGAAACGAAGAAATTTTATTGCCCTTGTCGGAACTTCAATCGCAGCCGCCCCGGTTTGGGCCAACGTTTACAACATTCAAAATCCAATTCAGAAAGCTATAGAAAGCACATTCCCGGAACTTCCTTATGCTTACAATGCACTTGAACCTACCATTGATGCCAAAACGATGGAGATCCATTACAGCAAACACCACAAAGCTTATCACACCAATTTTTTGGCAGCCCTGAAAGATTCACCTGCTGCAGAACTCGACTTGAAAAGCCTTTTTGCTGAAATCAGCAAATATTCGCCAGCAATAAGAAACAATGGAGGAGGCTATTATAACCACTCCTTGTTCTGGGAAAACATGTCGCCTGCCAAAACCAATCCTTCAGTTGTCCTGAAAGGTGTCATCGAAAAAAGTTTTGGATCGGTGGATAAGTTCAAAGAAGAATTTGCCAATGCAGCCAAGAAACAATTCGGCAGTGGTTGGGCCTGGCTGATCGCCGGAAAAGACGGACAAGTATTTGTCAGTTCAACATCAAACCAGGACAATCCATTGATGGATGTGGTCGAGAAAAAGGGAACTCCGCTGTTATGCCTCGATGTTTGGGAACATGCCTATTACCTGAAATACCAGAACCGGAGAGCCGAGTATGTTGATAATTTCTGGAACGTGGTGAATTGGGATACTGTCAATAAAAGGTACGAAAACCGATAGTTCAAAACATGATTGAAAATGTAGTCATTATCGGTGCCGGGAACCTGGCCACTCAACTGGCTTTGGCCCTGGTTGAAGAAGGCATCCGTGTAAAACAGGTTTATAGCCGGTCGGTGGAATCGGCACGTGTCCTGGCTGAAAAAGTGAATGCCAGCTTTACCAATGATCTTTCGCAACTTCTTCCTGAAGCGGATTTATATGTGATTGCTGTAAAAGATTCGGCTATTCAGGAAGTTTTGGAAAATCTTTCGCTCAATGAAAACCAACTGATTGTGCATACCGCAGGCAGCGTGCCGATGAACATTCTGGAAGGATTCACCCAAAATTATGGTGTGTTTTATCCGCTTCAAACTTTTTCGAAAAGCCGAAAAGTTGATTTTTCGGATATTCCGGTTTGTATTGAAGCTAACCATCCTTCCAGCTTGCTGAAACTGGAAAAACTGGGCAAAAGAATTTCCAGCACCGTTAACCAGATAAACTCTGACGAACGGAAAACTCTTCACCTGGCAGCGGTTTTTACCAATAACTTTGTCAACCATTTTTACGCCATCGGAGCCGAAATCCTTCAGGTTAAAAAACTGGACTTTGATCTTCTCAAACCACTCATTCGTGAAACTGCCGCAAAAATTGAAAATATTCATCCGTTAGAAGCCCAGACCGGGCCAGCCAAACGGAACGACAAGGCCATGATCGGTCAGCATTTAAAAATGCTTCAGGATAAGCCCGAATATCAGAAAATCTATAGCTTTGTGACTGAAAGTATTTTTCAGGTTCACCAAAAATAGAATCATGACCTTCTTTAAAGAAAGACTTAAAAATATCAAAGCATTCATTTTCGATGTTGACGGCGTCCTTTCACTGGATACAACACCGCTCGATGAAAACGGCGACCCGATGCGAACATCCAATGTGAAAGACGGATTTGCCTTTCGTTATGCCCTGAAGAATGGGTTTCAGATCGCCATCATAACCGGGGCAAATACCAATCGGGTCAAGCTCCGCCATAAAAAACTTGGAGTTGAACACATCTACATGAATTCCTTCAACAAAACCGAATGCCTGGATGATTTTTGCGCCAAAACCGGAATTCCTAAAACCGAAATCCTTTACATGGGCGACGATCTGGTTGATTTTTCGATCATGCAGGAAGTTGGAATCACAGCCTGTCCGGTTGATGCCGTTCCTGAGATAAAAGCTATTTCACAATACATTTCTGATAAAAAAGGCGGGGAAGGCTGTGTGCGTGATGTCATTGAGCAGGTGATGCGTTCGCAGCAAAAATGGTTTGGGCATGAAATTAAGGGAATAAAAGCGGATTAATATCCAGTCTCAGTTTTCAGTCGCAGAATGCATAAAAAGTTACGGGTTACGGGTTACGAGAAAAAAACCAAAACTCGCATCCCGCAACAATAAAAATCTCAACTATGCTTCTCCAAAATCTCGAACAATACGAAATCATCCTGGCTTCAAAATCTCTGCGACGTCAGGAGTTGCTCCGCGAACTGGGATTGAAATTCAAAGTGCAGGCGATGGATATTCCGGAGGTATTTCCGGAGGGGATGAACATGACTGAGATTCCAATTTATCTGGCCGAACTGAAGGCTGAAGCATTTCGTCCGTTACTGAAAAATAATCAATTGGTGATCACCGCCGATACGATCGTATGGCTCGATGGGCATGTACTGAATAAACCAACAGATTATGCCGATGGATTCCGGATGCTGAAAGATTTATCGGGGAAAAAACATCAGGTTTTGACAGGAGTTTGCCTGCTTTCAACTGAAAAAAAAGTTTCGTTCTACGAATTAACAGATGTCTGGTTCAAATCGCTGAGCGATGAAGAAATTCAATTTTACCTCAAGAATTTTCACCCATACGACAAAGCAGGTGCGTATGGCATTCAGGAATGGATCGGGTACATCGGTGTTTATCGCATCGAAGGTTCATTTTTTAATGTGATGGGATTGCCGGTACAGAGCTTATACGAACATCTAAAGGCATTCAAATAAATCTAATTTTTTGAATTGCTTGTCGCTTTTCAAAATTCATTTTGTACCTTGAGCCCAGTTATCATTCAAAAAACTGAATTATGAAAATCTCCTTCTTTTCACTTTTTGTATTATTTCTTACCAGTACATTTATCTTTTCAGGTTGTAAAACCAAAACGCCCAAAGTCGGAATCCTGATCCATAGTTACGAAAATGAACGCTGGGAAAAAGACAAAAACTATCTGGTGGAAGATTTGACCAAACTTGGCGCTGAAGTCATGCTCGAGGTGGCCGACAATAACCAGCAGAAACAAATCGAACAAGCTGAAACCATGATCAAAAATGGGGCAAAAGTTCTGATCGTTGTTCCGATCAATCAGGATGAAGCAGCAAAAATTGTGAACCTGGCACATGAATCGGGGGTGAAGGTTATTGCCTATGACCGTTTGATTAACGGCTGCAAACTCGATTATTATGTATCAGCCAACAGTACCCAAATTGGCGGACTTCAGGCCTCTTATCTGACCTCGCTCCGGCCAAAAGGCAAATATGCCCTGATTTGCGGTTCGAAACACGACAACAACTCCATGAGACTTTTCCTCGGTCAGATGAATGTTTTGCAATCGTTTATGGAAAAAGGCGACATTCAGGTGGTGTACAGCGAATTTACCGATGACTGGTCAACTGAACAAGGGATATTTCATACCAACCGTATTTTTGATCAATCTAAGGATTCCATTACCGGAATCATTGCCGGAAACGATAAAATAGCGCTTGGGGTAATTTCTGTTTTAAAGGAACGTGGAATGGCGGGCAAAACAATGGTTGCCGGTCAGGATGCTGAATTGGAAAATGTTAAGTCAATTATGCTTGGCATCCAAACCTGTACCGTTCTGAAACCACTCAGGGAAATGGCTGAGATTACCTCTGAATTGGCGGTTTCGCTGGCTTTGGAAAAACCAATAAATATGAAATTTACCACCGAGAGCAATGGAAAAGCGCTGGTAAAATCCATTCTGATAGATGCCATAGTGGTCAATAAAAATAACATTGAAAGTACCGTTGTCTCATCAGGCTTTCACTCTTCTGCTCAAATAAACCAGTAATTCGTTCATACAATAGCAGGGAAGGCTGTTCTGAAAATAAAATCAAATTCAGGGCAGCCTTTTTTTCGTTTCCTGATAATTGGTGCATTGCTGTGTTCACGAGTTGATTAAATTTGCCCCTCAAAATAAAATCAGAAAGAAAAATGATCAGAAAAAGCATACTTCTTATTGTATTAGCCTTGTTTTCCATTTCATCGGTACCGGCCAGGGAAGGGATGTGGATTCCAACACTGCTCAACAAATATAACATCGAAGAAATGAAGCAAATGGGCTTTAAACTTACTGCTGAGGATATTTACAGTGTCAACCACGAAAGCATGAAAGATGCTGTAGTCCTTTTTAGCACTGGCTGTACCGGTGAATTTATTTCAGGTGAAGGTCTGCTCATAACCAACCACCATTGTGGCTTTGATGCTATCCAAAACCACAGTTCGGTTGAACATGATTACCTGACCAATGGTTTTTGGGCCAAAAACCATCAGGATGAACTGTCCAATTCGGATTTAATTGTTCGTATTCTGGAGCGCATGGAAGATGTTACAGAAAAAGTACTGGCAGGAACTGAAAATAAACCCAAAGATTCTGTTTCAGTAATTGTTAGCCGGAATACAAAGAAAATTGTTAGTGAAGCTGCTGAAAGAGGTAAATACGAAGCAAGTGTTCAGCCACTTTTTGCAGGCAATCAATACTTTCTGCACGTATATCTGGTCTTTCAGGATGTACGTCTGGTCGGGGCTCCCCCTTCGTCCATCGGAAAATTTGGCGGCGATACCGATAACTGGATGTGGCCCCGCCATACGGGAGATTTTTCGCTCTTTCGCATCTATGCCGGAAAAGATAATCAACCTGCCAAATATTCGGACGATAACGTTCCTTATAAACCGAAAAAATTCTTTAAAATATCGCTCAAAGGAGTAAAAACCAACGATTTTACATTCTTACTTGGTTATCCTGGAAGGACACAGCAATTTCTTCCATCACAGGCCATCAGTCAAATCATGGAACAGGGCGATCCTGATAAAATCAAAATCCGCGACCTGAAACTTCGTTTGCTGGCCGCCGATATGGAAAAAGATACCAAAATCAGAATTCAGTATGCAGCCAAATATGTATCAACCAGCAATGCCTGGAAAAAATGGCAGGGAGAATTGAAAGGACTTCAACGGCTGAAAGCTGTTGAAGCCAAACAAAAATTTGAAAATGAATTTAAGCTTTGGAGCGAGTCAAATCCTGACAGGCAAGGACGATATGACGAAATACTTCCTTCATTCGAAAGGCTTTACAATCAGTTCGCTCCTTATAACAAAGCCAATGATTACTATACTGAAATCGTCCTTCGGGGAACAGATTTGTTCAATATCATTTCCTATTTCGAATCCATAGAATCCCGTTGGGCAAAAATGTCGCCATCCGATCAGGAAAAAACTCAGAAAGCCATTGCTACTAAATTGACTGATCATTTCAGGGAATATAACCAGGCTACCGATGAGAAAATATTTGCAAGCCTGATTCCTCTTTATGCCACAAATATGGACTCCCGATTTTTAATTGAAGAATTCAAATCGCTCACGGATAAAATGACTCCTGAGGAATTGATCGGCCAAATTTATCGTAAATCCATATTCTCAAACCAAACCAGACTTACGGCAACAACTTCCGGATTAAATCCGAAGAAATTTCAGGCAATGAGAAAGGATCCGGCATTCAAACTATTCCGAAGCTTAAAAACTCATTATGAATTGAATGTTCAGCCTTCCTTCAATTCTATCCAGAAACAAATTGACGATAACCTCCAGGCTTATGTGGCCGGAATTATAGAAATGAGCGGAGATAAATCATTATGGCCTGATGCCAATAAAACCCTGCGCGTTGCTTATGGTAAAGTGGAAGGTTATGAACCGATGGACGGTGTAACCTACGAATATTATACTACACTCGAAGGAATCATGCAAAAAGATAATCCTGCCATTTACGACTATAATGTTCCGCAAGCCCTGCGCGATTTATACCAAAATAAAGATTACGGAAGGTACGGAACAAACGGGATCATGAATGTTTGTTTTACAGCCTCCAACCACACTACCGGAGGAAATTCGGGCAGTCCGGTACTCGATGCTGAAGGAAAATTAACCGGAATCAATTTCGACCGGTGCTGGGAAGGCACCATGAGCGACCTGATGTTCGACCCTGATCGTTGCCGCAACATCGCGCTCGATATCCGCTATGCGCTATTTATTATTGACAAACTTGCAGGAGCGGGTTATTTGATTGATGAAATGGAGATTGAATAGCCAGATTAATCGCACATCATGCAAATATCCTTTCTCGGATTAATGAGCATGATGGGCAAATTGCCTGCTTTCCGTACGATCCGTTTCTCCGGAAGACCAATCATCAAATCAATTAATGAAACAGAACTGCTGCCTGAAAAAATCATCAAATCACCCATCCATTCATCAGCCCGGTCGAGGGTTTCATTGCAAATCCCCCAACTGGTAGATTTTCCTGCAATTTCAAAGTGGCGAACATGGAGACTCCCCAGAAATTTCTTAAAAAATTCGAGGTTCTTATGCAACCGTCCGGCATCTTCCTTATTCGTTTCCTGTGCATATATCAGTCGAATCTGAGAGCGGTTAAACCGGCCTAAATAGGAAGCCCAAAGCGAAGTTTCCTTTGACGCCCTTCGGTAATCAACAGGAACCAATACATTTTTGTAGCTTAAAAACCTGGAAATCTCACCCTTTACAAATAAAAATGCGATGCTGCTTTGCTGAAATGCTTTTATTGCCCAATTGATGTCGGATTGATGCAGTACGAGCAAAACAGCATTGTATTCATCAACCAGTTTTTGCATATTGATGTACAACGATTTCTGAAGTAGTAACCATGATACCGGCATTTTGGGGAGGTTCGATTTCAGGCTTCGGGTAGTTTGAACCAGGTTTTCCTGAATGATGCTTTTTTGCTTGATATCCTTCCATACAGCAGTCAGGCAAAGTTCCTTTTTCAGAATATCAGCCATTCGGGCCCCATGAATGATTACATCTTTCATCCGCTCCGAAAAATCGCAAATAACTATTATTTTTTGTTCTGAATGGGTGGTCATTGACCTGAAATTTGCCCGCCTGCCGACGAGGCAGGGAACTCCAATACAAACATAACTGAATTTTATTAATGATACACATCGCATTAAAGCCGCCAAAAGTCAGTTACTCCTGAAAATGCTTTTGCTAACTTTGCTTCACGAATTAATAACCGGACAATGATAACCAAAGAATTGATCGCCCCAAGAAGTATTGTAGTTGTAGGCGCTTCGAACAACATCTCCAAACCGGGAGGAAAATTGCTGAAAAACCTGATAGACAACAACTACAAAGGCAATTTGTGGGTAGTCAATCCTTCCTCAGAAACTGTTCAGGGAATTAAATCTTTCCCTTCAGTAAACGATTTACCTCAGGTTGAAATGGCAGTATTGGCCATACCAGCATCAGGCTGTGTAGCTGCAGTAGAGGTGCTTGCAACTCAAAAAGGCACCAAAGGATTTATAATTATTTCTGCTGGATTTAGTGAAGAAAGTGAAGACGGAAGGATTCTGGAACAGCAGATTGTCAAAATATTAGAGGAAAATAATGGAAGCCTGATTGGTCCCAACTGCATTGGGATAATTACCTATGCCCATACCAGCGTGTTTACAACCCCAATACCCAAACTGGTACAAATGAGCTGCGACCTGGTTTCAAGTTCGGGCGCAACGGCAGTTTTCATCATGGAATCAGGAATTCCAAAGGGACTTCATTTTGCCAGTGTGTTCTCGGTCGGAAATTCAGCCCAGAACGGGGTGGAAGAAATTCTCGAGTTCATGGATGAAGTTTTTAATCCTGAAACCAGTACACGGGTCAAATTGCTTTACATTGAAAGCATTAAAAATCCCGATAAATTATTGAAACATGCTTCTTCGCTTATTCGAAAAGGATGTAAAATCGCTGCGATTAAAGCTGGGAGCAGTCAGGCTGGAAGTCGTGCGGCAGCTTCGCATACAGGCGCCATGGCCAACTCCGATTCAGCAGTTGAAGCCTTATTCCGCAAAGCCGGGATTGTACGCTGTTTTGGCCGCGAAGAACTGACTACTGTCGCCAATGTTTTTCATTGCAATCCCATGAAAGGTAAGCGACTGGCCATCATCACCCATGCAGGCGGTCCGGCAGTCATGCTGACCGACGCGCTCGAAAGTGGAGGCTTGCACATTCCCCACATCATAGATTCGGAAGCCAAATCAAGATTAAAGAATAAACTTTACCCGGGCTCATCAGTTGAGAATCCGATTGATTTTCTGGCAACCGGAAATGCGGAACAATTGGCTGCAATTATTGATGCCTGCGAAAATGAATTTGACGAAATTGATGGTATGGCAGTCATTTTCGGAAGCCCGGGATTATCGCCTGTAACCGATGTGTATCAGCTACTGAACGACAAGATGCAAACCTGCAAAAAGCCGATCTTTCCGATTCTGCCTTCTGTCATTAACGTGGCCGACGAGGTTGCTCACTTTATCTCACAGGGCAATGTAAATTTTCCGGATGAGGTTTTACTGGGGAAAGCGCTGACTTCCATTCTCAATACAGCCAGTCCGTCGGAAGAAAAAATATTTCTGGACAACATTAATATTCCCGAAATTCGGCGGATCATTGATTCTGCAGATAATGGATTTCAGTCGCCCGAAACCATACATCGGTTGTTTGCTGCCGCCGGAATACCAGTAGTTCGCGAAATTACGGTAACCGACGAATTATCAGCCAATGAAACTGCAAAAAAAATTGGATTTCCGCTGGCGATGAAAGTGGTTGGCCCCATTCACAAAACCGAGGTTAACGGAGTGGTACTGAATGTGCAGGATATGGAAACTGTTCAGCATGAATTTAAAAGGTTAATTAAGATCAAAGATACAACGGCTGTGTTAATGGCTGAAATGGCTTCAGGAATTGAATTGTTCCTGGGCGCCAAATACGAAGACCGTTTTGGGCATGTTATTTTATGTGGGCTGGGTGGTATTTTTGTGGAAGTACTGAAAGATATCACTTCAGGGCTCGCTCCACTTACCATGAATGAAGCTGCTTCGATGATTAAAAACCTTCGTTCGTACCAGATCATCAAAGGATACCGTGGAAAAAACGGGGTGAACGAGCATAAGTTTGCCGAAATCATGGTGAGGTTGTCAACACTTTTACGCTTTGCCACCGAAATAAAAGAAATGGACATCAATCCGCTGATGGGCGATGGCGAGAGGTTGGTTGCTGTAGATGCCAGGATAAGGATAGAAAAATAATTTTAAAAACGAAGGCTAATAAACTTAGGTGAAACACCTTCGTTTATTAGCCTTTATGTAGTTATAAAAATTAAAACTCTAATTTCTATATAAATAGCACATCAAAAACAGTACACATTCTAGTATTCAGATCTTCTGTTGCCGCCGCCAGCGCTGCTTCCACCACCACGGTTAAAACCGCCTTTGTTGAAGCCACCACCTGAGTTACCTCCACGGTCACCACCACGGAAACCACCGCCGCCGCCAGCGCCACCGCTGCCGCCACGATATCCACCGCCGCCACCTGAATTACCTCCGCGGAAACCTCCGCCTGAGTTGCCACCACGAAAACCACCACCACTTGGGCGACTTCCTTCTTTTTTCTCTTCAGCTTTATTTACAACAATTGTCCGGCCTTCAATTTCAGCGTTGTTCAATTCTTCAATTGCTTTTTTAGCTTCTTCTTCATTAGTCATTTCTACAAAACCAAAACCTTTTGATCTACCTGTAGCTCT
>DMSQ01000060.1 GCA_003457135.1 Prolixibacteraceae bacterium
GCTTAAAATCTAACGGAGTATTGCCTGAATATAAAGAATAAAATTCCACCGGTACCCATGCAAATAAGTGACGATTGACACAGAGCAATTACGTCGGTGCCATTGTATATCAAGGCAACTATCAACGCCAGAAACATAGCTATTCCTTCAACAATCAGTAACAGACCAAGAGTACGGAATATCAATTTAAAATTCATATTAATGGCAAATAGATAACATTAGCTAAAAAACTTTTCCATCTTTCTGATTGCAGAAGTCAGAGCAAAAACAACAACTAAATCTCCAATTTTAATTTGGGTATCGCCAGTTGCGACAAATCCTTTATCACCCCTGATTACCCCACCAACGATAGCATCATCAGGAAAGGAAAGTTCACGCAGCGGTTTACTGGTAATCTTTGATTCATTTTTTATCTCAAACTCAAAAACATCAGCATCAGAAGCGGTTAAACATTTGACTTGAGATACAGAAGTTCCCATGGTATATTTATAAATATAACTTGCAGCAAGCAGTTTTTTATTAATAATACTCCCGATTCCCATTTCTTCAGCCATATTCAGAAAGTCGAGATTCTCAATTTCTGCAATAGTGCGTTTTACCCCAATTGATTTAGCTAGTTGGCACGATAATATATTTGTTTCTGAATTTCCGGTTACGGCAATAAAAGCATCCATTTTCTCCAGCGATTCTTCTTTCAGTAATTCCATGTTTCGGCCATCACCATGAATAACCAATGCATTCCTAAGCTTCCCGGCCAAGCGAATGCTTCGGTCCCTATCGTATTCAATAATTTTAATGTGATACAGGTCGCCAAGTTTTTCAACAGCTTTTTGAGCTATCCGACTACCACCAAGAATCATGATGTTTTTTATCTCATAGATTTTTTTACCGCAAAGATTCAAAATCTGATCTTTATTTGCTTTGTTAGTAATAAAAAATACAATGTCTCCATTTAAGATTACTGATTTTCCGCGAGGAATAAAAACTTTATTTTCCCTTGATATTGCTACGGTGCGAATTGCCTCATCGGTTAGTGAAATATCTTCCATAGTTCGATTAACAATCGGTGCATTTCCACGAACTTTTATTCCCATTAAAATCAATTTTCCTTCAGAGAATTCAATCATTTCACGGGTACTAACCTGCTTAATCGAATTTACAATTTCTATCGCCGCTAAATTTTCAGGATAAATAATTTCATCTACGCCATATTTGGTAAATCGAGCGCGGTTATGGGGATTCAAAAATTCGCCGTTATTTACCCGTGCAACTGTTCTTTTGGCTCCCAGGTCTTTGGCAATTAAGCAGGCTACAATGTTCCGATCTTCAAATGGGGTTACAGCAATAAATAAATCAGCTTCCTGTGTGCCTGCTTCCTGAAGATCTCTGATCGAATTGGCATATCCAGTTACAGTCAGTAAATCAATATGGCTTGAAATCTGATGAAGCTTTTCCGAATCTTCATCCATCAATATGATATCGTGTTTTTCTTTGCTTAACATTCTGGCAAGGTGCGTTCCAACTTCACCAGCTCCGGCAATTAGTATTTTCATCTGTTTATAATTTGTTTTTTAATTGTCAGATGGAACTCGCCAATAATCATTCTCCTGTGTGAGAAGTAATTCTCATGGCTCGTTTCATCTTCATAAATCTTTTTTTGCGACTTTGAATATACGTTAAAATACATGATTTTGCTTCGTATTCTAATGATGAATTTTCTCCTGGAATCAGTGAACAATGACGTTTAGTTGATTTTCAAGCTATAAGCTCCATTATTCTTTATGTTGAATTCTGTCGGATCTTTTTTTCGCCTATTCGAAGAAGTACCGCCCATTGTTAAGGTTTGTATGATGTTTTTAACTTGATTCGAATTCTGTACTTTAAGTTTAATAATTTCGGTTCCCCGACTGTTGTATTCTGATTGATATGAAAGTTCAAGCTCGCAACACAGAAATTGAATCGTATTGGGATTTATGACTAAATCTGTAGTTCTCAAATCAAACCATTTTTTTCTGTTAATAATAATTGGGGTATCAATCTTAGAATGATTTTCAACTTGCTTAACCATCCTGATATCTGTTTTAGGTAGGGTATCCAGGCCATTTGTTATCAGATAATTCTTTCGGCCATTAATTAAATGAATCAGTGTGTTTTTAGAATTATATACGATAATTGCCTTTTGGTTGAGTACTTTGTATTTTTCAACAAATCCATTAACCTGAAAAAGGAGAATCAGTACCAGCCCGGAAATCATCCACCCTTTTTGTTTTGAAGCAAAAAACATAAGCACAACTGTGATGCAGGCGAAAAGCAGCAGTACCTGAAAAGGGTTCAGAACAATACCCTGACTGACTGCATAAGGCAGGGCGTCTATGGTTTTAAGTATTTCCAGCATTAAATGCGTGGTTTTTTGAATGAATATTCCGAGAAGCATGGATATGCTTTGCACTGGCGAAGCAATAAAAAATGCAATTGTCAGCCAGATGATAAGAGTTGTAGCCGGGATTACAACAAAATTACTAAGCCAGAATAAATTCGGAAATTGATTAAAATAGAATAAACCCAAAGGAAAAGTAGTCAACTGAGCGGCAATGGATACCGTAGTTAAACTCCAAATCCATTTGAGAACCGGATTGGTTACTTCAATCAATTTATTTAGGACCGGATGAATCAAAATAATTCCAAACACTGCCAGGTAGGATAGTTGAAATCCTATATCATAAATAACAAGTGGATTAAGGAGAATAAGAAACAAGGCTGATGCCATAAGGGTGTTGTAAATATTGGCAGGGCGTCGGAGTAAATTGCCAATTATCAGAAAGGAAAACATGACTGTTGCCCGTTGAACAGATGGTGAGAAGCCTGAAATAAATGCGTAAATCCAAAGAAATGATATCATTAAAACAGCAAATATTGCTGAGCCTGCTTTTCCCCTTTTAATGAACGACAAGAGAAAACCAAGAATAAAATAAATTAAAGCCACATGCAACCCCGAAACCGATAAAACATGCATTGCACCGGTCGAGGCAAAATAATCGATGGTTTCCTGATCAATTTCAGTACGGTATCCCAAAGTTAAAGCAGAAACTACTGAACGCTCTTCTTTTTCAGTAATTGAAGTAGTCAAAAGGGAAATAAGTTTGTCTCGATATTGTTCGGCTTTCAAACCCAAACGGTTGACCTTGTTTTCAGTCTTTAAGTAGGTCCCTTCAGTTAAATATACCGAAAACCAGATGTCATTTTTATGCATCATCGATTGATAATCAATCTCATAAGGATTTCCGTAATTTCTGATTTTCTGCGGCCTGGCAAGCAGTATCAGCTGATCGCCGGTGGTAATGGTTGTGTCAAAATTAGTTTTGCTGAAATAAGCAATAAGCTTTTCTGGTTTAATCAGTGATTTATTTTGTATTCGCAATGCAGTTTGGTAAGTCCTGGCTTTTTCTGCCGGTTTCTGGCAAACTTCAGCTAAAAAATAATCTTTTCGGCCGAAAGAGGGGAGAGGTCTTTCCTGACCTTTGCCTGAATAAAAAACTCCGGCAAGTATAATCCCGACTGAAATCAACAGGTTCTGAATTTTTATTGCGGAGTAGTTGCTGTTTCTCCATAAGAAAATCAGTATCGAGATCAACGTGGTGCACAGGATTGCAGCGATGCGCAGATCCAAAGTCAGATACCAGCGAAGCATTATTCCAATCAGGAAAAGACCGGTAATCCGGATAAAGGGGATTTTTTGGAAAATATTTCGGGTAGCCGGCATTTTTGTTGTTTTTTGCCAGTTACGGTGTATCTTTATGTTTGGTTAAGGATGGAAATCAGTTTTCTTTCTGAAAGTCAGTTATTTTCCACGAAATGAGTAATTTCAACAATGAAATGAAAGATTTTATTTTCCGGGAATCTTAATACGGTATTTGGGCAGAACCTTTCCTTTGGAAATAGCAGTCAGTTTACTTTTTAAAATTCTTCTTTTCAAGGGAGTCAGATAATCAACAAACATCACTCCTTCCAAATGGTCATATTCGTGCTGGATGACCCGTGAAGTAAAACCGCTGTATATTTCCTCGTGCGGATTTAATTCTTCATCCAAATATTTAATCCGAACTGTTTCCGGACGCATTACATCTTCTCGGATTTCGGGCAAGCTTAAACATCCCTCGTTCATAACCCATTCATCGCCAGATTTTTCCAAAATTTCAGGATTTATAAAAGCTTTTTTTAGTCCGGGCATTTCGTCTTCTTCAACTTGTGTGGTGTCGAGTATAAATATACGGATAGCCTGCCCAACCTGTGGAGCTGCCAAACCAACCCCATCAGAGTTATACATGGTTTCGAACATGTTCTGAATAAATTCTTTTAAATCGTGAAAATCCTTTGTAACTGGTTCTGCTTTTTTTCTTAAAACAGGGTCGCCAAATACAGTAACCGGGTAAATCATCAATGATATTTTTTTTGTTCCAAATAACTTTGTAAAATGATGGTTGCACTCACGCCATCAATGGTTTCCTTGTTCTGCCTGTCCTTTTTTTTCAGGCCCGCGTCAATCATAGTTTGAAATGCCATTTTCGAAGTAAACCGTTCATCAACCTGCTCCAGTGGCATATCCGGATAATCCTTTTGAAACTTCTTTAAAAACGGATTGATATAGAGAACGGCTTCGGAGGGCTGATTGTTCATTTGCACCGGATATCCAACAATAACTTTCTCAACATCCTCCTTTGTCAAATAATCCTTCAGAAAAGTCCATATATCGTGTGAAGGCACTGTTCTCAAACGGGTTGCGATCATCTGAAGCGGATCAGTTACCGCAATTCCAACCCGTTTTTTTCCGTAATCAATGGCTAATATTCTTCCCACTTTGTAAGTTTTGCGGCAAAAATAACAATATTTAGGCCGGATTTCACTCCGAAATTGTAAATTCGTTGAATCTATAACATGATCATGGTTAAAAAATTTCCGCATACCTATGTTATTGTATTTTTCATTATTCTGCTTGCAACAGTTACTACCTGGATAGTTCCCGCAGGCGAATTTAACCGGCAAACCATTGATACCAACGGAAACAAGCGTGAAGTTATTCAAACCGGCTCGTATCATCAGGTTGAACAGCAACCCCAGACCTGGCAGATTTTTTCGGCTTTTTACAAAGGATTTGTCAGGTCTCCCAGAATAATTGTTTTCATTCTTATTCTTGGAGGCGCCTTTTGGATTTTAAATGAAAGCAGGGCTATTGATGCCGGAGTTAATTCATTTCTGCAAAAAAGCCAACATCTCGAAAAATACTGGTTATTCAAAAAACTTGGTGTAAATAACATCATTATCACCTTTGTGATGCTCATGTTCAGCTTTTTTGGCGCCGTCTTTGGAATGAGCGAGGAAACTATTGCCTTTGTCATTATTTTCGTTCCTCTGGCCATTTCGATGGGCTACGATTCCATAGTTGGAGTGTGTATGTGTTTTATCGGGGCTGGAATTGGATTTGCAGGATGTTTGCTCAATCCGTTTACGCTCGGAATTGCCCAGGAAATAGCTGGATTATCATTGTTTTCTGGTATCGAATACCGACTGGTTATTTGGATGGTCATCAATGTTGTTGGAATTGGTTATGTGTTGAACTATGCCGCCAAAATCAAGAAAAATCCAAAGAAATCACCCGTTTACGCTGAAGATGAATACTGGCGTACTCACCACAATCAATCAAATAATGATCTGCAACAACCTTCACTAACTAAAACCTGGATCGCTTATTTCTGCGTTTTGCTTGCAACTGTTACTTATGCGGTATGGATGCCAATGAATAGCATCAAAGTTGGGCCATCAGTTCTGAAATTCCCGTTGCTTCCTGTACTAAGTGTATTGTTTGCAGTGTTTGGATACATTACAGCCAGCAAGTCAATTCAGTATTTTATCCTGAACCTCTTGATGTTTACCATTGCCTATCTGATGGCAGGTGTAATGGGTTTCGATTGGAGCCTGATGGAAATTGCCGCCCTTTTCTTTACCATGGCCCTTGTTGCTGGCATGGCCATGGGCAAAGGCCCTAATGATATTACCAAATTGTTTGTTGCAGGCGCAAAAGATATTATGTCGGCTGCCCTGGTGGTTGGATTAGCCGGTGGAATTATTGTCATTTTGGAAGATGGAAAAGTGATTGATACCATTTTGCATGAAATTTCAAAGTCAATGATCGGAATGGGCAAAGTAGCAACACTCTCGCTGATGTATGCTTTTCAGTCGGGTTTGAATATGGTTATAACTTCCGGAACAGCAAAAGCTGCCTTAATCATGCCCATTTTACGCGATATTTCTGAAATGATAGGAATGTCGAAACAGGCTACTGTTACGGCGTTTCACATTGGCGATGGATTTACCAACCTGATTACTCCAACTTCAGGAGTTTTAATAGGAGTGCTCGAAATTGCCAGGGTGCCTTTCAATAAGTGGTTTAGATGGGCCTGGCCACTAATTCTGATACTTACCCTGGTGGGTTTTTTGTTATTGATTCCAACGGTAACCATAAAATTGAACGGATTTTGAAATTAAAAAATCATAAAAGATACAGATAATTTCTTCTGCCTGTAAATCTGATTTTATAACTGCAAATCAAAAACGACTGGATCGAATCATTCGTTTTTCACAAAAAATATGACTTGCTAACGACTTCAACTCTCTTTTTTCATTCCTGAAAAAAGATTTTTTAAATACATTTTTAATGTTTTGGATGAGATATTTAACGATTTCAAATAAATTTTCATCAAATACAAAAAAAAATACTGAATTTAAATTATTTAATATCAGTAATATAAAAAATATTTTAAAAATATTTTAAAATAAATGGTACTATGTGTTGCATGGTATTAGTTAAAAGATATATATTTGCAGTACAAATATCAATGTAACGAAAGGTAGGAGTTTAAAAAAAGAACTGTATGGTTTGTAACGAAAATGAAAATCAGTCGTCATATAAATAGAAACAAAAACTTAAAAACTAAAAAACAAATTAAAACAATAGGAGAACTAGTCATGAAAACAACAAACAATGCTCAGGAAACAGTTAGAGAACAGGTAAGTAAAATCGTTTTACGCGGAAGCGCAGTGATAATCAGTTTTGTGTTACTTAGCTGGTCAGTTGGCGCCCAGGATTTTTGGGAACAAGTTTTAAACGGTTACAATTATGGAAAAAAGGCGAATTCAGGAGTTGATATTCCTTTTGTCACCGCAAATGCTTTCCATGTTGAAGAGGCAACACAGGCTGATAATTCAATTGAAGCTACTTTCGAAGCCATCGAAGCCGAATTAACACTTCAGGTTGAAGCATACAATGTCGCCGAATTTGTTGAAGCCGAACTGGC
>DMSQ01000032.1 GCA_003457135.1 Prolixibacteraceae bacterium
CAGAAGGTGATCATACACTGGTACTGGTTCCAGATATTCACCATCCGGTTGAGTTTTTCTTCGTCCGATTTGACCTGGTAAATACTTAACAAATCGTCCCAATATTTGCGTAATTCAGCAAATGCGGCATCAACTTTTTCCGCTGTGTCAAATCTGGTAATGGTTTCTTTGGCCTTGGTTTTATTGATTACACCTTTCGATTCCCATTTTTCATCTTCTGCATTTTCAACATATCCTAATACAAAAACAAAATCCTTTGATTCTCCCGGCTGAAGTTCGACCTCGATGCAATGCGACGCGATGGGCGACCAGCCATGAGCAACCGTGTTGGTAGGATTTCCGGCAGTAACTACCTGAGGTTCTTCGAATCCGTTGTACAGTCCAAAGAATGTTTCCCGGTCGGTATCAAAACCTTTAATCGGCGTGTTTACTGAATAGTAGGCGTAATGATTGCGCCGTTCTTTGTATTCCGTTTTGTGGTAAATGACTGAACCTTCAATTTCAACTTCTCCGGTCGAGAAATTGCGCTGGAAATTTTCCATATCCGCCGAAGCATTCCAGAGACACCATTCGGTAAAGGAGAAAAGTTTCAGTTTTTTAGTTTCTGTTGAATTATTGGAAAGTGTGAGTTTTTGTACCTCTGCCCATGTTTTGAGCGGTACAAAAAACAGAAGTTTGGCAGTTACCCCATTTTTTANNACCTTATAAAAGGTATAGCCACCAGTTGTATTCGAGATTAATGAAAAGAAATCTTCAGTACCCAAATAGTTGATCCATGGCCAGGGAGTTTGTGGATTGGTGATCACATACTCTCTTTGCTGATCGTCAAAATATCCGAATTTCATTTGATTTGAATTTGATAGTTGTACTTAATCGTCAATAGTTTGGCCAACCAATTGCCTGAATTTCCAACCTGTTTCGTCGTTTACCGGCCCCTGTGTCTGTTTCATCAGGATGCCAATCACTTTTTCCTTCGGGTCGGCAAAATACTGGGTGTTGAAATATCCTCCCCATTCGAAAGTTCCGGCGCTGCTTATCCCGCCTTTTTCTTCGCCTTTGCGGGTAACCACCGAAAATGCCAGTCCGTGCACTTTTTCAGGATCTTCGCCCCAAATATTTCCAATCTGGTTTCCCATAATGGCCTCGATGGTAGTACGGCTCAATAGTCTAATCCCATTGTATTCGCCTGCATTCAGGTACATTTGGAGGAAAGCAGCATAATCTTTTGCAGTGCTCGAAAGTCCGGCGCCACCTGCGAAGAATGTTTTTGCACCTTTAACCGGGTAGTCGGTATCATAGAATGTTACCGGGTATTTTGTCCATTTACCTTCTGTTTTTTGTTGAACGGCAACCAGTCTTCCGGCTTTTTCTTCCGGTTGGTAAAAGCGTGTATCGTTCATTCCAAGCGGATCGAAAATGTGTGTTTTCAGGAAAACATCAAATGGCATTCCAGAAACGACTTCGATGAAATAGCCTAAAACATCCAAACCTTCGCTATAGGTAAATTTTTCGCCCGGATTGTGGTGCAACGGCATTTTAGCCAGTTTTTTAATGTTTTCTCCAATAGTAACATTTTTAGTGGTAAATGCATCAATAATTCCGGCTTTGTGGTATATCATCCTCATTCGTTCGTCGCCATCAATAACACCATAACCAATTCCTGAAGTATGAGTAAGCAGATGCCGGATGGTTATTTCCGACTTTGCAGGTTCGCCAATCCAGCTTGTGTCGGCATAACTAAATGTTTTTAACACTTTAGTATTTTTAAATTCTGGAATGTACTTCGAAATTGGATCGTCCAACTGGAATTTGCCCTCTTCCCACAGCATCATCACCGCTGTCGAGGTAATGGCTTTTGTCTGGCTGGCAATACGGAAAATATCGTCGCGTTTTAGCGCTTTTCCCTCCTGGTTGTTAGCCATTCCATAAGCTTTCCAATGCACAATTTTACCGTTTCGGGTAATCAGCGATACGATTCCCGGCAGGTCACCGTTTTTCACTGCTTCTGCACACATCTGGTCTATGCGGGCAAGACGTTCCGCAGAAATACCAACACTTTCAGGAGCAGCTTCGGTTAAAACAGACGATTTTTTTAAGGATTTGGTTTGTGCAATTACAGTTGAAAAACACACAATTAAAATGACAAGCAATAGATTTTGTTTTTTCATGGTCGTATAATTTAATTGGTTATATGTTTGAATTGTTGAAAAATTTATCATTCTTCCAGTTCTCCGGATTGGTTTGAATATAACGCTTAATCTTCTGAAATTCAATTTCATCGCGAATAATATGATCGTGAAACCTCGCCTGCCATCTAAATTTAGGGCAAAGGCCTAAACGATTGTTGTGTTTTGTAACTGCAGATTTATAGGAACGAATGAGGACGGAAACTGAATTTGATTTGGGTGATATTCCCGAATAGAATGCATGGTCAGGGTGTAGAGACGTTGCATGCAACGTCTCTACATTTTGGTCTGCAGGATTAGATGTGTTTCCATTTAAAACCAAAATTCCATGGATATGATTTGGCATGACGACGAATTGTCCCAATTCCACATTTGGCGAATGATTTGGGATTTCGTGCCAGAAAACGTCGGCTAATATTCCAACACCGGATAGATGCATTTTGTCATTTTCAATCTCACCAAAGAAATGCTCCTGATTTTGAGTGCAAATAGTTATAAAATAAGCTGCATCCCAGCGATAATCCCAGTTTTGCATCCTGGAAGAAGAAATCCGGTATGTATGTTGATATCTGTTCATTTCTCTGAATCTTCCAGCACCAGTATCCAGTCGCAACCTCTTCCCGATTTCAGCCAGTTCAGTTCTTTCGACATTCCCGGAACCTCAAAACTTTTTTCTCCTGAATTTTCGAATTGCCCTATTGCTGTCATTTCACCGGTACGGGGATTGAACCACATTGCTTTAATAGTTTTTCCTGCAATAACCCCAAAGCGAACGGTTGTTTTATTTCCGGTTGGGATGTAAATATAAGCAAAAGTTTTTCCGCGAATGGCACACGAATGGCTGCCACATTCGCCCTGCCCTGAAACAATCAGCGACTGGTCGGGCTGTAATTCGGTCATCGGATGCGATTCCATCAGTTTTTTCAGTAGGCCGACCTGTGAAGCTCCGGGAAGCTCCATTCCTTCCTGCCAGTTCTGATAAGTTTTGGGCGAATGTTTTTTGCGGGTATCGTCGGTAAACTGCCAGATGGGCTGTGCACCGTATGTAAATCCGGCAGCCCCCGAAAATACACTCCAATAGGCTGCCATGCGCACATCGGTTGAAGTAAAAACCCCGTTATCATCAATGGCGTAGTTGATTCCATGCCCTTCGTAGTTGGGCTCAGAATTCAATGTTGGTTTCGGATTGGGCAAATTCCAGTCGGCGATGACAGCCTGAAAAGCTCTTGTATTGTTCACTTCGGCGTGGTACGAACCCCAGGTATGAAAATCAATCCAGTCATCGTTGTGAAACCATTTCGATGAAGAAGTAAATGCATGATGAGTCATCAAGGTAGTCGGGTAGTTGGCTTTACCGTCCATTTTCTTCTCGTCATTGGTTCCATCGGCAATTCCTTCGGCCATGGTTCGCCACAATTCTATGCCAATGGCTCGTTCATCCGGTTGCCGGTCACCACCCAAAATCCAGATGATGTTTGGACTGTTCCTGTATCGGTTACCAATAAACCTGCCATAACTGTAAGCTTGTTCTTTGGTGTTAAAGAGGGCTTTGTCGGTCCGTGGAGTCACCCATTCGCCCCAGCTTGGAAGCAGCGCCAGGTAAAGCCCTTTACTCTCGGCTGTTTTGACCGCATAATCCACGTGATCCCAGTAGTCGTATTCTTTTGCATTTTCAGGATTATTTCCGGGAGTAATGAGTGGCTCTTCCGGATTTTCATTCCTGAAGATGCTGTCGTTGTATGAGTTGGTGGCTTTGTCCATGTGGATAAATTCACTGATCAATACTGTTTGAATCACGTTAAAGCCTTTCGTTTTGCGATTCTCCAAATAGGTTCCCATTTCTTCGCGGTTCAGGCGGTGCAGCATTTCCCAGCCGGTATCGGCCAGCCAGAAGAACGAAGTTCCATCCCGATGCACCAGGTAATGAGTGTTGACAGACGATACCTGAAGTTTCCCATGTTCTTTCCATGGCTGTGCCAATGCTGAAATAGGATTGAATAGCAAAGAAATGGTAATCATGAAAATAGCTTTGTTCAAATGCTGATAGGGAAAAAGGTGGTAGTTCATTAGGTTATATTAGGTTGCCGGGTTTTGATACAAATTAATTCAAATTTCAAAACTAAGAAAATAAAATTAAAACTGATTTGTTCATATCTTATTGAAAACTTATCACTCATTATTCAAAAATAGTTTTTAATTTTGACAAAATGTGTCAAAACAAATCAGTTCAAAAATGGATAATTTAGGAGAAACCTTACGAAAACTTCGGGAAGAAAAGCAACTACCATTGAGGACAGTTGCTGCTTACCTCGACATTGATCAAGCCATATTGAGCAAAGTGGAGCGTGGGCAACGCAAATTGAACCGTGATCAGGTGGTGAAGCTTGCCCAATATTTTCAGGTGAAAGAAGAAACCTTGCTGGTGGCATGGTTGTCGGATAAACTGGTTTATGAGGTTGAAGGAGAACAATTGGCTTTGCAAGCTTTGCAAGTTGCTGAAGAAAAAATAAAATACACGAACTTAAAACCCAAGGAATGATGACTGTAGCTGAATTAATTGTCAGATTAAACCAGGCCCCACCCAATGCCAAAGTTGTTGTCAGGGGATATGAAAACGGGTATAATGATGTTTTGGAACTTCGGAGTTTATTTGTTAGGCCAAATCCGGAAGCCAAATGGTATGACGGTGAATATGAAAAGTCGAAAGCAACGGATGGTATTGAAGCGATTGAAATTTATGGTGAAAATAAAATATCTGAATAATGCCAACACTACATTTTAAAGGAAAAACCTTTGTACAAAACCACCATTTGGCGACGACAGCACCGTTTAAAGCAAACTGATTAGTATGAGGCTTATACTTTTATTAGGGAAAATTTATTGGTTTTACAGTCTTCAATTTTACGAATCCGATAAAGTAAACAATCACCCCAACCGTCACAACTGCAGTGGCAATAAAAGCTGTTTCAACCCCGAACCAAAACCAAAGCAGCCCGGCCAGCGAACTGGCAATCATGGCCGCGATGCTTTGAAACCCAGCGAAAGAACCAATTGCTGTAGCAGTATCTTTCGGGTCGCTGATGTTGCTGATCCATGCTTTGGCGATTCCTTCGGTGGCTGCCGCGTATAGCCCGTAAAGTAAAAAAAGCCCAAGATAAATGTAAATATTCGCGGCTAAGGCCATTCCCAGATATACGGCTGCAAACAGCGCCAATCCGGAAATGAAAACAGTTTTCAGGCTGAATTTATCGGCGATAATGCCCATGGGGAAGGAAGCCAGCGCGTAAACCAGGTTGTAAAAAATATATAGGCCAATCATGCTGGTATCGTCGAATCCCGATTGTTTCACTTTCAGCAAAAGCAATAGGTCGGAACTGTTGAAAAGCGCAAAAACCAGTAAGCCGCCGACTACTTTCCGGTACATTGGCGGACTTACTTTCCAGTATTTCAGGAATGAAAAAAATGGTGTCGAAACTTTTACAATGGGCTGATCCTGCTTTTTGTCTTTCAGTAAAAAAGTGGTCAAAACTGCCGCGATGCCCGGCAGGAAAGCAATCAGGAACAAGGTTTTATAATCGTCGGGACGAAAATACAAAAAGATAAGGGCGGCAAGTGGCCCCAAAACTGCCCCAAAAGTGTCCATCGAACGGTGAAAACCGAATACTTTCCCTTTGGTCTGTGGGGTAGCTTCGTCAGAAAGCATGGCATCGCGTGCCCCGGTACGCAAGCCTTTTCCAAAACGGTCGATGGTCCGGACAAAGAAAATCCAAACCGGAACTACAAATAATATCATCAATGGTTTTGAGATGGCGCTCAGTGAATATCCAAGCTGAATAAAAGGAGCGCGCTTGCCCGAGTTATCCGATAGTTTTCCGAAATAGCCTTTGCACAATCCGGCAGTGGCTTCAGCAATTCCTTCCAGAATTCCGATTAAAAGAACTGAAAAACCAATGCTTTGCAGAAAAACCGGCATAACCGGGTAAAGCATTTCACTGGCCATATCGGTAAACAGGCTGATGAGCGAAAGAATCCAGACGGTTCTGGTAATGTATTTTTTAAACATCAAACATCTTTTTCTTTCCTGATTTGTAGAGCAAAACGTCTGTTTTACTGAAAGTTACCAGGCATCCGTATTTCATCGCTTCAAGTTGTGGTCGCAGGCTTTCGTAAAACGAACGGATTTTATCTTCGTCATCAATCAATTCTACCACGATAGGCAGTTTTTCGCTCACTTCCCAGAATTTGTACGAATGGATCACCGAACTGGCGCCATAACCCAGAATGCCTTTCAGTACGGTTGCACCGGCAATTCCTTCTTTTTTTGCCCGAAAAACAATGAATTCGGATAGCGGAGTTTGTCCTGTTTTATCGGTCGAACTGATGTAAATCCGTAAAATGCCAGCTTGTGTGTTGTTTTCCATTTTAGAATAGTTTTAGGATGATACGTCCGGCAAAAACAGCCAGAAGCCCCAGAAAAAAACTGAGCGATGTATAGAAGGCGAACCGCAACCATTCTTCCTGCCGAAGCAATAAAAAAGCGTCGTTCGAAAAAGTTGAAAATGTGGTAAAACCGCCGCAGATTCCGACAGTCAGGAATAAGCGGACTTCAGGACTCAGAAAATCGCCTTTTTCTGAAAGGCCGTAAATAATACCAATCAGCAAGCACCCAACAATATTTACGATAAATGTACCCCAGGGAAAAACTGAAGCAAGGTTGAACTGAAAATACCTCGAGATCATAAAACGGGCAACTGTTCCGATGAATCCGCCAAATCCAACAATCAGGATAGATTTTAGCATGAAATTACATTTTAAATCGTTTGAATTTAGTCAGAAGTCATCAGCCTGATAGGTAATCAAGGCGATTAAAGGCAGACCTCATTGCCATTGACAAATATAAAGAATCTGCAAATACCGGTTACATCAATTCAAATGATTATCCTGATTTTTATGCCTGTAAATCATTTGACTGTCCAACATAAAGGATTCTTTGTTATTTTTGAACAGGAAACCAATTTATTTGCCGGTTTGTTTTCAATTAATACCTGAATCAATCAGTTACCAGTTTTAAATTGCAGCTCCGGAAACCAACTAAACCTAACCATGAAAATCATGAAATGCTTGCTTAAAAAGAGAATTACTGCTGTTTTAATGATAGCAGTTATACCGTTGTTGCAGTATTCTGTATGTACCGCACAGAAATCTGAAATTAATCAATCCATCACCAGTACCCGGAAAGGGGAGTTAACTATCAAGGCGAAACGTGGTGCTCAGGTAACGGTGGAACAGCTTAGCCACGAATTTTGGTTTGGGTGTGCCCTTCCCGACCACATGTTTGTTGGTTCAGCCTCTGAATCTGACAAAAAGCAATTCAAGGAGAAATTTCTGGAGAATTTTAACTCGGCAGTTACTGAAAATGCTGTGAAATGGGGCAATATGGAACGCCAAAAAGGTAATGTGAAGTATTCGGTGATTGATGCAATGCTCGCATGGACAGAAGCAAACCACATCCCGATAAGGGCACATAATCTGTTCTGGGGAATTCCTGAATTTGTACAGCTCTGGGTAAAAGAATTGTCAAACGAAGAGCTGGAACAAACTTTGAAAAACCGCACCGAAACGGTAACAGCCCGTTACAAAGGCCGGTTTCAGGAATACGACCTGAACAACGAAATGGTTCATGGGAATTATTATGAAGACCGGTTGGGGCCTGACATTACCAAAAAAATGGCACAATGGGCACGAACCGGCGACCCGGAAGTCAAACTTTTTTTAAACGATTACGACATTCTAACCGGAGTAAAGTTGCCGGAATACCTGGCTCAAATCCGTAAACTTCTGAAGCAGGGAGTCCCGATTGCAGGCATTGGCGTACAAGGACATCTTCACGCCGAAACGTTCGACCGGGTTCAATTGAAAAATGCACTCGATTCACTGGCACAGTTTCATTTACCTATTCGGGTTACTGAATTCAATATGCCCGGACAGCGGTCGAAATATTACAAGGATCGAAATTTGGTTATGACCCCGGAAGAGGAGGAATTAAAGGCGATAGAACTGGTTGATTATTACAAAATCTGTTTTGCTCATCCCGCTGTGGAAGGGATCCTGATGTGGGGATTCTGGGAAGGAGCCAACTGGATACGGCCTTCGTCGTTGTACAAAAAAGACTGGACTCTTACGCCTGCCGCAATTGCTTACCACAACCTTATTTTTAAGGAGTGGTGGACGAGCGAAAATGGCAGAACCAACCGCGATGGAGAATTCACAGTTCCGGCATTTTTCGGGAAATACAAGGTTACCGTAAACGGAAAAACGAAAAATATTGATTTAACCAAAGCTGCCGGAAAAGTGGTTGTGGCGTTTAAATAACCTTTGCACATGAAAAATAACCACATAGGTCACATAGAAAAATAAAACTATGTGTTCTATGTGCCTATGTGGTTCAAAAAATAAAGTATATGAAAAGTAAATTTCTTGTTTTAATAGTTTGTATTTTATTCGCAAATTCTGTGATTTCAGCGCAATTTGCCAAATGGACAAAAACTGAATTGATCCTGAACAATGGAATGGTTGAACGGATCATCAGATTGCCATCATCCGAAGGTCAGTTTCTAACCACCTCCTACAAACCGTTAACTGGCGAGTTTAAGTATTTTCTGCCTGAAAATACCGACTTTCAGTTCGAATTGAATGGAATAATCTATTCAGGAAAAAGCAATTGGAGTCTGGCTGGTGTAAAATCCATCCGTGATTTGCTTCAGGGCAATGGAGCTGCCGTGACCTTACTGAGCAGCGATAAAAAGATTGAACTTACCCTGAAATACCTGTTGTATCCCCAGTTGCCGGTTATCCGAAAAAGTCTCGTGATCAAGAACCTGGACAGCGAGGCATCTTCATTAGAGTCGGTTGATATCGAAAAACTGAATGTAATCAACTACTGGGCCAGTACTTTCAGCTGGATTTACAGTGATTACGGCCGGAGAAAATCAATTGGCCCTTACGAAGGAAACAAGCAGGATGCGCTCATGATTGTGCATAACCCGGACTGGGAGGCTGGCATAGTGATTGGTAACGAAGCTTCAGGAGTACTGAAACGAACGGCTTTGTTTTGGGATGGAGCTGAAATCACAACTGGCCTTACCCATAAAGATGCACGTTTTCCCTTCCGCAAATGGATCAAACCTCAGGAATCGTTTGAAACACCGCAGGTTTTCACTATGGTTTACAACAACCGGAAAAATCCGGAAGAAATCCTGAGCACGGCTGTCCCCGATTTTATCCGGAAACACATGGGCATCCGCCTTTCTGTATTGGATGAAAAACCAACCTTCGTTTACAACACCTGGAATCCTTTCGAAAAAAATATTGATGCAAAACTCGTCATGGAACTGGCTAAAGCTGCAGCTGATGCAGGGATGAAAGAATTTATTATTGATGATGGCTGGCAGGATAGCTACGGCGATTGGGGAATAGATTACAAAAAATTTCCAAATGGTTTAAAACCGGTTTTTGACTACATCAAATCGTTGGGAATGAAACCAGGTTTGTGGGTAAGTGTAGGCAGTGCATCATCTAAAAGTAATGTGTTTAAACAACATCCTGAGTGGTTTGCCCGCGATAAAAATGGAAATTTCGCCAATCTTCACATTGATCAGGCTGTTGATGAAATACGCTCGGCCTGTTATTCTACTGACTGGAAGGATTATATAAAAGGTGTATTGCTAAAATTGGCTGTGGACTATGGCCTGGAATACCTGAAACTTGATTTTGCCGTAGTTTCAAGCGCCTATGTTTTTAATGTCGAAAATTCAGGTTGTTATTCAACCGAACATACCGGACATAAAGATCATCACGAATCAATGTATGTCAATTATGAACGAATGTGGGAACTTTTCGACGAACTCCATGCCATCAAACCAAACCTGTTCATTGATTGTACTTTCGAGACCATGGGCGGCTTGCAGATGATTGATTATGCCATGCTGAAGCACGCCGAAGGTAACTGGCTTTCGAACTTTGATGGTGACAAAGGTGAAAAAACCGACTTGCGGGTACGCAATATGGCATGGTGGAGATCGCCTGCTATACCGGCAACAGCATTGGTTATCGGTAATCCCCAAATGCAGGATGCCGGCTGGGAAATGCACATCAAATCGCTGGCGGGCGCGTTACCTATCATGTTGGGCGATCCACGGCAATTATCACCAAACGACCTTAAGAAGTACCGTGCTTATGCCGACTGGCTTCAGGCGATGCAAACCAAACACGATTTCATGTCTTTCCGGCAGGATTTGAAAGGATTTGGCGAACCTACCGAAGGGTTGTGGGATGGATTTCAGCGCATCAATTCAGATACTTTTTCGGGAGGGATTGTCGGGATTTTCAAACAAGGCTCAAAAGATGACCGAAGAAAGATCACCGTTCAATTGCTCGATCCGGATGCAAATTATCGTATTTTAACGGCTCCGGAAGGACTGGAAATCGGGAAAATGACCGGCAAAGATCTAAGTGAAAAAGGCTTCGAAATCAAATTAGAAAAAAAATACGATGGTTCATTATTTGAAATCTGTAAATAAACCAACTATGAAAATACCGGCAATGAAACAATTATTGCTGATCGGAATCATTTTATTGATCGGATCATGCAAACCTAAAGTTCCCCAAATCCGGATACCTGCAGATGCTTCGCGTCTCGAAAACCTTGCCGCAAGTGAATTCCGCAGATATATCTATTTACGGACTGGCTTACTGCCTGTAATTATCAATGGTTCCGAAACTGAAATACCAAGTTCCGGGCAAGTCATTGTACTTGAACGAAAAGGCCAAAATCAGGTTCCGGGCGATCTGGCAGAGGAAGAATACTATCTGAAATCAAGTATTACAGCAGATTTGGAAAAATTGGTTGTTTCCGGAGGGTCCGATCAGGCTGTTTTGTATGCGGCCTATGAGTTTGCCGAACAATTGGGGGTCCGGTTTTACCTGCATGGCGACGTCATTCCTGATGGTAAAATCCTTTTCAAAATTCCCGATCTGGATATGCGCCATAAGCCTTTGTTTTCGGTTCGCGGAATTCAGCCTTTCCACGACTTCCCTGAAGGACCAGACTGGTGGAATGTAAACGATTTTCATGCAATTCTTGGTCAGTTGCCTAAAATGAAGATGAATTTCTTTGGGTTACACACCTATCCGTATCGCGCCCGATTCGATGGTGGCGGACCAAAAGCCGAACCGTTGGTCTGGATTGGCAAGGAAAGTGAAATTAATACGGACGGAACGGCAAAGTCAGCCTATCCGGCTATGCATTTCGCGACTAACGACAGTACCTGGGGCTATTCCCCGGTTAAAACTTCAGATTTCAGTTTAGGAGCTTCCCAAATTTTCGAAACGGATACGTATGGCACCGATTACATGAAAAATGTTTCGGGATGGCCTCACACCGAAACCGAAAACCTGCAGATATTTAATACTTCCGGAAAAATGTTTAACGAGGTATTTTCTCAGGCCAAAGCTTTGGGGGTGAAAATCAGTGTGGGAACCGAAACTCCACTGATCATTCCCAAAGAAGTACGCGACCGGTACAACATCAGAGCTGAAACCGATGAACAAATCAAAGAACTGTATCGTGGTATGTTTAGCCGCATTCAGAAAACCTATCCGGTAGATTATTACTGGCTCTGGACTCCGGAAGACTGGACCTGGAAAGGAGTGAGCGATGCCAATGTAGCAAAAACAGAAAAAGATATGAAACTGGCTTATGAAGTGCTGAACGAAATGGGAAAACCTTTTCAGTTGGCAACTTCAGGCTGGGTACTTGGGCCTCCCAAAGATCGGACACAGTTCGACCGGGTATTGCCAAAAGATATTCCTTTTAGCTGCATCAACCGCGGAGTTGGCTACACTCCGGTTGAAAAAGGTTTCAAAGCAATAACTGATCGTCCTAAATGGTCTATTCCCTGGATGGAAGACGATCCGGATTTAATCGGAACGCAATTGTGGGTTGGTCGTTTGCGAAAAGACGCGCTAGATTCGTACCGGTATGGCTGTAACGGACTGATAGGAATTCACTGGCGAACCCGCGATTTGTCGCCTAATGTCTCGGCTCTGGCAAAAGCTGCCTGGACCATAAGTGAATGGAATAATTTATCTGAATCCACTGAACGGGATTTGCCTACAACCGATTTTTATACCGATTGGGTAAACAGCGAATTCGGATTTCCTTATAAGTCGCTCATCAAATTACTGGTTTGGCTCGATGGCAAAGGGGTTGAACAGAAAGAAGGCTATAAAGGGGATTCACACCTGAATGTGACCGACTGGATTGATGGGCCAGGTGCATTAATGACCAATAAATCAATAGAAGATTTAACTGAGCGATTGGATCGTTACCAGTTTTTACAGCAAATGGAAGCAGTCCTGCCAACAATTCCCGGAGCCGGAAATCACGAACGGTACGAATATTGGCTTAACAGCATGAAATTCAATAAATCATTGGTCGAAACTGCTCTGGCCGCCAAAAAATTGCAGCTGGCAGTTGATGAGATTAAAAAGGAAAAAGATAAAACTAAAAAACAACAGATGACCATTGACAAAGCCTTGCCCCTTCGGCTTGAACTGGCTGAAAAATGGAAGCAAACTGTAAAATTATTGCTTTCGAAGGTCACAACAACGGGTGAAATGGGAATGCTGGCCAATCTTGAAATGCATAATTACAGACATAACCAAACGATTATCGGAAACGATAAATATTTAATGGAACTGGGCGTGGATTTACCCTCAGAAGCTTTTCCATCGGAAGTATACTCCGGAAAAACACGGGTGATTGTACCAACAGACGAGTCAATTCTTTCAAAGGGAAAAGACTTCTATTTAAGGGTCAGGGTACTTTCTTCCGAAAAGGCTATCTCCGGGAAACTGATGTGGAAAAATCTGGGAACATTTGAATATAAAGAGATTGGGCTAAAAAAGATGGACCGGAATGTATTTGAAGTCACTATTCCTTCTTCGGAAATCACCGATGATTTTGAATATTTTGTCGAGGTTTCGGCAGGAAATGAGATCGTTAAATTCCCTGTCACCACTCCAAATATCAACCGGACAGTGGTGCTGATGAATTAAGACAGTGATGACTAATTGGAATTTGAAACTTTAAACTATTTTTCATGAAAAGCAATCATCAATTTACCAGAGAATCTAAAGCCCCTTTTGTGGATGGGTTGGGGAGGCTTTCAAAAGAACGATTTGATTTGACCGTAAACCACCAACAGCCCGACAAGCTCGTCGTTGATTTTGGCTCAACCGCTGTAACCGGAATCCATGTGCTGGCGGTTGAAAACCTACGAAAATATTACGGACTGGAAAGCAAACCAGTCCGCGTAATCGAACCATACCAGATGCTGGGCGAAGTTGATCAGGAATTAATTGACTGTCTCGGAATTGATGTGGTTGGCGCCTGGGGAAAAAACAACATGTTTGGTATATACAACCACGAACCTTTTAAGGAAATGACCACTTTTTGGGGACAGAAAGTACTTGTTCCTGAAAATTTCAATACTTCGTACGACGAAAAAGGAGATTTGCTGATTTACCCGGAAGGAGATACATCAGCCGGGGCATCAGCCCGGATGCCCAGGGCCAGTTATTTTTTTGATGCTATTATTCGCCAGGAACCTCTTGACGAAGAAAAACTGGATGTTCAGGATAATCTCGAAGAATTTGGACTGGTCTCCGATGCCGACCTTGCCTTCTGGAAAAATGCGACCCAAAAAGCCCGGGCCACCGGCAAAGCGGTGATTGCCGGATTGGGAGGAACTGCTCTGGGTGATATTGCCTTAGTTCCTGGTATCCAGATGAAACACCCGAAGGGCATCCGCGACATTGCCGAGTGGTACATGAGCACCATTATACGGCCTGATTACATAACCGCTATTTTTGATCGTCAATCTGAAATCGCTATTGAGAATTTTCGTCGTTTGCATGAGGTTATTGGTGATAACATCGATGCTGTATTTATCTGTGGAACCGATTTTGGTACGCAGGACTCAACCTTCTGCTCTCCTGAACAATTCGACGAATTGTGGCTGCCCTATTACAGACGGATCAACGATTGGATGCACACCCACACAAACTGGAAATCGTTCAAACATTCGTGTGGTGCAGTTGAAACATTAATGGGACGCTTTATAGATGCCGGTTTTGATATAATCAATCCGGTTCAGATAAGCGCCAAAGGAATGGATCCGGCTCACCTGAAAAATGAATTTGGAAAAGATTTGGTTTTTTGGGGAGGTGGAATAGACACACAAAAAACCTTACCCTATTCAACTCCCGAAAAGATCCGGGATGAAGTTCTCCGGTTATGCGACATTTTTGCCAAAGACGGTGGTTTTGTGTTCAACACCGTTCACAACATTCAGGCCAATGTTCCGGTCGGAAATATCGTAGCGATGGTTGAGGCGATCAGGGAATTTAATGGAAAAAAGTAAATGACCATGCAGTTTTAAACTCACTCACCCCAATCCCGGCAAGCTGTGCTTTTCCCCCCTCTTTGAAAAAGAGGGGCAGAGGGAGCTCAGCGACCGAGGGGTGAGTCAAAAAAGGAACAAAATGAGCGATAAACCTACTCATATTTCGCGCGCAAGAGAACTTCGGAAAAACATGACTGGGGCCGAAAGAACATTGTGGTATTTTCTTAGGAATAGAAGGTTTTACAACCTTAAATTTTTACGTCAGCATCCAATAATCTATCAGGTCACAATAAAAGGACCTGATTATTTTATTCCTGATTTTTATTGTGCTGAGAAAAAAGTAGTTTTAGAATTGGATGGTATAATTCATAATTTTCAGAGAGATGAAGATGAATTTCGTGAAAATATCTTAAAAGGTCTCGGATTAAGAATACTTCGAATTAGAAATGAAGAATTGGAAGATGTAACGTCAGTACTAAAGAAAATCAAACAATTTGTATTTTAGTAATTTGTTAACCTCACTCACCCCAAGCCCAGCAAGCTGTGCTTTCCCCCTCTCTTTAAAAAAGAGAGGGGCGGAGTCCGCTGTGCGGACTCGGGGTGAGTGAGATGATTAAAAAACTTAAATCTTGCCAAATGAAATGCATAAAATTCAAAATTCTGTTGTTGTTGGTGTTGATAACTTCAGTTATTTCCGCCAAAGAGTATCATGTATCCGTAAATGGAAACGATAAAAATGATGGTTCGGTTACCAACCCATTCCGAACTATCAATTTTGCCGCTCAACTGGCAGTTGCCGGCGATGTGATTACTGTTCATGCGGGGACATATCGCGAACGGATCAATCCTGCGCGTGGTGGCGAAAGCGATACTAAACGAATTGTTTACCGGGCTGCTTGGGGCGAAAAAGTGGAGATCAAAGGATCCGAAATCATTACCGGGTGGAAAAAAGAAAAAACTGGCGTGTGGTCGGTTACTATTCCAAATTCTTTTTTCGGCGATTACAATCCGTATCGGGATTCCATTTTTGGTGACTGGTTTAATAATCATGGAAGAATCCACCATACCGGCGAAGTATTTCTGAACGGGAAGTCTCTGTACGAAAAGGAAATCCTTGAAAAGGTCATCAGTCCGGTGGCTGACCAAAAGATTAAAGATACGGAAGGATCAACCTTTACCTGGTTTTGCAGGAGCGACAACAGCAGCACAACCATTTGGGCCAATTTTCATCAGTACAATCCCAACAAAGAATTAATTGAAATCAGTGTCCGTCCAACTGTTTTTTATCCTTCAAAGCCGGGACTCAATTACATTACCATCAGCGGATTTCACATCAGTCAGGCGGCAACACAATGGGGCGCGCCAACTGCTGAACAGGTTGGAATGATCGCAACACATTGGAACAAAGGCTGGATCATCGAGAATAACGTGATCAGCGATTCAAAATGTTCGGGCATCACGCTTGGAAAAGAACGTGGAACTGGTCACAATGTTTGGTCAAATGATATTGGAAATGTCAATAACGATGGCAACATTCATTACATTGAAGTAACCTTCAGGGTCCTCAGGAATGGCTGGAATAAAGAGAATACCGGTTCGCACATTGTTCGGAACAATACCATTTTTAACTGTGAACAAACCGGAATTTGCGGAAGCATGGGCGGAGCTTTTTGCACCGTCGAAAACAACCATATTTATAACATCTGGACTAAGAGGCAGTTTTCAGGAGCTGAAATTGGAGGAATTAAATTTCATGCGGCCATTGACACACAAATCAGGAATAATAGGATTCATAGTTGTGGAAGAGGTTTGTGGCTCGATTGGATGACCCAGGGAACCCGGGTTTCAAGCAATCTGTTCTATGATAACGACATGGAAGACATCTTTCTCGAGGTCAATCACGGTCCGTTTATCGTTGATAATAACATTCTGTTGTCGCTGGTTTCCTTACGGACCCAGTCGGAAGGTGGCGCATATCTGCACAATCTGATTACTGGTGTGGTGCAAATGTGGCCCGATCTGAACCGGTTTACACCCTATTTTTTACCACATTCAACAGATATGAGAGCCCTGACTACCATCCTGTCGGGCGACGACCGGTTTTATAACAATATTTTCGTCGGACCTGGCGATAAGACAAGCCGAAATAATGAATATAAACATGGTTTAGAAAGCTATAACAAGGCCAAACTTCCCGTGTGGATGAGTGGAAATGTATATTACAATGCTGCAAAACCTTCGGATAAAGATTTGAATGCCCTCAATAATTCAACCTTTAATCCGGGAGTGAAATTGATGGCAGAAGGAGAAAGCGGGTATTTGTTTCTTACTTATGTTCAGAGTTTTTATAACCATCAGGTTCAGATGATTACCACTGAACTGCTTGGCAAAGCAAAAATTTCGAAAGCAGCGTTCGACAATCCCGACGGCACACCTTTAAAAATTGATATGGATTTTTTTGGAAAGAAACGTTCCGATTCAAATCTATCGGCTGGTCCGTTTGAAAATCCCGGGAAAGGTGAAATCAAATTAAAGGTTTGGTAAGTATATGATGTTTCAACTTCAGGCCGCTGATCTTACACAAATAGTAATTTAACGCCTGCAATCAGTAAAACCATCGAAAGTGCATAAGTAAGCCACTTGACCGGGAATCTATGGCTGCCCCAGTATGCTCCGGCCAAACCACCCGTCAAACCTGCCATTACCCAGTAAATAATATTGGGGGGAAGCGTAATTTCAGCATGCCAGGCGCCCACAAGTCCCGAAACCGAATTCAGGAAAATAAACAGTGCAGAAACAGCCGCGGTTTCCCTGATATTGGCCCAGTTGAGCAGTAATAGCAAGGGACTGAGAATTATGCCGCCGCCAATGCCTGTCATTCCTGAAAAAAATCCAATAACCGCGCCTGCTGCCATCGCAATCATAAATGATGGAGCTTTGGTCGCTTTTTTGTCTGAAGGCTGGTACAACATGCGAAATGTGGCCAGAAAAAGTAATAATCCCAGTACAATTTTATATAAGTGCGGATTGATATCGAGCCTGGCGCCAACGAAAGCAAAGGGGATGGAAGTGATCACGAAGGGAAGCAACAATCTCCATCTGAAATGTCCTGCTTTGTAATACGAAGCAAACGCAATAAGTGAAACAAATACGTTGAGCAAAAGCGCCGATGTTTTCATGTAAACCGGCGCAATGCTGAAAATGGCCATCAATGCCAGGTAACCGCTGGCCCCTCCATGACCCGCCGAAGCGTACAAAAATGCAACAATAACGATACACCCAATTAAAGCAATTTCCATGTACTATTTTTTGTAATGTTGTCAAAAGTAAAAAATCTTTCGAATTAGCGTTTAAATATCATAAATTAGCAACACCAATAAGACATACCAATTCGATGAAATTAGTAATCCAATCACCCAAAAAAGCGCTCAAACCATTTATAAAGCAAAAACCGCTGAGAAGCGATATTGATGCATTTAAGATTCACCTTATTGATTTGCTCGACAAGATTAGTACGATTGAAAAGCGTCCAACGGACGAAAGCGAAGAACACCTTAAAAACGACCTTCGCGACTTTCTACGCGACACTTATTACAAAGACATCAATGCCATAAATACCAAAGACAAAAAGGATTTGGTAATCCATTTGGGTAAAAGTACCGATAGCGAAGTTGGGGTAATTATTGAAGCTAAACGCCCAAACAATCTGAATGAAATGGTTTCGGCTGAAAACCCAAACAAAAAAGCCCTTCACGAATTAATTCTGTATTACCTCGACGAACGGAATAAAGCCGGAAATATCCAGCTTAAACAGTTGGTAATAACCAATATCAACGAATGGTATATCATTGATGCCAACCAGTTTGATAAACACATTTACCGTAATACTCAAATCAGGAAACTCTACGAAACAAAGCTCAACGACAAAAAGGACAACCCATTTTTTTATGAGGAGATTGCAAAAATTATTCAAAAAACCGATATAGAAATACCTTGCATTTACTTCGATATTCGTAAATACGACACTATTTTAAGGAACAATAAGAAAGAAGACGACCGGGAATTAAGTTCGTTATTTAAAATTCTTTCGCCTCAGCATTTGCTGAAAATTGCCACACCCAACGACAGTAATTCACTAAACGAAAGGTTTTATAAGGAATTGCTGCATATTATCGGACTCGAAGAAGCCAAGGAAGGGTCAAAAAATATCATCAGGCGAAAGAAAGAAAACCGAAATGCTGCGTCATTACTTGAAACCACTATTGATGCTATCAATACCGAGGACGTTTTGCATCGGCTGCCCGACCAATCAGCCTACGGAACAACCAGAGAGGAACGAATCTTTAATGTGGCCTTAGAACTTTGCATTACCTGGATAAACCGCATTTTGTTTCTTAAATTATTGGAAGGCCAGTTGGTTACATACCATCAGGGAAATAAAGCGTTTTGTTTTCTAAATACAGAAACCATCCACGATTTCGACGAACTGTTTAAGCTTTTCCACAAAGTGCTGGCGGTAAATCTGGGCGAACGTACCGAGGCGATAAAAGACAAATACAGCCGGGTTCCGTACCTGAACAGCTCGCTTTTCGAAATCAGCGAATTGGAAGACCAAATCCTGAAAATAAACGCGCTCGACGATGCCGGACTACTCGAACTGATTAAAACAACCATTTTAAAAGACATCAAAAAGAAGGCTGATAAACTTCCCACACTTGATTACCTTTTCCGGTTCCTGGCAGCATATGACTTTGCAAGCGAAGGAACGGATGAGATTCAGGAGGATAACAAGCCATTAATCAATGCCTCAGTTTTGGGCAAGGTGTTCGAAAAAATCAACGGGTATAAGGATGGTTCTATTTTTACTCCCGGCTTTATTACCATGTATATGTGCAAGCAGTCAATCCGGCTGGCCGTGGTCGAAAAGTTTAACGAAAGCCTCACCCCAACCCTCTCCAAAGGAGAGGGAGAAAAAATCTTCGACACCTTTGAAGATGTTCGTAACTACACTTCGCGGCTGTACAAAACTCAGGAGATTTTAAACGCCAACGAAATAATTAATTCGCTGCGCATTTGCGACCCTGCGGTAGGTTCGGGGCATTTTCTGGTTTCGTCGCTAAACGAAATTATCAGCATTAAGGCCGAGTTGGGAATTTTGGCCGATGCGCAAGGCAATAGCATTGGCAGTTACGAAATTGAAATTGTAAACGACGAACTAATTATTACCAACCAAAATGGCGATATTCTGGAATACAAGGTGCAAAATGGCAAACCATTGAACAAAGAAATGCAGCGCATGCAAAAAACACTTTTCCACGAGAAGCAACAAATTATCGAAAACTGTTTGTTTGGGGTTGATATTAATCCAAACTCTGTAAAAATTTGCCGTTTGCGTTTATGGATTGAATTGCTGAAAAACGCCTACTACAAAGAAGAAACCGACTTTACCGAATTGGAAACGCTTCCCAATATCGACATCAACATTAAATGCGGTAACAGTTTGGTGAGCCGCTTTGCCATTGATGCCGACTTGAGCAAAGCACTGAGAAGTATTAAGTACGACATTAAAGCCTATCGTGGTTTTGTTAACGATTATAAAAACGAAAAAAACCGAGAAGTAAAACGCGGCCTGCAAAAAATCATCGACACAATTAAAAGCGATTTCCGGTCGAACATCGACGACCCGTTCAAAGCAAAAATTGCCAAAGCCCGGGGCGAATTGGATAATGTGATGGCCGACTTGAACACCAAACAGCAATGGGGCGAAAAAATACCCAAAGAGTTAAAAGAAAAATTGGAGAAGGCTGCTCAAAAACTGGCTAAACTGGAAGCCGAAAAAGAAACCATTGAAAACAATGTGGTTTATAAAAACGCTTTCGAATGGCGTTTCGAATTTCCTGAAGTGCTTAATAATAAAGGAGAATTCGAGGGTTTTGATGTGGTGATTGGAAATCCACCGTATATAAGACAGGAAGAAATTAAAGATCAAAAAAGCTTTTTGAGAGATAATTATAATACATACTCTGGAACAGCCGATTTATATGTATTCTTTGTTGAAAAGGGTTTTCAAATACTTAAACCTAAAGGGCATTTTAGTTTCATAATGCCTAATAAATGGATGCAAGCTGGCTATGGTAAACCTTTACGTTCATTTTTGCTAAATAATCGTCTGCTTTCTGTTATTGATTTCGGCGATTTGCAAGTATTTGGTGGGGTTACGACCTATCCTTGTATTTTAGTTGCAATAAAAGAAAAATCAGTTAGCACTTTCAATTCTACTATTGTTAAAACCTTACAATTCGACAAGGAATTTGAAGGCTATGTAAATTCGAATACTAATGAAATGAGCCTTTCTGACTTTTCAGATGAAAACTGGGTTATTTCTTCCGGTTTAGAACAAATGTTATTATCAAGATTAAAACCTCTGTCAATTAGTCTTTCAGATTATGTTAGTGGAAGTTCCTATCGGGGAATTTTAACAGGACTTACTGAAGCTTTTTTAGTTAATACAGAAACCAAAGAACGATTAATTGAAGAAGATAAGAATTCAGAAGAATTAATAAAACCGTTTTTGCTTGGGAGAAATATTAAGCCTTATGCGAGTTCAACAGCCGATAATTGGTTGATCTTAATTCTCAAAGGATTTACCATCAAAAGGAATTTATCACCTGACAATCCTAACTTTATTGCAGAACCTGTTCCAAGATATGGGAATATGCATCCTGGAGTTGCTTGGGAATGGTTTGAGAAAAATTATCCCGCTATAGCCCGACATTTATTTCCTTTTAAAGAGAAGGCTGAGATAAGAACAGATATGGGAGATTTTTGGTGGGAATTGAGAGCTTGCGACTATTACCATGAATTTGAATCACCCAAAATAATGTACCAAGTAATGCAGGTAAAACCTTGCTTTATTTATGATGAAAATGGTCAGTATTGCAATAATTCATTATGGATTATCATGACTGTCCACTTAAAATA